>DATCCC010000010.1:0-78341 GCA_036511495.1 Acidimicrobiales bacterium | reverse complement strand
TTGGTCAGTCGCGGAAAGTGGCGGAGCGAGCCGAGAGGTCCGAGTTTGCCGACGTCGTAGGGGAACGTAGCCCCCCGCAACATCCTTCGATCGCCTCGAGAGTTGCCGTACGCGTAAATTGTCGCCTCTTCGCCGGGGTGTCGTTCGTCGATCCACTCACGCAGTCGGCGCATCTTCTCCTTACCGCGACAGTTTTTGCCGAGGTAGCTGCCGGTAAGTCGGTTGCGGGCGTCTACTGAGAGCCGCGTGCCGAGGCCACCAGCGGCGTTTAGCTCCTCGGCGACGACGTCAACGTAGATCTGGGGTGAGGCTGAGACGATAACGACGTCGTGACCTTGGCGCAGGTGCCACTGCAGCCGTTCGATGATCGAAAGGCGGCCGTGTTTTTCGAAGTGCCCAATGGCAAAGATTCGTGACCTGTCCGTGACATCCCTGGCGTCGAGGCCAGTCAGCAGACGCTGAAAAAGTCGTTCTTTTGCCTCGTCGGCCCAGTGACCGCTTCGAACCGCGCCCTCGAAGAGTGGCCCGGCGAGGCCGAGCGAAGCTACGCACGTCGCTCGCGAGCCGCGCAGAAAGCGCAGCCACTTAAAGACGCTGCCGCCTTCGCTGAGGGTGCCGTCGAGGTCGAAGGCGGCGACGATGGGCACTTCGTTCTTACTCATGTCTCTAGTTTCACAGGGCCCGGGTGGACCGAACGATCTATTACCTACAACTCCACTAGTTATTTGCGAGAATTGAAAGGCGACCGCTAAGGTATCCCCGTGCAGTCGAGCGACTGTCACCTCGCACACAAGGAGCATTTCATGGCAATTCGCTTGGGCGACGCAGCCCCCGACTTTTCCGCCGACACCACCGAGGGTCCCGTGAACTTCTACGAGTGGCTCGGCGATGGCTGGGGCGTGCTGTTTTCGCACCCGAAGGACTTCACGCCCGTGTGCACCACTGAACTCGGTGCTTTTGCCGCCCGTAAGGCTGAATTCGACAAGCGCAATACCAAGTTGATTGCGGTGTCGGTCGACAACGTGGAGTCCCATAACCGTTGGAAGAGCGATATCAGTGAAGTGCAGGGTTCGGAGTTGAACTTTCCCATCATTGGTGACGAGGATCACAAGGTTGCTGACCTCTACGACATGATTCACCCCAACGCCAGTGACACGATGACCGTGCGTAGCGTCTTTATTGTTGCTCCCGACAAGAAAGTCAAGCTGACCTTGACCTACCCGGCCTCAACGGGACGCAACGTCGATGAGATCGTGCGCGTGCTGGACTCGCTGCAGCTTTCGGCGAAGTTCCCCGTGTCGACCCCCGTGGACTGGAAGGACGGCGACGACGTCATCATCGCGCCTTCGGTCAGCGACGAAGACGCCAAGGAAAAGTTTCCCAAGGGTTTCAGGAAGATCAAGGACTACCTGCGTTTCACGCCGCAGCCCAATAAATAAGTCGTTTCGTTCCACCAAGAGCGGCCACTCTCGGGTGGCCGCTCTTGGTGTTTAAAGGTAGGTTGCGCGATGGCTCAATCCCCGCGGCCACCTAGCGCGTGGCGCTGGTCTCTTGAACCAGGGAATCGCGAAGTTCTCGCTTGAGAACTTTGCCCTGGGGGTTACGGGGCAGCGGTGTTGAATGAAAGAAGATCTTTGTCGGCACTTCAAACCTGGCGAGACGAACGGCGACGTGGCGCGAAATCTCTTCGGCCTCGATCACGCGACCGGGGCGGAGCACGATGACGGCCGCGACCTCTTCGCCCATGGTCGGATGGGGTAGACCCACGACCGCGCAGTCGGCCACGTCGGGGTGGTCGAAGATGGCGGCTTCGACGATGACGGAGTAGATGTTCTCACCGCCGCGAATGATCATGTCCTTCGCCCGGTCGACAATGTAGACAAAACCTTCGTTGTCGATACGAGCGACGTCACCAGTGTGCATCCAACCCTTGGTGAAAGCCTTTGCGGTTGCCTCGGGTTTGTTCCAGTAGCCACGAACGACACTCGGTCCTTTAACCCAAAGTTCGCCTACGACATCGGGACCACGGGGTCGGTCAAAGGGCGGTTCATCGCCCTCAAAGTCTTCGGGCACGATCGCCACTTCACAGACCGGCACGACCTGTCCACAACTGCTGGGCTTGGCGACGTAATCATCGCCACCGTTAAAACAGACGCCGGCGGACGTTTCGGTGAGCCCGTAGCCATTGCCCGGTTGACCGACCTTGAAGTGAGCCTTGATGCGTCGTACGAGTTCCGGCGGTGCTGGGGCGCCTCCGTAGGAGACGGTTGTCACAGTAGAGGTGTCGAACTTGTCAAAGTCGGGGTGGTCGAGGATCTGCATGGCGATCGTGGGCACACCTCCAATGGCGGTGATTTTCTCAGACTCAATGAGTTGAAGGGCCTTCGTCGCGTCGAAGTGATGCATCATGACGATTTTCGCACCGGCGATGGTGCTCGTCGTCATAACGGCAAGACAACCCGTGGCGTGAAAGAGAGGAACGTTCAAGAGATTGGAGTTCTGGGTGACGGGCGCAGTGTCGCCGACGTCCCCCTTCACAGTTCGAAGCGCGGAGACTTGCCCACGAAAGAAAAGGTTCATGATGTTCGTGTTGGCGTTGCGGTGAGTACCGAGCGCACCCTTCGGACGTCCCGTCGTACCCGAGGTGTAGAACATCGTCGCGTCGTCGTCAGACAAGAGTTCGGCGTTGGGCGGTGTTGCGCCGGGGTCAACGGCACCGAGAAACTTTTCAAAACTCACGACACGCACGCGAGCGTGCTCCTGACCGAGTCGAGGCGGACGCGAATGATTTTCACTAAATACAACGACCGTACGAACGTCAGTAAGTTCATCGAGTCGAGCACTAATGCGCTCGAGTCGTTCTTCGTCGACGAAGAGTACTGACGTTCCCGAGTCACTCAACCCGTAAATCAGTTCGTCCGTGGTCCACCAGGCATTGAGCGGCACTACCACCGCCCCGACGATCATCGATCCCCAAAAGGCCATTACCCACTCGGGAAGATTGCGTGACGCGATGGCGATTCGATCACCCTTTTTGGTGCCGTCGTCGAGTAGCCGTTGCGCGAGAGTGCTGGCAATGCGGTAGTGCTCGTCAAAGGTGACGCGCTGGTCCTCGTAGACAAGAAAATCCTTCGAACCATGGCTGAGGGACATGTCGAATATTTGGCGCAAACTGGCGGGCGCGTTCTTCCACACCGCGAGTTCAATATCGTCGACGTTCGCTCGGTCGATCTCGAACATTTGGCCCGGCGCCGTCAGCTGCGCGGTCGCTTCGACGTGCGAAAGGGGAGAGTCGCTCATGGTTGGTGAGATTACTTGGTCTCGATACTGGGCAGAATCATTGTCGAGCGGTAGTGGGCGAGTTCACTGATGGATTCTCGAATGTCCTCGAGCGCGCGGTGGGTCGTACCTTTGTCTGGCAGTTCGGCGACGACTTCGGGGTGCCACCGTCGAGCCAACTCCTTAAGCGTCGACACGTCGACGTTGCGGTAGTGCAAGAACGCTTCGAGGGTGGGCATGTACTCCTGGAGAAAGCGACGGTCCGTACCGATTGAGTTGCCGCTAAGGGGCACCGAACGTGGCTCGTCAATGTGCGCCTTCAAAAATTCGAGCGTCAATGTCTCGGCCTCACTAATCGAGGTGGTCGAAGCAATGATCTCTGGCAAGAGACCCGACTTAGTGTGCATTTCGGTAACGAACGAGCCCATTTCGCCGAGCTGCTCGGGTGAGGCGTGCACGACGAGATTGGGACCCTCAGCAATGACGTTCAGTTCATCGTCGGTGATCAATGTGGCGATTTCGACAATGACGTGGCGTTGAGGTTCGAGACCAGTCATCTCCAAATCCATCCACACCAGCACAGTGCGACACTACCGAATCGAGTCTCGCGTCGTGACTAGCCTTCCGTGAATGGAAATCTTCACCAAGGTCCTACACCCAGACGCGGTGTTGCCCAGCTACGCCAACGAAGGAGACGCCGGCTGTGATCTGGTCGCGGTGGAGTCGTGCACGCTAAGCGCCCGAGGTGGTCGAGCGCTCGTCGCCACGGGCCTCGCGATGGCGATTCCCGAAGGTCACGGTGGTTTCGTGTTGCCGCGCAGTGGGCTCGCCGCGAAGCACGGTGTGACGTGCGCGAACGCACCGGGACTTATAGATCCCGGCTATCGCGGCGAGGTCAAGGTCGCGCTCGTGAACCTCGACCCCGAACACGACTACCACGTAGAGAAGGGTGATCGGATCGCTCAACTCGTCGTCGTGCCACTGGCGACGTCGAATTTCCTCGTCGTTGACGAATTGCCGAGCGCAGTTCGTGGCGACGGCGGATTTGGTAGTAGCGGCCGATGACGAAGTTTCTCGACCCACTCGACAGCGCGTTCATCCTGCTCGAGACCTCCGGCACCGCGATGAACATTGGCGCGGTCATCGAACTCGAGGGTGGCGTTGAAGATCCTCGGGAGCGTTTCGAACTCATCCAGAAGAACATCGCGGCACGGCTCCACGAAATTCCCGTTCTGACCCAACGGGTCGTTCGAGCCCCCTTTGACATGACGTGGCCCATTTTGATTACCGACGACAAGTTCGATCTCGATCGTCACGTGGTGCGCGCGGTGGTGCCCTCGCCGGGATCGCCGGCCCAGTTCGATGCACTGATCGCGGAGTTTTTATCGCGGACGCTCTCACCCCAACGCCCGCTCTGGCAACTCCTCGTCATTGAAGGTCTCGAAGACGGTCACGCGGCGCTGGCCCTTAAAGTGCACCACGCTCTGGCCGACGGCGTGTCGGGCGCGGAGACGTTCGCGAGCCTCTTCGATATCTCGCCCGACGTTCGCGAACCACAGGTCGCTGTTGAATCAGACGAGGAGGAGCCGACAGTAACGACGTCGCTCGGACTGCTGCGCCAAGGAATTGGTCGCGTGCGCCAACACCCCGACCTGATTCTCGAGAACATTGGTTCGTGGGGTGGTCGCCTCTACGAAATCCTTCGAGCTCTCGTGAGCGTGGTCGTGGTGCACGGACGCAGGCACGCAACGCCGAGTCAGCCGTCAATGTTTGAGGCCAGGCGAACGTCACTGAACGGAGCGGCGGGTGTGGAGAAGCTCTATTGCCGAACCCGGGTCTCACTCGCGGACGTGAAACGAGCGGCGAAGTCTCGGGGCGTGTCAGTTACGGACTTCGTGATGGCGACGTCGAGTGCTGCGCTGAAGCGACTTATGGCCGACCGAGGTGAAGTACTAAAGAAGGACTTGGTGGCCTTCGTGCCCATCAACGTTCGTGGCGAAGGTGATACCGCCAATCTCGGAAACCAGATTTCGGGCATGCTCGTTCGGCTGCACACGAACATCGCCGACCCCGAGGAACGGTTGCGCGCTATTTCGAGCGACGCCATGAAGACGTTGGGAGAGCAGCGTCAACATCGTGCCAAGATCTTTCAAGACGTGCCGCGCGTACTCGGCCCCACGCTGATCTCGTGGGGCGCCAAAATTATCTCCGCGTTCGACCTCTTCAAATACGTACCTATGGCCAACCTGATGATCTCCTCGGTACCGGGACCGCCCATTCCGCTTTGGTTGAGTGGTCACCGTGTCGCTTCGGCCGCGCCCGTGGGGCCGCTGTTCGGCGCCTTTTCTCTCAATATCACTGTCCTCGGGTTCGAGGAATACTTGGAGTTCGGCCTGCTGGGCTGTGCTGATCGCATGGACGATCTTGGCGTCCTTCGTGACTATCTCTTGGAGGAAGCAACCAGTCTTATCGAGTCAACACCGAGTTAAGAGCGACTGGCGCGCTAATCTCGGTCGGCTACAATTGAAGCACCACGCGGACGTAGCTCAGTTGGTAGAGCGCGACCTTGCCAAGGTCGAGGTCGCCGGTTCGAGCCCGGTCGTCCGCTCCAAGATGTTCCTACTGTTGGACACCTCGGTCCGCGGTTGTCTCTGAACTCACCGGGCCACCGTCGAACTCGCGGTATCGTGGGTCTTCCGGCGACACTCTGTCAAGAGTGCTTGTTCTCTCTTTTCGCTGCTTCGTGGGCCTTAAAGATGGTCTCAATTGACACGCTGCGCTTGGCGCCTTCGTGGGCCGGGTGGTGCTTGGGACAAGCGATGTAGGGGGTGCCGGGTACGGGTCGGCCAATCCGTGGGCAGCCTTTGACGTGACAGTTGTGGTGGCGCCACGCGGCGGCGATTCCCACGACAATGGTGGCTTCGCCAAGGTCTGACCCAAAGCCACTCCAAAACGCGTAGTAGGTTCCGGTCTCGTTAACAGTACCGGTATGTATTTCGAACCAGTGGAAGTAAAAGTCACGCGAGACTGCGAAGATAATCGCGAGCGCCACGATGATCACGATCGACGCGCCAACCTTCAGCGACCGTGGCAGTGCGTTAAAGGAGGCGACGAGACCCGTTCTCTCGACGGCCGTCTCGTCGGTGGCGGCGTCACCGGGTGGTGTGGCGCTTACTGGGTTTTGACTCATGGTCGATTCCTTTTCCCATCGTTGGTCATAGTTTGTCGTTAAACGATCCGACCGGCGAAATTGAGGAACTTGGTCTGCTCGTCGGCGTCGCTTCTCGGCGTTACGGCGTCCTTAAATCCGCCCGGCACTCGAATTCCATCGCCGAAGCTGATGAGCTTTTCGTGGGCAGCGTCGACCGCAATCGGGTCAAGCCATTCATCACTGCCGATTGCGCGTGCGAGGTCCCAACTGTGACACAACGTGTCGATCATAAGTAGACCTTCAACAAGTGCGAAAAACGGCTGTTCGCCAACTCGTGTCGTCACGGGCGCGTTGGAGATCTCAGAATCGTTTAGAGCATCTTGGTACGTCCTCAACGCGTAGATCCATCGCGCGCTAAGCAATGCCTCGGGGTCAAGACCCTCGATACCACCGGGGTTAATCATGGTGTACACCCGCTGATGGGTTGCTACTACGTGCTCGACCAAGTCAGTGACATCCCAGTCGTCACACGGCGTGCGAAGTTGCCACTGTCCGTCTTTAACGCTCGCCAAAGAATTAGTGAATCCGTGGGCCACTCGGAGATAGTTCGACTCATGGGAGCTCATTGGTTGAGTCTATGAATAGTTAGACGATGAAACCTTTGGCGACACGTTCGCCGCGATGTCTAATGTTGGGTCGGGGGGTGACCGTGGTCCATCCAGCATTTGAACCATTTCTTCGTCAGGCTCAAGAGAGTCCCCAATCGCTATCTTCCAACGTGAGTGTGGCTGAGCGACGTCAGACGTTTCGCGACGAGGCGTTCGCGATGCAAGGTGAGATGGCTGAGATGGCCCACCAAGAAAATCGCGTGCTGCACCTAGATGGACGAACACTCGATGGCCGCCTCTACGTGCCTCCGGGCGACGAAGCCAAAGCTCTCGTTCTCTATTTTCACGGCGGAAGTTTCGTTGTCGGTGACCTCGATACCCACGAGTTCCTCTGCCGTCGTCTCGCCTCGGACACGAAGATGCGGTTCTTGGCCGTTGACTACCGACTGGCGCCCGAGCATCCATTTCCCGCGGGCCTGAATGACGCGATGGACGTGATCCGCTACGTCACGAGTCACCGAAGCGAGTTTGGCGATCAACGCGCGCGACTCATAGTCATGGGTGACTCGGCCGGCGCCAACCTCGCGACCGTTGCCGCCACCCAACTGAAAGGTGAAGACATTGATATTGCGGCGCAAGTCCTTATCTATCCGACCTTGGGCCCCGAACTCGTCACTGACTCGGCCCACACGTACGGCAAGGGCTATCTCTTGGACGTCGAGAACTTGCGCTACGACTATGGCCAATACCTCGGTGATTGGAACGATCACACCGACCCTCGCGTGACGCCCCTGCTCTGCTTCGATCTCACGGACGTCGCGTCCGCCATCGTGGTCGTCGCCGAGTGTGATCCACTACGCGATGAAGGTGTGGCCTACGCCGGACTTCTCGAACACTTTGGCGTGAAGGTCGAACTTCTCGAAGCCGAAGGCATGGTGCACGGCTTCTTAGAGATGGGTGGCGTCGTACCCGAGGCGCTCGCCATCATCGATGATCTGGCGCTGCATCTTCACCGCTTGGTTGAAGTCGCTTCGTCGTGAACGTCCTCTTCATCACGCTCGATCAGTTTCGCGGCGATTCCTATGGCGCGGCGGGTCACTCCATCGTCAAAACGCCGACGCTCGACCGTGTCGCGGCCGAGGGCGTGCGCCTCGAACGCCACTTCTCCCAAGCGGCACCGTGTTCACCGGGACGTGCCGCGCTCTACACCGGCATGTACCAGATGAACAATCGCGTGGTGGCCAACGGCACGCCACTCCAGGGTGGCTTTGACAATCTCGCGTTGGTCGCGCGCCGTGCGGGTTATGACCCCACTCTCTTTGGCTACACCGATCAAGGACTCGACCCTTCGCGGGCCTGCGGTGCCGATGACCCACGCCTCGACTACTACGACGGCATCCTGCCCGGATTCTCTGTGGGTCTCTATCTCCCCGAAAGCCAAGCGGGATGGGTGCAGTATTTGCGCGCGAAGGGCTACGACGTCGAAAACGGCTGGGCGGGCCCGCTCCATGGTGAACCGGATCGACCGGCGGAGGACTCTCTCAGTGGTTTTCTCACCACACGATTCATCGACTGGCTCGATCACCAAGAGAGCGGGTGGTTCGCGCACTTGAGTTATCTACGACCACACCCTCCCTACGCAGCAGCCGGTGCGTTCTCCAAGATGTACGACCCCGCGGACATGGCAGTGCCGATTGCTCCCGTGGAGAGTGGCCGTCGTCATCCACTCCACGAAGCGGCACTGACCTGGGGAGCTTCGTCAGCGCCCACCGACCCAGACGAAATGAGATTTCTAAAGACGCAGTACTACGGCATGATCTCAGAGGTTGACGCGCAGTTAGGCAGAGTCGTGCGCGCTCTCGAAGAGCGTGGTGAGTGGAGCGACACCCTGGTTGTCGTGACCTCTGATCACGGCGAACAGCTCGGCGACCACGGACTGATCGAAAAGCTCGGCTTCTTTCCTCAGAGCTACCACATTCTCGGACTATGGCGGGATCCTCGCTCTACGGGCGGCGCGTCCATAAGCCGCTTCACCGAGAACGTGGACCTGCTGCCCACTTTGGCCGACGCTTTAGGTATCGACGAACTCGTGCAGTGTGACGGACGTTCGCTCATGCCACTTATGGACGGTATGGAGGTCGAGTGGCGTGACGCGGCCCACTACGAATGGGACAGCCGCTACTTCTTGCTGAACAACAGCGGCTCCTCGCAACCTACGAATGCCGCGCTCGCACGACGTAATCTGGCGGTCTCCTTCGGTGACGACACTGCCTACGTGCAGTTCGGTGACGGTTCGTACAAGTGTTTTGACGTGGCGGCAGATCCAACGTGGCGAACCGAGTGTCACGATACGGAACGAGTACTAAATGCCGCCCAGCAACAACTCGTGTGGCGACAAGAACATCTACGTCACGATCTCACGAACATGTTGTTGTCACCGACGCGTCTCGGCAATTGGCCGAGCGAACTTCGCCTTGAACCGCTAGTTGAATCCGTCTCGTAAGGTCGCAAGCAGCAACTGAAAAGTTTTGTTGGGGTCGGCGGCGAAGTTGACGCTAAGTAATTCGAGCGAAACGTACCCGTGGCAGGCCGACCAAATGACCTGAGCCGCGTCGAGCGCAGACTCATCTTTAAACCATCCCGCTTGCTGACAACGTTCGACGTTGCTCACGAGTGTCTGAAAGGCCTGGTAGGAGACGTCGATCGCGGCGGGCGAGGGGAGAAAGCCGCGAAAACGCCCCATGAACATCAAGGCGTAGAGACCACGATGTTCCAAAGCGAATTTTCGGTAGCCCAGAGCGCCATTGAAGAGATCGTCAGCGGCGTCGTCGGTGCGAAAAGTGAGCTCTTTATTGAAGATTTCAAAGCCCTTGATCCAAAGAGCTTCGCGGACGCCGTTGAGTCCGTCGAAGTGGTTGTAAATCGCCATTGGCGCGACGTTGGCGCGCAATGCAATGGCTCGAACCGTGAAGCCGTCGGGGCCCTCTTCGTCCAGAATCGCCATCGCCGCGCTGAGAACCTCCGGACTAATTTTCTCGGAAGGCGTTCGACTAGCTCTCTCGCCCATTTGACCATTATAGAACGCTGTTCTATAGTTTCGAGGCATTCTTCAACGGGGGACGAGATGCCGAACGCTGCGCACGATCGTCGTTGGTGGGTCTTGGCGGTCCTGTGCGTAGCCGTCTTGATTGTCGTCATCGACAACACAATCGTCAACGTCGCGCTTCCATCGTTCTCGCGAGATCTTCACGCGTCGAACTCATCGCTGCAGTGGATCGTCGACGGTTACTCGCTGCCGTTCGCCGGTTTGTTGTTGGCCGGGGGAGGCCTATCGGATCGTTTTGGTCGAAAACGCGTCATGCAAATAGGGCTGTCGGCCTTTGGCGTGTTTTCACTTCTCGCGGCGATCTCGCACAGCGTGCCGTCGTTGTTGGTGGCACGCGCTCTGATGGGCGCGGCGGCGGCGTTCATCTTTCCCGCCACGCTTTCGACGCTGACGATTGTCTTTGAAGAACACTCCGAGCGCGCCAAGGCCTTTGGCATCTGGGGAGCCACCAGCGGGGTCGCGGTCGCGATTGGCCCGGTGGTGGGTGGCTCGTTGCTTGTTCATTTTTGGTACGGGTCAATCTTCTTGATTAATGCGCCACTAGTGCTGTTCGCCGTTATCGCGGTGGGCTTCGTCGTGCCAGAGTCCAAGAGCCCGCAAAGGCGACGTCTCGACCTTGTTGGCTTGGTACTCGGTACAGCGGGCGTTACGGCTTTGACGTTGGCAATTATTGAAGGACCGTCGTGGGGATGGCGCAGCGCCGGCACGGTCCTCGTTTTCGCTCTCGCGGTCATGTACGTCGTTTCCTTTGTGCTCTATGAGTTACGTCGTGACGGGCCACTGCTCGACGTTCGCATCTTCCTTAATCGCACGTTCTCCGCTGGTGCGGCCTCGATCGCCGCCAACTTCTTCTGCCTCTTTGGCTTCATCTTTCTCATCACGCAGTACTTTCAACTTCTTCGTGGCTATTCGCCGCTCTCCGCCGGTGTGCACACGCTGCCCTTCGCCATTGTCGTGATGATCACGGCGCCACTGGGAGCCGTTGCCGCGCTTCGCCTCGGCACTCGCTACGTCGTGGCGGCTGGACTCACGGTTGTTGCCGCGGCGCTGATATGGATGGGTACGATCAGCGCCAACGCCGCGTACTTCGGACCCGTCATCGGCGCCATGATCATGCTGGCGCTCGGTTTCTCCTTGGTCAACGCGCCGTCCACCGCCGCACTCATGAGCACCCTTCGACCCGAACAGATCGGCGCGGGAGCCGCCGTGAACGAGACGACGAGAGAGTTAGGTGGCACGATGGGCGTCGCCATTATTGGTTCAGTTTTTTCTTCAATCTTTGGACCCGGTGTTCGCGCTGCCCTCTCGCCCTATCTCGGGCACGGCTTGACGCAGAGCGAGCTCCACGTGGCCGTAAGTTCCACCCAGGCCGCGCAAGCGACCGTGGCGCACTTGCCGATTGGCCTCCAGCCGGCGCTCAACACCATGGTGTCCAATGCCTTCATGCAGGGCCTGCACCGCGCCTGTTTCGTGGCCGCGGGCACCGCGCTCGTCGTAGCGCTCGCGGCCCTGACTCATCTACCCAGACTCGAAGAGTCGCCCGCGAGCGAGCCTGTGGCGCAGGCGCAGACGTCCTTCTCAGGCCCGAGTCTCACCTAAGGCACTTTTCTGGTATCAATAGAAGCCTGACGCGGCGTGCCGCGGTGCAGAAACTATTGGGAGATTTCATGCAGCGGATTTCACGGGTTCGTCAAGTACTCGTCATGGGAGGCATTGCCTCATTGTTATTGGCCTCGAGCGTCGTCGCGGGCGCGGCCTCGCTAAGAGGGACGTACAACGCTGCAGACGCCGCGCTGGTGCCTCCGTCGTTCAAGACTGGCACGCTCCAGGTGGCCACCGACGCCACCTACGCGCCCGATGAGTCGATGAACGGAACCACCATGGTCGGATTCGACATTGACCTCATCAACGCGATTGCCAAGACGCTGGGCATCACGGTGAAGGAAAACAACGTAGTCTTCGGCACCATCCTCGCCGGCATTAAAGGTGGTCGCTACGTCATTGGTAACTCATCGTTCACTGACGAAAAGTCCCGTGAAAAGACCGTGAACTTCGTCGACTACTTTAAGGCTGGCGAAGGCGTGTACGCCAAGGCGAACTCAAAGGTAACTTTCACTGGTTTCATGAGCTTCTGCGGGTTATCGGTGGCGGTTGAAACGGGTACCGCTGAGCAGAAGGACGCAAAGGCCGCGGCGAAAGCGTGCTCTGCTAGCAAGAAGTTGAACCTCATCGCCTTTCCCACTCAAACCGAAGCGAATTTGGCCGTCTCGTCAGGACAGGCCGACGTCGGTTTCGTGGACAGCCAGGTAGCGGGCCACATCGTGGCAACGGTAAAGGGATTCAAGCTCGTTGGGAGTGCCGTGAACGTCGCGCCCTACGGCATTGCTACGCCGAAGACGACCGCCGGCAAGGGACTGGCTGTCGCAATCCAAGCGGCTATCAAGACCTTGATTGCAAACGGGACCTACCACGCAATATTGGCCCACTACGGGGTTACCTCCGGTGCGCTCGCGTCAAGCAAAATTGTTCTCAATGGGGCGCTCCCCTAAGAGATTAAAAGTCTGAGAACGAACATGACGGAGAACGGGGACGCTACCGTAAAGGTCGTCCCCGTTCGTCACGTCGGGCAATGGATCGCCGCGGCGTTTGCGTTGTTACTCGTTGCAATGTTGGTTCACACGCTGTTCTCCAAACTGGGGACCGGTGTGTATTCGTGCCGCCTCGCCAGTGGCATTCGAAGGTGCCATCAAATTAGAGAGTGGCGTTTTAGTTGGGACATTGTCCGTCGTTATTTCTTCACCTCCGAGATTCTGCACGGCCTACTGGTAACTCTTGAGCTGACGGCGCTAGCAATGCTCATTGGTGTCCTCTTGGGTGTGTTGGTCGCCGTTATGCGCCTTTCGTCGAATCGGCTGCTCTCGTCGCTCGCGTGGACCTACACCTGGTTTTTTCGTGGTACACCGGTCTTGGTCCAGATAGTTGTTTGGTACAACATCGCCATTCTTTATCCATCACTCAGTCTCGGCATTCCCTTTTCGCACTTGACGGCCGTCCACTTCATGACCAAGACGGTTATTACTGCCTACGTTGCCTCCATCGTGGCCCTCGGGTTGAATGAAGCGGCGTACATGTCCGAGATTGCTCGTGCGGGCCTGATTTCGGTTGAGGAAGGTCAGACCGAAGCAGCCATGGCCCTTGGCATGACTCGGCCACAGACATTGAGATCAATCGTCTTACCCCAGGCGATGAGGGTGATTATTCCACCCACGGGTAATGAACTGATATCGATGCTGAAGACCACGTCTCTCGTGAGCACGATCGGCGTTGTTGACCTGTTAGGTGCTGCGACGAATATTTATTCGGTCAACTTTCTCATTATGCCTTTGTTGATCGTGGCGAGTTTGTGGTACATCGCGGTGACGACCGTCCTCTCGGTCGGCCAGTTCTACCTCGAGCGTCACTTCGCCAAAGGGGCCCTGCGTACCCCTCCACCCACACCAATACAACGTCTCCGTCGCGACCTTAAGGGAATAGTTTCGAATTTTCGAATCCGACGTCGCCCGGCAGAGGCAGTTCGATGACTACCCCCATGGTCGAGGCGCGCGGAGTCCACAAGTCTTACGGTGGCGTCGAGGTTCTAAAGGGTGTGGACCTTACGGTGGTTCGCGGAGAAGTCACTTGCCTGATTGGGCCTTCTGGCTCGGGTAAGAGCACGCTGTTGCGATGCATTAATCACCTGGAGAAACACGACGCTGGCGAGCTGCGAGTGGACGGCGACCTGGTTGGCTATGAAGCGCGCGGAGGGAAACTCTACGAACGAAGTGACAAACAGATTTGCGCCGAACGTTCCCAAATCGGCATGGTCTTTCAACGTTTCAATCTCTTTCAACATTTAACGGTGCTAGAGAACATCACGATTGGCCAAATAAAAGTTAAGGGAGTAGAACCCGAAGCCGCCCGGGCCAAGGCGCGCACACTCCTCGCTCGAGTTGGATTGGAGGGCAAGGAACAGCACTACCCGAGCCAAATCTCTGGAGGCCAGCAGCAGCGCGTGGCTATCGCGCGCGCCCTAGCGATGGATCCCAAGCTGATGCTCTTCGACGAACCGACCTCGGCGCTTGATCCGGAATTGGTTGGCGAAGTTCTCGACGTTATGAAAGATCTCGCGGCGAGTGGAATGACGATGATCGTGGTCACGCACGAGATGAACTTCGCTCGAGAGGTTGCCAATTCGATTTACTTTCTGGACGGCGGCGTGATCGAAGAGTCTGGCAATCCTCGCGACGTATTGAGTGCTCCAGGGACTGAACGCCTGCGGAGTTTCCTTTCGAAGGTCCTGTAGTGACCTGGGACCTTGATCCGACGAACGTCGGCACGGGGCTGCCCCTCGAAGGACTCCGGGTTCTCGACCTCTCAAGGGTGCTGGCCGGACCACTGTGCGCGATGATCGCCGGGGATCTCGGAGCCGATGTAATCAAAGTGGAGAGCCCTGAGGGTGACCCCGTTCGTTCTCTAGCACCGCCGCGACTTGGTGGCGACGCGACCTATTACTTGGCGGTGAATCGACATCGGCGAAACGTCGTAGCAAATTTGCGCGACGCTGAAGACTTCGCTCGCGTCGCTGATTTGGTGAAACTGGCTGACGCGGTGATCGAGAACTACTTGCCGAGCCAGGTCCGGACCTTGGGCATCGACCGCCTGCGCGAAGTGAATCCGGACTGCGTGTGGGTCAGTATCACACCCGCGACCGTCGGGGGTCCGCTCGCCGATCAGCCGTCGTTTGACTTATTGGCTCAGGCGCGTTCGGGTCTGATGGGCGTGACGGGCGACGTTGGCGCACCGAGCAAAGTGGGCGCGCCGGTCGCCGACGTCGTCACCGGTCTCTACGGCGCGGTTGGCCTCTTGAGTGGTCTTCTGGCCAAAGCTCGAGGTCGCGCCGGTCGTCACTTCGAGGCACCCCTACTCGAGTCGGCCATGAGCGCTCTCATCAATCAGGCGCAGAGCTTTCTCTCGACGAACGTGAATCCACCGCGCATGGGCAACGATCATCCGTCCATCACGCCCTACGGTCCAGTGACGACGGCTGACGGTTTCCTCTTGCTCGCGGTGGGCACCGACGCGCAGTTCGCGAAGCTCGTTGACGCTCTCGACGACGCTGGTCTCACCGGGGAAAGTGAGTGGGCCACGAACGACGAACGGGTGAGGGCGCGCGATGAGTTGGCGGACGTTCTAGATCGGATCTTTGTGTTACACGACACCGCGTACTGGCTGCGGGCGCTTGAGCGCTCGGGCGTACCGCACGCGCCGATTCTTGACGTCGAAGGCGCTTTCGCCCAAGATCAAATTACCTTCGGCGACTTCGTGGGCACAATGTCGACGCCGAGTGGCGAAACGCGCGTGATGCGTACGCCACTGCTCATCGATGGCCGTCGACCATCGATTCGACGGGGACCGCGCGCGCTGGGACAAGATACCGAAGAGATCTTCGGGAGCGACGTCAACTAGGCGTTAAAGGACGGCCCTTCAAATCGGTCGACCGTAGTGAACTCAGTGACCGTGCGGCGCTTGAGTTTTGTGAGGCGGTTTTCGTGATGTCCGAGCGCCACGATGGCCGCGACGGCGTAGTTCTCAGGCAAGTCCAGTATCTCTTTGAGCTCGGGTTCGTTACGAACGGCCATCGTGGTGATAACGCCGCCGATGCCTCGTTCGCGCGCAGCGAGAAGAATGCTCCAGACGAAGGGGTAGATCGACGCACCGCCGACCACTTGATACCGGTCGAGATCACGGTCGATCGCGGCGAGCACACCCAAGTCGGCGCCGACGACGAGCATGACCGGGACGTGAGCGAAGTTTTCGGCGAACGCGTCGGGTTTAGTGAGCTTCTCGGCGGCCCCGCGCTGACCGGCGGCGGCGAGTCGATCCGCTTCGCTCGCGAGGGGTGAGAAGGGAATGACGCCGGCGAGGAGATGGCCGACGTAGTCGTGCCAGGCGTCAAGGTACGCCGCGCCAATGGCTTGGCGTTGGCGCTCGTCTTTTACGACAATGACGTGCCACGACTGACGGTTTCCTCCCGACGGGGCGAAGCGAGCGTCGTCAAGTATCGCAAAGAGCTCCGCGTCGTCGACCGGCTCGGACGTGAAATCCCGGACCGCCCCGGTGCTTCGTAGTGCGTCGCTGAGGTCCATGACGTCTCCAGGGTTAGTAAGACTTCAAAGGCTAGGCGTCACGACGCGACATCATCGTCGTGCCAATACCGAGAAGTACGACGACGTAAACGAAGAGAGTGATCAGTGAACCGACGGCGGAAAAGTCGTTCGCGACGGGCGATACTGACGTCATGGCGTGGCCCATCTCATTGGGAAGGAATCGCATGACGTCGTTTTGCCAACTAGAAGGAAGAAAAATGATAATGAGGGGTAGCACGAGCAGCAGCGACACGAAGACACTGATACTGGCGGCACTCTGGCGAAGAATGAGGCCCAACGAGAACGCCAATATTGAGAGCAGGGTGAGGTAGAGCCCGGCGAAAATTACGGCGCGAAGATCCGTGGAGTTACTGAGCGAGGCCGTGGGCACGACGCTCGAGAAGATTGCCTGACCCATGAGGAAGGTGATGAAACACGCAACTTCACTCACCACGAACAACGACGTGACGAGCACGATCAATTTCCCCAAAACGAGTTGCACTCGATTGGGCACGGCGGTCAACGTCGTGCGGATGGAGCCCGAGGAGTACTCGCTCGTAATGAAAAGCGAGCCGATGACGCCCATTGCGAACTGCGCGAAGATCACCCCCACCAGACTCGTCATTACCGGATCGAAGGTCAGCCGTCGCGCGGGGCTCGTGGTGGCCCAGTGCGCTCGTAGGAGCGACGTCACGAGGGCGCCGAGGCCGATGGTGAGCACGAACGTGACTATTACGCCGGTGATACTCGAGCGAACGGTGCGGAACTTCAACCACTCGGCGCGCACGACCGAGCCCAGCGTGACGTTACGACTCATGACGAACTCCCGAGGAGCCGTACTCGACGGCGTCAGCCGTGAGTTCCATGAAGACGTCCTCGAGTGAGGCGCGCTGGGGTGTGAGTTCATAGATGGCAATACCTGCGTCAAAGGCCGCGTGTCCAATTTGATCAGACGTCAGTTCGCTCACGCTCAGACCCTCGTCATTCACTTGGCTCACGACGCCACCTTTCGCGTTCAGTTCGGCTATCAACTGTGCGTGATTTGCGGCGCGAACAAAGACGGTGCCCTTCGCGGTCGCGGTAAGGGAATCGATGGATCCTTGGGTGATGAATTTTCCCCGGCCAATGACGATGATCTGGTCCGCCGTCACGGCCATTTCACTCATGAGGTGCGATGAGACGAAGACGGTGCGACCTTCATTGGCCAGTGACCGAAAGAGTTCGCGAATCCATCGAACTCCTTCGGGGTCGAGCCCATTGACGGGCTCATCGAAAAGGAGAACCTCAGGATCGCCGAGCAACGCCCCCGCAATACCTAGACGCTGGCTCATACCAAGAGAGAAGTTGCCAACCTTCTTGTTCGCCACCGAGCTTATGCCGGCGAACTCGAGCACTTCGTCTACGCGTGAAAAGGGAATCTGGTTCGACGCGGCGAGTGCTCGAAGGTGATTGCGTGCGCTGCGTCCGGGATGTATGGCCTTGGCGTCAAGCAGTGCACCGACTTCGTGGAGTGGTGCGCGCAACTCGTCGTACCGCTGCCCCTTGATTGTTGCGCGCCCCTTCGTCGGATGATCGAGCCCCAAAATGATGCGTATCGTCGTGGACTTGCCCGAGCCGTTCGGCCCAAGAAATCCGGTGATCACGCCGGGTTGAACCTCGAAGTCGAGGTCGTCAACGGCCAACGTTTCGTGGTAGCGCTTGGTGAGATGTTCAAGTTTGATCATGAGGAGCCTGACAAGAATCTAGTAACTGCGCCAGATCGTTCTCTAAGTGACCCCTAAGAATCGCGCCACGACGCTGGGGCTTCGCTAATCGTGCGTCGGAATGAAGGTGCTGCGGCGCAGGGATTGGCACGTCGCGCAGGTGCCCGAGAGCGCGACGTGATGACGATCGAGTTTGAAACCGTAGGTCGTGAGGAGTTTCTTGCTGAGCGCGTCAAAGTGAGCCGCCGGAATCTCGAAGGTGCCCCGGCAGTCCTCGCAGGTCAAATGTCCGTGCACGGCACCGGCGAGGTGGTACACCGCAGCCTGTTGTCCCAGGTGCGCGTGGACGACGATGCTGAGTTCTTCAAACTCCTCCAAGATTCGATAGACCGTCGAAGGACTCACGTCAGGGAGTCGCTGCTGCACGGCGAACGTGATCTCGTCGGCGGTGAGATGACCAGGAGCGTCGGCGAGCACCTCAGCGACAGTGCGCTTTGCAATCGTTACGCGTTTCGCGGCACCGTGAATAATGGAGACGATGGCCTCTTGATCGGCGCTAGTGGTGTCCATGACTCAAGACTAGGTCCCTCAGACAAAACGCCACCGACCTCTACGTCGATGTACTGCACCTCACACGAGGAATCTTGATACCAAATTTAAAGCGCGGAGAGTCGCGCGAGAATCGCCTCGGCGTCACGGACTATTTGAACGACGAGGTCGCCAGCTGGAACGAGTTCATTGATCGCGCCCACGGCCTGACCGGCGGGGTAGCCCTCGCGGCGTGGGTCGATGCCCAAGGTTGACTCGTCACCGCCAAGGTGGAAGGTGCCCTCTTCGTGCGAGACGAAGAGCTGTTCGGGGAACTTTTTGAGCAACGAGGGATCCGCTTCGTAGCGATCGGTGGTGTCGTTCCTTATGACCCGCATGGTCTTGCCACTAAAGGCCCGTGAAATTACCGTGCCGTCCTCTTTCGCGCCAAGGATGCTCTCTCGAAAGCCGGGAATCGCGCGCGCTTCGGGCGTGGCGATGAATCTTGTCCCAATCCACACCCCGTCCGCGCCAAGCGCCAAGGAGGCGGCGAGGCCTCGACCGTCAAAGAGGCCGCCGGCTGCGACAACGGGAATGGCGCCGTGCATCGCGTCGACGATGAGTGGGACGAGCGGCATCGTCGCCACGGTGCCAGTGTGACCGCCGGCTTCGGTACCTTGTGCGACCACGACGTCACAGCCCGCGTCGAGCGCACGTTTGGCGTGCTCGACCTTGCCGCACATCGATATCACGAGGACACCGTGATCGTGACAGAGTTCGATGACGTGACGCGGCACGCCTAGACCGGCTACGAACGTGCTCGCGCCGCCTTCAATGAGCAGTTCTACGTTGGCGCTGAGCGTGTCGGGAAAGGCGGTGAGGAGGTCCACGCCAAAGGGCTTGGACGTCAGAGCTTTCGTAGCCGCGATCTCGTGCGCTAGCTGCTGACTCGACATCGTCGACGCGCCGAGACAGCCGTACCCGCCGGCGTTGGACACGGCCGCCGCGAGCGCGCTGTAGGAGACACCGCCCATGCCAGCCAACATCACCGGATGCTCAATCTTTAGTAGTTCCGTCAGTCGCGTTTTCATTAGCCCCCCGTATCAACCTACTCAGCGCGACCTTGCAGGCGAAGTAACGCGCCACCGAGCAACGCCGCGATGGCCGAACTTAATAGGAGCCCCAGCGTGTAACCGGTGTAGAGGGAGCTTTGTGCGCCAAAGAGTTTCGTTGCGAACAACAATGGCACCGTAAAGCCAATCGCGCAAAGCATGGCCGTCGTCGCTATGAGCGGCCAGGTCAGCGAAGGGTCGAGTCGAAAACGCAGGACCCGCGCGAGCGCCACGCCCGAAGTAATGCCGAGCATTTTGCCGATCAGCCGAATCGCGATCGTGGCGATGACGACCGTTCCCACGGCGCCACTGAACTCGATGTTGGACCAGTGCAGGCCACAAGCAACGAGTGCGAAGAGAGGGAGTACGAAACCGACCGAGAGCCGTACGGTGTTTCTCTCGAGCGACGCACGTTTTGGAGCTCGAGTTGAAACGATGACGCCCGCCAAGACTCCAGCCAACGCCGGCTCCACGTTGGCCCACGCGAAGCAAAGCCACATCACGATGAGCAGTACCACACTGACGACGTTGCTCGTGTGGCGCCGCGTCACGACGAGACCCAGCACCACGGCCGCAACAATGGCGGCGAGACCCAGCGGTCGCACGTGCGTGGTCCCAGTAACGCTCAACACGATCACGCTCAGGACGTCGTCAGTTATAGCCAAGGTGAGAAGAAAGATTCGCAGCGTGGGCGCGAGTCGCCGCCCCGCGATAGCGAGGACGCCCAGGGTAAAGGCAACGTCGGTGGCCATTGGCACCCCCCAGCCCCGACGCAGGGCGTGTGAGTTGAGAATCGCACCGAGGGCCACTGACCCGAGCGCGGTAAAGAGCATGCCGCCGATGGCGCCAAAGACCGGTGGCACGGTGCTCTTGGGCTTGGCGAGCAGGCCCGACGAGAGTTCTCTCGAAAGTTCGAGGCCCATCGAAAAGAAGAAGACGGCCATCAAGGCACTGAGAACGATGTCGTGGAGTGAACTGACGCCGAAGTAGGTCAGTACTCGAGCGCTCGACTTCGACGCGACGATAGAGAAGTATGTCGACGAAGAGAGTGCCGACCACAGCAGTGCCACGGTGACACCGGTGGCGAGGCCAATCGCTGCGCTGTACTCGTGGTCGAGGACCCACGACACGCGAGAGTAAGTGGGTCGCGTCATTTGAAAAATGCTACTCACGCCAGTTCGATTGACGAAACCTCACGGCTAGAGTTTGGTAGACAAAACGAGAGCGACGTGAGTAACTCACCGGCGACGAGGGAACCCATGGACGCGCCAACAATACAAACGGTAACCAAACGTGAGTTGTACTTCATCTTTGGCGCGCTGATGCTCGGTATGTTGCTCGCCGCACTCGACGGCACCATTGTGGCAACCGCGTTGCCAACCATTGTCGGCGACCTTCACGGCGCGAGTCACATCAGTTGGGTCGTGGTTGCGTACCTCCTCACCACCACCGTCAGTACGCCACTGTGGGGGAAGCTCGGTGACCTCTATGGTCGAAAGAGCTTCTTTCAGTGGGCGATCGTCATCTTTCTCGTGGGCAGCATTTTCTGTGGACTCTCAACCTCGATGTTGGAACTCATCTTGTTCCGGGCGCTGCAAGGTCTCGGCGGTGGTGGTCTCATGGTGGGAGCCCAGGCGATCATTGCTGACGTGGTCTCGCCGAGGGAGCGCGGGCGCTACGCCGGTTTCTTTGGCGCGACGTTCGGTGCGGCGACGGTGCTCGGACCCCTGCTCGGCGGGTTCGTTGTTGACCACTGGTCGTGGCATTGGATCTTCTTCGTCAACATCCCACTCGGCATCGTGGCACTCATCGTGACCTCCGTCGTGCTCAAGAGTTCGCCGACGCGCGTGAGCCACGTCATTGACTACGTGGGCATTATCGTATTGACCGTTGCCGCCTCGGCGTTGATTCTTTTTACGTCACTCGGAGGTACGTCGCTCGCGTGGCTGAGCCCAACGTCAATCGCGCTGCTCCTCGGGGGCTTGGTCTTCACCGGTATCTTCGTCGTCGTAGAAAGGCGTTCGAAAGAGCCGATACTCGCACCCCATCTTTTTGCGAACCGAGTCTTCTCCTCGGCTTCGGCCATTGGCTTCGTCGTTGGTTTTGCGATGTACGGGGCGATGGTCTTTCTCCCACTGTACTTTCAGTTCGTCCGCGGGACTTCGCCAACGATGTCGGGGCTTCGTCTACTGCCCATGATGACGGGACTATTTTTCACGTCAATCATTACTGGACAACTTGTGTCGCGAGGGTGGAAGTATCGCCCTTTTCCAATTATGGGCACGATCGTGATGACCCTTGGTCTGATACTTCTGAGCACTGTGAACGAATCGACACCCTTTCTCGAACAGGGTTTCTACATGTTGATCTTGGGTATGGGTATTGGTCTCGTCATGCAGATATTGGTGACGGCCGTGCAAAACTCCGTCGACCCGGGCGACATTGGTGCGGCGACGGCGGGCACTAACTTTTTCAGGTCGATCGGCGGAGCTTTCGGAACGGCAGTCTTTGGCGCCCTGTACGCCAACGCGTTGCCTCGGGAGTTGGCGGCCGGCTTCGGTTCTCAGGGCTCGAAAATACTCTCGGTCCCTCCATCGGAGTGGACGCCCAAGCTCTTGAAGACGCTGCCCCCGAGTCAGCTGCACATTGCGTTGCACGCGATTGCCAGTTCGATTCAATCGGTCTACGTGTGGGCCATACCGTTTGGCGTGATCGCGGTGCTTCTCTCCTTGACCCTTCCAGAAGTCAAACTTCGCGACAGCGTTCATCCAGTCGCTGACGAAATACCGATGTCAACTGCTGACCCCCTGGTCTGAGGGCGGCCAGACACTCGTCGAACTCTCGGTCGTCGCCTCAGTAGGGATCGCTGACGTCCAGGTTGAGGCCGGGTTCGCAGAGATTACGCCACAACAGCACGTCGGTTGCGTTATTTCGTAGTCGTGCATTCACGTCATGAAGGTGTTCTCGGATCATGACGATCACCAGGTCCTGCGCGTCGAGGTACGCCGAATCGGCGTAGAGAGCGAGTGAACCAGACGACCGAAGGCCCGCTCGGTTGAGCGCGCCCCGAGCCCGCGGATCCATCGCGGCGCCCACGTGCCAGCGAGCGGTGCCGGCACTGGTGACGAAAACGCGTCCTTCGAGTGTCGCGTCCTCGAGGACGAGGTGGCGCAGAAGGACTTCGGCCATCGGTGAGCGGCAGATGTTGCCCGTGCAGACGGTTGCCACGTTAAGAGTTTCTTGAGCCACGAGCCTCCTGGGATGCTCTTCTTTCTAGCCGATGGATCTGCCTTTCGTGTCGTGCGGACGTTGCTGGGAGAAAGGTAAAGTACCTTAAGACCGCCGGAAAGGAGACGCGATGCCGCTGTCCGAACACGAACAGAAAATTCTGGCCGAGCTCGAAGAGTCGCTCTCCAAACAGGATCCGCGCTTCGCGAAGAAGTCCCGTGAGACCAACGTCTACTCCCACGGTGGGCGTCGAGTGCGCTGGGGTATAGCGGGTTTCTTGGTTGGGCTCGCGGTTCTCATATTGTTCTTCTCGCACTCCGTCGTTCTCGGGCTCGCGGGAGTCGCCCTGATGTTTATCTCCGCAGTTGTCGTTGAGCGAAACGCTCGTCTCTTAGGACGCGCGTCCTGGCAGGACATCACACGTACTGGCCAGGGCGACGACGCCCACGCGAATCTTGGTCCCCGTACCAGTTCGCTTCGCGACTGGTTGTCGCGTCATCGCCGCAAAAGCGAATGATCGATGCCGGAGACGCGCGCCGTGCGTCTCCGTGCCTGGCTCTCGATATTGGGGCGAGCAAAGTTGAAGCGGCGATCGTCACTTCTGATCGCGTCATTGCGTCTCGTGATCGTCTCGACGTCGCAAAACACCCGTCGGACCTCTTCGACGCCGTCGCTGATTTAGCGAGACGGGTTCGCGGTGACCACGTCATCGACGTGGTGGGCGTCGGTTGCGCCGGACCGATGTCGCGCGGGGGTGAAACAGTCTCACCGTTAAACATTCTTGGCTGGCGCGATTTTCCGCTACGTGCGTCGCTTCGTGACGCGCTCTCTCTCGAGGTGTACGTCGAAGGTGACGCGCGGGCGTTGGCGTTAGCCGAGGGCGTCTATGGAGGCGCGCGCGGCGTCGACTCCTATATCTCGATGGTGGTCTCGACGGGCGTGGGCGGCGGCATCGTGTTAAATGGTCGACTCCTCGATGGCGAGTCGGGCAACGCGGGCCACATTGGTCACCTCAACGTCGTGGCGAATGGCGCGTTGTGTTCTTGTGGCGCGTACGGATGTCTTGAAGCGGAGGCTTCCGGTTGGGCCATTGAAGAGCGCACCGGCCGTCCGCCCAGTGAGGCCGACCAGGCCACACGACTTCGCACCGGCGAACTCGTCGGCAGGGCCGTGGGCATGTTGAGTTCCGTGCTTGATTTTCACCACTGTTTTGTGGCCGGTTCGGTGGCCCTGGGATTTGGCGACGACTTCTTCAGTGAAGCGACGAAGGCCGCGCGCGCCACGGCCATGATGCCCTACGCGCACGACGTAGAGGTTCGTCGTTCGCTTTTAGGTGCTGACGGACCGCTCCTGGGCGCGGCTCTCGTCGGATGGCGAGGTGCCGCGTGAACGGTGTTGATGTGAAGGGACTCACTCGCTACCTGCTACGTCACCCCTTGCAACTACCGACGGTGGTTGAAGCGGGCTGGCGCCTTCGTGCACGTCGGTGGTGGCGCCGCGCGCCCTTTTTGCCTCTGCCCGACCGAGCGTATTGGAGTTTTCGCATGGTGACGGCGACGGGCTCAGCGAACGGGCCCACGGCTGTTGGGGACGTCATCCACGCCGCGCAGTGGTCACGACGTCAACGAGTGGGACGGTAGGTTTTTCATGGGTCGGGTGCTCCTCCTCAACGCCACGTTTGAACCATTGCAACTGGTCTCGGAACGCCGGGCCGTCGTGTTGATGCTGGCGGGAAGGGCTGAACCCATCGCGATGCCCGACGAGCCAGAAGTCTGTCGCTCGGCCAGCCTCGTCGTAGAGATTCCAGCCATCGTTCGCCTACACGAGATGGTCAAGTTGCCCGCCAAGACGCGTACGCCCCCGTTGACGCGACGATCGCTCCTACTGCGAGACAGCAACCGCTGCGCGTACTGCCTAGAACACGCCGACACCATCGATCACGTGGTCCCGCGCTCTAGAGGTGGGCGACACGAGTGGACCAACGTCGTGGCCGCTTGTCGTCGCCACAACATGCAAAAGGGCGATCGTCTCCTCGAAGAACTCGGATGGCGCATGCATTTTGAGCCCCGGGTGCCGGACGGTCCCTGGTGGCGCTGGCGACACATGCCCGATCCTGATCCGCTGTGGGCGCCGTTTCTTCCTCGCGCCTCGTGAAGGACGACGTCGAGGAACTCTACGACTACGAAACACTGCGTCGTGAAGCTGAGGCGACGATGTTCGTGGTTCACGTCTCGCGACCGACGTTGGTACTAGGCAGCAGCCAGGCGCGCGATGTCCTTGACGACGACCGCCTGGGCGACACACCTCTTCGGCGCCGAAGAGGTGGAGGGGGACTGGTGTTGTTGCGGCCCGACGATCTCTGGATCGACTGGTGGATTCCCCAGGACGACATCCGCTGGTCGAACGACGTGCACATCAGTTCGGTAATGGCGGGGCGCTGGTGGGCCGAGACGCTGCGAACATTGACGAGTGAACCAGTGTCGGTCTACGAAGGTCCCCTTGATGGCGACCCTGCGTTTCGCGCGGTGTGTTTTGCCGGTCGAGGACCGGGTGAGGTTTTCGTCGCCGAACGTAAGGCGGTGGGTCTCACCCAGTGGCGAGTGCGCCAGGGCGTCTTACTCTCTACGGTCCTCCACGCACACCCCACGAGCGACGTGCTGGCCTATCTGAACCACGTGCCCGAAGGGCTCGGCGACGCGCTCGATCATCGGATTCTCTCGTCGTTCACACTCGCCAATCCCGAAGAGATCACTGGCCATCTCGCTTCGAATAGTGGTCCGTGGCGTCTCCGGGCCCTGCTCCTAGCAACGTAATTCGCGTTGCCCGCGCCCCTGAAACCCGCTTCTTGGTTCGTCGCGTTCCCGGTGGAGTTTTAGTGCTCGAATAGGCCCAAAAGCGGGTCGAATTGGCTCTGCGTGGCGAAGAGTGGTGTAATGTGTCACGAAGTGGGGGAAAGTGGTGAACTCACGGGAGGACAGTCATGCTCGGGTTCGTCGGTCAGTTTCAACACTCGTTGGACGCCAAGGGCCGACTGATCCTGCCGGCAAAATTTCGCGTCGAGTTTGAGCGCGGTGGCCACTTGAGTCCCAACACCGAAGGTTGCGTCGCGCTGTGGACGCCCGGTGAGTTCTCGCGCCAGATGGATGAGCGTCTTCAACAGAGTCGGGTCGGCGGATCTTCCGAACGCCAACAGGTTCGCTACTGGTCGGCCAACTCATCGGACGTCGATTTCGACAAGCAAGGTCGCTTTGCCCTACCGAGCGCCATTCGCGACTATGGGCAGCTCTCGGGTGATGTGTTGGTAGTGGGTGTCATTGACCACGTTGAACTTTGGAATCCCGCGACGTACGCGGAGAAGGTCGACGCCGCGGAAGAGATCTTTAAGCAGGGCAGTGACTAGTGACGGGAGTTTCACAGCAGTACCGGCCGCGGACCACGCGCAGCCTGGCAATCGTGACAATGAAGCGAGAATCCTCCTCCGCCCTCTCGCCACTTGTCGCGATTGAAAGGCTGCGGATGGCCCAGGACAGTTACCACGAACCAGTACTCGCGAAAGAGATCGTCGAGTTGTTTGCCAGCTTGGACGCTGGCGTGGTGGTTGACGCCACGTTGGGTGGCGGCGGGCACGCTGGCGCAATACTTGGCGCCGCACCTCAACTACGAATTCTTGGCATCGACCGCGACCCCGAAGCACGTGCGGAGGCGACGAATCGCCTAGCTGCCTACGGCGATCGCCTGCTCGTCGTCGACGCGACGTTCGCTGATCTCGCGGACGTTCTGGCCGACAATCAATCTTTTCTTCATGGTGACGATGTCGTGGGCGTGCTTATGGACCTCGGCGTCTCGTCGCACCAACTTGACGAGACGAGTCGCGGGTTTTCCTTTCGCGGCGACGCGCCACTCGACATGCGCATGGATCCGACCAAGGGCGAGACGGCGGCTGCGTTTCTCGGTCACGTCGATCAACACCAACTCGCCAAACTTCTTCGCGACAACGGCGAGAACCGCTTCGCTGGTTCCATCGCGAAGTCGGTCATCGAGCGTCAGCCGCAAACCACCTTTGAGCTCACCGAAGCCGTCGAACGCGCCGTGCCAATGGCGGCTCGTCGCCGAGGCCACGTGGCCACCCGCGCCTTTCAGGCCCTTCGTATAGCGGTCAACGCCGAAGAAGAGCAACTTAACGAAGGACTTGACGCCGCTCTCGGTGCTTTACGCATCGGTGGGGTCGTGGCGGTCATTTCGTACCATTCGGGCGAAGACCGGACGGTGAAGTCGTTCTTTTCCGAGCAACAAAATGGTGGGTGCCGTTGCTCGCCCGAACTGGGCTGCGTCTGTGGTGCGATTAGTCGCGTGACTGTCTTTAAGGCCAGTGCCCAATTGGCCAAAGCCCACGAAATTGCCGAGAACCCTCGTGCTCGCTCGGCGCGTCTGCGTATCGCTCGAAAGGTGGCGCCGTGAGCGTCATCAGTTTCCCTCGCCGTGTCGACACCCCCCGTCCCGCCAAACGCGACAGGCCCTCGACGCGTCCCGCATCGCATCGCGCGAGAGCTCCGCGTCGTGCGGAGGCGACCCGCCGGTGGTCTCAGACCTCATCGCCGCGTAAGTCCGCGATCATCGTGGTCCTTGCTCTGGGGCTCGCGCTCACGGGCAGCATGTTTGAGGCGAATCGACAGATTGAGATTCACACGCTGCAGAGTCAACTGCTCCAAGATCAGTCGAGCTACGCCGTTCAGGTGGGTTCATTGACGAGTCTTTCCGCTCCCAGCCAGATCGCGAATGAGGCCGGGGCGTTGCATCTGGTGGATCCGACCTCGGTCACTCAAGTACCATCCACGTCTCTTGATGCGCCTCTGCCTCTACCGAAGTTCTCTGGTTACGCACCGGTAACATCAAGGACGATTCGGTGAGCACGCACGACACCTCGACGCACAGTCGAACCCGACCTCAGCGCAACGCGCCAGTTTCCAAACCAACGGGTCCCCATCGGCTTTTGCTGCTGCGCGCAGGTTTAGCGCTCGCTTTCGCCGCGCTCGGCGTTCGACTGGTCTTTCTCCAGGTGGTCGACCACGCTCACTACGCCACACTCTCGGTTGCGCAGGTTAACGAACAACTTACGACGACGGCGCTACGCGGGGGAATATATGACCGTCACGGTGAGGCCCTCGCTGTCTCGAGGCCGACGTCACTGGTCATTGCGGACGACATGCAAATTAAGTACCCGGTCACTGAAGCGAAGGCCATGTCACCCCTCGTCAAGGTTCCTATCGCCAAACTCACCGCAATGCTTTCGAAGAAGCACGACGGCTACGTCATTATCAACAACAACCTTGATCTCACTGACGGACGAAAGGTGTCGTCGCTACAGTTCCAGGGCATCGTTGTGCAGAGCTCGTCGGTTCGTACGTACCCCGACGGTACGTTTGCCACCTCAGTGCTGGGAGGAGTAAATGGGAGTGGCGCCGGTTCGGCGGGGCTCGAGTACGAGTACCAACAAAAACTTGCTGGCCAGACGGGAATCACGCGCGAGTTCCTCTCGTCGTCGGGCGTGAGCTTGCCAGCTTCGCATTCGACGGTTATTAAGAAGGCGAAGCCGGGCGTAGGGATTGAGTTAACGCTCGACTCGTCGCTGCAGTACATAACCGAGCGTTCACTCGCTCGTGAACTGAAAAGTTCGGACGGTCTGACGGGCCAGGCGGTCGTAATGGACGTAAAGACGGGCGAGATTCTGGCCGACGCGTCGTTGGTTAACACCAAAACCCCCGCGGGCGTCTTGGGACCAATCTCAACTTGGGGCAAGAACGTTGGCGTGCCTGGCGTCCAACAGACCATCAACAACTTGCCTTTTTCACAGGCTTACGAACCGGGATCCGTCTTTAAGGTCGTGACCTTCTCCGCGGCACTCCAAGGGGGCCTCATCACTCCAACCACGGTGTTTCCTGTACCCAACTCTGTCATGGTAGGTGGGCGTCTCTTTCACGACGCCGAGAATCACGGACTCGAGCACCTAACGGCCACCCAAGTCCTCGCCCAGTCGTCGAACATTGGAACCTACGAGATTGGCCGGCTCGTCGGCGAAGCTGGACTACTGGCCCAAGTACAAAAACTCGGCTTTGGAACGCAAACGTCGATTAACTACCCGGGCGAGACCTCGGGACTGCTCGTTAACGCCGCGAACTGGTACGCGAGCGACCAAGCGGCGCTGCCAATCGGTCAAGTGGACGCCGTGCCGGCGATTCAAGTACTTGACGCGTACAACGCCATCGCCAACGGCGGCGTTTTCGTAGAGCCCAAACTCGTGCGCGCCTACGTCTATCCCGACGGCGTCGTCAAGGGCACACCCAAGAGCACGACGAGCGTCGCCCTCTCTCCAACGGTCGACGCGACGATGATAAAAATGCTCGAACAGGTCGTGCTCGTCGGTACGGGAACGAACGCCATCATTCCGGGCTACAGCGTGGCCGGCAAGACCGGGACGGCGACGATTCCCTACCCGGGGCGCGCCGCGTTGCTCAACGGTGAATACAACGCGACTTTTGTGGGATTTGCTCCAGCCAACGATCCCGTGCTTTCGATGATCGTCGTCATTGAGCGGCCCACGACCAGCATCTTTGGTGGTGAGGTTGCCGCACCGGTCTTTCAACAGGTCATGTCCTACGCGTTGCACCACTACGGGATTCCCTCCGACGGTACCCATCAAAAGCCGCTGAAGGGCGCCGCGGCCAGTTTCTCATCGAACGTGACGTGATGCAGCTCGGCGACCTACTGGACGATCTCTCTCTCGACATCGCGACGAGCAGTCTTGAAGTCACGCGCGTCGAGATTGACTCTCGGCACTGTGAGCCGGGCACCCTCTTCTTTGCCATGCCCGGTTCATCATCGCACGGTGCTCGTTACGCCAGCGACGCCGTAGAACGAGGCGCGTTGTGTGTCGTGGCTGATAAGGCTTTGAAACTCAGCGTGCCGGTCGTCGTTGTACCGACGTCGCAGCTTCGCGCCCTCGTGGCACACGCGAGTGCCGCAATCGCTGGTCACCCCGAAGCTCAGGCCAAATTGATTGGTGTTACCGGTACGAACGGGAAGACCAGCACGACGTCGATTCTGGCTTCGTTAGCGCGGGCTCTCTCGTGGAACGCCGCGAGTATTGGCACGCTCACGAATCAGCGAACGACGCCCGCTGCGCCCGAGCTCTTTCGCTCCCTCGCCAATGCCGTTGCGCAGTTCGACGCCGCCACAGCAAACTCGGTAGTCGCGATGGAAGTGTCGAGCCATGCGCTCGACCAGCATCGAATCGAGGGACTGCGTTTTTGCGTCGCCGCGTTCACCAATCTCGGTCACGATCATCTCGACTACCACGAAACGATGGAGAGGTATTTTCAGGCCAAGGCCTCGCTCTTTACGCCCGAATTCGCCAAGCGCGCCGTCATCTGGACCGACGATGAGTACGGTGAACGGCTCGCGAGCATCACCTCGATACCCGTGACGCGCGTTTCGCGTCACGACGCCGTTGACGTCGACTCTTCGTTGCAGGGATCAACCTTCTTCTGGCGGGGACACCTCGTCAATTCACCGCTCATTGGTGGCTATAACGTGGACAATGCCGTGCTGGCGATGACGATCATGAGTTGTCTTGGCGCCGACGACGCCGCTATCGCGGCCGCGATGGGTCAGGTTGCTTCGATCCCCGGCCGATTCGACGTCCTCCGTGGCACCAACGCAACGGTCATTATTGACTACGCCCACACCCCAGAGGGTCTCGCTCGACTCCTCGGCGACGTACGCTCCTTGCAACCCAGCGGTCGCTTAGTGAGTGTCTTTGGTGCCGGGGGTGACCGTGATCGCGCCAAACGCCCGGAAATGGGTCGCGTCGTCTCACAACTTTCCGACCTTACGATTGTTACCTCTGATAACCCACGCTCTGAGCAACCAGATGCCATCATTGATGCCGTGATGTCGGGTGTGGTGCCGAGCGCCCAAGTCGAGCGAATGAGCGACCGTCGAGAGGCCATCGCCTGGGCTCTTAATAACGCCCAAGCCGGCGACGTCGTCGTACTCGCCGGCAAGGGCCACGAATCGACCCAGACTGTCGGCGATTTAGTTATTCCCTTTGACGATCGCGACGTGGCCAAGGAGTTGTTGAGGTGAGAGAGCCATGCTGAGCTTGATGGAGTCGGGCGGCGTGGGATTCCTCAGTGCACTGCTTCTGACGCCGCTGTGGATGCGGTTCCTAGAGGCGCGCTCGCTCGGCCAACACATTCAAGAAGACGGGCCGGCCCACCACCACAAGGCGGGCACGCCCACGATGGGTGGCGTCATTATTGTCTTCGCGGCGGTATTGGGCTACCTGATGGGACACGTGGGCACGTCCATTGCTTTCACGCGCGCGGGTTTTCTCGCGGTCGGTGTCATCGTCGCTTCGGGGCTTCTTGGCTTCGTCGATGACTATTTGGGCATCCGAAACGCGAGAAATCTCGGTCTGAACAAGCGCGGTAAGTTGGCCGGCCAACTCTTGATCGCCGGTGTCTTTGCCGTGCTCGCGCTCAAGTGGGTACACACGTCGACGAATCTCTCCTTCACACGCTTCTCGCTGCCCGGTTGGAATCTGACGTCAGTGGGTTGGTTTCTACTCGCCGTGTTCGTCATTGTCGCCACGTCAAACGCGGTCAATTTGACCGATGGGCTCGACGGTCTCGCTGCCGGTTCGTCGACGTTTTGCTTTGGCGTCTTATCAATCATTGGCTACTGGCAGTTTCGACACTTTGCCATTTACCAACTTCACTCGTCACTCGATTTGGGGCTCGTAGCGGTGGGTTTCGTCGGAGCTTGTTTGGGCTTTCTGTGGTGGAACGCCCCTCCTGCGCGGATCCTCATGGGTGACACTGGCTCACTCGCGGTCGGGACTGGTCTTGGCGCGTTGTGCCTGCTCATGAATTTGGATCTACTGCTCGTCATCATCGGCGGCCTCTTTGTCGCGGAGACCGCCTCGGTAATTCTCCAAGTGCTGAGTTTTCGAATCTTCGGTCGCCGTATTTTCCGGATGGCGCCGTTTCACCATCACTTCGAACTTCGCGGTTGGCCCGAGACCACGGTACTCATTCGTTTTTGGATTCTCGCGGGGTTACTCGCGATGCTCGGTCTGGGTATTTTCTACGGCGACTTCCTCAAGATCGCGAAGGTCGTTTGACTATGGCCACGCGCCAAAAGGACCGCGGCCTCCTCCAGCCAGTGCCCCGCGGTAGTGCGACCGGGCGACTCTTGCTCATCGTCACGACCGCGCTGGTCATCTTTGGCACGATCTTCGTGGCCTCGGCGAGTGAGGGCCAGTCCGCCGCGAATGGTGGTACCTCCTTTTCGATCATGATCCACGACGTGGCGTACCTGTGCATTGGCGTCTTCGCGCTCTACCTCGCGACGCGCGTGCGACTTGAGCGACTCGTACGCGCCGCACCCTTGGTGGTCGGCGGCGGGCTCGTACTCTTACTAGCCGTCAAGGCCGTGGGCGTCAGCGCGAATGGCGGGAAGCGCTGGCTAAATTTTCACCTCATTAACTTGCAGCCCTCGGAGCTCTTTAAACTCTTCACGATTCTCTTCCTCGCTTGGCTCGTCCAACATCATCACGACGAGCTCAATAATTGGAAACAGTTAGCGCTGTGGACGCTGCCCGTGTGGTTGGGCTGTGGGTTGATTGTGCTCGAACCCGATATTGGTACCGCGTCGGTGGTGTTGGTGATCGGCGTGTCGATGTTGGCCGTCGCTGGGCTCTCCCGTCCTCTTTTGGGACGAGTCGTCGTGTTAACCGGTCTCGCCGTTGGGGCGTACCTTTTCCTCAAGCCCTACTCCGCCAAGCGCTTTTTTGCGTTCCTTCATCCCAACACGAACGTGCTCGGCAGCGGCTATCAGCTACTGCAGTCACGCATTGGCCTTGGCGCGGGAGGCTGGACGGGACTAGGCCTCGGGCACAGCCGGGAGAAATGGGGTCTGCTGCCAAATCCGCACACTGACTTCATCTTCGCGATCATCGGCGAAGAGTTGGGACTCGTGGGCACGTTGGCCGTCCTCGCGCTCTTCGTCGCGTTCTTGATGGTCTCGGTTCGTATCGCCCAACAGTGTTCGAATCAGGTCTATCGACTCGCAGCGGTCGGTATCACGACGTGGATCTGCGTAGAGGCGCTGATCAATATCTCCTCGGTCGTGGGGTGGTGGGCGGTGACGGGCGTACCGTTACCCTTCTTCTCCTACGGCGGTACGGCGCTGATAACCGAGCTCGCGGCCGTTGGTCTCTTGTACAACATCGCTCACGACCACAGTCGAACGGGCGACCTCACTATTCGTGAGTACCGGATTACAAACTTTCGCGAAACCCTGGAGCGCCAACGGCCCCTTCGACCCGCCGAGCGTCAACACACCACACAGCGTCGTCGACAGGACTACTAATGGCGGGCCCCGTCGTCATTACCGGGGGCGGGACCGGCGGACACGTCTTTCCGATGCAGGCCGTCGCCGAGGCGTTGAGGTCCAGTGGCCTCAGCGCGAGCGATCTTCGCTTCGTCGGTAGCCGCCGCGGACAAGAGGGTCGACTCCTGGGTAGTGGTGATATCGAACTCACCTTGTTACCGGGGCGGGGCCTTCGACGCTCGCTACGCCCCAAGGACATCGTGATCAACGTGGGCGCGGGGTTGGGTCTCACGAGCGCGCTCATCACCGCGTTCGTCCTCGTCAGACGGTGGCGACCGTCGGTGGTGGTTTCAGTCGGCGGGTACGCATCGTTCGCTGTTTCGTTCGCCGCGGCGTGTTGGCGCACGCCGCTCGTGCTCGTCGAACTCGACGCGACTTCTGGCGCCGCCCAACGTCTCGTCGCTCGGCGAGCCATCAAGCGCTGTTGCGCCTTTCCCTCAGATGGTGACAACGACGTAGTGACGGGTGCCCCAATACGGGCCGAAATTGAGAACATCGATCGCTCGATCGACGCGCGACGGCTCGCGAAGAGCCACGCCACGCCACCAATCGACGCCGAGCGCTCGGTTGTGGTGGTGATGACGGGATCGCTCGGTTCGACGAGGGTCAACACGGCCGTGAGTGAGCTCGCGGCACTGTGGTCGACGCGCCGAGACCGCACGATAATTCACGTGACGGGTCGGCGAGACTATGGGGAAGTTCAACGTCATGTACCTGAGTTGAAGGGACTCGACTATCGGGTGGTGGAGTTTGGCGACATGACTGTCTTGTGGGCGCTGGCCGACGTGGCCGTGTGTCGGGCGGGGGCAATGACTCTTGCGGAGTTGACCGCCCTGTCGATTCCGTCGGTGTTAGTGCCTCTTCCGAACGCGCCCGACGACCATCAATCAAAGAACGCCCAAGCGGTGGTGGTGGCCGGGGGAGCGGAATTGATCGTTGACGCTCACTGTGACGCGGTAGCCCTCGGCGCGACCCTCGAGCGGATACTGGTCCCTTCATCGCTCTTCGCCATGGCCCGTGGCGCAGGGACCTTGGCCCACCACGACGCCGCGCGCGCGATTGCTGCGGTGATTCTCGAGGTTCGAGAATCACCGTGAGTACGTTCGAGCCGGGAGTGCGCGTACACGTCGTGGGCGTGGGCGGCGCGGGGATGAGTGGACTGGCGCTACTTCTAAAGGAGATGGGCGCGACGGTGAGTGGCAGCGACGCGACCGACTCGCCGGTCCTTCAAGAGCTCCGCGATCGTGGGGTCGACACGTTCGTTGGCCACGACGCAAACCACTCGGCGGGTGCTGACGTTTTGTTGTGGTCACCAGCGGTGGCGAGTGACAACGTCGAAGTCGTCGCCGCTCGCGAGGCGGGCGTCACGATGGTCGAAAGATCCCGCGCTCTCGCCGAGCTGTCCACGATGAAGCGCGTCGTAGGTCTGACGGGAACGCACGGCAAGACCACCGCGACCTCAATGATGGTGCAAGTGTCGCTCGCGGCTGGTCGAGACGACGGGTGGTTGCTCGGTGCGCCCGTGTTGGGCGTGGGCGCCAACGGACACTGGGGCGGGGGCGACCTCATCGTTGAAGTGGACGAAAGTTACGGCGCCTTTCGTGAACTTCAACCTTTGGCGCTCGGTCTCTTGAACGTCGAAGCCGATCACCTCGATCACTACGGCTCGCTCGAGGTCTTAGAAGAGGCCTTTCGAGATCTCGTGAAGCGAACGAGTGGCCCGGTGGTGGCCTGGGGCGACGACGCCGGTGCGTCGCGGGTCGCGTCGACGTCGGGGCGCGACGTCGTGATGGTGGGAACAACGGGTGGACACGAGTGGCGAGTAAGCAACGTCACGCTCGAACGGCGAAGGTCGTCGTTCGAGCTCCGTGGGCCAAAGGACGAACTAACGATCACCCTGCGCGTGACGGGCGCCCACAACGTGGCAAACGCGGCCGTCGTGGCCGTGTTGGCGAGGGCCCGGGGCATCGAAGCCCACGCCATTGCGGCGGGACTGTCGAACTTCGTGGGTGCGCCGAGGCGCTATCAGTACCGAGGCGCGTGGCGTGGCGTGGACGTTTACGAGGACTACGCCCACTTGCCCGGAGAGATCGCCGCCACGCTCGAAGCCACCCGTGCGGCGGGCTACGAGAACGTGACCGTGGTCTTTCAGCCCCATCGCGTCACGCGTACGCTCTCCTTGGCTGAAGAGTTTGGCGCGGCCTTTAGAGGCGCTCGCCACGTCGTGGTGACCGACATCTACCGCGCCGGCGAAGCGAATCCAACGGGTGTCAGCGGTGAACTCGTGGCCGACGCGCTTCGCCGCCGTGACCCATTGGTGACGACTCGTTACGTCCCTGCGCTCGAGAACGTGGTCGGTCTGCTGGAGCAATTGGTTGTGTCCAGCGACGTCATTCTCGTGCTCGGCGCTGGTGACGTTGGGTCAATCATTTCAACACTGCCCGGTGGCGTGGCGTGAGCACACTCGACGACCTGGTGAATGTTGGGGGCGCGAGAGTCCTCGAGCACGCGCCGCTCGGCACACGCACCACCTACCGCGTGGGCGGAAGTGCGCGACTCCTGGTCACCCTCTCCACGCTCGGCGACCTGGACGAACTCGGTCCTCTTATTCGTGGCGCGGGACTCGACGTGGTGATGCTGGGTAACGGATCGAACCTGCTCGTCGAAGAAGGAGAGCACGACGTCCTCGTGGTCCATCTCACCGATGAACTCGCGACGTTGACGTGGCGTGACGAAGAGAACGTGGTGGTCGTACAGGCAGGAGCTGGTCTCGATCTGCCCATCGCGGCCCGGCGACTCGCCAAGGAGGGCATCGTGGGCTTCGAATGGGCGGTGGGCGTTCCGGGCACGTTCGGCGGCGCGGTCGCAATGAACGCGGGCGGCCACGGTTCGGACATCGCGGCGTCGATCTCCGCCGCGTCAATCTGGCACGAGAGCGCGGTGGCGTGGTGGTCGAAGGAGCAGCTCGGACTCAGTTACCGTGCGAGCGCACTGGGCTCCGGGGACGTGGTGCTGTCGGTGAGGTTGCGCCTCACGAGAGGTGACGTCACGGAGGCCGAGACGCGCTTGCGCGACATCGTGCGCTGGCGCCGTGAACACCAGCCTGGTGGCGCCAACGGCGGCAGTGTCTTTCGTAATCCCGCTAACGACCACGCGGCTCGGCTTATTGAGGCCGCCGGCTGCAGGGGCCTTCGCCTCAACAGCGCCGTCGTGAGCGAGAAGCACGCGAACTTCATCCAGGTCGACCCGGGCGGGAGCGCCCAGGACGTCTTTGGCTTGCTCACCGTGGTGCGTGAGCGCGTTCTCAAGGACTCGGGGACGACGTTGATCAGTGAGCATCGATTCGTTGGCTTCGGGTACACGCCGTGAGTCGTCGCGTCGTGAATCCGCCGACCGCACCAGCGCGCGTCGCGGCGCCGAAGTCGAAACGACCACGACGGAGGGTGCGTCGATTGACCAAGTGGGTCCTGGCGCTTGGTGTGGTGGTGACGTCGCTCGCGCTGGCCACGCAGTGGGTTCTGCGCCAGTCCTACTTTCGTGTCCAACACGTCACCTTCGTGGGGCTCCATCACGAAACCTCCAGCGCGGTGTTGGCGGCGTCGGGTCTTTTGAGCCATCCGGCAATGATCAGCGTGAACGACGCGCAGCTCGAGGCCAACCTCGCGGCATTTACGTGGATCAGTTCAGTGACGATAGCCAAGCACTGGCCCAATACCGTCGTGGTGAGCGTGAAGGAGAGCGTCGCGGTGGCCGTGGCGTACACCAATAAACACGTGTTGGAGTTCGTCGACAAGGCCGGTCGGGCGCTCGGTCCCGCGCCGAGTAACGCGAACTTGCCGACCCTCGACTACCTCTTACCGAAAAAGGTCGCGTGGCCTTACCAGAGCGTTGGGCGTGGCGCGGCCTACGTCGCGAGTCAACTCCCCAGCGACTTTGCGGCACAGGTTTCTAGGGTGACCGACGACGCGAGCGGTGACGTGACCTTGAAGATGACGACACCGCTGACGTTCATTCTTGGCCCACCGACCAATCTCCACGCCAAGTTCGTCGCCATTGCGTCGGTGATCGCGCACAGCACCCTCGTCCCGGGTGACGTCGTCGACGTCACGGTGCCCGATGAGTTAGCGGTGACCCCGCCGGGGTCGTCGTAAATAGGGGGCATTTGACCAAAATCTAGGCACTGACTAGCCTTCAGTGACTGTTCGCCATGCCGCCCCCGCGAAGGCGGTAACAATAGATGAAGAAGCCAAGGGGAGCCCATGAGTCTTAATCAGAGCAACTACCACGCTGTAATAAAAGTAATTGGCGTGGGTGGTGGGGGCGCGAACGCGGTAAATCGCATGATCACGTCGGGACTCAAGAACATTGAGTTCATTGCGGCCAACACCGACGCGCAGGCGCTGTTGCTCAGTGAGGCAGATCTCAAAATTGATATTGGTCGCCAACTCACGCGCGGACTTGGCGCCGGGAGCGATCCCGAAGTCGGCCGACAGGCCGCCGAGGATCACCGCTCCGAGATTGAAGAAGCGCTCAAAGACACCGACATGGTCTTTATTACCGCGGGTGAAGGTGGTGGCACTGGCACCGGCGCGGCGCCCGTCGTCGCCGAAATTGCTCGTGCCCTAGGTATTTTGACCATTGGCGTCGTGACGCGTCCGTTCTCCTTTGAGGGCAAGCGGCGCGCGACCCAGGCCGAAAAGGGAATTCAGGCCCTGCGCGACAAGGTCGACACCTTAATCGTTATTCCCAACGATCGACTGCTCTCCGTCACCGCGCCCGACACTTCGATGCTCGACGCCTTCAAGATCGCCGACGACGTGCTGCTCTCCGCGGTACGTGGGGTGACCGATCTGATCACGGTACCGGGGCTGATCAATACTGACTTCGCTGACGTCAATACCGTCATGCGCAACGCGGGCACCGCGATCATGGGCGTGGGCAGTTCAACGGGCGAGGGCCGTGCGGTGAACGCGGCGCGGGCCGCCATTACGTCACCGTTGCTCGAAGCTTCCATCGACGGCGCGCGGGGAATTTTGATGAATATTGTCGGTGGCTCCGGCGTGACGCTCAGTGAAGTCACCCAGGCCGCGGAGATCATTCACTCCGTAGCTCACCCCGACGCGAACATCATCTTTGGCAGCGTGATCGACGACTCAATTGGCGAAGCGGTGCGCGTGACCGTCATCGCGGCCGGATTTGATCCGGGGAGCTCGAAAGCTACCGCAACCACGAGCCAGCCCACCATGACCGAAGGTCCGCGTAGTGACATCTTCACTGCCACCGGCGATGACTTCTTTGACGTCGGCGGCGATGACGATCTTCCCAGCTTCCTCCGCTAGCGAAGAACTTCTCGAACGGGTTCGGGCCAACTTCGTACGCGTGGGCGAACGCATCGAGTCGAGCGGGCGTGATCGCTCGAGCGTGCGTATCGTCGCGGTGACGAAGACCTTCGGCGTGGAAGAAATTCGCGCCGCGGTCGCGCTCGGACTCACCACTTTTGGCGAGAACTACGTCGATGAACTCTGTGAAAAACGCCGGGCCACCGACACACTCGATCTGTCGTGGCACTTTCTCGGCGCCCTGCAGACCAACAAGATCGCGCGCGCGGCGTCGTGCGCCGACGTGTTGTCGGGCGTGGCCCGTGAGAGGGAGTTGACGAGAATCGCCACACTCTCCCCGGGCAAGGCCGTTGATATTCAAATCGATTTTACGAATGAGGCCCAACGCAACGGCACGGCGCCAGAGGATGTCGCGACCTTGGTCGCGCGCGCCAGGGCGCTCGAGCTGAACGTGAGAGGACTGATGGTGGTGGCGCCCCTGGGCGAAGCGGCCACGCGCGCGGCCTTTGTGAAAACGAATGCTTTGGCGAACGAGTTAGGCGTTAGGGAGCGCTCTATGGGCATGAGTGACGATCTGGAGTTGGCTTGTGAACTGGGCTCCACTGAGCTTCGCCTAGGTCGTGCGCTCTTTGGACCTCGGGTGGGCTAGGGCCGCCTGACCTAACATGGTGCAGGTCGCTGTTGCCAAGGAGACGTGAATGAAAGAAAAACTACGAGGGTTTCTGGGGTTTCTCGGCCTCGTGGAAGACGAGTACGGCGAGTACGGTCCGAGTAACTCGCCTCGACCCTTCTCCGAGCAGCCCGAGGACATTGAACCGGAGTGGTCGAACGCACCCGCGCCCGGCCCACGAACGTTTCCGACCCAGCCGGCGAATCCGTCGCCCTTTCGCGCGCCGGCGCCGTCGCTCGCGCCCCAGCGCACTACCTCAATCTCAGTGCTGGACGGCCCAAGCAGCACGTCGCGCATTCGCCCCGTCGCCGCTCCCAACGCGGCGAGAAGTATTTCGGCGTTCTCCCAAGAGCGTGACGTCGCGGTGATCTCTCCGGCGTCCTACGACGACTCGCGTCGCATCACCGATCTTTTGCGTTCGAATCGCGCGGTGGTCCTGACGACCCTTGACGTCGATCAGAGTTTGGGTCGTCGACTCGTCGACTTCACGGCCGGCACGGCCTACGCGTTGAACGCCAAGATCGAAATGTTGGTGCGCGGGGTCTATCTCATTAGCCCTCAGGGCATGCACGTGGGCCCCGAGGCAAAGGAGAACCTCCGCGCGGCCAACTATCACGGTTACGACCAGGCATGAGTCTTCTTCACTTCATTATTGGGCTCTACATTCTGATTTTGGTTGCCATGGCGTTGTTGAGCTGGTTTCCGGTGACGAATCCACAGGGTGGACTGGCGTCGGTCAAGCGCGTCCTGGCCCGTCTCACTGAACCGGTGTTGCGACCGCTGCGTTCGATTCTCCCGCGACCGAGATTTGGTGGCGTCGCCATCGACCTCTCGGTACTCGTCGCGATCGTCGCACTCGAAGTGATTAACCGCTACATCTAGAGCATTGAATCTCGACCGCGCTACGCGTTCAGCACTAGGGTAAGTGCATGGACAGCTCGGATAACTCACTTTCGGCCATTGATTCCATCGACACGGTGGCCTTCAAAATCGGCCTTCGGGGTTACGGCGTTGACGAAGTCGACGAGTTCCTCGAACGACTCTCGAGTGAAGTACGCCAGCTCCAAGACCTCGCCAAACAACAGCGTCAGCAACTGCGCCAAGCCGCCGAGCGAATAAGCCAGCTCGACGCGCGCGGGCCCACGACCGGCCCCGTGAACGTGACGCCAGCCGCGCCAACCATTCGAACGAGTAGTGCCGCGGGCCCCGAACAGGTCACCTCCATGATCGCTCTCGCGCAGAAATTCATCGAGCAGGCCCAACAAGAGGCCGAAGAGAAGGCTCGTGAGTTCACGGTCGCTGCGCAAGAACGCGCGCGCGAAATCGTCACCGAAGCGCGCAGTCGCGCCGAAGATGAGGTGAACCGGTTGAACGGACTGAAGCAGCGACTGAGTGAGGACGTGGACACGCTGACCCACCAACTCCAAGCCGAAAAGACGCGCATCAGTGGCGTGTTGGCGGAGTTCACTCGCTGGGTCGAAAGCGCACTGCAGGCTGGCACGCCGCGTGCGTCAACGCCCGTTCCAACCCCGCCCGCGGCGACGCCGTCGGGTCCCGGCGCGCCACCCGCGACACTGGCCGCACGTCCACTCCAGACCCCGCCGCCGGCGCCGGCGCCGGGATCGTCACCGTCCACTATCGGCCAAGTACTTAAATTCGACCAAACTTCTCGCGACGATCGTTAGCAAAGCGCTGGCCGACTGGTAGGGTCGGCGAGCACTTGTTCTAAGGAACGCGAGGAGTAAAGTATGCCGTCGAGCCAAAAGAGTACGAAAAAGACCCCCAAGAAGAAGGTGGTCGCCAAAAAGGGCGCCAGGTCTCCTTCGAAGAAGGCTCCGGCGAAGAAGGTCCCCGCGAAGAAGGCGACCGCGAAGAAGGCGACCGCGAAGAAGGTCGTACCGAAGAAGACTCTCACAAAGAAGGCCCCGGCCAAGAAGACGTCGGCAAAGAAGACCACGCCACTGAGCGCTACTCAAAAAGCGGTAGCGGCCAAAAAAGCAAAGGCGATCGCGGCCGCGAAGGCCGCGAAGGACCGTGCTCTGAAGGCAAAGGCCGCCTCGCACAAGGCGCTCGTTCGCGAAAAGGCGCAGGCCGCCGCGAAGGCGAAAAAAGATCATGAGCTGAGGGTCCGCGCCGCCGCGAAGGAAAAAGCGGCCGAAGCGAAGGCCCGAGCGGTGGCGGCCGTGAAGGCGAAGAAAGAACGTGACGCGAAGGCGAAGATCGCCGCGAAGGATCGAGAGATCTCTCGCAAGGCTCGTGAGAAGGCGGCCGTCGAAGCTAAGAAGCAGCGCGACATTGACGCGAAGCGTAAAGCGATTGAGGCCGAAAAGCTCCGTAAGTTGCGCGAGATCGAACGCCGCGACTCAGAAGAGCGTAAGCGCCAAGAGCGCCGTGACGCCGACGAACAGCGCCGTCTCGAGGCCCTGGAGCGCAAGATGCACTCCAAGCCCTACGCCAACGACACGGCCTTCCTCGAAGAACTGCGGGCACTGCTCGTCGACACCCGTCGCGCCACGACCGCCCAGATTGGCGTGAGTGAGTCCGAGGCCAATGAGATGCTGGTGGATCGTGAGCGCCTGGAGTACGACGACGAGGACGGCAGCAGCGTCGCGTCAGACATTCAACGCGATCAACTGAAGGACTTCGCCTCGGCCCTGCGTCTTAAGGTTGACGAGATCGACGTCGCGCTCTCACGTATTGACGACGGTAGCTACGGACGCTGTGACGAGTGCTACGAGCCGATCTCACAAGCGCGACTTCGCGCGCAGTTACCGGTGTTCACCTGCGTGTCGTGCCGCGCCAGCGTTTAACATTTCGTCTCAACTACACCGTGATCGCGGTGGCCTTGGTGCTAAGCGCACTCGACGCAGTTACCAAAGTCTGGGCCCGTCACGACCTGGCCGGCCACGCGGTGCACGTTATTGGCTTCGTGTGGCTGCGTTTGCAGTACAACACCGGCGTGTCGTTTTCCATCAATAGTTCGGGACCATTTTGGATGACCATCGTGACCGTCGTGATAGCGCTCGGTGTCGTGGTCGTGGGGATCAACGCCCAAAAGGGCCTGCCGACGGCGGGCTTTGGTCTGCTGATCGGTGGGGGACTCGCCAACGCGATTGATCGTCTGGCCGCCTCACCACACCGGGTTACGGACTTCATCGCGGTCTCGTCGTTTCCAGTATTCAACGTGGCCGACGCGGCCATCACCATTGGATTTATTCTGCTGTTGGTGGCCGCGATACGGCGCGAAAAATTGTTGGTCCGATGAGTGATTCGAACGGGCACGACGCCTTCGACGGCGAGATTCTGGACTTGCTCATTCCTAACTCTCTCGACACAATCCGCGTCGATCGCGTGTTAGCAATGTTGACCGGACTCTCACGAAGCGAGGCGAACGACGTCCTGGCGAGCGGCTCGGTGAGCGTCAATAACCGGGTCGTTGTCAAACCTTCAACCACACTCGAAGAGGGTCAACACCTCGTCGCGGTGCTGCCACCCAAACCTAGCGACGACGTCGAGCCCGACGCGTCGGTGCACGTTGAGGTCGTGCTCGACGACGTTGATTTCGCTGTTATCAACAAAGCGCCCGGCCAGATCGTTCATCCCGGCGCCGGTCAGCGTCACGGCACGCTGGTCGCGGGGTTACTCGCGCTCTACCCCGAACTGCGCGCGCTGAGCGATGAGGGGCTCTGCGATCCGTTACGGCCCGGCATTGTGCACCGACTGGATAAGGGAACGTCAGGGCTCTTGGTGGTCGCGAAGACGCCCGAAGGGTATCTCAGCCTGAGCGATCAACTAGCTGAGCGAACGATGGAGCGCACCTATCTCGGTATGGTCCAGGGTCACGTCAGCGAAGAGCGCGGCGTCGTGGACGCACCCATTGGTCGCTCCACGCGTACGCCGACGTTAATGGCGGTGCGATCCGACGGTCGGAGTGCGCGCACGGGCTACGAAGTCATTGCCCGCGTGAACAAGCCCCACGCTATGACGTTGTTGCGCCTGCGTCTCGAGACGGGGCGTACCCATCAGATTCGAGTCCACCTGGCGACGATTGGTCACCCGGTCGTCAACGATTTACGTTACGGACATCGAAGTGACAAGCGCCTCGGTGAGGAGCGATTCTTTTTGCACTCGACCACGCTGGCCTTTATCCATCCGCGTAGCGAAGAGCGGGTGCGAACCTACGCGCCGCTGCCCGGGGACCTCGCGGCGTTAGTACCGGTCGACGTCGAGCTTTAAGCGACTTCGTGTGCCGCCAGGACGTTTGAGTCGTCGCGCAGAATCGCCAACGCCTCATCTTCGGCGCGCCGCACGCGGCGAACACCGATGTCCATCTTCGTCGCGGTGGCCTGTAAGGACAGGGGAGTAGCGCCATTTAATCCGAAGCGCAGCGTCAAGACGTCGCGCTGGAGATCGCTCAACTTCGACAAAGCGTCGTGGAGTTCGTCGTTCATCATCGTCTGCTCGATGTCACTGACCCAGTCGTGTTGACTCGGGGCGACCAAGTCACCCAACGTCGTCGCGGAGTCCGAGGACGCCGGCTGGTCGAGACTTGCGGTCACGCCCGCGAGACCCCGCAGACCCTCGCGGACCGACTTGGACATGCCGGTAGCTTCCGTGAGCTCCTCGTCTGTGGGCTTACGTCCAAGTATGGACGTCAACTCCGCCGACGTGGCCTCGAGGCGCTGGAGTTGCTCTCCGACTTCGAGGGGGATACGAATGGTTCGACCGTGCTGCTGGACGGCGCGCTGGAGGGCTTGACGAATCCACCACGTGGCGTAGGTCGAGAACTTAAAGCCGCGCTCCCAGTCGAACTTTTCGACGGCCCGCAGGAGGCCGAAAGTTCCCTCTTGGACGAGATCGACCATTTCGACGCCACGATCTTGGTAGCGACGGGCCCAGTGGAGGACCAGTCGAAGGTTGGCGGCAACCATCTGCTTTTTGGCCTCTTCGTCACCGGCCGTGACGCGCTTGGCGAGTTCGACCTGTTCGTCGTAGTTCGGCATGGGGTAACGGTCCAGGTCACGCATGAGAAGGCCCAACATGTCGTTGGTGTTCACCGCGGATCGGCGAGGGGTGGGGGTGGTGGTCACTGGCATCTCCTTGTCTGTGGGGGGCCACAAAGTCGATGCGTCCTTTTATAAGGTATTTCTCCTATGGGCGCATTGCTAATTTACCACTAGGGAAAAGAGATATCAAGCCCCCTACCTAAGAGCTCGATAAGGCCTTCAGTTAACCGCTGTGGGTGCGGGCGACGGGCTTGACGCCTCGCGCCTGATCGACCATGTCGGCGAGCGTAAAGCTCGAGAGGTGCTCGCGCATGTGGTTGCCCACGTCGGCCCACACGCCGAGTAAGACGCACTGACCCTCGTGGTCACAGGCGCCGTCTTTATGGGGCTCCCCGAAGTCACCCGCCGCAATCGGACCGTCGACGGCGGCCACAATTTCGGCCAAAGTAATCACCTCGGCGCTACGCGCCAAGACGTAGCCGCCTCCGACACCGCGCTTGGAGCGTACGAGTCCGGCGCCCTTGAGGTTCAAGAGAATCTGTTCGAGGTAGGGCTGGGGGAGACCGGTGCGCTCAGCGAGGTCTCGAACGGACGTGGGCGCGCCGTGATTGTCACGAAGAGCCAGGCTTAGAAGTGCGCGGCTGGCGTAGTCCCCACGAGTCGATACCCTCACGGCGCCATCCTATCTAGGGCGCGTGCGTCGCTAAGAGAACGCGCACGAAGTGCGCGTTTGTCTGGCACACTGCTGTAGTGAAAGATAAAAAAAATGACAACGTGACCGTCAACCCCGATCAAGTGCTCTCGCCGGGCCAAAGTGAAGAGTCGGGCGAGGACGAAAATTCCGACTACATCAGCCAACCCGCCAAGGTGATGCGCATTGGTTCGATGGTTAAAACGCTGCTCGACGAAGCGCGCAGTGCCCCGCTCGACGAAGCCGGTCGCACTCGACTGCGCGAGATCTACGAGACCTCCGTGCACGAACTCTCCGGCGCTCTCTCGCCGGATCTCGCGAAAGAGCTCAGCCGCATGGCCATACCTTTCACCAGCGACGTACCGAGCGAGTCGGAACTTCGCATCGCCCAAGCACAACTCGTGGGTTGGCTCGAGGGTCTCTTTCACGGCATCCAGGCCTCACTGTTCGCCCAGCAGGCCGCCGCTTCTGCTCAACTCGAAAAGATGCGTGACCGCTCGCTCAATCCGGGCTCGGGCGAACCACGGGCCGGAACCTATCTCTAGGGGTATTGAGTGAGAGCCCGGCTCGGGGAACTAACCTACAAATCCCATCCGTGTAGTTCGCGGCAGCGCCAAAGGAAGAGTTCGGTTGATGGCTGAAGGCTTTGTCCATCTCCACAACCACACCGAGTACTCCATGCTCGACGGCGCGGCGCGCGTCGAAGAGATGGTGCTCGCGGCCAAAGCCGACGGGCAGCGAGCCATAGGCATCACCGATCACGGCAATCTCTACGGCGTCATCGACTTCTACGAGGCCTGTCGCAAGCACGGCGTCACGCCCATCATTGGGATCGAGGCCTACATGGCGGCGAATTCTCGATTCGATCGACCGCCGCGTCGAGGAAGGATTGACGATACCGGAGGCGACACGGAAGAGGGACAGAAGCTCTACCATCACCTCACGCTGCTCGCGGTGTCGAACGAGGGGTACCGCAATCTACGGGAGCTTTCCTCGATGGCCTTCCTCGAAGGTTATTACTACAAGCCTCGCTTGGACTGGGAGTTGTTGGAACGTTTCGCGGGCGGCCTCGTCGCGACGTCGGGCTGTTTGGGAGGCGTGGTCCTCCAGGCCCTCCTCCAGGACAACTACCCGAAGGCACTCGAACTCGCGGGTCGATTGCAGACGATTTTTGGCAATGAAAACTTCTATATCGAACTCCAAGACCACGGACTCGCCGCACAAGCGCGCACGAACCCCCACTTGCTGCGCATCGCGAACGACCTCAAGGCCCCGCTACTCGCGACCAACGATCTTCACTACGTGAACCACGCCGACGCCGAGATGCACGACGCGCTGCTCTGCATCGGCACGGGGTCGCGCGTGGCCGACCCGGACCGTTTCCGTATCGAGAGCGGCCAGCACTACCTCAAGTCCGCCGCGGAGATGCGCTACCTCTTTCGCGAAGTTCCTCAGGCGTGTGACAACACGCTGTTGATCGCCGAGCGCGCCGACGTCACCATTGAATTTGACAACGACGCGCTACCAGAGTTCCCGCTGCCCGAAGGGTTCGCCTCCGACTCGCACAAGATCGAAGCGACACGGTACCTGCGCGAGCTCACCTATCGCGGCGCCACCGAGCGCTACGGCACGTCACTGACCGAAGAAGTGCGCGCGCGCCTCGACTACGAACTCGGCGTCATCGCCGACATGGGATTCTCCGACTACTTCTTGGTGGTCTGGGACCTTATTCGCCACGCTCGTGAGAAGGGTATTCGCGTCGGTCCGGGACGGGGATCCTCCGCGGGTTGTTGCGTGGCGTACTGCCTGCGCATTGTGGACCTCGACCCCATTCGCTATGGGCTGATCTTCGAGCGCTTTCTCAACCCAGGCCGTCGACAGATGCCCGACATCGACATGGACTTTGACGAGCGCTACCGCGGCGACATGATTCGCTACGCCGCGGAGCGTTACGGCTCAGACCACGTAGCCCAGATCGTGACGTTTTCAACTATCAAGGCGCGCGCCGCCGTGCGCGACGCCGCCCGCGTCCTCGGCTACCCACCCCAACTGGGCGACAAGATCGCCAAGGCCATGCCCCCACTCGTCATGGGTCAAGACCTCCCGTTGGTCGCGTGCTTCACGCCCACGCCGGGCTACGAGAATCGTTACGGCGACGCACAGGAACTTCGTTCGCTCTACGCCGGTGACGTCGAGGTCAAGCACGTCGTGGACGTCGCCAAAGGTTTCGTCGGCAAGCGTCGTCAAGACGGTATCCACGCCGCCGCCGTCGTGATTACGAAAGAACCCGTTCTCGAGTATGTGCCCGTTCAACGTAAGTCGAGTCCTAACGGCACCTCCGAGGACGCCCCAATCGTGACGCAGTACGAGATGTCGGCGATTGAAAAACTTGGACTCCTCAAAATGGACTTCTTGGGTTTGCGGAACCTGGCGATTATCGAAAGAACACTCGAACACATCAAACGTCGTCACGGCGTCGACGTCGATATCGATCACGTCGCGCTCGACGACCCCAAGGTCTTTGAGATGCTACGACTCGGGAACTCGATTGGAATCTTTCAGCTCGAGGGCGACAAGATGCGCCAGCTCATGCGCCGTCTTGCGCCGACGAGTTTCGACGACATCGCGGCGCTCAATGCGCTGTATCGACCCGGACCGCTCAGTGAGAACGTGCACAACGACTACGCCGATCGTAAGAACTTTCGTCAGAGCGTGAGCTACGACCATCCCGACCTCGAAGAGATCCTCTCCGAGACGTACGGGTTGATGATCTACCAAGAAGACATCATGCGCGTCGCGACCAAGATCGCCGGTTTTTCGATGACCGAGGCGGACGATTTGAGAAAGGCCTGTTCGAAGAAGATCCGAGAGATGATTCGTGCCCAGCGCGCGAAGTTCGTCGACGGTGCCGAGCGCGAGGGCTACGGTCGCGAATTGGGCGACGCCATCTTTGACAAAATCGAACCCTTCGCCGACTACGCCTTTCCCAAGAGTCACGCCTATGGCTACGCCCTGCTCGGCTACCAGAACGCCTGGCTGAAGGCTAACTACTCCGTTGAGTACATGGCGGCGTTGTTGACCTCGTTTCGAGAAGATAAGGACAAGGCTGCGCTCTATCTCAACGAGGCGCGCCAGATGGGCATCACCGTCGGGGTACCTGACGTCAACGAGTCTTTCGCCGAGTACGCGCCGTCGATGAAGGCCGACGCCACGGTTCTCTTTGGAATGGCCGCCATTCGCAACGTTGGTGAGGCTCTCGTTGAGAAGATCATCCTGGAACGCGAAGCGAGCGGTCCGTTCGTCGATATCTACGACTTCATTCGACGCGTCGACCCCGTGGTGTTAAATCGACGCTCGATGGAGTCACTCATCAAAGCTGGTGCCTTCGACTCGCTGGGTGTCTCGCGGTTGGCCTTCTTGTTGAAGGTCGATGAGATCATCGACGTCACGCTGACTCGACGCAAGGACCTCTCACTGGGCATCTCCACGTTGTTCGCCTCCATGGCCGGTGACGAAGCCGGCGCCGACTGGGAGGGGACCGAGATAGAACTTGGTGACATCGAGTTCGAACCGAGCGTCAAGCTCGACTTCGAGCGCGAAATGCTGGGCACGTACCTCTCGGACCACCCGCTCAATGACATTGCCGCCAGCCTCTCGACGCGCACCGACGGCACGGTGCTCGTTGTCCGTGAACGGTCCGAAGAACTCGCGCGCAGCGGCAAAGCGGTGACCGTGGGCGGCATTCTCTCTGAGGTGCAGTTGCGCCAAACGAAGGCCAACAAGCAGTACGCCAGAGTGATGCTCGAGGACCTCGGCGGATCGATGGAGATTAATTTTTCCGTCGCGGCCTTTGAAAAGTTCAGCGGTTTCCTCGCTAAGGACAACGTGGTGTTGATCAAGGTTCGCCTCAGCGAGAACGACGACGAACTTCGCTTTAGTGCCGTGGACGTCGAGCGCTTCCACGTCGATCGAGCGAACGCCGAACTGCGTCTTTCGCTCGGTCCAGAAGACCTCACGCAGCAGTCCATCGCGACATTGCGTGAAATTCTCACTCGTTATCCCGGCCCCTCGCCGGTCGTGGTGGACACCGGCGACGCAGGAAAAATCTTCAAACTGGGTCCGGCGTTCAACGTCAACATTCCGAGCGTCGTTGCCGACCTACGAACCGAATTTGGGCGAAACGTCATAAAGGCCTAGCGCTGATTGAGGGGGTCGTGAACTCCCGTAGAATGGTTCCTATGGCAATGACGGTCACCACAAAAGACACCACTGCCCTCAGCGACGCGGAGTTGGCCGAAATGGCCGATCTCTGTGTCGACCGAGAGCCCAACTTCGATATTGGTTTTCTCTCCAAGCAGCGTGAAGAGTGGGTGCTCGTAACCCACGTGCGCGAAGGCAACAAGCTCCGTGGCTATTCGTTCTGCACGCTCGAGCGCATCGGTGGCACGCCGTCACTGTTGGTAGGTCTCTTGCTCGTCGACCGCAACGCCAAGTCCGATCAGACGTTAAAGACCATCCTGCACGACCAGTTTCGACGAGCGCTTCTCGCTTTCCCTGATGAGGACGTTCTCTTGGGCGCCCGCTTGACCTCAGCGGACGGCTACCGCGCCTTCACCGGGCTCGACGACATCGTGCCTCGCCTCGACTATCGCCCCACCGGCGAAGACCGGGCGTGGGGACGTCGACTCGCGAAGCGATTCGGATCCGAGAAATCAATTGACGACAAAACCTTCGTCATGACCGTGAGCCCAGGACCAGTCGGCGGACTCGACTACGTGGCCGCCAAGGGCGCGATTCCTGAAGGAGCGGACAGTTTCTTCAAGGGTCTTAAGCCCGAAAAGGGTCAGCGACTCGTGGTCTTTGGCTGGGCGATGGCCGAGTCGCTCGCGACGGGCAAACTACCCAAATAACGTCTCATCCTCGCGGCAGTAGTCCCGTGCAGCTCTTGTAGCAGTGACCATCGAGTGGGCGCGAGAGCGTCGTGAGAACGTAGGTTGGGCGAAATCCCAACGCGGTCGCCAAGTCTTTTCCCGACAGCGACGTTCGACGTGTCGACTCAATCGTTCGAATGGCGTGGCTGTCCTCACAGAGGAGCCACACGTCATCGCCGAACCAGCCGAAACGTACCCACGTCGAACCGTCGTCGGGTCGACGGAGAAGTTGCGGTCCTCGATCGGCCGCGATTAAGGCAACGCTCGGTCGTTCGCCGCGAAACTCCCAGTACGGCGCGCTCGGTCCGCGAAAGCCAAAGAGTGGACCGTCAGCCGGACTCGCTAACTGCTCGAGCCAGTGGCGCACTCGTCGACCGTGGTACGTGCCGAGGCGACGGGGCAGATCAGCGAGCGTCACGGCTTCTGGTTGGGCGAGGTCGTCGCGTTCGATGTTCGAAGCGAGCTCGCCCTCCACGACGTCAAAGGCTGCGAGGTCGGTTTCGAGGTCCTTGGGCCAGGGCACGCGCCAACGCACGATGGTTTGACTGGCGAGATCGACGACGGTCGTTGACTCATTGGTCGATCCAAGGACGAGGCCGAAGACGGTCGATCCACCTTCTAAGTCAACCGACGCGCGTTGGGGCGTCTGGGTGATGAGTCGTTTCGTGGCCCGCGCGGCGGGGTCGCGACCTAGGAAGGCCATGCGTTGAGCGTTAGGCGAAGTTGGGTGTCGAGCTCGTCAATGGTGGCGGCGGGGAGCAGGCACACACCGGCTCGACAGACGTAGGCCAAACCTTCCTGGCGCTGCGCCAAGAGCGGCGAGCTGCCCGAACCAGTGATCAATACCGTGCGCGCCATCGCCTTCGATCGTACGTGATGCGCCATCGTTCCCTGAGCGCCGGGAATGACGATCTCCACACCAGCGAGTGCGAAGCCGGCCGCTTCAACGAGGTCGGGCACCGCGGCGGGGTGGCTGGTGAGCAGTGAGCCGGCGAGTTCGACGAGTCGTTGAGCAACGACGAGTAGTTCGTTGTCGCCGAGACAGAGCCCCAACCTGGCGAGCGCGCGGGTGCTGATCGCGTGCGCCGAGGGCGTGGCACCATCAAAAATCTCCTTCGGCCTCATCGAAAGATCGTGCACGAGATCGCTCTGGCTGAAGATGCCTCCACCTTGATGAGCGAGAGTCGTCGTGGGTCGTGGCCCGTCCCAGTAGTGCTCGAGCAGGTACTCAACAAGGTGCGTCGCGGAACGAAGCCACTGGTCGTCCCCGGTGAGTTCAAAGGCGTCGACCATGGCGTCAGCCAGCCAGGCCACGTCGTTCGCGGCGGCGTGCGCCTGGTGACGTTCGGTACGCCACCACACTCCCTCATTGAAGTGCGTGGCTCGCAATGAGTGCAGTAGTTCAAGACCGAGCGTCGTCAACGGCGCGTCGTCACTGCGCAAAAACGCCGACGCGATCATGGCGTTCCACTCCAGGACGATTTTTTCGTCGCGACTCGGCTGCGCCCTCGTCGCGCGCTGCTGGATCATCGCAGCGCGCGCGGTATCGAGAGTTTCGGGCGTCGCGAAGGGCTCCCCGTCGCGCAGACGGGGAATCGAGCGCCCCTCGAACGCCCCCGGGCTCTCTATACGCCAGCGAGCGAGAACGTCGTTCAACGTGTCGGAGTTTTGGGTGCCGATGAGTTCGGCAATCTCCTCTCGCGTCCAGGTGACGTGCGAGCCTTCGACGCCATCGGCGTCGGCGTCGAGCGAGGACGCGTAGCCGTCAGATCGTCGAAGGTCGCGCGCGACAAAGGCCAGCGTGTCCAGAGCAACGTCGCGCCACTCGTGACGGTGCATCACCACACTGGCGTCGAGGTAGCACCGCGCCAACAGTGCCTGGTCGCTCAGCATCTTTTCAAAGTGTGGCACGTGCCATTCGCCGTCCACGCTGTAGCGAGCGAAGCCGCCCCCGAAGTGGTCGTAGAGACCGCGTCGCGACATCGCCTCGAGGGTGCGTGCGACGGCTCCGCGCGCCTCGTTGTCCTCAAAGCGCACGAGAGCCTCGATGAAGCTCGGTCGGGGGAACTTCGGCGCTGTGCCAAAGCCGCCCTCTTCGTCGACCTGGGCGACGAGTTCGTCGCGTAAGAGGCGCTCCACGGCTACGAGGTCGATTCGATCGTTGAAGGGCGCGAGGTGATCGATGAACGCAACGTCGCGCACGAGTGCGTTCGCGAGTTCATGGGCTTGGCGCTCGATGCCCTCACGTTGGTTGCGCCACGCGTCACTGAGCGTGTTGAGCAGTCGGCCAAAACCAACTTGACCCGAGCGGTCCGTGGGCGGGTAGTACGTGCCAGCCATGAAGGGACGTCCGTCGGGGAGAAGAAATACCGACATTGGCCAACCGCCGTGCCCCGAGACGAGCTGGGTCGCGGCCATGTAGATCGCGTCCACGTCCGGTCGTTCTTCGCGGTCGACCTTGATGGGCACAAAGTGTTCGTTCAGCAGTCGAGCGATCGCCTCATTTTCGAAGGACTCGTGGGCCATGACGTGGCACCAGTGACAGGCCGCGTAGCCGATAGAGAGAAAGATTGGTCGGTCGGTCGCGGCCGCTTCGTCGAGCGAATCCTCACTCCAGGTACGCCACGCCACCGGGTTCTCAACGTGGTCTAAGAGGTAGGAAGAACCCAGTTGGTCCTTTACGTCTCGTAGTAGTGGCATCGATTTACCTCGGTGTGACCTTAGGCCTTGAGGATTCTCCGGCGGCCGGTCGCAGCCGAGAATCGACCCCTAGAGGGCTCGCGGCTCCCATTCGCTCTTTCGAATCGCCATCACGATCTCATCGGTCCACTCACCTTTGACGAACTCGTTCTCGACCAGATGAGCTTCTTGGTGCAGGCCAACCTTCGCCAGCGACCGCACGGAGGCGGCGTTGCGGGCGTCGCATCGAGCGAAAATTCGATGGAGACCAAACTCGGTGAAACCAATGGTCAGTAAGACTTCGTAAATCTCACGGGCGTAGCCCTGAAAGTGAAAGTCCGGGTGCAGCGAACCACCGATTTCTCCTTGTTGGTGTTCGTTCGTGCTCCAGCGAATCATGAAATCGCCGATGACTCGCTCCGTGCTCTTGAGAACGACCCCGACGTTCATCAGGTTGTCCACTTCTACCTCATCTGGTAGTTCCAGGCGACGTGTCAGCACCGCCGCCGTCTCGTCTCGGTCGCGCGGCTCAGAGTACAAGTAGCGATTCACGTCGGCGCTCGCGAAAATGAGGGCGAGGTCGTCGAGGTCGTCGAGTTCGAATCGCCGAAGGGTCAGACGGGGCGTTTGGCGCGGTGTGACCAACTGAACCATTCGTACGTTCTAGCGTCTCGAACGCCCTGAAGGGGCGTTGTCGTTGCTGAGTACTGTGAACATCGTCAACGCAAGGACGAGGAGAGAACGATGACGAAGCCACTTCGCTGGGGCATTCTGAGCACTGGGAGAATTGCGCACACCTTCGCGAGTGACCTCGCGTTCATTGACGAAGGCGTGATCACGGCGGTGGGATCGCGTTCGCAGTCCTCGGCCGACGCCTTTGGCGATGAGTTTGACGTGCCCCATCGCTACGACTCCTACGAAGCACTCGTTGACAGTGACGACGTCGACGTGATTTACGTTGGAACGCCTCACCCGATGCACTTCGCGAACGCCACGCTGGCCCTCGAACACGGCAAACCCGTACTCGTTGAAAAGGCGTTCACCATGACGGCCCGAGAGGCTCGGGACCTGGTGGCGACGGCCCGAGCGAAGAATCTTTTCCTGATGGAGGCGATGTGGACGAGATTTCTCCCTCACGTGATTGCCGTGCGTGAACTGATCAGCCAGGGCGCACTCGGTGACATCGTTACCTTTGAGGCCGATCACGGAAAATGGTTTGAATCGGACCCCACGTCACGACTCTTCGCGCCCGAACTCGGTGGAAGTGCGTTGCTTGATTTGGGGGTCTACCCCGTGTCCTTCGCTTCGATGTTGCTCGGTGCGCCTGAGCGTCTCACGGCGCTCGTGGATCCCGCCTTTAGCGGCGTGGACGGCCAAGCGTCGATGCTCTTTGGCTACGCCAGTGGCGCGCACGCGGTCCTCACGTGCAGCTCGGGCGCTCGAAGCGCGACGCGGGCGTGCATTTCCGGTACGAAAGGTCGCATTGAGATTGACGGCGACTTTTACGCCCCCTCGTCGTTCACGCTCATTTCTCGAGACGGCGACGAACAGCGTTTTGACTTTCCTTACCAGGGCCGAGGGCTTCACTATCAAGCCCGAGAAGTCGCGAGGTGCCTTGAGGCGGGTCGCGCCGAAAGCGAGGTCATGCCGCTTGATGAGTCGATCGCGATCATGGCAACGATGGAACGGGTATTGGAGTATTTGTAGTTCACACTTGCATTGCGGACGTGCTCACGAGAACGAAACTCCTCGTAACCAGTTGGTGAATAGTGCCGAAAATTTCTGTTCGATTGAGCGATCACGACCGGCGGACAACGGCAGTAGCGGGCCAAAAAACGGCGAGGATTTTGTACCGCTACGTGAGCGTTCCGCGTTGCTTCTGCGCTGCCGTGCGTTTATATCGTCTTCCGTGCTACGTTCTCCTGCGGACGTTGCTGTCACTGGGCGTTCGGAATGTAGTCACAATTATTGGCATCGTTGGGGTGCCACTGAAGGGTTGGGGAAAATAATGAATTTTAAAAAGGGAAAGGCCCTGGCGGCTGTTGCTTTGGCGGGGACGTTCGTCGCCATGGCAATTCCGACAGTGAGTTCGGCGGCGGGGGTTTCCGCGTCGTCGTTTAATGCGAACTACACGACTATGGCATCCTTGAAATCGATTACCGCAGCTGGTAAGGGTGGTATTGGCGTCATTTTGCCAGATGAGGTTTCGTCTAACCGTTACGTCGACTTCGACGCACCGAACTTGACGACGGCTCTAACTGACGCGGGTCTTGCACCAGCAGACTTGAGCGTTCAGAACGCTCTCGGCGTTGACGCAACAGAGATCAGCATTGCTCAGGGTGACATTGCCGCCGGCGACAAGGTGCTGATCATGGACCCGCTGGACGCAACAACGGGTATCACGATTGAGACTGCCGCAGCGAAGGCTGGCGTCAAGGTAGTCGACTACGACCGCCTAACGGTTGGTGGTTCCGCTCAGTACTACGTCAGCTTCGACAACACCGCGGTGGGCACGCTCATCGGACAGGGTGCACTTGCCTGCATTAAGTCAGAGAAGATTAAGAAGCCTCTGTTGTACGTGATGAACGGAAGTACCACGACGGACAACAACGCTGTGTTGTTTGCGAAGGGTTACGACGCAGTGCTCAACAAGGCTGGCTACAAGGCCTCCGTTGGTGGTGCTGGTAACTCTAAGACAGTTAATGAGACGGGAACTGGTACCTGGACGCCCGCAACGGCGTTGACGGACTTCCAGGGCGCGTACTCAAAGAACCCGAAGATCAACGCTGTCGTAACGCCTAACGACGAGAACGCCGCGCCGATCATCACCTACTTACAGAACAAGGGTCTAAAGCCAGGCAAGATTCCATTCACTGGCCAAGACGCAACGTTGACCGGTTTCCAGAACATCATCTCTGGCTACCAGTGCGGCACCGTGTACAAGCCCGTGTGGCAAGAGGCTCAGGCCGCTGCTGCGTTAGCCCTGTACCTGCGCGCCGGCAAGACGCCGCCTGCGGCACTTGCTAACGGTCACACCACTGACCCATCAACGAGTCGTAGCGTTCCCTCGGTCCTCTTGAAGGCCACGTGGGTTACGGCTAAGAACATTGAGTCAACGGTTATTGCTAACGGTGTTATCAGCGCGGTTGCCTTGTGCACCTCGGTGAAGCCGAAGGTGAAGGGCGACTCGAGTATCGCTTCCTTCAAGACTGACTGCAAGAAGTACAAGATTAAGTAAGTAAGCACGTAGTCATCCCCATGTCCGAGTCTGTTACTGAAGGTCCTGCTAACGCGGACGTCGTAACGGGCTCGGACATGGGCGTTGATCCCTCGATGTTGCTGAGCCTGCGCGGCGTCACGAAGAATTTCGGCGCGGTGCAGGCGCTGCGACACGTAGATCTCGACGTTCCCGCTGGTCAAGTCACCGCGTTAGTTGGCGACAACGGCGCGGGAAAGTCCACCCTCATTAAGGCGATTGCTGGTATTTGGGAGCCCTCCAGTGGGACGAAGTACTGGCTGGGTGAGAAAATCGATACCCATACGCCAAAGGACGCGGCCAATCTCGGTATCGCTACGGTGTACCAGGACCTGGCACTCTGTGACAATCTCGACATTGTCGCCAACATGTACCTAGGTTTCGAAGCCACGAGAAACCACGTTCTTGACGAAATCACTATGGAGAAGCGCACCCAGCAGACACTGCACGATTTGTCGGTGTCGACCGTGCAGTCTGTGCGTCAACTGGTGGGTTCTCTCTCTGGGGGACAGCGCCAAGCCATCGCGGTTGCGCGAGCGGTTATGCGCGACGCGAAACTGGTCATCATGGACGAACCCACGGCGGCCCTCGGTGTCACGCAGACCGCCCAGGTCTTGGAACTCATCAAGACTCTGGCGTCGAGGGGCATTGGCGTTCTCGTCATTTCGCACAACCTCAACGACGTCTTCCAGGTGGCCGATCGGATCGCCGTCATGTACTTGGGAACCCTGGTGAGCAGTGGACCGGTTGCGAACTACACGATGTCGAGCGCCATTGAACTTATTACCACCGGCACCGTCGCACGCGCCGCGTAACTTGTAGCTGACAAGCCCATTCATTCGCGAAAGAGATTTCCTTGTCTACGTCCTCTGACCCCACGCCCGCCACCACCGCCACCAGAACACATAAGCCCACGTTGCGTGGCCGTCTGTCGGAACTCATCGGCGGTGACGTAGGTATCGTTCCTGTTCTTATTGCTCTCGTCGCGCTCGTCATCTACTTCCAAATTCGTAGCACAGTCTTTCTCTCGGCGGACAACGTCACCAACCTCTTCATCCAGGCGATCATCTACATCTTCCTCGGCATGGCGGAAGTCTGGTTGTTGCTAATAGGTGAAATCGACCTCTCGTTGGGCTGGGTTGCCGGCTTGAGCGGGTCGATCGCCGCGATTTACACCAACGTTCAATTCGGCTGGCCCTGGTGGCTCGCCTTCCTTGCCGCGTTGGTCGCCTGTACGGCGATTGGTTTCCTCTGGGGCATCATCGTGACCAAATTGAAACTGGCCTCGTTCATCGTGACCTTGGCGGGAAGTTTCATTGTCGAGGGTGTGCTTCTCTACATTCTCGATCACGTGTTTGAAGGCGGTGGCGCTCCGGTCCAGAGCAGCATTCTCAGTAATTTGACCAACGGCACTCTTACCCCCACCTTTACCTGGGTTTTTGTCGTCGTCGTCGTGGCCCTTTCCGCCGCGATCATGATCGTCAGAGAACGGGCACGTCGTGTCGCGGGTCTTGTCGTCGCACCTTTTTATCGAATCGTGGTGAAACTGACGGTTCTCACGGCGTTGGGCGTAGCGTTGGCGCTGCTCTTCAACCACAACCGCAGTGGCTTCACCCCCATTGTAGGTATGCCGTTAGCCGTGCCCATGGTGTTCGCGGTTCTCGCGATCTACTCTTTCGTTTTGAGTCGCACAAAGTTCGGCCGTTACATGTACGCCATTGGCGGCAACAACGAAGCCGCTCGTCGCGCCGGTATTCCCGTTAATCGGTACCGCGTTTACGCGTTCATGCTCGGCGGTTTCACCGCCGGCATCGCTGGACTCTTCTACGTCTCACGTTTGGGTGGTTACTCGTCGAGTTCAACGGACTCCTCGGTGGTTCTCTACGCGGTCGCTGCCGCGGTGATCGGTGGTACGAGTCTTTACGGTGGTCGAGGCAAGATGACCTATCCCGTCGTTGGCGGCATCATCCTGGCCGTCATAACTAATGGACTCGTGCTCATCCAGATCTCGACGACAATGGTCTACGTCATCACGGGCGTTGTCTTGCTGGGTGCAATAACGGTCGACTCGTTGGCTCGGCGTAGTCAGACTTTACTGAAATAGCGTCGCGGCGAGTGCCACGGTACTTGCTGCTTGCTAGTAGAGGTTCTCGAGGGCGTCGCGGCGAATCTTGCCATTGCTCGTGCGTGGAATCGCGGTCACGTAGCGAATCTCTTTTGGTTTGGCCCACGGTCCAATTCGATCGCTGGCTTCTTCTCGAATCGCGTCGTTAAGGGGCGAGCCGTCGCTCACCACGAGGGCCACGACTCGCTGACCCCACTCCGGATCGTCAACACCCGTCACGGCGACATCGACGATACCGTCGAGCGACGTGAGGACGGCTTCTAAGTCCTCGGGCCAAAGCTTTTCACCGCCGGTGTTGATGACAAAGCCCAGTCGTCCGCGCACACGCACACGGCCTTCTATGACGTCACCGCCGTCACCGGTCGGGAACCAGTCGTCGAGTCCGTCGGGACCCGTGACGCAAGGACGTTCTGTGTTGCGGTACGAGCGAAATAGCGTGGGCGTGCGAACGCAGAGCTCTCCGTCAATCTCGGCGACGTCAACCCCGGGTAGGGCCACACCGTCGTAGACGACACCCGATCCTGTTTCGGTCATACCCCAGGTGGTGATGACGTTGTCGGGAAGTTCGCCCGGCGGTCGCGCCCCGCCCAGCAGGACCCGATGAAAGCTGCTGACGTCGAATCGGGCGAGTTGGGTGCGCACAATCGAAACGTGGGTCGCGCCACGACTCGGTGCTTGCTCGATCTCCTCGGCGTCACCCCAGAGAAGCCACGCGTCAGAGAGAATCGCGCGCAGTAGTACCGCGAGGCCGCCGATGTGATTGGCCGGAAGAGTAGGAAACCAGATGGGTGCCGTCGCACCTCGAAGAGTGGACTGGGTCAGATCGGCACTGGCGCGAAGGGCGCCCCACGAGAGTTCCGCGGCCTTAGGTTGGCCGCTCGAACCTGAGGTCAACATCACGAGTCCGATCTCGTCATCAACGAGCTGACCTTCGCGACGGGTTCGCCGGCCCGAGACGTCCAACACCTCCGTCGCGCCCAGCCACTCGAGCTCTTCGTCGCGTCGACGGCGCGCGAGTCGTTGGTCGAGCACGCAAAAAGCGTCGCCCGAGTCAACGCAGTCGCGAATCGCGTTTTCGAGGTCGGGACCGAGCGCGAGGTCGAGCGCTAACAAAGTTCGCACTACGAGAGACTAGGGCAGTGTTTTGGGAACCACGTGCTAGAAGAGTAGGTCATGGCATCCTTGCGCTACGAGCGACGAATCGCGGCACCAGCTGACGTCGTCTGGGGCGTAGTGACGCGACCCGAAACCATCCCCGAGTGGTTTCCCGGCGTCGTGTCGTGCACGGTCGAAGGAAATATCCGTGTCATCAAACTGGCCTCGGGCCTCGAAATGCCCGAAGAGATTCTCGTCAATGACGCGCTGCAGCGTCGATTTGTCTATCGCATCACCGCGCCGCTGTACCGGTTCCACTTGGCGAGCATCGACGTCATAGAGCTTGGCGAGAACGATTCACTCTGCGTCTACGCAACGACCGCCGTGCCCGACACCCTCGCGCTCATTGTCGGTGGAGGAACCAACAGTGCCCTGGGCGAGATCCAACGCATCGCCGAGTCGAGAGTGAGCGCGTAAGCGTGGGACGCAAGATTCTCTTCATCACGACCGATCAACAGCGTTACGACACATTGGGCGTAAACGGGGGAGAGCTCTCGCGCACCCCGGTGCTCGACCGCTTGGCCGCGCAGGGAATTCGTTACGAGCGCTGTCAGCCAACGTCGGTGGTGTGCATGCCCTCGCGCGCGTCAATGTTGACGGGCCAGTTTCCTTCGACGCACGGCGCGTGGATGAACGGCGTGGCCTTGGCCATTGACGCGCCCTCGGTGGCGGAAAGTTTGCACGACCTCGGCTACGCGACGGCCCTTATCGGCAAGGCGCACTTCGAGCCCTTCATGGATCCCTTTGGTCGCTTCGCCGAGAACTCATTAGCCAGTCTCGGCATCCCGACGATTGAACAACCGTGGTTCGACGGACGACGCGGCGTGCATCGTGGCTTTGACTACTTAGAGTTCGCGACGCACGGCGTCATGGGTCCCCTGCACTACGCCAAGTGGATGCAGGCACAACATCCAGAGGCGGTGGCGGGTTTCTACCAGGTAGTTGACGGCGACCTTAACGTCAACGCGGCTGGTGGGGGCGACACGGGCGCCCCCCAAGTCAAATTCAACGACGTACCGCGTGAGTGGTATCACACGGACTGGGTGGCCGATCGCACGATTGAGTGGTTGGCCCAACAAGATGACGACCGCGACTGGTTCTGTTGGATGAGTTTTCCCGACCCTCACCACCCCTGGGACCCACCGGCATCCGAACGGGGTCGCGTGAACTGGCGCGACGTGCCCTTGCCGGTGAACTATCCCCGAGAGGCGAGCCTGCGCGAGGCGTTGCTTGATCAAAAGGCCCGTCACTGGCGAGCCTGGTACGACGGACGGGTGGTGTCGAACTACGAAGCACCCAAGAAGTGGGTGCCGGCGACGTTAACGGCCGACCAGGTTCGTGAGGTCAACGCCCTCAACGCGATTGAAGTGGAACTGATTGATGAAGCCATCGGGCGAGTCCTCAAGACTCTCGAATTGAAAGGCTGGGACGACGACGTCGACGTCATCTTCACGACCGACCACGGCGAGCTCCAGGGTGACTTCGGCCTCCTCTTTAAGGGTCCCTATCACGTCGACGGCCTTATGCGGTTGCCGCTTATTTGGCGTCCCGCGCCCTCAACGAACTCCGAACCGGCGGTCGTGCGCGCGCCGGTCAGTCTGGTCTCACTCGCCGCCACGTTCCTTGACGTCGCCGGTCAGCCCGCGCCGGACTGGGTCGAGGGCGCGGTACTGCCGCGAAGTGACGAAGACGCTCGATCTCGCTCGATGGACGCGACGGTGACCGAATGGGACTCGGCCCTTTTTGGCGTCGCCGTGCACGTGCGTTCGATTTTGACGAGGGACTATCTCTACACCGAGTATCTGCCCGGTACGATGCACGACGGCAGCGAAGGTGAACTCTACGATCTCGCTGACGATCCTCTCCAGCGCGTCAATCGTTTCGAGGACCCGGGCTACGCCAGCGTTCGTTCGACGTTGTCGGAGCGATTAGCAGCGCACGCGAACCGTCCAGGAGAACGGGCCACGCCGGGCGTTTTGGTGGCGCCGGTGTAACGAACGGTAGCGTGGGCGCCATGGATGACACCGTGATTCAAGGCCTCCCGCACGATCCCGTGGAGGAGTTTCGCTTCAGCGCGCTTCCCGTGTGGGAGCGCTTGGGCGACTACCAGGACATTGTCTACGAGGTCGGCGAGGGGATAGCGCGACTCACTATCAATCGCCCCGAAGTTCGCAACGCCTTTCGTCCACAGACGCTCTTCGAACTCGCGCACGCCTTTGAGCGGGCCCGTGACGACATCACGGTGGGCGTCATCATCTTGACCGGGGCCGGTCCCGACGCGTTCTGTTCTGGGGGCGATCAACGTATTCGCGGCGACGATGGGTACATGGGCGATGACGACGTCGCCCAACAAGGCGTGGGGCGCCTTAACGTCCTCGACTTGCAGATTCAGATTCGCCGTCTCCCCAAACCCGTCATCGCCCAGATCGCGGGCTACGCCATTGGTGGGGGACACATCTTGCACCTGGTCTGTGATCTCTCACTCGCGGCCGACAACGCGCGCTTTGGTCAGACGGGGCCGAAGGTGGGCTCGTTTGACGGCGGTTATGGTTCGTCGCTCCTGGCACGCACGATTGGTCTTAAGCGTGCCAAGGAAGTGTGGTTTCTCTGTCGACAGTACGACGCAACCCAGGCTCTCGAGTGGGGCCTGGTGAACACGGTCGTACCGCTCAAAGACCTCGAGCGTGAGACCGTGGCGTGGTGTCGCCAGATCCTGACGTTGTCGCCGATCGCGCTGCGCATGTTGAAAGCGGGCTTCAACGCCGCCGACGACGGGCTCGCGGGCGTGCAGCAGCTCGCCGGTGACGCGACGATGCTCTTCTACATGTCCGAAGAGGGTCAAGAAGGCCGTAACGCGTACGTCGAGCGAAGAAAGCCAGATTTCTCGAAGTTCCCAAAGCGCCCGTGAGTGACGATCCCGGTTCGCTTCGGCGTTGGGTACTCGCGGCTCGTCCGCGGACCCTACCCGCGGCGGCCGTCCCCGTCGCGTTGGGTGTCACGCTGGTGCGACCACTCAGCATTGAGTGGCTGAACGCCGCGCTCTGTCTCATTATCGCGCTCGCGTTACAGATCGCGACCAACTACGCCAACGACTACTCCGACGGCGTTCGAGGTACCGATGAAGTTCGTGTCGGCCCCTTTCGCCTGACGGCCTCAAAACTCGTGGCGGCGAAAAAGGTTCGTAACGCCGCCTGGTTGGGCTTCGCGCTGGCCTCGATGGCCGGCCTTTGGCTCTCGTCGCGCACGTCCTGGTGGTTGGTGCTCATTGGCCTCACGGCAGTGTTAGCGGGCTGGTTCTATACCGGCGGACCGCGACCGTACGGCTACTACGGCTTCGGTGAACTATTTGTCTTTGTCTACTTTGGCTTGGTCGCCACGGTCGGTTCGACCTACGCCCAGCACTTGACGATTCCTTCGCGGTCGTGGTGGCTTGGGGTGGCCGCGGGCTCAATGGCGTGTGCTCTTCTAGAGGCCAACAACATGCGCGACATCGACGGTGACCGGGCGTCAGGGAAGAGGACGTTATCGGCACGACTGGGACGAGAACGAAGTAAGTGGCTCTACGTTGCCTGTGTGATGGGTGTCGTGGTGGGTGTGGTGGGCGCGCGAGAACTCTTGGTGGGCGTCGCGGCGATTGTTCTCTACGTGCCCGGACTTCGCACGGCCTTCTCTCCGCGACGCGGCCGTGAGCTCTTGGCGCTGTTGATCTACTCGGCGCGCACGCAACTCCAGATCGGTGCGCTCCTCGTGGTTCTGTTGGCGCTCAATCGCTACTGGGGCTGAACCCGCTTAGGAGATCGGCGAACAACTGGGGTTGCTCGAAGTGCGCCGCGTGACCAGCGTTCGTGACGACGTGCATCGTGGCATTCAACAACGTGTCTTCTAACAGTCCCGCCTCGGCGAGAAACTTCTGGTCGTCTGCTCCCGCCACGACGAGTGCCGCCACGTCGAGTTCTCGTGCCCCATCGCCGAGGAAGGCCTGGGTACCAGTACCAGCGAAGCGTAGAGAGTTCGCGAGACCCTTGGCGTCGGCGCTGCGCGCCGCTCGCTCAAGAGGGTCATGAGGTAAGGCGGCGAACATCGGTTGGGCGAGCCACTCATCTAAGAACGCCGGGGCGCCGATCTCTTCTATGTGCAGCGCGAGTGCGTCGTCGCGACTGCGACGAGCGTCGCGTTCGACCTCGTCGCGAATGCCGAGCGTGGCGCTCAGCAACACGAGACCCGAGAGTCGCGCCCGGTGGCGCAGAGCAAAGTGCAGCGCCACTCGTCCGCCCAAGGAGTAGCCGCCCAAGATGAAGGGCTCTCGAGGAAGGACGTCGGCGAGTAGGTCCGCGGTGTCGTCGAGTGAGGCGGCTATTGAGGCGCTTTCGCCGTGGCCCGGCAGGTCGACGCTGAGGACCTCATACGTTCCTGCCAGAATGGAACGAAACTCATGAGCGGAGTCCCTGGTCTGGGTGAAGCCGTGCAGCCACACCAGGACCGGGCCCGAACCATCACGTTGTAAACCAAGGAGCGACATTGTCAGGTAGCGTACCGAGCCCTAGCGTGGCCCAGGCCACGTTCACGGCCACGCTCTTTGATGAGTGGATTCACCTGGGCCTGCGTGACATCGTTCTTTCGCCTGGTTCTCGCTCCACGCCACTCGCTCTGGCCGCCAGCGAGCGCAGTGAACTCAACCTTCACGTGCGCCTTGACGAACGAAGTGCCGGTTTCTTCGCCATCGGCCGAGCGCTCGTCACCAATCTTCCGGTGGTGGTTGTCGTGACGAGCGGCACTGCGGCCGCTGAACTGCACGCGTGCGTCGCTGAAGCCGATCTCGCTTTCGTGCCCTTGATCATCGTGACGGCCGATCGCCCGCCAGAGCTCCATGGGGTCGGTGCGCCCCAGACCATCGAGCAGGCGCATCTCTATGGCACGATGGTGCGCCACTTCGAAGAGCCCGGTGTGTCGCGAAGTGAGATGGCCAGTTCATGGCGCCCGCTCGCGACACGCCTGTGGAATTTGTCGAGTGGCGGATCAACACCCGCCGGCCCCGTTCACTTGAACGCGGCCTTTGTGGAGCCACTCGTGGCCGAATGCGCTGAACTACCCGCGCGCGAAAGAATTGAACCGCCTCTACGAGAGAAGGCGGTGGACCTGCCGGCGACCGCAACATTGCTCGTTGACGGTTCGGCCGTTCTGTGCGTGGTGGGCCAAGGTGTGACCGCGGAGATGATCGCCGAGTGCCGTTCGCTTCAGTGGGTGGTCCTGGGTGACGCGACCGCGCAGGGAACCTTGGCCTACTTCGACGCTCTTCTTCGCTCGAGTGACTTTGTCGCGAGCGCGCGTCCCGATTTGGTCGTTCGAATGGGTGGAATCCCCGCGTCGAAGGTTCTCGCGGAGCAACTTCGTCTCTGGGGCGCTCGAACCGTGAGCTTGAGTAGTGCCGGCTTCGTCGCCGACCCCGATCACCTCATAAGTGAGGCCTACGTCGGGCATCCGCACGCGGCGTACGCGGCCTTGGTGGGCCACAGTGACTACGTTGCCACGTGGCGCAACGCGTCGAAGGAGGTGTCGACGAAACTCGCGGCGTTCGACGTGAAAGAGCGTTCCTTGAACGAACCCCTCGTCGCTCGAGCCGTCGTGGCCGCGAGTAACGCGTCGAAGGTCCCACTGGTCGTCGGATCGTCGATGCCGGTGCGCGACGTGGAGTGGTGGAGCGAGCCGCGTCTAAGTCGCACCTTCGCCAATCGGGGCGTGAACGGCATTGACGGTGTGGTCTCCACCACGCTCGGCGTGGCCGCGGGCTCCAAGGCGATTGGACTCGTGGGGGACCTCACGATGTTGCACGACGTCTCGGGTCTGGTCGATGGCCTCGGCGACGCGGGTGGAACGTGCGTGCTCGTGGTGATGGACAATCAAGGCGGTGGCATCTTTTCGTTCTTGCCTCAGGCGACGGCGCTTGACCACGAGCGGTTCGAGAAACTCTTTGGTACGCCGCGTCCACACGACCTCGACGTCGTCGCCCGGGCGTTTGGTCACGCCGCGTGCACGGTGACGACAATCGTTGAACTTAACGGGGCCTTGGAATCGGGCCTCGCGTCACCGGGACTCAGCGTGATCGTGGCGAAGGTGCCCTCGCGCGGCGAGAACGTAAAGATTCATGAGACGTGGAACTCAGAGGTGTCGAAGCTTCTCTCTGGAAGTGCAGTGTGATCGCAACGTTGCCAGCATCGCTCCTAGCCGCGATACCTCTCGCCATCGCGGCCGGCTTTGTTTCGTTTCTCTCACCGTGCGTGTTGCCTTTGCTGCCGGGCTACGTCGCTTTTCTTACTGGCGCTGCCGGACGGTTAGAGGGGCGTTCGGGTCGCGGCCGCGCCTTCGTCGGTTCCGTGGCCTTCGTTTTGGGGTTTTCGTTTGTCTATGTGAGTTTTGGTGCGCTCTTCGGTGGACTTGGCAAAGAGTTCGACGCTCACCAGCGGCTCCTAGAAGTCATCTTTGGCGTCGTGACCATCGCACTGGGCCTCTTCTTCGCCGGCTGGTGGCCCTCGTCGTGGCTGCAACGCGAGCGCCGGGTGCATCGACTCCCTCGCGTTTCGATTCTCGGTGCCGCCGCGCTGGGTTTCACCTTTGGTCTGGGCTGGATACCGTGCATTGGCCCCACGCTTTCCGCAATTATCGTCCTTGCCGCGCAATCATCAAACGCGAGCGCGCTCCACGGATCGATACTCGCGTTTTTTTACTGTCTCGGTCTCGGTATCCCGTTCGTGGTGGCCGCGCTCGCCACCGAGTGGATGGCCACGGCCTCGACCTGGTTCCGACGTCACTCGAGAGTTATCGGCACTATCGGTGGGGTGTTGCTCATTGCTATAGGGGTGTGTGAAGTGACCGGATGGTGGCACTCGTTCGTGTTGTGGCTCCAAGTGCACCTCCCGTCTAACAACTCTCTGATCTAGAGAACGAGTCTCGTAGACTCTCTTCATGAATCTTCACGATGACTGGCGTTTTCGCGGACTAATCCACCAGACAACCGACGAGGGAATCTTCGATCGTCTGAACGCGGGCTCGGTCACGGCGTATATCGGCTTCGATCCCACCGCGCCGTCGTTACACCTCGGAAATCTGCTCCAACTCTGTCATTTACGGCGACTACAACTGGCTGGCAACTGTCCTATTGCTCTCGCGGGTGGGGGCACCGGACTCATCGGCGACCCGAGTTTTAAAGACGTGGAGCGCCCGTTACTCTCTCGCGAAATGCTCGACGCCAACGTCGCGGGCATTCGCGCCCAAATGGAGCGGTTTCTCGACTTTTCCCCGGGTGCCGGTGCGGCGCAGGCGAAACTGCTCAACAACGCGCAGTGGTTGACGACGGTGCCGCTCACGGATTTTCTGCGAGACGTGGGCAAACACTTCACCGTTAATCAGATGATGGCCAAAGAGTCCGTTAAGAGCCGTCTCGATCGCGACGACGTCGGACTCTCATTCACGGAGTTTTCCTATATGCTCCTCCAGGCTTACGACTTTTTGCGTCTAAATATCGACCACGGCTGCACGCTGCAACTCGGCGGATCCGACCAGTGGGGGAACATCACAATGGGTACCGAACTCGTTCGAAAGGTCACCGGTAACGCGGCGGACGGGCTGACCACGCCACTGTTGCTTCGAGCCGACGGTAGCAAGTTCGGCAAGTCAGAAGGCGGCAACGAGAACGTGTGGCTGGACGCCGAACGTACCTCTCCATTCGCGCTCTACCAGTTCTTGCTCAATAGTGACGACGAAACGACCCCATCGTTGTTGCGCTTCTTCACATTCCTCGATCACGAGACGATCCTTTCGCTCGATGAGTCGACGAAGACGATGCCCCAAGAGCGAAGGGGCCAGCGCGCGTTGGCCAATGAGGTCGTGACTATGGTGCACGGGGCCTACGCTGCGGCCAAAGCCGAGCGCGCTGGCGAGGCGTTGTTTTCTGAGGCAATACGCGAACTTGACGAAGCGACGCTGCTCGAAGTTGTCGCTGACGCACCGTCGTCGACGTGGTTGCGGGGAGATCTCGCGGCCGGCGTGGATCCCGTGGAACTTCTCGTTACGTGTGAATTAGCGAAATCCCGCGGCGAAGCGCGTCGCTTCCTCGAACAAGGTGGCGTCTCGGTGAACAATGTCCGCCTCGACGTCAACTCCCGCGTCGGTCTCGACGACGCGTTACACGGGCGCTACTTGGTCGTGCGCAGGGGCAAGCGCCAGCTGCACCTCGTGGTCATCGCGTGATTCGATTTGTTGGAGTCCTGCTCGTCGCCGGGCTTCTCCTCAGCGCGTGTGGATCAATCAGTGGATCGAAAGCAATGACGTCGTGGGTTGTGCAAAGCGGTTTCCTCTCGAGCTCGAAGGTCGTGGCGAAGGACGCTCAGCACGCGGGAAGAGCGCTGGAGAACTCTTCGACGTCGGACGCCGACTTACATACGGTCTGCGGCGTGTTACTCGTCGACATTGAGTCGGCCAACGCGTCACTGCCCACGTCCGACGACCGAGCCACGACGCTGCTCTCGAACGCCTACACGAACCTTGGCGCGGGCGCGAATGAGTGTTACAACGCCTCATCGAGCACCAGCGCACGCGCGAAGGCTCTGAAGTCGTTGTCGTCGGGTCTGGGCGAACTTTCCGAAGCGTCGGCGAGAATTGCCAGTGTCTCGACGCCCTAGCTCGGTGGACGCAGGTCAATTTCGAGGTGCAAGATGCCGTCTTTGAGGGTGGCCGTCGCGTCACCGAGCATTGCGAAGTCTTGAAAGTCCAAGTTCGCGGCGTCGATGAAGAGCAACCGTTCTGGTCCCTCGACCGGAGGCACACTTCGTCGCTTGACGGCGTCGGCGCGCTCTTGAAAGCGATGGATCATTTCGTTGGGGTCAAAGGCTGGGCTCACAGGCAAATGCTAGAGGCAACGGAGCGAGATTGAGTTGGTAGTATGAACACTCAACTCAGTGTTGTGGGGTTGTGGTCGCCGCCAGGTAGTGGCCTGCGGCCAGTGAGGAGTTGACGTGAAAAAGGGTCGCCATCGTCGTTTTGTAGAAGCGCGTGAACTCAAGCGCTCTACCGGTCCTCGTGCTACCACCTGTGTCGAGTGCGGAGCCGCACCCGAGGACATTCACGCGCAGTGGTGCATGGCCGAAGAGGACCGTTTCGATGAGATTCTCGGTTCGCTACCTCGCACGGTCTTCACCGAAGAGGACCCCCTCGCCGCCGAAGGCTAGGCCCTTTTGCGCACTACGGGATGGGCGAGTCGCGTGCCTTTCGGCTGCGTGGCTCGATTGTCGAGGTACGCGCGCAGTCGGTCGTAGACCGTTGCTCCCACCATGGCGGTCAGTTCTTCTTCCATTGAGTCAACGACGCGTGTCTTACCAACAAAGGCTGACGCCGACTCCGTGCACCACCAGTGAAACTCCGCCCCACCGGCGCCCCAATCGCGTCGGTTCCATTGACCGATGCGTGTAATGACGTGTCCGTCGTCTTCGACTTCGTCGTCGCGGCGTAGCGGGAGCTGCCAGCAGACTTCGGGTTTCAGCGGAATGTAGCTTTCGTTGTTATCGATCGCCATGACGTGCAACGCACAGCCCGGGCCGCGGTGAAAGTCAGGACGATTCAAGAAAATGCAGGCATCTTGTACGAGTCGAGTGACGATCTCGCCATTTCTCTTGACGCGGGTGGTTCCTGATTTTCCCTTGGATTTGAACTGCCACTGATCGTCACTGAGGCGCTTGGCGGCTTTTTCGACGCGCCGGCGATCTTTCTCGTCGACGAAGTGCGCCCCGTAGCTGCAGCATCCCTGGACGAGTTCGGGCGTGGGACCCGTGAGTACGCCCTGGCAGCCATTGCCAAAGATGCAGGTCCAGTTACTCTCGAGAAACGTGGTGTCGAACATCCACGTTCGTTCGCGTTTGGTGTCTTCAAAACTCACCCACTCGTGGGCGTCACTTGGAATGGCAGTCACGAAGAAAACTTAGTTGGCGTGACGGGTTCCTCGGGACACCTCTAGACTTTGGCCATGACTTCGATTGATACTTTTGACGTCCTCACGCTCACTGACGAGGCTCGTAACGTCGTGATCGACGCGTTGAACAACGAAGCCCCGAGTGAGTCTTTGGCGCTCTGGGTTGAAGTAACGGGAACACGCGGCGCGGGCTACGCCTACGACCTGTACTTCTCTGAGTTAAATCTGGCGCCCAGCGACGCGGCCATCGGTCGTGACGGCGAAGTAACGATCGTCATTCCCGCCGCGAGCGTTGAGCGTCTGCGCGGCAGCCGTCTGGAGTTCGCCAGTGAAGGCGGCGGTGGCTTGGTGCTCGTCAACCCCAACAGTCCCTCGCCCGAAGAGAGCAATCCGGGGGTGCCAGCGGACATTCTGGCCCTCGGCATCGATGGTCCTTTGGCCGTTCTCGCCGTTAGCGTGCTCGAAGAGCAGGTCAATCCCTCCATCGCCTCTCACGGTGGACGAGCAGACTTGATCGCGCTCGACGAAGAAAAGAAGACCGCCTACGTCAAGCTTTCGGGTGGATGCCAAGGTTGCGCCATGAGCCGAATGACGTTGACCCAAGGTATTGAGACCATGTTGCGCGAGGCGATTCCCGAACTCGTGAGCGTGCTCGACGTCACCGACCACGCGTCGGGCGTCAACCCCTTCTACGCGCCTGAATAAGGGCTCGGGGAACTGTTCGCCCTAGAATTGAACAATGTTGCGCTTCCTCACCGCCGGTGAAAGTCACGGTCGCTCACTCAGCGTTATCGTCGAAGGTCTTCCGGCCGGACTCGACGTACGTGAAGAGGACATGGCCAGTGAGCTCGCGCGGCGGCGCCTCGGTTATGGCAGGGGACCACGTATGCGTTTTGAGCGCGACGAACTGCGCCTCCTCGGCGGCGTGCGCCATGGCCGCACACTTGGTTCACCGGTTTCGGTGGAGATCTTGAACTCCGAATGGCCCAAGTGGGAAGCAGAGATGTCGGCCGCACCGGGCACGCCGAGCAAAAAACTCACGGCTCCTCGTCCCGGCCACGCGGATTTGGCCGGAATGCAGAAGTACTCCTTTGACGACGCTCGCGACGTACTCGAGCGGGCCAGCGCGCGCGAAACCGCGGCGCGCGTCGTCGCGGGCCACTTAGCGAAGTTATTGCTCGCCACGTTGGGTGTTGACGTGCTGAGTCACGTGATTCGCATTGGTACCGCGGCGACGCCCGATGGCGTGCGGCCGCTGCCCGGAGATCTGACCATCGTCGACGAGAGCGAAGTGCGTTGTTTCGACGCCGAAAGCGAAGCGGCGATGATCGCCGAGATCAAGGCCGCCGCGAAAGAGGGCGACTCACTCGGAGGCATCGTTGAAGTCATTGCCTACGGCGTGCCGGTAGGTCTCGGCAGCCACGTCCATTGGGACCGAAAGCTCGACGGGCTCTTGGCCGGAGCGTTGATGAGCATTCAAGCCGTTAAGGCCGTCGAGATAGGTGACGGCGTGACCCAGGCCGGTCAGCGCGGCAGTGTCTCACACGACGCCATCGCGATTGATCAGGGCTTCACGCGCGGCGGCGGTTACGTGCGACGCAGCGATCACGCCGGCGGTCTCGAAGGCGGCATCTCCTCGGGCGCGCCGATTATCGCCAAAGTCGCGATGAAGCCTTTGGCAACATTGAACCGACCAGTACTCGAGACGGTCGACGTTGCGACGGGCGAGTCGACGGTCTCGTTTAAGGAACGCACCGACGTCACTGCCGTGCCGGCGTTGGGCGTCGTGGGTGAAGCCATGATGTCGCTGGTGCTCGCTAACGAAGCGCTGCGAAAGTTTGGCGGTGACTCGGTCGAAGAGTTCACCCGTAACCACGCTGGCTACGTGGCTCACTTAGGTTCAACGGCCTCGGCCGCGCGCTCCGACTGATCGTGGCCCGTCTCGTACTGGTGGGCCTGCCGGGCGTGGGTAAGACCACGACGGCCCACGCGCTCGCTACGTACTGGCATTGTGACGCGATTGACACCGACGACGTTCTTGGCGAAGCGGTTGGAATGTCGCCTGCGGTTTTTCTTCGCGAGAAGGGTGAAATCGACTTTCGCGCACGTGAGCTCGACGCGTTACGCGTGGCCCTTGAGAGTGACGCGGTCGTCGCCACGGGAGCTGGCATCGTGACGACGAGCGCAGCGCGCGATCTCTTGGTACCGTCTTTCGTGTTCTGGCTCGACAGTGATGACGAAACACTCTTGTCGCGCGTAAGTGACGGCGAGCGCCCTCTTCTTGGAGCGGATCACCGCCAAGGTCTCGCGAGGCTCCGTGCTGAGCGAGAAGCTTGGTACGAGGCGGTATCGCGCGTTCGTGTCGACGCGTCGGGATCTACCGATGACGTGTTGCAACGAGTGCTCGGCGAAGTCGAAAAAGTGGAACCGTGAAAGTGCGCGTAGGACTGGATGAGCGAAGTTACGACGTCGTCGTCAACGACGGGGCGCGCCACGAACTCTCCGCACTCTTGCAAGCGCGCGCGCCGCGCGCGAAGAGCGTGGTCATCGTGACGTCGACGTCACTCGCGACGCAACCGTGGTTTGACATGGAGAGTGGGCGAGACCAGTCGGTTCTTCTCGTACCCGAAGGCGAGTCCGCGAAGACGCTTTCGGCGACCGAGATCTTGCTCGAATCCCTCGCGGGCTTGCAACTTTCTCGCGACGACGTCGTCGTGGGCGTGGGAGGCGGCGCCGTCACGGACCTGGCCGGTTTCGCGGCCGCGGTGTACTTGCGCGGGGTGGCGTTGGTGCAGATCCCGACCTCGCTCGTGGGCCAGGTCGACGCCGCCATTGGCGGCAAGACCGGGGTCAACCTTTCGGCGGGCAAGAACTTGGTGGGTGCCTTTTACCAGCCGCTCGGCGTGCTCTGTGATTCCAGCGTGCTCGCGACGCTGCCCGAACGGGAACGACTCAGCGGGCTCGGCGAGGTGGCCAAGTGTTGGCTCCTCGAACGCCGCGACGTGCGCGATCTGTTCACCACGTCGTTACCGGACCTGGTGGAAATGTCGATTCGTCTGAAGGCGTCGGTGGTGTCGGGTGACGAGCGTGAAGGTGGCCAGCGAGTTCTCTTGAACTACGGACACACCCTCGCGCACGCCCTCGAAAAGCTTTCGCTTCGCCACGACCCCGATTCGTTGCGCCACGGCGAAGCGGTGGCGATTGGTCTCGCCTTCGCGGTGCGTCTCGCCCACGAACTCGGTCTCGTGGACGTGGGCGCCATCGCGAATCACGACGCCGTACTGCGTGAACTGGGACTCGTGCGACGTTTACCCAGTAACGCCGACACCGAAGAACTTCTCGAGGCCATGGGTCACGACAAAAAGTCTCGCCACGATCTCAGCTTCGTACTGCCGGGTCCCGAGGGATTTACGCTGGTGCCCGGAGTCGATCCATTAACCGTCCGCGACGTACTAGAGCGTTTCCGAGGAGAACCATGAGTGGCGAAATACTGTTGTTGTCGGGACCAAATCTCGACCAATTGGGTACTCGAAGCCCCGAGCTCTACGGCACCACCACCTTGGTGCAACACGTCGTTCGCTTTAGCGAGCTCGCGGAGGGCGCCGGTTACGGCGTTCGACACGTGCAATCAAACTTTGAAGGTGACCTCATCGAGGCGGTTCGCAACGCGCGCGAAACATCCGTGGCTCTGGTACTGAACGCGGGGGCGTTGACGCACTCGTCGTGGGCCCTAGCGGACGCGTTGGCGACCTTCAGTGGACCCAAAGTCGAAGTGCACCTCTCGAACCCGGCGGCCCGAGAACCGTACCGTCACCTCAGCACGCTCGCTGGCGTCGTCAGCGGGTCTATCGCGGGCTTTGGCGCCTTGAGTTACGACCTCGCGTTCGAAGCCGTTCGTCGTTTGCTCGACGCGTCCTAGCCTGTTGCCTCATGTCAAATCCTCCGCGAAGCCTGATTCGTTGCCTCATCTATTTTCTCCGGATGGAGAGGTCGGTTGAATGACTTGTTGACGCGCCGCGTTGGCGCGAGGGACTTCGTGAGCGCCAGGTGTTCGAGGCGCGTGGTGAGAGTCTCGATTTGGTCGGAGAGGGCGCAGAGGTGGATGGTGGCGAAGGTCGCCGTCATCGAGGCTCTCGAGATCTCCGAGACCCCGTCGTGGGCGCTCGCTCGAGCAAAGGGTGTCTGGGCGCGGTCGTGACGCTTGGTGACCTTCGCCCCGTGACGGTGCTTCTCGATCAACTTCTGTTGAGCGAGGAGATAGTTCGTGAAGAGTCCATCCAGCGCCCAGAGTTCGTTGAGCACGCTCAACTCCTCTTGCGTGTCGAAGCGCAGGTAGCCCACGAGCTGACGCACGTGGGTCCAGTTCTTCTGTTCGACGTGGGCGCCGTCGTTCTTGTTGCCCGCCCTTGAGCGGGTGAAGGTGATCTTGCGTTCAGCGCAGTAGTCGAAGAGGTGCGCGTTGATGAACTCCGCCCCGTTGTCCGAGTCGATCCCGAGGATCGGAAAGGGGAATCGAGCGGCCGCCTCGTCGATGGCCTCCACGACCCAGATAGCCGCCTTGTTCTTCACCGAGCGATTCACCGTCCAGCCGGTCGCGATATCGGTCATGGTCAGGGTGAAGCAGAACTCGCCGCTCGAGTTCCCACCCTCGTGACCCACCAGATCGATCTCGACGAAACCCGGTTGGTCCTCGGACCACTGCGCCCAGGTGCGAATGGGTATCTGGGACTTGAGGAGGGTCCCGGGCTTGGTGTGCGATCGCCCCCTCAACCCCAGGCGCTCGCGCTCGCCTTTCAGGTGGCGATCAATGGTCGCGGCACTCATGGAGGAGAGCAGCGTGGCGTCGGCGTCACTCAAGGTGAGATCCCCGTCGCGACGCAGCATCACCACGAGCGTCGCCAACGTAGGGGCGAGTCGCTTGCCGGCGGGGTAGCGAGAGAGCGACCACACGAACGCCAACGTCACGCTCAAGTGCGCGCCGTAGCGCGGGCTGCGCGCTCGACGGGACTTCACCAGCTTGATCGTCCCCGCCGCTTTCAGCGCGTGGCGCGCGTAGTCGCGGTGCCAGTTAGTAAGACCCACCAGGTCGTCCAGGATTTTCGTCTTCTCCGACTTAGAGGCCCGTCGATAGGAACTCGCCATCTTCTTCGTGACCGCGTGACGTTGACTCATCGTTAGCTCCATCGTTCATGCGTAGATGAAATCAAGAGCTCTCAGAGCCCTCCGCTTCGCGGAGGTTTTATATGAGGCAATGAATGGGTCTACGCGGAGGTTTTAGATGAGTCAACTCGCTAGTTCACCCCCCTCGAACTCGCTGCCTAGACTGGGCTGCGCACGAATCGCGAAAGGCATCTTGGCCCATGGCCGCAATATCAACTTCTGACATCAAAAACGGCATCACCCTCAAGATCGACGAGGGGCTCTTTAGCGTTATCGAGTTCCAACACGTCAAGCCCGGTAAGGGTGGCGCCTTCGTTCGAACCAAACTGCGCAACGCGCGCACGGGCGCGGTCATCGAGCGAACGTATCGCGCCGACGAACGCCTAGAGCAGGCCATCATCGACAAGCGCGACACGCAGTACCTCTACCGCGACGGCGACGACTACATCTTTATGGATCAGTCGAGTTACGACCAGGTACCTGTCTCTTCAAAGAGTCTCGGCGAGACGACGAATTTTCTGAAAGAGACCGGCAAGGCCATGTTGATCTCGTACAACGACGAGATCATCGGCGTCGAACTGCCAGCGTCGGTCGAACTCACGATCGCCGAGACCGAGCCGGGCGTCCAGGGCGACCGGGTGTCGGGCGCGCGCAAGTCCGCCACGCTCGAAACGGGTTACGTGGTCCAGGTGCCCCTGTTCGTCGGCCCGGGTGAACTCATCAAGGTCGACACGCGCACCGGCGAGTACATGACCCGAGCGTAGGGTGAGCGAACTCGGCCACCATCGTCATCAAGCCCGCGAACGAGCATTGGAGTTGGCGTACGAAGCGAGCGCGAAGGGCCGATCGTTGAGTGAGATATTGGTTGAACAGTCGGTCGCTCCTGACGCCTACACCGTCACCGTCTTGAAGTCCGTTGAGCAACATCGTGAGCACATCGAAACGATCATTGAAAGAAATTCACTCGACTGGCCGTTGAATCGATTGGCCATCATCGACCGATTAGTGATGACACTCGCGCTCGGTGAATTAATGCTTGAGGATTCTCCACCAACGCCCGTAGTGCTCGATGAAGCAGTGGAGTTGGCGAAAATTTACTCAACGGAAGGCTCGGCTTCGTTCGTTAACGGCGTCTTAAGTTCGTGCGTGCAGGACCTAAGGTAAAACACGACCAACTATAAAGGAGTTTCTTCGTGCCGGGCATGAATCAACAGTCAATTGATCTGACCAACGAACTCGTCGTAACCCTTTTTCGCCACTCGCTCTTCGTGACTGCCCTTTTGTGGATCACGCTCATCGCGATGACCGTGATGGCTGTAGTGGCATTGACACGCGTCATCTTGAAATTCAATCTCTCGACTACTGGGGTGGGCGAGCCGCGCGCGCGTACGTATCTTCGCTGGGCTTTTGGAGCTATTTGGCTCTTCGATGGAGTCTTACAGTTTCAAGTCGCGATGCCCCTCGGCCTCGCGAACAACGTCGTGGCGCCCGCGACCGCCAGTACGCCGTCATGGCTCCACGCGCTAATGACGCACGGGATATTCGTCTGGAATAGTCATCCGATTGCCCTGGCGGTGGCCGTGGCCTGGCTACAGGTTGGCCTAGGCCTCGCGTTGCTGGTCTCGAAGGGACCCCTGGGTCGCGGTGCCGCGGCAGTGTCGGCGCTGTGGGCGGGCTCGATCTGGCTGATTGGCAACGGCGGCGGTGGCATCTTCGTCTCGGGCGGGTCGATCCTCTTTGGATGGCCCGGTGCGACTTTTTTCTACGTGGCGGCGGGCGTGTGGTTGGCCGTTCGACCCGAGACCTTTCAGCGCCTCTACTCCGTCGTCACGCGGCGAGCCCTGAGCGTCCTGCTCCTCGTCGGCGTGGTCCTGCAATGCCTTCCTTCGGGAGAGTTCTGGCACGGCGGTAACAGCAACGCGTTGACCACTATGACGGCGACCATGGCCAAAATTGGCCAACCCCACTGGCTTTCGTTCATCGTACGAAAAGTAGGCACTCTCGCCGGCGTCATGGGCGGAGGTTTCAACTTGATCGTCATTTTGTGGTTGCTGGTGTGCGCGGTCGGTATCTGGATGTCCGTCGCGCGCGCGTGGAACTGGCCGATGTGGACGCTCGCAGTGGGGTCCGTTTTCTTCTGGGTTACCTCTGAGGACACCGCAATTTTCGGTGGTGTCGCGACGGACATCAATTCCCTCATTCCCCTCGCGGTGCTCGCCTGGTGCGCGACGCCGAAACTTCAATCTCTCGGAACCCGAAAGCGGCTGTTGCCCGTAGAGATCACGAACAGCGCGGGTGCGGTCGTCGCCGTGTTCGCCTCGGGCATGGTTCTCTTCTCGTCCATTTTGATGATTGGCGCCACCTTCGCTAGTGCGGAAAACACGCTCTACATGGCGCGAAACGGCACTGCGTCACAAGTGTCCACGAAGGCCTACAACTTCACGCTGACCGATCAGTTCAAGAGGACGTACTCTCTAGGAGAGCATCCCGGTCACGTCACCCTGATAACTTTTCTCGACCCGCACTGTTGGACAGACTGCCCACTTTTGGCGCAACAGCTCGAACAGGTTCGTTCTGAGTTGTCGGCGAACGCCAAGCTCGACATCGTCGCGGTAGCCGCCGATCCCTATCACGAGAAAGTTTCGGATCTTCGCCATTTCATTGCGAATCGGGGACTCACCAACGTAAAGAATTTTTATTTCGTTACCGGCAGGTTATCTTCCTTGCAAAGTGTGTGGAACCACTACGGCATCGGTGTGACGATGAAGCCAACGGACAAGATGAGCATCCACTCGGACTTCATGTTCATCGTCACGCCAAATGGCAAACTACGCTGGATCATCCCTGATGACCCGCTGGCCAGTAGAGCCGACCAAGCCTCTACGGATACTGAGTTAAAGAGTCTCCTCGCGTCCGAGGGCATTCACTAATACTCCTTGGGCTTCTCCGATGATTTAGCGTGGACGCTGCGAAGGTAGTCGTTGTAGGATGTGAGTGCCTCGTCGTTTCTCGGCTCGTGGGGTACTTCGCGGGCGGGGGACGCGTCGTCATGGATCAACTTGAGCCACATGTACACGGCGTAGCCCGCGAACAGGGGCCACTCAAAGACGTAGGCCCACGACAACTCATTGCCGGACAGAGCTCGCCTAATTTCAACAATAAACGCCGACAGGCAGATAATCTCTGCTAGGACAAGAGCGACGTGGATCCTAAAATCTTTTAAGTATTTAGGTGCCATAAGTCTTCACTTTACTTCGGGCTAGATCACGGCTAGCCACCGTGAGGAGTGCGCATTGCCGGCATAACCCCAACAATGTGAACCTGAGCCATCCGTACCTTGTCGCCCCAAATAGGCAAACAACGCGGTCGAGAGGCTAGAACTGCTCGGAGGTATCGTGGTGGTGAGAGCGATGTACTTCGCGTAGGTAGGCGTTGTATTGCTCGAGTCCCGGGTCCTCAAGCGTGGCGTCGCCGCTGGGCGATCCCTGATCACCGTTTCTAACATCGCTGAGAAGTTTCTTCCACATGTACAGCGCGTAGAGCGCGAAGATCGGTCACTCAAACACGTAGGCCCACGACAGAGTGTTACCCGACCGGGCTCGGAGAAGTTCAAGGAACATTGCCGGCAAGCAAATGCCCTCGGCGATGACGAGACCCGCATGAATGAAGAGGCCGTTCTTGGGCTTATCTTCCACCACAAACAACATTAGCGGCGGTATTGGCGTCTTCGGATGGCGAACGGTACCTTCGTCCAGCTGCTCGACCGGGCGTCGAGCTGTCGTGGTTCCTATCCAGGCGTACCGCCGTCCTCTGAAGTTGAGTGAACACCTTGAGACTCGGCCAGCTCGCGCTGATGCTCCTGCCAGGCTTGTAGCATCCCGTTGAATTCTGGCGCCAAGAGCGTTTCCTTCTTCGACGTCGATTCCGGCGTCTTTGGATGGAGAAATTTCCACCACATGTAGATTGCCGTGATTCCCAACAACGGCCATTCAAAAACGTAAGCCCAACTGAGGTGATCT
>DATCCC010000009.1:0-70448 GCA_036511495.1 Acidimicrobiales bacterium | reverse complement strand
TTGCGGTTCGGTCGTAGGGAAGGCCAAGCGCTCTCCCGAGTGCGAATGACCCGAACCACATGATCGCGAAATAGCACAGCAACGGCAGCGCAATACGCGCCACGTCGCCGGGGCGCGCGGTGATGGTGTGACCCTGAAGAGCGAAGAGGATAACGATGGTGAAGAGCAGGCCGTAGAGAGCGAAGGGGCCAAGTCGCGGCAATAGCTTGGTTTCATACCACTCTCGACCGCGCCGACGTTCGCCGAGCGTACGCGTGAGATAGCCCGCAACGAGTGGTATTCCCAGGAAAATAGCAACGGTTTCGGCGATTCGGCCAATGGAAAGATGCAGGCCCACCGTGCTGAGGCCGAGCCATTCTGGAAGCACCTTCAAATAGAAGTAGCCGAGCAGGGCGAACGCGACGATCTGAAACAACGAGTTAATCGCTACGAGAACGGCCGCCGCCTCGCGGTTACCGCCCGACAAATCATTCCAAATCAGCACCATGGCGATGCAACGTGCGAGGCCAACGATTATGAGACCCGTCCTGTAGGTCGGCAGGTCGGGCAACAGCAACCAAGCCAGGGTGAACATGACCGCCGGGCCGATCAACCAGTTAAGGACAAGGGACGAGACCAATAGCTTTCGGTCGCGCGTCACCGTTCCTAACCGGTCGTAGCGAACCTTCGCCAGTACCGGGTACATCATGACGAGCAGTCCGATGAATATTGGCAACGACGTGCCTGAGGTCACCTGCACCGCATTGAGGTGCGTGTTGAGGCTCGGTATTGCCCGACCGAGCCCGATTCCTACGGCCATCGCAAGAATGATCCATGCCGGAAGGAACCGATCGAGGAACGACAAACGTTTGATGACCGGCGGGCTCAGTTCCCTGTCCTGTAATTGCTCCACCATGGCGTCGCTCACGATCGCGCCCGAACTCGGCTTAGGCGTCCACTCAGCAACATGGCGCGGTTTCTGACGTGGTCGACGTCGCGGTCGTGCAGCACATCTCGTCACCAGCTAAGGAAGGGGTTTCGCTGGCATCAGCCAGAACTGTGTAGACCTCCCAGCGCGAACCGTCTGGTCCGTCCACCCACACCTTGTCCTGGAGCGCGTGGCAACAGATCGTTCCATCCTCGATGTCGGTATCGAAGCCCTCGCTCGCGAGGTAGCGAGTGGCCTCCACTACTTCGGTCGCAGAAAAGACCTCAACGCCGAGGTGATTGATCGTGCCGGGAACTTCGCGATTCTCAAAGAGGACCAGCTTGAGCGGTGGCTCGGCGATGGCGAAGTTCGCGTAGCCGGGACGAACTTTCGCTGGCTCAGTTTTGAAGAACTTGGAGTAGAACTCAATGGACTCTTCGAGATTCGACACGTTGAGGGCGAGTTGCAGTCTGGACACTAGGGCCTCCTTACATTGACATTTGTCAATGAGAAGAGTAACCGTCACATCGATGCTTGTCAATAGTATTCTGGAGCAAATGTCGCATCCAAAGTCCATTGCCGTCGATGAGAAAGTCGTTAGCTGCTGCGGCCCGTTGGTGGGTGGTGCGCTGTCCGAAGTTGAGGCCAGCGATATGGCCCAGATCTTTGGAGCCCTTAGCGATCCCGTCCGGCTTCGGATGCTGTCGCTCGTGGCTTCGCAAGACGAAGTCTGTAGTTGCTCGCTCGAAGAGCCCTTAGGAAAAAGCCAGCCGACCGTCTCGCATCACACCAGAATTCTTGCCGAGGCGGGACTCATCGTTGGTGAGAAGCGGGGCCGTTGGATGTGGTGGCGTGTCGTTCCTGAACGACTCGAAGATGTCGCAAGAATCCTTGCATCTTGAGCGCCCACGATACGCCAGCGTTGCTCGCCAGGCGACGTGATGGCGCAATCGACGTAGAAATGGCCAGAGCGTAGCGCTAGGCACTGAACTGAATAGTCCGCATCGCACGACGATCGAAGTCACCTCGTCGTACCCGCTTCGTCCCCGATAACTCCCTGGAGCCCTAACGAAATCTCGCGCGTGAAGCATCGAGAACACTCGCACGTAGTTGAGGCGCTTCATCATTAACGTGTAGGTCGAATGACAATCCTCATCGACCTGCAAAAGGTCACCCTTGAAGGCACTGACCGCACTCTTTTAGAGAGCCTCTACCTGACGATCTCGTCGGGCGAGCGTATTGGCGTCGTGGGTATCAACGGTGTCGGCAAAACCACACTGCTCAAAATCATTGCGGGAACGCTCAAGCCAGATTCGGGCGACATCCGACGGGGACGAGACACCCGAGTGGGCTTCTTAGAACAGATTCCCACGTTGCCGGTTGGAACGGTCCGCAACGCCCTGGGCTCTGGTTGGCAAGTTGACGCGGCACTCGACCGATTGGGAATGCTCGCCGCCGTCGATACCGAGACGACCGACCTCTCCGGTGGTCAACTGAAGCGCGTTGCGCTTGCTCGCGTTTTTGGCGAACCTAACGACATCCTTATTCTCGACGAACCAACCAACCACCTGGACTTAAACGCCATTGAGTGGCTCGAGCAGCAGATCATCAGTTCCCGCGGCGCCGTCGTTTTGGTCAGCCACGACCGCTTCTTACTTGATCAGGTCACCAACCGCATGGTGGAAATAGATCGCGCCAAGACCTTCGTCCACGCGGGTGGTTACTCGCGATTGCTGGAGGCACAAGCCGAACGAGAAGCACAGGCGGCCTCGGCCGAGCAAGTACGCCAAAATCTTGCGCGTACTGAGTTGGCGTGGCTGCGTCGTGGCGTCAAAGCCCGTTCCACCAAGCCACAGGCTCGCATTGACGCGGCGAAGCGTCTCTTGGCACGTCGCCCCAAAGCGGCGGCACGCGAGGGAACCCTCGAATTCACCGCCGACATACCCCGACTCGGCAACACGGTCATCAAAGCGCACAACGTCGCCTTCAGCTACGACAACGGGCGACGCATTGTGCACGACGTCAACCTTGAATTAGGTCCCGGTGATCGCGTGGGCATTGTCGGACCCAACGGTTCTGGAAAGTCGACGTTGGTGAATCTCCTCGCTCAACACCTCGAGCCCACCAAGGGGACGGTGAAGCGCGGGCCCACGGTCGTGACGTCGTACCTTGAGCAAAATGTCGGCGACCTGGATTTGGAGAAGACCATCCAAGAACTTGTCGCTGGCCCTCGAGGTGTGCCCGGTTCTCCCGACGACGTTGCCCTCATGAAACGGTTCTGGTTCACTGGAGCCCTCCCGTCGACGAAGGCCAAAGACCTCTCGGGGGGTGAGCGACGACGTCTGCAGTTGCTCTTGGCCCTGTCAACGCGACCGAACGTACTGTTCCTTGACGAACCGACGAACGACCTCGATCTCGAGACGATTCGTCTCGTCGAAGACTTTCTGAGCCAATGGCCCGGGACCTTGGTCGTTGTCTCACACGACCGAACGTTTCTCAGCCGTACGACAGATCGATTGTTGGAAGTTCACGAAGACGGAACGATCGCCGACGTGCCCGGCGGGATTGACGCCTGGATCGCTCGAGCATCGGGTCTCGTGATGGACACGTCCGCGTTCAGCGACGCGGAGGACTCATCGATATCCACGACCGCCCCGCTGGACATTTCTCGAGGTCGTCAGATTCGCGACGCCGAAAAAGAGATGTCGCGTCTCGATCGACGAAAGACTTCACTCACGAAGAAACTTCTGGCCTCAGCTGATCACGTGGAACAGACGCGACTCGGGATTGAATTGGCCAGCGTGCAACAAGAACTCGACACCGCGGAGGAGTTCTGGCTCAGCTTGGTCGAATGAGGTTCACGTGACGAACCCACGTTGGATTTCAGCCGTCGTGGCGACCCCAATGGCGATGCCGCTGAGAAACGGCGCCGATCGCGGGTGCCACGGTCAACCACAGTCCAATGGTTACCACCATTGACGTGACGTAGCCAAAGGGACGGATGCCCACGTCGTGCGACACGATACCCGCGAAGATCATGAGCACCCAAGAGCTGACGAAAAACAAGGGTCCGGCCGAAACCAACCTGAAAAAGTTACCCATTTAGACCGCCTCCCTTCGCATGATAGCCACGGGGGCTGCGGGCGGTGTCGACGAGGAAACCTTCCTACGTCAGCGCGGTCGCTACCGTGTCGACGAAGGCTTGTTCGTCGTCCACCCCCAGGGAGCGCGCCTTGACATCGTGTTTCACGATTCTCGAAACCTACATCGCGATGAATCGAAAACGCCACAGCAGGAGTGAACAGCGGCGTTCGCACTCCTCGGAGCGTGCGTCACTTACTACTCGTCGTGTTGAGCGAGAAACGATTCCACCACGATCCGGTATTTCTCTGGTTCTTCGACGAAGGGCATGTGGCTCGAGTCCTCGAAGATCTCCCAGCGCACGTCGGCAATGTTGTCAAAGAACGGTTGCACCGTTGCGGGCGTCGCTTCGTCGTGACGACCCGAGAGCAGAAGCGTCGACGCGTTGATGTTGCCGACCCGATCGACCACGCTCCAATTGCGCAATGTGCCAATGCAGAAGAATTCGTTGGGTCCATTCATGGTGTTGTAGACGGTGGGGTCTTTCGCGAGGAACTCCATCGTGCGCAGCACTTCTGGTGGATTAGGAACGACCCGACACACGTGTTCGTCGTAGTAGGCCTGCGTGGCGGCCACGTACTCAGGAGCCGTCGTCGTTCCCTCTTCCTCGTGTCGATCGAGAGCCGCTTCTATCGCAGGAGACATCTTTGAGCGCAGGATCTTCGCTTCGCTCGCCCACAACGCCATCGAGGCCGGCGAGTTGCTGAGCACGAGCGCTCGTAGTCCTGCGGGACGGCGAATGGCGTGCTCGGCGCCCAACATGCCACCCCACGACTGCCCGAGCAAGTGATAGCGCTCTTTAATCCCGAGGAACGCCAGCAGAGTGTCGAGCTCGGCGAGGAAGAGGTCGACCGTCCAGAACTCTGGCCCCTTCTCGGGCATCAGGGTAGAGCGGCCGCCGCCGACTTGGTCGTAGTGCACGACCGCTCGCCCTGAGCGGGCGATCTCGGCGAGTGAGACTAAATAGTCGTGCGTACAGCCCGGCCCACCGTGAACTACCACCAAAGGCGTCATCGCTGACTTGAAGTCGCCGGTGACGCGGTACCACGTCTCGTACTCACCAAATGGAATGAAACCTTCGACAACCTCGAGTTCGTTCACGTCCACGAGCGTAGAGCAACGCCTTAAAGAGTGCCTCGCAACGATGAGCGCGAGGTGACACCAAACGTGTCCGGAAATTCCTGAACTTCCTTGAAGTAGCCTGGAACCCTCTATGGGCCTCTCCATTGGCATCGTCGGACTGCCGAACGTCGGAAAATCAACGCTCTTCAACGCACTCACGAAGAACCACGTGCTCGCGGCCAACTACCCCTTTGCGACCATTGAGCCCAACGTGGGCATCGTCGCGGTACCCGACGAGCGACTCAACGTCCTCGCCTCGATGTTTCACTCAGAGAAAATCATCGCCGCGACGGTGACGTTCGTGGATATTGCGGGCATCGTGCGTGGCGCTTCGACCGGTGAGGGTCTCGGCAATCAGTTCCTGGCCGCGATTCGCGAAGGCGACGCGATCTGTGAAGTCGTGCGCGTCTTTGAAGACGACGACGTCATTCACGTCGACGGTCGCATCGATCCCGCCAGTGACGTCGCCACCATCGAGACCGAACTCATCCTCGCCGACCTACAGACCGTCGAACGCGCGGCCGCTCGACTCGAGCGCGACGCGAAACGCGGGGGCGACGCGGCGATGAAACTCGCCGAGGTCAAAAAGGCCCAAGCGGTGCTCGACGACGGGCGCATGATCTCCCAAGTCGGTAAGGAACTCGACCGTGAGGTGCTCTACGAACTGCACCTCTTGACGGACAAGCCCTTCATCTACGTCTTCAACGTTGACGAAGCGACCCTCGCCAGTGCAGCACGGTGCCAAGAACTCCAAGCCTCAGTGCTGCCCTCGCCGAGCGTCGTGCTCTGCGCCAAAGTCGAGGCCGAACTCGCGGACCTCGACGACGCCGAGGCGCTCGAGCTCTTGCAGTCCTACGGCCAAGAAGAGTCCGGACTCGCGCAACTATCGCGCGTGGGCTTTACCACGCTGGGCCTTCAAACCTTTCTCACCGCCGGGCCGAAAGAGGCGCGCGCGTGGACTATTCGAAAGGGCGAGACCGCGCCCGAGGCGGCGGGCGAAATTCACACCGACTTTCAAAAGCACTTCATTAAGGCCGAAGTCGTCTCCTTCGACGACCTGATCGCGGCCGGTACCATGGCCGCGGTAAAGGCCGCCGGCAAGGCGCGCGTCGAAGGCAAGGAGTACGTCATGCGTGACGGCGACGTGGTTGAGTTCCGGGTGGGCGTCTGAGCGTTACAATTAATCCAGGCGACTGCGACAGAGGTCGGCGCCTGGAAACTACAAACTCCTAGGAGCACCATGACCTCTGACACCTTCACCTACAAAGTTGCTGACCTCTCACTCGCCGATTTCGGTCGGGCGGAGATTATCTTGGCCGAACACGAGATGCCGGGCCTCATGGCCATGCGCGCGGAATTCGGCGAAAGCAAGCCTCTGAAGGGTTCGCGCATCGCGGGCTCATTGCACATGACCATTCAGACGGCTGTCTTGATCGAGACGCTCGTCGCGCTGGGCGCGGACGTTCGCTGGGTGAGTTGCAACATCTTTTCGACCCAAGACCACGCCGCGGCGGCGATCGTCGTCGGGCCGCACGGCACGATCGACGAGCCTTCGGGTGTGCCGGTCTTTGCCTGGAAGGGCGAGTCGCTCGAAGAGTACTGGTGGTGCACCGAGCAGCTGCTTCGTTGGCCCGGGTTCGATGGACCAACGATGATCCTGGATGACGGTGGCGACGCGACGCTGCTCGTGCACAAGGGCCTCGAGTTCGAACGCGCCGGCTTCGTGCCCGCCCCGGAGTCGGCCGACTCCGAAGAGTACGTCGTCATCTTGCAACTCCTGAACAAGATCATCACGAGTGGCGAGAAGATCTTCGAACCCATGGCCCAAGGCATTGTTGGTGTCTCGGAAGAGACCACGACGGGCGTGCACCGACTCTATGAGATGGAGCGCGACGGAACGCTACTCTTCGCCGCGATCAACGTCAACGACGCCGTCACGAAGTCCAAGTTCGACAACAAGTACGGCGTTCGCCACTCACTCATCGACGGTATTAATCGTGCGACGGACATTCTCATTGGTGGCAAGGTCGCCGTGGTCTGTGGCTACGGCGACGTCGGCAAAGGCTCGGCTGAGTCATTTCGCGGACAAGGCGCTCGCGTCATCGTCACCGAGATCGACCCGATCTGTGCCCTCCAGGCCGCGATGGACGGCTTTCAGGTGACGACCCTCGAAGAGGCGCTGCCCATTGCCGACTTCGTCATCACCGCGACGGGGAACCGTGACATCGTGACGGTTGCGCACATGCAGATGATGAAGAACCTCGCCGTACTGGGCAACATTGGTCACTTCGACAACGAGATCGACATCGCGGGTCTCACCAACTTGCCCGGCGTGCAGCGCGAAACCATCAAGCCCCAGGTCGATAAGTGGACGCTGCCCAGTGGTCGCGCCATCATCGTGCTCTCCGAGGGTCGACTCTTGAACCTTGGTAACGCGACCGGTCACCCGAGTTTCGTAATGAGCAACTCCTTCACCGACCAGACCATGGCCCAGATCGAACTCTTCGTCAACCAAGCCCCGTACGACAAGAAGGTCTACGTGCTGCCCAAGCACCTCGACGAGAAGGTCGCTCGACTCCACCTCGACGCGTTGGGCGTGAAACTCACGACGCTCACGAAGCAACAGGCGGACTACATCGGCGTAGCCGTCGAGGGACCCTACAAGCCCGACACGTACAGGTACTAGTCAGCGGTAACCAACGAAAAGGTCGTCCGAGACGCCCTCGACGTTGTTCGGGTTGGTGACGCGGACGAACCACTCGGTACCCATCGCTCGCTTGAACTCATCGCGGCTCATCTTCATCCAGAATGACTCGCCGATCTGGGAATGGTGCGCGGCCAACGCGTCGTACTTCGCGTCAGTGACCTCGCTGACGTTAACGGCGACGTCGATGAGCTCGTCAGGCGTTCCCATGTCAACGCGCTCGTCATCCTCGGGCTCGGGTGTTCGCTCGATGCCCTTCGCGGCGTCGGCCTCAGCGTGTTCGCGTTCCTCTTGTTCCCAGCGAGCGCGCATTATCGCCATCACCGAGTTCGGTATGGCGTTGAAGTACACGGTGGGCTCGTAGTCGAGCAACTCGAGGGCGGCGAGCGTGACGCGGTGGGCCTGGATGTGGTCGGGGTGACCGTAGAAGCCGTACGCGTTGTAGGTCATAATGACCTGGGGCCGCTCTTCTAGGAGAATGGCGGCCAGAACCTTCGCGGCGTCTTCGACCGGCGTTGCCCAGAAGGACTCGGGGTCGTCGTTCTGGGGCCAGCCCTTCATCCCCGAGTCGCGGTAACCGAGGCGCACCAGGCGCTCGATACCGAGGATCTTGACGGCGTTGTCGATTTCGACGGCGCGCACCTTCGCCACTTCGTCGCCGTCGTGGTGATCGGCGTCGGGCTTGGCGCCGTCCAACGCGTCACCGCACTCACCGTTGGTACACGTGACGAGCACCGTACGCACGCCCTGGTCGGCGAGGACGCGAAAGGTCCCGCCGGTCGAAATTGCCTCGTCGTCGGGGTGCGCGTGCACCGCGAGAAACGTCAGTCCCATTCCATTCCTCCAAAGAGATCAGTCGCGTCACCAGTCGTCGCGTGGCGACTCCACGCGCGCTGGTAGTACTCAGTACCAAAGAGCAGTGTAAAGAGCTCCTGTTTCATTCCAACCAGATCGTCGTTGTCGACTTGAGAGACGTGCGTCGCCATGGCTTGTTGTTTCAAGTGTGCGTACGCGGTGACATCCAACGTCGAGGCCACGACGTCGTCGGGCACGTTCGTCCCGGCTTCCACTACCCAGGCCGGCATCGAGAGTCCCAGCTGCTTCGCGCCCTCGACAAATGTGGTGATAACGCCCTTGGGCACCACGGGATAGTACAGACGCTCCACGCTCGTCGACAGTGCCAGCGCGCGGCGCGTGAGCACGTTCGCCATGACGTGATCGGGGTGCCCGTAAAAACCATTCTCGTCGTAGGTGACGACGACCTTGGCCTTCTCTTCTTCGAAGAGTGCCGCCAAGGTACCCGCAGCCGCGTCGAGCTCAGCGTTCACGAAGGCGCTCGGGCAGTCGTTCTGGGGCCAGCCCTGCATGCCCGAGTCGTCGTAGCCGAGCGAGACCAACCTCGTGTAGCCGAGCAGCGTCGCGGCGCGCTGCAACTCTCCCGCGCGCACACTCTTGGTGGCGAGATCGTCGTGAAGGGGACTATTGCCTTCGAGGCCCGCGGGGTCGATGCCCAGCTGTCCGTTGGTGCAGGTCACGAGCACCACCCGGTGGCCGAGCGCCGCGTAGTGCGCAACCGCTCCCGCACCAAAGAAGGCTTCGTCGTCGGGGTGCGCGTGTACGCAGACCAAGGTGGCGAGAGACGTCATCACGAGAGATTACGAGGTCGCGAGTTGAATGATTCGCATCAGCAACAACGTCCCCGCGATGATGAGGTAGGAAGCAACGCAACGCAACAGAATTCGACGAGCGAGCGTCGGGGTCTGTGGCGCGAGCAGCGTCAGGCGGGGCGTGCGCCAGTCGCGCCTATCGATGTTCGTTTCCACCGGGTCGGCCATTCTGCTCAGTCCAAGGGGCAGACCCACGACCAGTCCGACGCCCGCCACGATCGAAAGAACGACGAGAAGATCGAGCACGTTAATTGAGGTGAAGAGCGTTGAGACCATCATGGCTATCGACAACACGACGAGTATCGTCACGACGATCGACGCGACCGCGTTGAGCCATTTGCCATTCACCCACGGACCGAGGACCTCGCGATCGTTGCAGAGTAAGAGCACAAAGATGGTGGTGCTCGGCAACATTAGGCCGCACATTGCTTGAACCGCCAGCGTGATGAGACCAAGGGGTGCGCCAGGAATCAGGGTTACGACGCCCGCAACGATCAAGAGACCGCCAAAGACTCCGAAGAAACCCTTGGCGTCGCGCACCCGTGAGTTCAACGACTGTCGAGAGCCCGAGAGGTCGCCGAGCGCGTAGGAGCTCGCGAGCGTCACGGCCGCCGCGCCAATGACCGACGCGTTGAGCAGCAGTATTGCAAAGAGCACACCCGCACTGTGGCCGAGATGGCGACCGAGTCCTTGGGCTACGCCCAACGCGTTGGTGTAGGCCCCGGTGCCGCCGTGACCGGACAGTCCCGCCGCGGTGACGCTGATGAGGGCGCCGGCGGCGATGACGACAATGAGTGAGCCAAGAATGGTGTCGACGCGTTCGTAGTTCAACCACCTAGGCGTGATGCGCTTGTCGACAATGTTGGACTGTTGGAAGTAGAGCTGCCACGGCGCCACGGTGGTTCCGATAACGGAAATGATGAGCAACACCGACGCCGAGTTGGCCCCTCCTCGAATCGACGGAATCACGCTGTGGCTCACGACATTGGAGAGATGTGGATGCGCGACGAGCACCAAGGGAATAACGACGAAGTTGAGAGCGACGAAGATCATCATGAATCGCTCCCATCGCTGGAACGAGCCCGAGGCAGTCACGCCAAAGAGCAGCACGACGGCGAGGGGCACAGAAAAATACGGGCTCACACCGAGATAGCGCATGGAGAGTGAGATGCCAATGAACTCCGTCACGATAATGAGGAAGTTCAACAACAAGATTGAGCCAATCGACACGTTGCCCCAGTAACGACCGAAGCGCTCTCGGATGAGTCGACCGTGACCGACACCAGTCACCGCGCCGAGACGCGCGACCATCTCTTGATTGATAATCAACACCGGGATCAGTAGAGGTAGTGTCCAGAGCAGGGTGTAGCCAAAGTTCTGGCCGGCCTGGGCGTAGGTCGACACGCCGCCAGCGTCGTTGTCGCCCACCATAACGATGAGACCGGGTCCAATGATGGCGATGAGCGTGAGAAAGCGCGCGCGAACTCCGCGTCGGTTGCCTTCGTCATGGGTATTGATGGTGCCAAAGGCACCGGCGATCTGGTGTTCTTTCGACTGTTCACGTTGCACGCTCCACCTCCTTTCATCGTGTCGTGGTCGTTCAACGAAACAACCACGGCGCGACAAAGGGGGCTAAGCGCTCCTCTTTAAAGTCGTTCGAAGTTGTGTCGGTACGTAGAAAGCCTCGCGGCTGGTACTAGGGGGTTTCAGAGAAGCCCCCTTAGAACGTGACCCGAATCGGTGCGCGGCATTATTCCTCCACCGCGCTCATACCGAACTCGGCGCGCCAACCCTGGGGCAGCAGCATCTCGAGTAGGTCATCGACTGTTACGACCCCGATCATCTTGGCGTGCTCGTCGTCGAGCACGGGCAACACGGTGAGGTTGAAGTCACTCATCTTCTTGGAAACACGAAGTACGTCCCAGTGGGGATGGACGTGGGCGAGCTGGGTCCGAGCGACGCTTAACGCCAACTCAGTAGCGCGAGCACGCACGAGCGGCGCGATCGACGCCGCGCCAATGGGTTGGCCACTGTCGTCAATCACGAAGACGGCCTGGAGTGACTCCGCGGGCACGCTCGAGGTTCGAATGGCTTCGAGCGCGTCGGCCACCGTAGCGTTCGCGGACACCGAGACGTAGTCGGGGTTCATCAGTCCCCCGGCCGTGTCGGCGTTGTACGAGAGAAGTTGGCGCACCTTCGTCTGTTGATCGTGGGGCAGCAGTTCGAGAATCGGGAGACGACGTTCTTGGTCGATCTCGGAGATGAGGTCGGCGGCGTTGTCGGGTTCCATTCGTGAGAGCAACCGTGCCGCCTCGACGTCGCTGCGCGATTCGAGAAACTCCAACTGGTGGGTCGTATCCAGCTCTTCAAAGACGTCGGCCTCGAGCTCGCGGTCCAGTCCCACTGCGTTGATAATCTCTTCGCCCTCTTCGTGACTGGACTGTTCGACGAGGTCGGCAATTTGGGCCGGGTGTAGTTTCGCGAGTTTGCGGTAGGGAATGCGCAGACGAGCCGAGGGGACGTGCGCGACGAAGGGCTCGATCGAAGCGAAGTCAACAATGGATTCGGCCTGCACGTGAGAACCGATAGTGCGACCAAGGACGCGACGAAGAAACGGCCGACGACCGGGGTCAACGCCCACGACCTCCCAGCGGCCATCGATCTCCGCGATTTCGATCTCGTTGGCAATGATGATGCGTCCGCGAACCAGGTTGATGAGGTGTCGAGCGAGAAGGTCTTCAGCGAGCAACAACTCCCCCGGACGACGCTCGAATCGTCGAAGGTCAACGCGCTTTCCCTCAAAGGTCATTCGACCTTGAGCGAGGCCGCCGATCTTGCGAATTGGCACGAAGAGATTGCGGCCCTCGATACGAATGACGGCGCCCACGACCGGCGGGTGCGCGTCGTCGCCGTGCCGCGCGACCAGGTCTTGGACGCGTCCGATTCTGTCGCCGTCAGAGTCGAAGATCGGACGGTGCAGGAAGGTGGAGAGGTGGAGAATTTCGGTCATGACAAGCCTTTACAACCTTCCCAGGCTACCGCCTCACTCGCGAACCTTCCACGGAAACGAGTGAACGAGGCTCAAGCTCCGCGTAACAACGAAGTTCTCTCCGTTTTACGGCTTGGCCGGAACGAAACGCGCGAGCACACTCGCGACAAAGTCCACGTCGTCATCGCTGACCCCAACGTGGGTCACGAATCGCGCGCGACGTGGTGCCACGGTGCCACCCTCCACCCCGAGTTGCGAGAGCTCTCCCACGATCTGTCGGGCTTGGGGATGGTTGAAGGAAACGATGTTGGTCTGACACGTCGCGGGGTCGTAGTTCGATTCTGGAAACGCCACCGCGAAGAGTTCGGCGAGCTGGCGTGCGCGCGCGTGGTCGTCCTTTAGACGGTCGACCATGGTCTCTAGGGCTACGAGTCCGGCCGCGGCCAAAAAGCCCGCTTGGCGCATGGCCCCGCCCAGGCGCTTTCGCTCAATACGCGCACGCTCCATCAAGGTAGCGGGACCCGCGAGCAGCGAGCCTACGGGCGCGCACAGACCCTTCGACAGACAGGCCATGACCGTGGTGGCGTGCTCTGCGTACGCAGCCGCACTCGTGCCCGTCGCGACGACCGCATTAAAGAGTCGCGCCCCGTCGAGGTGCAGCGAGCGCTCACCAATCGCGCCCGAGAGACTGCGCAGGTCCTCGACGTCCCACGGCACGCCGCCAGCGAACATGTGCGTATTTTCCACCGTCACGACCGCGACGTGTGGTTGGTGGTCGCCTTCGGCGTTGATCACGTCCAGCACGTCGCCGAGTTCGAGTGTGCCCTTCGTGTCGTCCACCGTGGCGAACTGAACCGAGGAGTTCCTCGACGCGGCGCCCATCTCAAAGCTCACGAGGTGTTGACTGCGTCCGGCAATGACGACGTCACCGGGACTAGCCAGCACGCGCAGGGCGATTTGGTTCCCCATGACGCCCGAAGGTACAAAGACCGACGCCTCTTTGCCCACGTACGTGGCGAACTTCACTTCGAGTTCGCCAATCGTCGGGTCTTCGCCGTAGCCGTCGTCGCCCACTACGGCGGCCGCGATGGCGTCACGCATTGCTTGGGTCGGTTGGGTGACGGTGTCACTTCGAAGGTCGACGCGTCGAGTCATGGTTGAAGGTTACCGGCTCTCTTAAACTGAACCCATGAGCGACGAACTTTCACGAAACTTCCCACTGCGTCCCAACGTCAACGACGAACTCGGTATTGAAATCGTGCTCGCCACGCCCGAGAAAGTTGTGCTGCGCGTCGAGGTTGGACCAAAGGTTCACCAGCCCTACGGCATCTTGCACGGCGGGGTCTCTGCGTTAATGGCCGAAGGCGCCGCGTCCATCGGTGGTGCCGTCAGCGTGGGTCCCGATCACATAGTGGTGGGCACCGAACTCAACTGTTCGCACCTGCGCTCAATGAGCGAGGGCGTACTCACCGCGACCGCGACACCGTTTCGAAAAGGTCGCAGCGTCCACGTCTGGGGCATTGAACTGCGTGACGAACAAGATCGCCTGATCTGCGTAGCGCGCTGTACTTTGCAGGTATTAGCGGCACCTACCCAGAACTAGAGCCACGCCCTAGACTTTTCGTTAGGACGTGCCAAGGAAAGGGCTGTGACATGGGCGCTCGTTTTATTGGTTGGGGCATCGCGGTACCGGATCGTGTGGTCACCAACGACGAACTTTCATTGACCTTGGACACTAACGACGCGTGGATTCAAGAGCGCACGGGCATCAAAGAGCGTCGCATCGGTGGCACCGCGAAGAGCCTCGGCGTCATCGCTGGCACCCGGGCCCTCGAAGACGCCGGCACCGAACCCGGCGACATTGACTTCTTGATTCTCGCCACCACCACGCCCGACCGCATCACGCCCTCGACGGCGGTGTTGATCGCCCACGAGATGGGACTCAGCTGTCCCGCGATGGACGTGAACGCGGCCTGCAGCGGCTTCATGTACGCCGTTCGCACGGCCTACGGCCTGCTCGAAACGGGCAACAAGCGCGTGCTCGTTATTGGTTCAGAGAACCTGTCGCGTTGGGTTGACTGGAGTGACCGCAACATGGCGGTGTTGCTGGCTGACGGCGCGGGCGCGACGGTCATGGAGTACGACCCGACCGAGAACGACCTGTTGTCCTTCTCCCTCGGCGCCGAAGGCGCCGACGCCGATCTGTTGACCTGCGAGCACGGGGGCTACTTCCAGATGGACGGGGCCGAAGTGTTTCGCCGCGCCGTGCGCGTCGTCGTGGACTCGGCCCAAAAGGCCATGACCATGGCCGGGATTACCTCGGCCGATCTCAGTCTCGTTATCCCCCACCAGGCCAACATCCGCATCATTCAAGCGGCCTGTCAACGCCTCAACGTCGAGATGGACCGCGCGGTCGTGGTACTCGATCGCTACGGCAACACCTCGAGCGCGTCCATTCCTCTGGCCTTTGACGACGCGCGCAAGAACGACCGTATCCACAAGGGCGACTACGCGCTCCTTACGGGCTTTGGTGCCGGCATGACCTGGGCCTCAGCCGTAGTGAAATGGTCTAAGTGAACGGACCGTCCCTCGTCATCTTGGCCGCGGGACGGGCTCGACGCTACGGCGGGGTGAAACAACTCGCGCCCGTTGGTCTCCACGGTGAGGGCATCATTGATCTCATCGCCTCGGACGCCTACGCCGCGGGCTTTAGCGACATCGTCATTGTCATTAACCCCGACACCGGTCCCGAAATCGAAGACCACGTCGCCGCCAACTGGCCCAAGGGTCGCCGCGTCTCCTTCACGCACCAACACCAACTGCGCGGCACCGTCGACGCCGTGCTCGCGGCCGAGGAGAACCTCGACATGACGCGACCCTTTGGCGTGTCGAACGCCGACGACCTCTACGGACGTGAGTCCTTTCTTCGCCTCGGACGTCACCTCGCCCAAAGTCCCAACAGCTGTCTCGTGGGTTTTGAACTCGAGCGCGCGCTCGTGGGTGAGTTACCGGTGTCCAGAGGTACGTGCGTCGTCGTGAACGATCACCTGACCGAGATCGTGGAACGCCGCAACGTTTCGGCGACGCTGGACGGCTACGTCGCCGACGACGGGCTTATCCCCGCCGTCCTGCACCCCCAGACCGTTGTCTCAATGAACCTGTGGGGCTTTCAGCCCTCGATCATGCCCTTGATGCGCGAGGCCGTCGCACAGCACGACTTCAACGCCGAAAAGGAGATTCAACTCTCCACCTTCGTTGGCCAGATTCTTCACCACACGCCACTGCGCTTTGACGTGTTGCCCACGGAGTCGCGCTGCATTGGCGTAACCCACGCCGACGATCTTCCTTTGGCGCAGATTCTCGTGCGCGAAGAGATCGAAGCGGGCCTGCGTCCCGAGTTCGCCTTTACTACGTAGCTCAATGCCAGTCTCGCGACGGAGTCGTCGCGGCGAGTTCGAGTGGTTCGACGAACTCCGCCACCAGCGTCATCGTTCCCTGTCCGCGCTCGAGTGAACCTCGAATAACGAGCGCTGGTGAGCCGCGCGCCACCAGCGACCACCGGGCCCACGCGCCCTTGGAGAAGATCACGTTCACGTGACCGGTCTCGTCTTCTAAGTTCACAAAGACCGCACCGTTGGCCGTTTCTGGTTGTTGACGGTGCGTCACGATGCCCGCCACCGTGACGCGCGAACTCTCCGCCGCCACGAGTGCACTCGCGCGCGTGACGCCGCGCGCGTTCAGCATCTCGCGTACCAGTCCCATCGCGGTTTTCTCAGTCGTGAGTCCCATCGACCAGAGATCGTCGGCCACGCGCTCCATCTCACTCACCGTCGGCAGCGCTGGCGCGACGAGTCCCGTCACGACGCCCGGGAGTCGATCGGGTAATGCCTGCGCGGCCGCGCCGGCCGACCACGTGAGGGCACGGCGACTCGGACCAAAGGCGTCGAGCGCACCGGCAGCGGCGAGCGCCTCGAGGTGGTGCTGTTGAAGACCGGCGCGACGAACGAGATCGGCACTGTCGCACCAGGGCGCGCCCGCCACAATCCCTTCAGCGAGTTCACTACCAATAGAGCACACGTCCGCCAGACCGAGGCGCACCAAGGGATCGTCGGGCGTTCCCTCTAACGAGGCGCCACTACGCGAAACGTTCACGTTCGGACGCAGTACCGTGACGCCGTGTCGCTTCGCGTCAGCGACCAGACTCTGCGGCGACCAAAAACCCATGGGCTGCGCGTTTAACAACGAGACCAGAAACGCGGCCGGGTAGTGCACCTTGATCCACGCCGAGCAGTAGACGAGGTGCGCGAAAGACACCGAGTGCGACTCGGGAAAGCCGAAGTTCGCGAACGCCGCCAACGCGTCAAAGAGCTGATCGGCCGCGGCCCCGGTAATGCCGTTCTCCAACATGCCGGAATAGAAGCGACTCTTGAGTTTCATCATGCGTAGCTCGGAGCGCTTGGCGGCCATGGCTTGGCGCAACTCGTCGGCTTCGGCCGGCGAGAAGCCCGCCACCGCGACGGCCATCTCCATTAGCTGCTCTTGGAAGAGGGGCACGCCGAGCGTGCGATGGAGAATCGGTTCGAGTCGGGGGTGTAAGTAGGTCACGGGTTCGTCGCCGCGGCGGCGGCGAATGTAGGGGTTGACGGCGTGACCTTGAATGGGGCCAGGACGAATAAGGGCTACCTCAATCACGAGGTCGTAGAAGCAGCGGGGTTGCACGCGCGGCAAGGTCGCCATCTGCGCGCGCGACTCCACTTGAAAGACGCCCACGGTGTCGGCTTCGCAGAGCATGTCGTAGACCGCGTCTTCTTGGGCCAGCGCACTTAAGTCAACGCTGACCCCGTGAAAGGCCTCGACGGACTCAACGGCGCGGTGCAACGCCTCGAGCATGCCCAGGCCGAGGAGATCGAACTTCACGAGACCAATCGCCGCGCAGTCGTCCTTATCCCACTGCAGGACCGTGCGTCCGGGCATGCGCCCCCACTCGATGGGACAGACCTCGAGAACGGGGCGATCACAGAGCACCATGCCGGCGGAGTGGATGCCGAGGTGCCGGGGCCGGTCCAAGAGCTCCGCGGCCATTTTGGTGACGAGTTCGGGGACCTTCGGGTCACTCGAGCTCATGGCGCCGCGATCGACGTGGTCGCGAATGTAGTTGGCCTCTTCCTCGCTGTGACCAAAAGCTCTAGCCACGTCACGCAGTGCCGAGCGAGATCGATACGTAATAACGGCCGCGACCTGGGCGGCGTGGTGACGCCCGTAACGTCCATAGACGTACTGAATCACCTCTTCACGACGTCCCGACTCAATGTCGACGTCAATGTCGGGAGGACCGTCGCGCGCCGGCGAGAGAAAGCGCTCGAAGAAGAGATTCAGCGCCACGGCGTCGGCGTTGGTGATACCGAGTGAGTAACACACCGCCGAGTTCGCCGCCGAACCTCGCCCCTGGCAGTAGATGTCGTTCGTGCGACAGAACTCGGTGATGTCCCAGACGGTCAAGAAGTACCCGGCGAAGCCCAGCGCTTTAATAACGCCGAGTTCGTGATCGATTTGGCGCCACGCGCCCGCCACGCGCTCGTGACCCCGTGAGCCGTAGCGTTGCGTCGCGCCCAAGGTGACGAGCTCTTCGAGGTAGGTCTGTTCATCACAGCCCGGCGGCGTCGCGAAGGCGGGCAGATTGGGCGCCACGAGTCGAAGGTCGAAGGCGAGGTCCACGACGAGTTCACCCGCCTGATCGACCACCCCGGGCCAGCGCGCGAAACGTCGACGCTGCTCGGCGTCACTGCGCAGGTGCGCGAGAGGTGACGCGCTAAGCCAACCCTCCATCTCTTCGAGGCTCTGGCGTGCCCGGATCGCCGAGAGCACGTTGGCCCTGGGAAAGTCACGCGGCGTGGCGTAGTGCACGTTGTTCGTCGCCACGACCATCACGTTCGCGCGTACGGCCAGCTCGGCCAAGACGTCGTTGCGCGCGACGTCATCGGGCGCGCCGTGGTCCCAGATCTCAACGGCCACGTTCTCACGACCAAAGCGCTCGATCAACTTCGACAGGCAACGTTGCGCGGCGCGCGGTCCCTCGTTCAGCAAAGCTCTCGTGAGGGGACCCTTACGACATCCCGTCAACACCAACCACTCGTGCGCGCTACTCGCGACGTCGTCGAGCGTGAAACGTGGCGCACCCTTTTCGCCGCGCTCAAGGTGCGCAAGCGCGAGCATCCTAGAGAGTTGCGCGTAGCCCGCGGGCGAGCGCGCCAACACCACGAGGTGTTCGCCCGAAGGGTCACTCACGCCAACGCGGTCATCACTCGCGCCGATCGTGATCTCACTACCAAAGACGGTCTTAAGTCCGAGTGCGCGTGCCGATTCAGAGAAGCGCACCACGCCATAGAGCCCGTGATGATCACAGAGCGCGAGGCCCGAGAGTCCGAGGCGCGTCGCCTCAACGACCAGCTCCTCGGGGTCGCTCGCGCCGTCTAAGAAACTAAAGCCCGAGTGCGCGTGCAGTTCTCCATAGATAGCCATCAGTCATAGATTCCGACGAGCCACCACCGACTCGCCTCCGCGACCACCAACAACGCCTCACCCGTGGCGAGCACCATCTGCACGTGCGCGCGATGACGCTTACGTAACCACCAACGCTCCGCCAATGGCCAGGGGCCCGCGTGCCAGATGATCTCACGACGAAGTGGTGAGGAAAAGATGATTCCGGACGGCTCAGCGCTCAGTGAGCCGCGCGCGCCCATCACCACGGGACGATCATCCACGTCGCGCAGTTGTACCGGCACCGGGTGCGCCAGCGTCGTGGCCGGTGAGGGCGCCAAGAGCTGTCCCGGCCACGGCGCGAGGTCGCGCGCATTCGAGAGTGGCGAACCCCAGGGCACGAGCGTGGCGCGATCTTCGGGTCCACGCCCGCCGCACAGGTTCGCCACGACAATGGCGTCGGCGCCGAGACGCCGGCGTACCCGGTGCGCGGCCGCCTCGGCCCGGTCGTCACCGGCCCCGCGTTGACCGAAGAAACCCGTCTGTTCTTCGAAGAGATCGTCCTCACCACGCAGCTGGGCGAGACGCCGCGCGAGACGAACGTCGCGCTGACCTTCCATTTCAGCGAGTTCGCCGCGCGCCACGCGATGCAGCGAGGTCGCGTGTTTGTTAAAACGCTCCGCCACCCGCGCCGGTTCGAGGTCGGCGAAGGCCCCGAGCGTGTGCAGTCCCAGTCGCTGACACGTAGTCGTGAGATCTTTGCGGCCCAGCACGCTGAGTGGCTGGGCGCGGCGAAAGACGTCACTCGCGCCCAGTGGCACGATCACTTCGTGACGGGACGCGAGTTCGGCGCAGAACAGACCTTCACCGACGCCGAGTAACGGCGCCGTACCAACGACGTCCAGGACAATCTGTTTCACCGCGCGCAGAACCGCGTCGTCACCGCCAAAAAATCGACTCGGTCCGCGCAGTGGCAGTACGAAGAGGCCGAGTCGCACGACCTCGGTGAAGGGACAGAGCGCGCTTAAGGCGTCGAGCAAAACGAGCGTGTCACGCAACGTCGAGCCGTCGGGCTGCTCAACGCAGAGCGGCTCGCTCCAGATAGCGAGTAGTTGTTCCATCTAACTCGCCTCGGCGCGGCCGCGCCGATTCGGCACCACCACCACGTGCTCGCCGCTCTGCACCGCGGCACCGCGACCACTCACGCGAACGGTGAGATAACGCGCGTCGAGTCGTGAGGAGACGACCCACTCGGCCTGGGTGACACTGAAAAAAAGGTCCGCGGGCAGCGGCCACGGCGTGCGCGGTTCGCTCAGCGCGATCAACACGGTGCCGCGTTCACGCACCCGGTCCATCAAGCGACGCACGGTACCGTGCGCGGGACGCGAGGGTGGACGAACGAGCAAGAGGTCCACCCCGTCCAGCAGATCGGCCGCCGACTCCGCCCACGCGCCCCTCGGACGTGGCACGAAGAGCACGCGCCGTAGATCAACACCGAGCTCGGCCATCGCGACGACGCCGGGATCATCCACGCCAACGACGGCCGCCCAGTGACCGAGCGTGCTGGACTCGCTCAAGAGACTTAAGGCGAGACTGAGTCCCCCAAGACCGAGGGGCGCTTCGACGACGACGGTGGAGCCACGTCGAAGTCCCCCGCCCGGAACGAGCGCGCGCCACGGTTCACCGAGGGGCAACGTGCGACTCTTCGCCAAGGACACGGGGCGCAAGGTAGCGAGGAGTTCTGGGGAGAGCGAGGGACGAGGTGGTGAAAAAGCGAACATATGTTCGTAAGAGTAGCCACTCGGCGTCACACGCGCCAGGGCCTTGGATTACTGGCAAAATAGAGCCATGTGCGGTCGCGTCGCCCTCTTTAGCCCACCGGCTCGGCTGGCCCGATTCCTCGACGCAGCTCTGGCCGCGGGCATCGATCCCGAGGGGCACCCCAGTTGGAACATCGGACCCCAGCGCCGTCTCTTTGGCGTCAGCGAGCACGACGAGGCGCGCGTACTCGATCGGTACCGCTGGGGACTGGTGCCGAGTTGGGCCAAGGACGACAAAATCGGTAACCGACTCTTTAACGCGCGTGGCGAAACCGTTGCCGAGAAACCATCGTTTCGCAGCGCCTTCGCGAAGCGTCCTTGCGTGATACCCGTCGACGGTTTTTACGAGTGGGATCATCGTCCCGGTCGCAATCGTCAGCCCCACTTCTTTACCCGCAGCGACGAAGAGCCCCTCCTCCTCGCCGGGCTCTTCGAACACTGGCGCAACCCCGAGGACCTCGTTGGCGAACCTTTAGCGACCTGCACCGTCATCATGACCACGCCCAACGTCGACATGGACGAGATTCACGACCGCATGCCGGTCGTGCTCGCCCCCGGTGACGTCGAGACGTGGCTCAACGTCACGAACTACGGACCCGACGAGCGAATGCTGTTGCTGCGTCCAGCGCCCAAGGGCACGCTCAGCCACTACGGCGTCGGGACGGCCGTTGGGTCAGTGAAGAACGACGGACCCGAACTCACCGAGCCCGTTGATCCCCAGTCGCTGTTTTGACGGACCACTTCTCCAAGGGCGAGCGCGTCGTCATTCGCGAAGTGCTCAGGGAAAAGGTGTGGACAGCTCGTCCCGTCACGATTCTTGAGGACAGTGATGCCCAAGTGGTGTCGTGGCTCGCCCCGGGAACGTTCATTGACTATCCGGTGGGCGTAGAGCACGGCGAGAAGTGTCTTTCGATGTGGCTCTCGGGCGAGTGGGATCTGTACGCCAAAGAGTTCACGCCGCCGGGGATGCTTCGCATTGCGCCCAGTGGCGCACCCTTTGAGGTCTTCGCTCCCTTGCGGCCCGAGGGCGGTGTGGCGTGGTGGTACGTGAATTTCCAACGACCGCTCGAACGCACGTCGCTCGGTTTTGACACGATGGACGAGATTTTGGACCTCGTGGTATCGGCGGACTGTAGCGAGTGGGAGCGTAAGGATGTTGAAGAGTTAGAGCTCGCCGTGACCATGGGCTACCTGAGTCGTCTCGACGCGCAGCGTATTGAGAACGCCTGTCGCGTTGTTGAGTTGGGTCTCGGTCGTGGTGAAGTGCCGTGGGATCGAAGTTGGTCCTCGTGGCGAGCGAGCGAGTGATTTAGCTCGGGTGTCCGCGGCCACCAAGGGGAATTTGCGACACGCTACGAAAGTTGAAGGTGACGTCGGGGACGGCGTAGACGATGTGTCCGCACCAAAACGTGCCCGATAGAACAGTGTCGGAGAGTTCCGCCAAGAGCTCTCTGGATCGCTCAATGGTTATGAACTCAGCGATCGTCATGTGCGGAGGAATCGTCGCACGCCTCTTCTCACGTCCGGCGAACGGCGAGGTGGTGTGCACGACGTCGCGGAGGTTGAAGAACGTGTCTTCGGGACCAATGGCGTAGGTGACGCCGGGATGGGGTTCGAAAGTTCGCAGGGGTCCGTAGCGAACCTCGAAGGGTGCAACGTTCGACAGTGCCGTTGTTATCTCGAGCGTCTGCTCTTTCGTGAGTGGGCTCGTGAGCGGTTCGCTGAGACTGACGTGCGCTTGAGAGTAACTCGCTGACGTGGCGTCGTAACGCCAGCGCAACGCATCCACGACCGCTCGCACGTCTTCGGGCGGGAAGATGAGGAAGGCGCCGTGGCGATACTCTTCCTGCCATTCGTGCCACGGCGTCTGCGCCTCTACCTCGTTCATCAATCTGAGACTACCGAGCCTTCTTCGTTCAACCCGGCCGTTAGTCTGATTCGATGCCACTGCGACTACGTCCCTACCGAGTAAGCGATGAAGCAGACGCCCTCGCTGCGTACGACGCGCTACTCGCCGACGATTTCGAGTTTCTTCTCAGCTGGGACCCCTCGATGTCGTGGTTGGACTTTCTGCGCGCACTCGAGGATCAGCGTCTCGGTCGCAACCTCACCGACGAGCGGGTTCGAGCGGTGCAACTCGTGGCTGACGTGGACGGTGCGTTCGTGGGTCGCGTCTCGATCCGTTTCACACTGAACGAGTTCCTCGCCACGAGAGGTGGACACGTGGGCTACGCCGTCGTGCCAAAACAGCGCAGAAAGGGCTACGCGTCAGAGAGCTTGCGCCAAGCACTGGTGATTCTGCGCGCGGAAGGGGTCGAAAAGGTGCTGGTGACCTGTGACGAGGTCAACGTGGGTTCCGCTTTGGTTATTGAGGGCTGCGGCGGGGTCTACGAATCAACGGTGCCGGCTCGAGACGGCGGAACGGGCATTCGCCGCTACTGGATTCGTTAATCGCTAGCCCAGACGTCGTACGGATTTGGGCCCGGACAGCCGAAAACCCCGAGTGACCAGTGAGCCGAAACTCACCCGCCCCTCGGGGTTTCCGAGGCACACCAACGATGTTCCGTGTCGGACAGAACATCTTTGATGGCAGGCACTTCACGTCATTCGCCTGTTCCAAACAGTGGACCGAACTCCACTGCCCGTCCGAGGAATTCCAGTCCTCTTGCGAGGCCCCTCATCCCCCTGCACTCTCTCTCCCCTTGCGGTTCGATGCTGTGTTGGCAGGTACTACGTGAACTACGAAAGACACCATGCCAGAGATTTTCCCCTCCGCAACGGTCAAAGAGGGAAATCAAATGCTTTTACCCAGTATTGGGGGACTTATGCACCATTTTTCGGTACATCGACGCAGATACCAACCACTTAGTCGCATCTTTTCCACAGAATGCGTCGCGGGTTCGGACTCCTGTGAGGCCGTTTTTGAGGTGAAAGGAAGGTTTAGGACGGCGTCGTTTGCTCGAGCCAGCGTCCGTGCGCGTGACACCAGCCCCAGCGCGTTGGCTTAGACCCCGGTCGGGTCACGACAATCTGCGACGCGCCGCGATGACGCGCCGCTTCGTCAATTTCAAAATCGGGGAACGCGACGAGTGTGGATTCAACAGAGATCCACGCCACGTTGTTCGTTGCGCAACGTGCAATGAGTTCGTTGAAATAGTCAGTGCGTTCATCGGGTGAGAAATAAAAAGCGACCCACGTATTAAAGACAATCGTCATCGTGTCGCGAGAGCACATCGCGAAGGCGTCGTCCAATCGTTCCATAGCACGACCGGTCAATATCGTCGCCTCCGGCCACGAGGGACGCGCCTCGACAATGGCATCGAAGCGCTCGTGGCGCCGCCGTTCCTCGGGCCACAAGCACGCCTTTAACCAACGACGATCATCGTCGCTCGCGAGATCGAGCGGGTGTGGATCTATTCCGACGCGAGAGTTCACGAGCGGCGTCACTCTCGATCGATCAATTGGCGTCAGGTCTTCGCAGATCAGCGTCAAAGGATTGCTGTCGTCCTTCGCGCGCACGGGGAACTGGTCGAAACAGAGGTTGATGCCGGCTGACGAGCCGACTTCAATCACGTTGACCTCAGCCTCATCTTCAATGACCAGATCATTGATGACAGCCTGGAGGACGGCGCTACGTCCGGGTTCGTTGGTCTGGGTCGACCGCCAGAGTTCGTTTCGTACGAGTTCGGGCGTTTCGTGGATGACTTCGAGTACGCGTCGAGCCGCTTCATCGCAGTCGCCGAGTCGAGCCTGGCGAGCTTCTTCGTAGAGTGGCCCGAGTTCCTCGTGTCCACTCAAAGCAGCGAACTGCAACGTTGCCAAGATGAGCATCGGGTTGCGCTGCTCAACGCGCACGCCCGCGAGCAGTTCTAGGGCGAGCGTGTCGTTTTCGAGCAGGTGCAAGAGGGCCGAATAGAAAGGGAGGCGTTCGTAGTCCTCGGGCGCCAGGGCAAAGTGGTAGCGCATTCGCGCGTCATCGAGGTCTTTCGCGTCCACGCACGTAACTCTTACATCTCAATCAGGCGGCGTCGAAGTTTTTCACCTATCCGCCATGTTGTCGAAGCGACGGTGCGCTACTTCGTAGGAATCTTCACGCTCACGAGGTGACTGAAGGCGACGACGTTGGACTCGTAGTGGCCCGTCGCGTGGTCGAAAGTTCCCCCGCAGGTGACAAGTTGCAGCGACCTCGTACCGTTCGATCCATAGACCAGTTGATCGGGAAACGTGGTCTTGTTGTACTGCACGACCTCGGTAACGTCGAAGTGTTCGATGGTGCCGTCGGCTAGTTGCACCTTGATCACGTCGCCAGTCCGGAGCGACTTGAGATTAAAGAACGTGCCGGGTCCGACGTGAGAGTCGACGTGGCCGAGAATCACGGCCGAACCCACCTGACCGGGCGTCGCACCGTCCCTATACCAATCAACGACGTGAGTGCTGGTTGGCACCTGCACGTGGTTATCGCGCTGAAGACCCAGCGTGCCCACGTAGGAGTTGACGTTGAGCGCAGGGATAGTAAGGCGTACCGGTCGATACCGAGGAATTTTAGGAAACGTTGCCAGTTTCGTTGAGACCACTCTGGCTGTCGTGCTGTCGAATTTCTGCGTCGTCGTGGTGAGCCCCGAGGAGGCGTGGGACTTCTGCGTCGTCGTGGTGATCCCCGAGGAGGCGCTGGACCTCTGGGTGGTCGTGGTGACGACCGGCTGGGACAGAACCACGACCTTGGGGTCCCTCGTTGGTAGTGAACCAACGAGGGACGCAACCCCAACGACCAGCGCTACTGCAACAATGCTCCACCAGATCCACTGGCGATTCGTAAGCCTCTTATGACCCACGCGTGTGGTCACCAGATGACCCGCCGCGACTACGACGAGCTCGTATAGCGACCGTTGCGGCTCCCGCAGCGACGGCAAGTGCTCCAAGGCCGATCAAGCCCAGGGGCGATGATCCACCGGCGGTGCCACCGAAACCAGTTGCGGGCGCACCGACGGGGACAACGGTCGTCGAAGTGACAACCGGAGGCTTCGTGGTGGTGGTGGTAGGCGCCACGGTAGTGGTCGTCGTAGGCGCCACGGTAGTGGTGGTCGTTGGCGCCACGGTGGTGGTGGTCGTCGGCGCCACGGTGGTCGTGGTGGTCGGAAGAGCGGTCAAGCAGGTCGACGGAACAGTAACCGAGTTGGTATCAAGAGTGACGGCGCCCTGCGCTAGTAGGCGGCCAGTGACGGTGGCGCCCGTGGTGAGCGTGATCGCCGAAACCGCGAGAATCGTTCCCTGAAACGATGTCCCCGTGCCGAGTGTCGCGGAACTGCCAACCTGCCAGAAGACGTTGCAGGCCTGCGCGTTGCCGATGAGGACGACCGAGCTCGCTGATGCGGTGGTCAGCGTCGAACCAGCTTGAAAGATGAAGACGGCGTTCGGGTCGCCCCCGCCATCAAGCGTTAACGTACCGTTCAACTGGAGCGAACTACCCGAGTTGTAGACCCCTGGCGTCAGCGGGGTTCCGCCGCCCAGTGTCCCGGCGGCAACAGTCGCCGTGGGAATAGCGCCCGCAGCCACGACTTCGGCTGCGGTCGCCGCGTTCTGCGCCGCTAGGGACGCCGCGTTCGCGAGGTTGGTGTTACCAGAAACAGTTCCCGGTGGGAATCCCGTGATCGCGGTTCCCGGTGAAAGACCGAGGTCCCCGTTGATCGTCGACGGACCGGTGTTAGTAACAGTCGGGCCTGCGACCACGGCGTACGTACTAGCTACACCTAAATCAACGGTGGTAGCGGCGGCGACGGGCTGAGCGGAGAAGGCCATCAAGGTCGCAAAACTCAGCAACCCGACACCCACCGTCCCAAGACCGAGACGTGCACCGGAGATGCCGCGAGAACGACGGTGCAACCCCCGCGAAATCGAGAAATAGCGCCGATAGATCGTTACGCCAACTGCTACAGCGAGAGCGCTGAGAATCAGTTCTGAAAGAGCCATTATCATCCCGTTTCGTGCGAGCCCGACGAAGTGTCAGGCAAACAGGAGGCGGGGTCTTGACTTCCTGGTTGAATTGTACCATCCTCAATCGGAATTTAGGTTAGAAACACCAGAGAACTGCCCTCGATTGACGCGCAATGATGAGCAATCGGACGAAGAACGTCGAAACCACCTACTTTTCAAAGGAATGACACGAAACCGTAACGACGCGTGCCACCAACGTAAACAGAAAGTCCATCCTCCCGTGACTTTGCAGCAACGTGAACGTGACGTTCCTTTGCAAACGGAGACAGCCGACCGACGACGACGGATCGAACTTCGAGGTAGCTCGGATTAGTTCTCGTCGCTCCCAGAGGCGGCGTCGCGACCACGCTGTTCTTGTGCTCCAGTGATCTCAGTTTTCGGCCAACGACGCTGTCGTCGAATCTTGAGGCGAAGTTGCGCTACGCGACCGACGCCAATGGCCACCACGACAATCGCACCCGAGAGCGCTGCGGCCAGCAACGCTACGGCGACGGGAATTCTCCCACTCACCGCAAAGAATTCGATGCGAACGTGCCGCGTGTTTTGAGCGATGAAATCAATCAGCGCGACGCCAAAAATAACGGCAACGACGACTGCTACCCACGCCGCTGACGTACGCGTATGGCGAAATCCTTCGTCGTCGTGGTGCGATGGCTCTGCGACATGACGATGCAGATGATCGTGCTGGGGTTCGCCTGAAAACGACTCATCGGCGAGTGAGTCACTCCCTACGGGCTCGCCTTCTGAACCATCGTCGTACTTGCTCATGGCTGCACCAGCCTTCCCTAAATTCGTCGACAGTCTTTGGTGGACCTTGAGTCACACAATAAGAACCATAATTCTACAATCTTATGTCGCTGCCCATAGACAATCAGTACTATTATTTTCGTATGAAGAGTCGCGAACATAGTGCAACCGGCAAGATCCTCCGAGAGGCACGTATCAGCGCCCGTCTATCGCAAACCGAGGTTGCACGTCGTGCGCACGTTGCGCAAAGCGTGATTAGTGCCTATGAGTCAGGCCGCAGGGAACCCTCGGTCTCTACGCTCGAACGTCTCATCCTCGCGACGGGACACCGCTTGACTCTCAATCTCGAACGTTCGAGCGATTACCCGCGCGGTCTGCCTGACACCCCACTCGGTCGCCGACTCCGCCAGCGCCGACGTTCGATACTTGCCTGTGCGGCGCTCCACGGTGCAAGTAACGTCCGCGTCTTTGGTAGCACCGCTCGAGGTGAAGACCAACCCAATAGTGACGTTGATTTAGTGGTCGACCTGGAAAAGGGAACAGGATTATTCGCACTGGAGGCACTTCGCAGGGAACTTACGAAGATTCTGGGCACGCCCGTTGACATCGCTCCGTCAGACAGCCTCCGGCCCCGAGTTCGTGAAGAGGTCGAGCGCGAGGCCATCCAAATATGAGTTCACGGCACGACGACGAACGCCTCGCCGACATTATGGACGCGATTACTGCGATTAATAGCCATCTCGCTCGGGGCGACCTCTCCGACGGGCTCATTTTTGACGCAGTTCGCCTAAGGCTCATCGAGATCGGTGAAGCAGTGAAGTTGTTGGATCCCAAACTCGTCGCACAAAGGCCTGATATCAAGTGGTCCGATGCCGCAGGAATGCGTGATTGGTTAACGCACCACTACTTCGACACCTCTCGAGCGGTGGTCGAAGCAACCATCACCGAGGATCTTCCCTCACTTGAAGTAGCCGTCCTTGAACTTCAGGCACGCCTCGAACTCGCCAAACGGCGCACGCGCGACTTGAGTCGCGATGAGAATAAGGATCGCGGGCTTGGTCGCTAATGCATGAATAACGTCCGACGCGATAATTCATGATGTTGCACCTGGTGGTCCACTAAATGGGACGCAGGTCAACGAGTGGGCCGTACAGGACTTGAACCTGTGACCCCTTGCGTGTCATGGCCCGGAGGCCAGTTCGCACGCGCTCATTGAGGTTCGCCTCTCGCGCCGTTGCGGGATGTCTATCCGCGAGTGTTCGCCGACGTACGCAAATGTTCGTCGCAATCACTGAAGTATTCACTGAAGTGCACGTTGGACAAGTCAGCCGGTTTCCGCTCTCGAGCGCGATTCAACGAATCCCTGCTGCAGGATGACGCGCCGACGTCGCTGATACATCCTGTCGAGTATCGGAACATTCTGGTCTCGAAAATCGTGAACAATTGCCTCGCGGCCGGCCCCACGGGTTATGCGCCCGAGTTGTTGAATCACGCGCCCTCTGAACGACACGGGGACGGCGAAGAAAAGAGTATCGAGTGTCGGGAGATCGACATCTTCACCGGCGCTTTGTTTGGGCGGCAATTCACATGCAATTGTGTCGAAGTTGGTTTGCTTTCATTCTGAACCGGGTCTACAGTTCCGCGTGAGGGGGTGCGCTCTATGGTTCGCAGATTTAGAAGCGTGGCGAGCGTTGGCGGAAGGTGCTTTCTTGTGGTAGTCCTGTGCATGGCTGGCCTTCTTGTATTTCAAGACGCTGCCTCGGCCGCACCGTCTTGTTCTGGGAGTTCGCACTGCTATGACATCGCAGTGCTTGGACCGGTTGCATCGCCACACGCATTTACCGGCGTCGTTAGCAGTATTAGAGTTGAGTGCCTAAGTGATACGAACAGCGGCTATATCAACGATGAAACGTGGTTGGTGAACAGTTCGGCGGACACGTGGATCGAAGCGGGAGTTGACAGGTACGAGAGTGGTTCGGGAAAGGTGTTCTTCTGGGCAGATCAACGTCCTGGATCCTATAACAACCACTACGATACGACAGACACTGTAGATACTACAGATTTCTACAATTTCAATATTTACTCCGATTCTTCGACGACCTTTCATGTGACTGATGGTGATTGGGATGGCGAATCGACCGGGTGGCCGTCAGGGTATCTCTTTGACACGCTAGAGACGGGTACCGAAACCTTTAATGGAGCAACCGGTGTCTCGGAATTGGGAAATAGCAAAGGTCTCGAGTTCTATAACCAGGTTGGAACACTCGTTTCGCCCTGGAACGTTGGAAGTGGCGCCTATACCACTTATGAAGATCCAATGCCTTCATCTTGGGGCACCGTGTCGGTCACGACTGCGAACTCGAATTACTTTACGCAGACAGTTAGTTCATGCTAGGAGCTTCTAATGTCAAAACGCTTTAAATTGTCCCGAAGCGGTTTCGCGGTCATTGCGAGCGTCATTGTTCTAATCTCCTCGGGCTCTTACTTAGTCGTAAATGAGATTTCGAGCGGAGCGAGTGTGAAGTGGCATGTCGTAGCTGTCGGGCACACTTCACAAAAGGACAATGGCAATTCATCAATTTCAAGCATCTTGCAGTCTTTCGAGGCTTTCGCAACTACTCAACTCAAAGATGGGTCGTTGTCCTCGGTCCAATACGTTCAGACAGCCGACGGTACAGATGCAGTGAAAGTGGTTTCGGGCGACTCGGTCAGCGCAGGTTCTGATCCGGTAATCGTTCTAGAAGCGACGGGAGATTTCGTGGCGACTGCAGCGTCGGTGCCACCGGGGATGTCGTTCCCGACGGGTTCCGTTCTGACAGAGGTGGTAGACGCGACGAATGGTGCGGTCGAAGATTGGAGTCTCACAACGTCACCACCGGATATGTCGTCACTAGGTATCGCTCAGCCCGTTTCATAAATCCTCACAGCTTCTTCAGAAGTGGTTATTTGGTAAATGGGTTTACGAAATGAGTTCTGAGCGGGATACGTCCAATTCGTTTTGCCAGGGCGATTACCATGTCGCGGACTTCTCAGTGGACCCCTGAGATCCGAGTTGAGTCGAACTCTTGGCTTTAGGTCTGGCTGGTTCCCTTGAATACGTAAAGAAAGGGCTCATCGGATTCTGGCGGGGTGAGCTTCATCGGACCACGATCGAGCCGAGCACCCGCCAGTTGGGTTTGCCGGCGTAGAGCAAGGCTCTGATTCGGTAGTTCTCGAAGTTGCGAAAGCCAAAGCCCACTCGTTTGATGCGCTTGATGAGGTTGTTCAGTGCTTCGGTTGGCGCATTAGTGATTCGCGCCAGGTGATAGTTGCAGATCTTGTCGAACCACTCTTTAAGCGTTCGCCCGAGTTTTCTGATCTCGGACGGCATGGCCTTGTTGAGACAGTGACTCTTGAGATCCTCGAGCATCACTCGAGCCTCACCGGGGTCCCAGCACCGATAGAAGTCGCGCAGGCGTTCTTTCACGCGATAGGCGAGGGCGACTTCGGCGGTGGGGTCACCGAGTGCGAGCAGTGAGTTGAGTCGGGTGGTCTGCTCCTCATTCAATTTCTCTTCGCCAACGAGCAATACTCTGCGCACCCGATAGAGCGGATCGTCCCTTCTGCCCCGGTGTCCCAACTGCTCGACTTGGACTCGGCGTCGCACAGTGTCCAGGCAGCGATTGGCGAGAGCGATCACGTGAAAGCGGTCGACGACTTGGGCGGCGTTGGGGAGCATCACGTTGTAAACAGCGGCGTAGGTCGCCGACATGTCCAGGGCCCCGTAGGTGACGCGCTGTCGCCAGGCTTCGCTCTGTTGGTCAATAAAACCGGCCACGTCCACGTAGGTGCGCGTGGGCAAGATATCAATGATCTGGTGGTTGCCCACGTCGGCGACGGTAGTGAGGTAACTGGTGTGATGGCCGCCGAGGCGCACGAAACTCGTCTCGTCAAGTCCGAGCGCCGTGGTTTGATTGAGGCGTTTCTTGTCCGCTTCGAGTAGAGCGTTGCCGTAGGTGGTGACGGCGTCGTTCACGGTGTGCCAATCACAGCTGAGTTCGCCCGCGACTTCTTTGACCGTGCGACCCGTGCCCACTTGCATCGTGGCCCACTTGGCGGCGCGTGTCGTGAGCAGGCAGTTCTTGGCTGCAATGCGGTGATCGCTGAGCACCCAGCTCTTCATCGAACAGACGTCATTCACGCATTGCATGCGGTGTTTCTTCCAGGAGAGTTTCATCGGCGTGCCATAGACCGGCAGGTCCACGTAGGAGACGACTGGCCGTTCTTTCACCTGGGCGCGCTGCTGGCACCTTGGACAGACAACCTCACCGATCACCTGCTCGACGCAGAGCGAAACATCAGCGCCGCGGCGCTCAAAGTGCACCACCCGCACGTCCTTTAAGCCCACGAGGGCTTCAAGAATTTCTGTAGGGTCGTGCAGGACGAAGGTGTTTCTGTTTTGTTGGTTCACATCTCAAGCCTGAAGCACCTTCGTCTTCTAAAGAGTGACCCTCAAGGGCGAAACCCCGCTGAAATCCGATGAACCAAAGAAAGTTCTCACACGTTAGGTTCCGCTCGTTTGCAGAGGCACTCATCGGGCGGCAAAGACGCCTGATGAGTGCCATTACTCGCGAAACTACTCAGTCAACAATGCGGTTCGCGCACCGTCCCGGTCGGTGGAGGTGATGGGATTCGAACCCACTGCCTCTACATTGCGAACGTAGCGCTCTACCAATTGAGCTACACCCCCGAAGAGGTCTCTACTTTAGCCCAACGCTTGTCGGCGTTGAGAATCGCGACGCCACTGTTCTTCGGCATCAGGCTCGTAGAACTCTGAAACGATTTCTCCCTCATAGCGAGGAGCGTAGCGGTCGTAGCGCTCCGCGTACAGGGGTTCAATGGTCGCTAGATCACGACGCCGTGGTAGACGCAGAGGAAGCGAAGAGTCGTTCAAGTAACCCTGGCTCACCGCGTAGAAGGCGAGGGCTACGAAGCCAACGACACCGAGCCACGTCAGCGCGGCGATATCCACCAGCAGTGAGTAGCCACTCACGAAGGCAATCAATGTCGTCACGACTGCCGCGAGCATTAGGCGAGTGAAGACCATGCGGCGCTGCGACTTCATCGTGCGACGTCGAATCGGTTCTTCGTATCGTGGAGTCACGACCGGTTCACTTGGCCGCGACGAGTAGGCCTGCGCGTAACGATTCGACGGGGCCGCGTGTCGCCTCGCCGCGTCGTCGTACTCGTAGTCCTCGCTCCACTCGTCCCACGTGGCGCGAGCTTCGAGTGAACCAAAGGTGTCGTCCGCGTGGACGACGGCCAAACGGGGCCTGCGTTCGCTCACCTGAACTCTGGGTGCCACCTGATCGGGTTGGTCGAGTCGGTGGGCCGGGGTAACGGTGTAGTCCTGTCGACTGAGAACCTCGTGTTCAGCGTGAAAGGACTGAATCGATTTCTCAGTTCCACTGTCACGAAGTCGACGAACGACGATGGGGGCGAGCAACGCCACCCAAAAGAGAGCGAGAATTATTAGAAGCATCCGACCCGCTCCTGTAGTCGCTGTGACATTGCAAACAAATTTACAGTTCAGGAGCCTTTTTTTGGTGGATGTCAGCCTTCGTGCAGCCCGCACTCCTCTTGGTCGAGTCCGACCCATCGACCCGAGCGTCGATCACCCGCGACCTGTGGCTTCAGGGTCATCGCGGCGCAGCCAATGGAGGCGTAGCCCTGCGCCCAGAGCGGGTGCTCGGGCAGGTTGTGACTCTTGAGGTAGTACTCGACGTCGTCGTCACTCCACGTGGCCAGCGGATTGACCTTCACGAGACCAAACTTCTCGTCCCACATCAGGGTTTTCATGTTCGCGCGCGAGGGCGCGTCGACGCGCTTTACTGACGTGATCCACGCTGACCGACCCTCGAGCGCGCGGCCGAGCGGCTCGACTTTACGGAGCTCGCAGCAGTTCGCGCTGCCACAGGGCGAGGTGGCCGCGTCGGGACCGGGCGTCGTTCGAGTGAGGATTAACGACCACTCCTTGGTGATCTGATCGACAAAATCCAGCGTCTCTGGGAAGTGGCCCCCCGTGTCGAGAAAAATAATTTCGGTCGAGGGTCTACGTTCGCGCACCATGTGCAGCAACGCCAGGTCTTCGAAGGAACAGGCCATCGCCACGTCATCGTCGAAGCGTTCGAACGTCCATTTGAGAATCTCCAATGGCGTCGCGCGTTCGAAGCCTTCGTTAACGTCGTCGAGCTCGCTGAGCAACTGTGCGGTGGGGGTTATTAGTGGCGTTCTCATGGCTGTCTCACATTGTCTAGTGCTTCACTAGAATACAATGACTCCCTTGAGATCATGACATCGACCTTGCAGACCCCCCACGCCACCGACCATTTAGACGTTCTTGAGTCCCACGCTCTCTTTATCATGCGCGAAGTCGTCGCCGAGTGCGAACGGCCCGTCCTGTTGTTCTCCGGTGGCAAGGACTCCGCCGTTCTCTTACACCTCGCGGCCAAGGCGTTCGCGCCACAGCAACTCCCCTTTCCGGTCTTGCACATCGATACTGGACAGAACTTCCCCGAAGTCGTCGACTTTCGTGACCGCGCCGTTGAGGTCACTGGCGCACGACTCATCGTCGCCAAAGTTCAAGACTCCATTGACCAGGGCAGAGTTGCCGATCCGGGACCCCTCGGATCGCGCAATCGACTCCAAACCGTGACGTTGCTCGACGCCATCACCGAGCACACGTTCGACGCGGCCTTTGGTGGCGCTCGACGCGATGAGGACAAGGCGCGCGCCAAAGAACGCATCCTCAGTTTCCGTGACGCCTTTGGTCAGTGGGATCCCCGTCAGCAGCGACCCGAACTCTGGCAGCTCTATCAGGGCAAAGTGAACCCCGGTGAGAGCGTTCGAGCCTTTCCGCTCTCGGACTGGACTGAACTCGACGTCTGGCAGTACATCGCGAGAGAAAGGATGGATCTGCCGACCATCTACTTTGCTCACGAGCGCGAGGTTCTGCTGCGCGACGGCATGTGGCTCGCGCTGGGTGAGTTTGTTGAACCTCGCGCCAACGAAGAGGTAGTGCGCAAAATGGTGCGCTTTCGCACCGTCGGCGACGCCAACTGCACGGGCGCGGTGGCGAGTACGGCGTCGACGCTCGACGCCATCATCGAAGAGGTCGCCGTGGCCAACGTCTCCGAGCGCGGCGCGACGCGCGCCGACGACAAGTTCTCCGAAACCGCGATGGAAGACCGCAAGCGCGAGGGCTATTTTTAAATGGAGCTCGCCACCAAAGACTTGTTGCGCCTCGCGACCATTGGCTCGGTCGATGACGGCAAGTCCACCCTCATTGGACGCCTGCTCGTTGACACGCGCCAACTCTTTGATGATCAACTCGACGCCGTCGCCGCGGCGTCGGAGAAGCGCGGCGTCGGCGACCTCGACTTAAGTTTCGTCACCGACGGACTTCGCGCCGAACGTGAACAGGGCATCACCATTGACGTCGCGTACCGCTACGCCACGACCCCTACGCGCAAGTTCATCATCGCCGACTGTCCCGGCCACGTGCAGTACACGAGAAACATGGCGACGGGCGCGTCAACGGCCGACCTCGCGCTGGTGGTCTTAGACGTGGCGTCGGGTCTCAAGGAACAGACCCGTCGTCACCTCTGTATCGCCGCGTTGCTCGGCGTGCGATCGATCATCGTGGCTGTCAACAAGATGGACATGGCTGAGTGGTCCGAGATACCTTTTCGGCTCGTCGTCGACCAGATCGCCACGGTGTCGCGCGAGTTGGGATTCACCTCAACGCTCGCCATTCCCGTCTCGGCGCTGCTCGGCGACAACGTCGTCGAGAACTCATTGAATACGCCCTGGTACCAGGGACCTTCGGTGCTCGAAGCGCTCGAGGCCTCCGAAGCTGGTTCGTGGGAGACCGCTCAAGGGGCGCGTCTGCCCATCCAATGGGTCCTTCGCCAGCCCGGTGGCGGGCGTACCTACGCTGGCATGGTGAGTGGCGAGGCCTTCAAGGTCGGTGACCGCGTCACGCTGTTGCCGGCGAACATTGAAACCACGATTAACGCCATCAACTTTGGTGGTGTCGCTCGCCTCGACGCGTCGGTTGGTCTTGCGGCCGATCTCGATCTCGCCGACGAGACCGACGCCGGTCGGGGCGATCTCATCGCGACGGCGCCGCTCCCCACGGTCACCAAAGAGTTTGAGGCGACCATCTGTTGGTTCGGTGACAAACCCTTCAGTACGAACGGTCAACGACTTCGACTGAAGCACACGACGAAGTCGACACCGGTGCGCGTGCAGTCATTGAAGGGCGTCATCAACATTGAGTCGTTGTCGATAAGTGACGCGACGTCGCTCGCCACCAACGAGATCGGACTTGCGACGTTGGTCACGGCTGACCCCCTGGTGGTCGACGACTACCGCGACGATCGCGTGACGGGCAGCTTTGTACTTGTCGACGAAGTCACGAACGCTACGGTCGCCGCGGGCATGGTCGGACGCGCTTCGTTCCTCTAGGAGTACAGTCTCGCAGCGCGAAACTTCGTGCGAGACTCGGTGCGTGCGGCGAGTCTTCATCACCATATTTCTCATGTTGGCGTCCTTTGGCGTCGGCGTCATTGGCACGTGGCATCACTTCGATCACACTGGTAACGCCCCTACCATCTCAACGACGACGCTCCCCTCGCTCACTGTGCCGATTCTTCGTGAGAAGTTCACACTCTTACTCTGCAACGCCGGCACGACGACCGGCATGGAGGGCTGCGCGGAACATCAGACTGTCGCGCTCGACGAGAGAATAAACCATCTGCGAGGTCAAATCTTCACGCGTCTCCACGATGGTCCAGCCAAGCGTCGATTCATAGTCGCCGAGACCAATTGGCAGACCTATCGACAATCGGCGTGTGCCAGCGTCTCTGACGTCTACCAGGGAGGATCGCAATTCCCAGTTGAATTTGCGCAGTGCGAAGTGCAACTCGACCAGCAACATCGTGCGGACCTGTCCGAACAACTCAAAAGTTACTAAGAAGACCGTTCAGTCCTACACTCGCCATATGACGATTGACAGCGACGACGAACTAGAGGGCTTGAGACGCACGGGACGGGTAGTCGCGGAGGCCAGAGAAGCAATGGTCGCTGCGATTCAGCCGGGCATTATCACCGCGGAACTAGACGCCATTGGTCGCGACATCTTTCGCCGCCATGGTGCTCGCTCCGCTCCGCGCGTCACGTATAACTTCCCGGGATTCACCTGTATCAGTGTGAACAGCGCTGCTGCGCACGGGATCCCGTCACTCAATCTTCGACTCCACGAGGGCGACCTGGTCAACGTCGATATCTCGGCAGAACTCGACGGCTACTTCTCCGACACTGGCGTCAGCACTGGCGTTGGCAACGTTTCGAGCGTGGCCGGACGACTTCTTGAAGCGACGCGGCTCGCCCAGCTTGATGCCATGGACGCCGCGCGCGCTGGTAACCGACTCCGCGACATCGGAAAGGCCGTCCAGGCGCGGGCGCGTCGCCATGGATTCAAGGTGATCAAGAACCTCTACGGTCACGGCATTGGACGAGGCTTGCACGAGGAGCCTTCCGTACCCAGTGTCGATGATCATCAGCGCACGACTCTTCGCGAGGGGCTCGTGATTGCGGTAGAGCCCTTTCTCTCAGTATCAGCGGAGTACGTCATCGACGATCCAGACGGTTGGACACTACGTACTGACGACGGCAGTCTCGTCGCGCAGTACGAACACACGATGGTCGTGACCAGCGGTGCACCGCTCGTTTTGACTGTTTAGGCAGTCGTTAGGAGCTGCGTAGCTTCAGGACGTGACGAATCATCCTTCGTCCCTGAACATTTTGAAATGTTTCGACGGGCGAAGCACCGACGGCGAGTGCGACACGCAGTGACGCACTGTTTTCCTCGTCAACGATAATGTGAGCTTCCTGGGCGTCAGTGTTGTCACGTAGAAATTCGAAAACGAGGCGCACCGCACGACTCACGTAACCCAAACCGCGAAATGCGGGATGCGCGGCAAAGGCGATGTTGGCTTCACCTAAGGGAACGAGACTATTTGCCAAGTCGCAATCAACGTACGCGACGTACGAGATTTCTTGCGTGTCGACGGCGAACGCCCATTTTGGTCCATTCCCAAATGTGTCGTGGGCCATTTGGAGAGTGGCGATCACGTGGTTTCGCCGTTCTTGTGGTGACATGGCGAACCACCGCTCACGATCGCCAGGATCCCAGAGCCAATTGATCTGCTCATCGTCTTTTGCGGCGAGGTCGGCTTCCACGTCGCTGGTTTGAAGCCGTCGGATAGTGACGACACCGTCACGGTAAGTCGCATTTGTGCCCATTAGGTCGGTTCCTACGGCCAGTCTTTGGCATTGCGCAATCGAATTCCACTCGCGTGAAGGGTAGTCTCCCAGACATTGCGAAGTGAAAGCAGATCGTCCATCAATCTGAGTTCGACGCCTTGCGATTCGAGCGCGCCGACAAGATCATCGATTCGCCGTACGTCGATGGGCGTTACGGCCTCCTCTGATACCCACATCCATCGGTCTTCGATTGCTTGAAACGACGAACCCGGTAACTCATAGCGGAACAACACCTGCTCTTGAATCCTTTCGAACCACTGGCGTTCAACGTGGGCGATCATGGTGGCGTCGCTTTCGCCCCACCACGTCGCAAGGTCCGCTTCACTCGTCTCGGGTGTCGGCCACACCAACACCCGAGGGCAGTCACGAGGAAAGAGATACGCGGCCTGTCGTCTTTCGCTGACGGCCCAGACCAGCGGACCATTGAGCCACTCTTGACCGGTCGATCGCACTGAAGGTACGGCAACCGGGCGCGGAGTGAATACGCCTATGGCGCCGTCTTCGCTGAAGTGGAATAGCCGATCTTGGATCACGTCAAATTCTGCCAGAGCGATCTGATCGCGAGCACACGCCATCCTCGTGACGTGCCACGACCCGCTCACAACCTCCTAAGAGTCGCGGTCTCCACCAGCCATGCGTCAGGCATCGTCAACTGCTCCCAGAACGAGACTGACCCGACGAGCCCGCGTGCGCCGAGCACAACGGCCATCGCGGTGCCGTGCGCGACAATCCCAACTTGCGCACCGGCGGTTGCCTCAGCGATCGCGGTCTCCATACGCGCGCCCACCGAGTCCAAGGATTCCCAGTCCCTTGTCACTTGACCGTTGAGATAGTTGACGACCTCTTGGTGAAAGTCCTCTTCGATCCAAGGTCGACGTACCTCATGGAGACGTGAGTCGACGCGAACCTCAATGGCTAAAAGTCGTCCTAGGAGCCGCGCCGTCTGCTGTGCCTTGACTTCGTCACTCGTAACTAGACCCGAGAGATCAAGACGACGAAGGTTTTTTGCGGCGTGGGCAATCGCGCCTATTCCCTCGTGCGACAGTTCCCACTCTTCGGGCGGCGAACCGCGCTCCACTACCGGTTCGGCGTGACGGACAAAGACAAATGACCCGACAGAACTGTCCAAGGACGATGGCATAGTCCCAATTGTGTCAGCCAGTCGTCGGCGTTGTCGCAAAGGTTCGAACACAACTATCGAGGCAACGGTCCGTCGAGGAGCCGACGTAAAGCGTGTACGTGGTGATCTGGCTGCAAATTTGATTCAGGCTGGTCGGGTGGCCACCAGATTGCCCCGCGTAAGAAAAAAGCAATCTCGTAGAGCCAAAGTCTGCGGTTCAGATCCGTCGCGCCAAAGAGTTTCGGGTAGTCCTCTTCCAGCCATTCAAGATACGGAACTCGCGATTCCCCGTGAGGGTTTTCTAGATAGGGAGCGACAAAGATCGGTGTCACAAGATCGAGATCACGTGGACCAAGTCGCACCCACTCAAAGTCCATCAGCCCGGTAACTCGACCGTCCTCAACGAACCAATTTCCAAACGATGCATCGCCGTGAACGACGACGTTCTCGTCCTCGCCATTCGAAAACGGATCAGCGCCTTGTAGATACCCAATGCGTTCGATAAGTGCGTCAATCAGACCAGAATCAACGAAAGGCACGGACCTCGCGAGTTCTGCCAAAACAATGATCTGCGAAACGGGCAGTGGAACAAGATCTGACGCCCACACCGACAAAGGGCTTGAGTGATCGAGGCGGGGCCGCTCGCCTATTACCCGTCGCGTCAAAGTGTCGGGCTGCCACTCGTGAAGGCACTTCAAGATGGTCGCGATCTGTGACACGACGTCTCTCGCCACTTCTCTTGTCAGTTCACTCGCGACATCACTGAAGGCAGCACCGGGAACACGACGCGTGAGAACCCAACTGAGTTCATCGGTCTCGCCGCAATCGACGACCGAAGCTCTTGGAATGTCTGACGGCAACGAGCTGAGTGTCCGCGCCTCTCGCAACATCCGACCTCGATCGGCGCGCCAACAGACTTTTAGAAAGGTGTCGCCGAAGTCCCATACGTCGTTCGACGCACCGCCGCAAAACTGCCGAACGCTGGGCACCGGTACAGGGAGTGCCGGACCCAACATCTCTAAGCGTCGCGACGCGGCCTCTGTACTCCAGTGTTCAACGCCGTCCATCCCTGCGAGAATCGGTGCGTCGACGTAGGGCTTCGACGCCGGTTGCTCAAGCATTGTCGAACCCTACAGTGCGCCGATTCGACAGCGCTCTGTAGGGTTCGAGTCGCGAGCGCGGGCGCTGTTTAGCTTTCGCGAGGCGCTAACGACTCGGCCAGAAGCAAGTACATCTGTCGGCGGAGCTCCTTAAGGAGTTCCTCCGCTTTGGCTTTCTGCTCAGCCGTTCCGGCTTCGGCGACCTGGTTGACGGCGACACCCACGTGACGAAGCGCCGCGTTGAGAGCCACGTCACCTTGATCGGCTTGACGGACCATGGTCTCCCAAGGTGCGACGCCGGTGGGTCGCGCCGCTAGCTCGGCGTGGCCGAGGTCGGTCAGCGTGAACTGACGTCGGCCGTTGGCGCTGTTCGAAAGTACGATTCCTTGGTCTTCGAGGAGTTGCAGCGCGGGGTACAGCGATCCCGGACTGGGACGCCACAGTCCCTGGCTACGCTCGACGAGTTCTTGCATCATTTCGTAGCCGTGCATCGGGCGCTCGTTGAGCAGGGCCAATATGGCCAGTCGCACGTCGCCGCGTCGCCCGCGACCGCCCCTCATCATTGATTCGCGACCTCTACCTCCGTCGCCTCTGCCGTGGACGTGTCGACCTTCGTGGCGGCGGCGATCGCCGGCGCGCGGTTCAAAGACGTCCCCAGTGCTCGAGGCTGTAAATCTTCCTCGCCCATTTGGCGATTCGTTCGATTCTCTGTTTCTCATTGTCATATCCTTTCGATAGTTCAATATCATTAACGATATATCGTTATTAGTCGTTTGTCAAGTGGAAGTCGAAAGTCCCTTGTTTCATTGGCTTTCGGGAGGCTCGAATTACCGAATGGTGACCAATTCTCGAATATTTGAAGAAACCTCGAACCTTTTTGGTCGCCCGGGAGTCTCTAGAGATATGCGCATCGCCTTCCCACTTCGCCAATGGAAAGCAGCGTCGTAGGTGGAAGGCTCTACCGTGGTGGACGATCTTCAAGAGTGGCTGAGCGAGAGTTACGCCCAGTCGGTTCGTACCGCCTTCTTGATCTTGGGTAATCGACTCGACGCCGAAGACGCGGTGCAAGAGGCATTTCTTCGAGCATGGAAATTTCGCGACGCCATCGCTAAAGAGTCGAGTTTCAAGCCGTGGTTGTATCGCGTCGTCGTCAATAGTTGTAACTCGAAACTACGACAAGAGATCCCCCACCGAGACCGTCGAAGCGCTGAAGAGAATCTCCTCAATGTTGGCGCCCTCGACAAAGTGTCCGACCGTTTCGCTCTCTCGCACGACATGTTGATCGCGCTCAACGATCTGCCCGAACATCTCCGCGTCGTAGTGGTACTGCGCTACTACGTCGACTTGAGCGAGCGAGAGATCGCCATCGCGATTTCTCGACAGCCCGGGACCGTGAAGTCGCGTCTCAACGAAGCCAGGAGGCGCCTCGCCGATCATCCCGCTCTCCAACCCCTCATCTCTGGGCCACCCCTCACCAGAAAGGAGGCAACGCAATGAACCCGATTGACGAGGACGTACTCACCAACGCGCTCCACGACGTTGCCGATTCATTCGAGATCTCTCGTGACGCGGCGAGTCGCATCGCCACTGAGGCCGCTTCGGTAGTGACTTCGCCGCGCCTGGTACGCCTACCAGCCTTTATCCACCACCAAAGTCGTACGCGTTTATTCCTCGTGGCCGCGGCGCTCGTCGTCGTGGTTGCCGGTATCTCGGTGCCGTTGCTTCACGGCGAAGTGAGTCCTACGCATAATCCGTCGTTTGAGGCGTTACCGCCAAGGGTCGGAGAGAAGGCGGCCACTACGAATGGCGCCGCAGGCGCACATCTCACGGCGCCCTCGCCAGTAACCGGCGCTGTAACTACCTCCAACCTGTCTATAACCGGAACCGGTTTTACGCTCGCCGCGTCGTCGACACCATCGGGTTCATTAAAAATTGAGTCGACGGGAACGATTGCGCTGACGGTGCAAGGGGCCAAAGTTAGCCCGGCATTCTCGAAGTTGACTTCCCTCGTCACGAGCGACGGAGGCTTCGTCAACAGCACCAACGCGCACGTGGGCACACGCGGCTCGGGAAAGTTCTCCTACGGAACGATCGTCTTGCAGGTTCCTCAGCACTCCTTCGCCCTCCTCGTCGCCCAGGTCCAGCACGTCGGGCGCGCCACGTCGGTTTCCTCGAACTCGGCCGACGTGACCAGTCAGTACGTCGATCTCACGGCACGCATCACCGCGTTCAAGGCGAGTCGCCAGCAGTACTTAGCGATCATGAAGCGTGCGACCACGATCAGCGGCATCCTGGCGGTCCAGAGCCAACTAAATAACTTGCAGAGCCAAATCGAGCAGCTCCAAGGTCAACTCAACGTCTTGAACAACGAGACCACGTACGCCACGCTGAGCGTCACGGTGAGCGAAGCCGGCCAGCACTCCTTGGTCGTGCACCCAAGAACCGGATTCTCGAAGGCGTGGCACGACAGTATTCGAGGCTTCGTCTCAGGTTTCGAGTGGTTGGTCAGGATTGGTGGCCCCGTCCTCTTTGCACTTCTCTTGCTAGGGGCCCTGTCGTTCCTCGGGCGCTTCGCGTGGCGCGCGAATCGCCGTCGCCGAATTTAATCATCGAAACCGCGCCGACTCGGTAATAATGAGTCATGCAGTACCAATCCTGGCCACTCTTCGATCTGCGAATTCGCACGACGCGTCTCGAGATCCGCTTGCCGACCGACGAAGACCTCGACACACTCGCGCGAGTGGCTCGTAAGGGAATTCACGACCCGGCGAAGATGCCGTTCATGAAGCCCTGGACTGACCAGCCCTCCCCGCTGCTCGAGCGAGGACTCGTTCAATGGGGGTGGCGTCATCGTGCCGAATGGTCGCCACAGGACTGGACGTTCAATGGCGCCGTCGTCTGTAACGGCGTCCTCGTTGGTGTGCAAGATCTCTCGGGCGAGGACTTCTCGTCGCTGCGATCCGTGTCCTCGGGGTCGTGGCTCGGCCTCGAACATCAGGGACAGGGTATCGGCAAGGAGATGCGTCGGGCGATACTCCATTTCGCCTTCGAAGGTCTTGGCGCGAAAGAAGCGAACAGCGCGAGTTTCGTCGACAACACGGCCTCAATGAACGTGTCGAGATCGGTGGGCTACGAAGAAAATGGGCGTGAGACGACACTTCGACGCGGCGTACCCGCAGAGACCGTCAAGTTTTATCTCGAGCGCTCGAAGTGGGAGAACACGGAACACATCGACGTTGAGATCGAGGGCCTTGACAACTGTCTCGATCTCTTTGTAGCGCCGCCCAATGCCGCAACGTCGTTGCACTAGGGGGTTCAACTTTCGAGTGTTGCCCTTCATGCTTAACTCGACGTCATGGGCACCTCTAACTTCAACCGTCGAGAACGACGAGTGGCCATCGTGATGACCCTCGCTGGACTGTGGTCAGTGGCGCTAATCGCCGCTAGTTTCTTCGTGCGCGCCTACCAGTCGAGCGGAGCAACTTTCGGCACGTACACAACCTCGCCGCCGCCTGGAGCGACGTTGATTCAAGAGAACGGCGACAAGGTATTGATCCCGCTAAGTGTTCCCTTAGTCATTGTTCTCATCGTCGCCGCACTCATGCTTCGACGACAGCGCCGGGGACAGGTTCTCGTTGGTCCGGCTGCGTGGACCGGTGCCGTCCTCATGGGCATCTTGTCGTTTCTCGGTCTTTTCACGATTGGTCCCTTCATCTTGCCGGTGACCGTTCTCTTGCTCGTGGCGTGTGTGATGGCCACGCCGTCTAAAGCTGAAAGCATTCGTCGAAGCGCCCCGTAAGATTGAAGTAACTCGTGGACTCTGAAACTTCGCCTCTTACGCACCCGTTGCCAACCGAGGTCTCATTTCGACCGTTCGCGTTCGCAAGTACGACGACGATCTTCATCCTCATGGGCGCCGTTACTTCGCTCTTCGGGCCGCTTTTGTTGAGTTTTACTCACCGTTTCCACCTTTCGCTCCCAACCGCGGGCGCCGCGCTCAGCGTCTACTTCGTCGGAGCGACGCTGGGTGTCTTGCCCGGCTGGTTTGGTCTCAAGCGACTACCGGGTCGTCGGGTCTTGGCCCTCGCTCTCGCGGTGATCACTCTCGGCGCCACGGGAGCGACGTTTTCACACCAGTGGATACTTTTCTTGACGAGCATCTTCTTCGTCGGACTGGGTTTCGGCTCACTCGACATTGGTCTCAACACACTCCTCGCCCGCACCGCATTAAAGGGTCGGGCGCATCGACTCAGCATCGCTAACGCCGGCTACGGAATGGGGGCCGTGATCTGTCCACTCGTGATCATCGCGATCAACCCAAAAAACTTCCCGGTGCTTCTGGGCGGCGTGGCCGTCGTAGCGCTGGCACTGTCTTTTCTCAACGGCGGCGTACACGCTCCCCCGTTGCACTCAGAGAGTCGCCGCTACGAGATCGCCAACTTAAAGGCCCAACGTCGCCCCATTCTCATTACCTTCATCGTCGCCTACGTCTTGTACGTCGCGATTGAAACAAGCTCATCGGGTTGGATGGCCACGCAACTGCACGGCGTTGGCTACTCCGCGTCAGAGGGCAGTCTCGTCACCGCGGGCTTTTGGACCGGTCTCGCGATCGGTCGACTCCTCGGCGGACCGCTCTATCACTGGCTCTCTGAGAAGAAACTGGTCCTCGGCGGTCTCGTTCTCGCCGTCATCGTGAGCGCGGTGGCCGTTGCCGACCCACTCGCGCCCTACGCGTACCCGCTCCTCGGACTCATCATCGCCTCGATATTTCCCATGGGACTCATGTGGTACACGAAACTCTGTCCACACGACAGCGACGGGCTCTCTCTGCTCATTCTCTTCATGATGATTGGCGGCGTCGCGGGACCTGGCGCCGTGAGTCTGCTCGTGTCAAGTTTCGGTGTGCACGTTGTACCACTCACGTTGGCATCGTTCGCGGCGCTCGATCTCGCGGTCTTTCTGAGCGCACTTCGATTTCGACCCCTGAGGATATCGCTCGACCGGGTAAACGCCCAGGTGAGCTGAGCACCGCGATTCAGTCCCAGATGGCCCGTCCTGTTTGCAAGTCAAAAAACTCAAGACGCTCTGGCGAGACGCTGAAGCTGAAGCGGTCACCCGCGCGAACGTTGTGACGCGGCTCTATGCGAGCCACACATTCAGATTCTGGGGTGACACTGCTCGAAAGAACTTCGTCCTCGTCTTTATGCGCCGATTCATCCAATTGAACAACGGGTGCGTCTAAGTGGAAGTGCACCAGGATTTCAGCCCCAAGAGCTTCCACCAAGTGCACGTCACCTAAGAGCGTGGCTCCCGTACGTTCGCTGTTTGCGGCCGGAAGATCTTCGGGTCGAATACCAACGACGAGTTGTCGTCCCGCGTAGTTCTTTAAACCAGAGTGAGCGTCAATTACGGCAGACGGTATCGCTATTTGCTGGCTACCGACCTGGACCGCGTCGAGGTTCGAAGAGAGTGCCCCCTCGAGAAGGTTCATGGCGGGTGAGCCAATAAACCCAGCGACAAAGATGTTTTTCGGGCGATCGTAAAGGACTTGGGGCGTGTCGCACTGTTGGAGCACGCCGTCGCGAAGCACCGCAACTCGATGACCGAGCGTCATCGCCTCGGTCTGGTCGTGCGTCACGTAGAGCGTCGCGACACCGATGCGCTGTTGGACACGAGAGATCTCCGCGCGAAGTTGAACGCGGAGCTTGGCGTCGAGATTCGACAGAGGTTCGTCCATGAGGAACACGCTCGGGTCACGAACGATGGCTCGACCCATCGCCACGCGTTGGCGCTGACCACCCGATAGTTGGGTGGGCTTACGATCGAGCCACTCAGTAAGACCAAGGACGTTCGCCGCGTCGCGGACACGCTTATCGACTTCGGACTTGGGGATTTTCTTCATTCGAAGTGCGAAGCCAATGTTCTGGGCGACGGTCATCTGCGGATAAAGTGCGTAACTCTGAAAGACCATCGCGACGTCGCGGTCCTTAGGTTGGACCTCGTTCATCAGTCGATCGCCAAATCGCACCGCACCCGATGTGATGTCCTCTAGGCCCGCGATCATGCGAAGCACCGTGGTCTTGCCACAGCCTGAAGGTCCGACCACAACCATGAGTTCACCGTCAGCGATCTCTAGGTCTAAGTCCGACACCGCTCTAAAACCATTCGGGTAGGTCTTGGAAACTTTTTCGAGGCTAACGGATGTCATCTATAACCCTTCGGCCCAGTTCCACTGGGCGTCAACTTTCGATTTCAAACCAGCCTCAATGACCCCAATCATGAGGGTCTCTGGCGAGAAATGCGAAGGACGGACCAACCACCATCGACGGGCACCGTGCACGTACGTCCTTGACCTTCGCGCATCGAACTCGCAACTAGCTGGAGTGACGTGAAGCGTCCCTCGTCGCGACCCAGGACCGCAACTTCAGCCCTCCACTCATCACGCTCTTCCACCAACACTGAAATCTCCGCCCGAGCGCACGTGCCAGGCCCGGTGCCCGAGGACCAGGAACCATCACTACTTCCCGATACGTCGAGCAAACTCACGACGACGAGGCCGTCGCTGCGAAACACGCGCACGAAGAGCGAGCCGCCGGTCGGCTCGGGACTCGTCGGGCCGTTCCACGAGACCGTCAACGACGCGTTCTCGTCGTCGAGTTCGTACCAACTGGTGTCGGTCACACCCTTGAAGAGATCACGGCATCGAAGCCCGAAACGGTGCCACTGGAGAACTTGATCGATCTCGTCACCGCGCAACGTTTCGTGCTCGACGTAGTAGGGATGACAGAGTACGCCGTAGTCGTCGCCCCAGATCAACGAGTTCGCCCCAAGTACTGTCACGATGGCTTGACCGAGGAGTCCCGTACGCAACGCCACGCCTCTCTCGCCTTCCCAGACGGGTGGATAGATCGCCAGCGTGTCGCCGTGGTGCTCGTTATCGCCAGCGCTTCGTTGCAGCAGCCCTTCCAAATGGCGCCACCGATCGTTGGGCGCCCAAACCTCGATGTAGCGAAAACTCGGCGACGCCGGCGTCATGAAGCCCCTCGGTACGCCGTTGACCTGGTTGAAGCTGAGGACCTCGTGAGGTCGCGCTTTTCGAACCGCGCCCACGAAGTCGACGTAGCCTTCGGCCATCAACACCGGCTCCCCCGAGGAGTTCAGCGCCGCGCGGGGGTAACCGTACGTGTCGAGGTGGAAACCATCAAAGCCCAGCTCATCGGCGGCGTGGCCGTAGTTGTCAATCCAGTGTCGCTGCCACTCGGCGTTACCCGGATCCATAATCTGTAACAAGTCACCGAGCGACTGTGGCTCACCGTCATTGCGAAAGAGCCGCCACTCAGGATGCGCGTTCGCGAGTTCCGCGTCGGCCGCGATCATTGGGGCGTAGGCCTGAGCCACGGCACCGAGCTCTTTGATCCCGGCGATGAGTTGTGCGAGTACCGGTCGTTCAATCGGTCGCCCTAAGGGATCTTCGTACGAGTCCGCTGTGGCAAGCGGTGTTGAGTAACTGTCCATCCAATCGTAGATCTGCACTACCGAGCAGCGAAGTTTGCGCAACCAGGTAAGTACCGACGACTGCAGTTCTTCACCGAACGAAGTCACGAAACCCATAATCGGGTCTTCACCCATTGCGTGGCGCACGCCAAAGAACTCTTCGGCGAGCAGTTCTCCTGTCGCCGAGCTCGCCTCGAAAGCATGCGTGCCTTCACTAACGTCGACGACGGTGGCCGTGCCGTTGTCCACCGTCGCTTCGAACGTCGCGCCAAAAGCGGTGAGAACCCTTACTGACGAGGTGTGCGGCGGAAGATTTGTCACGACGATCGCGTCACCCACGAGATAGGCGGAGCGTAAATCGCTTAGTTGTTCAGCCATCAGCGAATGCCCCCCAGTGAGACCCCTCGCTGGAACCAGCGCTGTGAGATGAAGTACACAATCACACTCGGCACCGTAGCGATAACCGAACCGGCAAAGAGCGGTCCCCACTGCGTCGTGTGCTCACCGATAAAGAAGTTAAGGCCAATCGGGAGTGTGCGATGCACCGGGTTGTTGATGAGAGTGAGCGCAATGACAAACTCCTCCCAAGCAAAATTGAAGGTGAACATTGCTACCACCGCAAGCGCCGGGGCGGACAGTGGCGCGATGAGGCGCGTCAGAACGCGAAACGAACCCGCCCCGTCTAATCGGAAAGACTCTTCGAGATCCTTTGGCACCGCTTCGAAAAATCCTCGTAACAAGAAAATGGAGAAGGGCAGATTTTCACTGGTGTAGATGAGCACCAATCCCAGGAGCGAGTCGGTGAGGTGGAGTTTCAGGGCCAGAAGGTACTGAGGAATGATCAACTCGACACTCGGCACCGCGAGGGCGGCCAAAAATACGTAGAAAATGATTTCCTTGAAGGGGAACTTATAGCGGGCGAACGCGAAGGCCGCTAACGAAGCCAGGGTCACGGTAATGATCACCGTTCCTAGCGCGACGACGAGGCTGTTGAGAAAGTACTGTCCAAAGCTGTTCTCCGACCACGCTTGGATGTAGTTGAGGAACGTTGGATGAGAAGGTATGAGGACCGGGTTTGACGTCTGAATGTCACTCGTTGGTTGAAACGATAACGAGACCATGTAGAGAAGGGGAAATATCGATACAGCGCCGAAGACGCCCGCGAGGATGAGACGCGACTTCTTCCACGAACGAACACCGAACAAACCCGGTTGGACCGATGGCCTAGCGCGTTTGGGTGCTCGTGACGAGCGACTAATCGGCGCGTTGCGTGCGTCTTTGAAGGCGAACGTACTCACGAGTTGTGGTTCCTTCGCATCAGTCGAATCTGCAAAATGCTAAGACCGAGCACGATCACGGCCATCAATGAGGCGATTGCGGCGGCGTAACTGAAATTGAAGAAAGAAAACGCCTGTTGATAGGCGTAAGTGAGTAAAACACCCGTAGAACCGAACGGGCCGCCACCGGTGGTGATGAAGACCTGCGTGAACACTTGACTAGCGCCAATGACGAGCAGCACCGAGACGAAAGTAATGGTTGGACGAATATTAGGAATGACGACGTGGCGCCAAATTCTTGGCTCACTTGCGCCGTCGACACGAGCGGACTCAACCAGGTCGCGAGGCACGCCGTCGAGAGCGGCCAAGAACATAATGAAGGACCAGCCAACACCTTTCCAAATACTGACAATCCAAATGACGGCGTTACCGGTCCACGTTTGAGCGAGCCAGTCAATACGTACCGTATGTCCCGCAAAGATTGAAATGATGGCGTTCGCCAATCCGCCTTGGAGTCCAAAAATGTAGGCAAAGACGTAGCTCACGACTACCCACGACGTGACCACTGGCAGAAAGATCAACGCGCGCCACAGTCCACGGCCTGGAAGTCGATCAGTTACGAGTGCCGCGGCGGCGAGACCCAGAGCCATCTGGATCGGCACGGTGATGACGAGAAAGAGAAGTGTGTTCTCCGCGGCTGTCCTAATAGCGGGATCGTGAAAGATCCGTGAGTAGTTCGTCCAACCTACGAAAGGGTTGGAAACACCTGGAAAGATATGCCAATTGAAAAAACTGATGTCAAACTGGCGAAAAATCGGATAAACGATAAAGACCGCGTACAGAAACGCGGCGGGCAATAACAATAGGTACGGCGTGGCGATTCGTGTGAGACGACTGCGCCGCCGCGAAGCAGCGCCCGGCGGTGAAACCGCCGGGCGCTGCTTTAAAAGCGTTGAGTCCTTACTATCCATTAACTTCCGGCAAGAGCGGAGTTTGCTTCCTGCGTAGCAGTGGCAAGACCAGCCGCGACGGTAACGCCACCGGCCAAGATCTGACCCATCACGTTCGACCATGCCGTATCCAGCGCACTGTAACCAGCGCTGTTGGCACGAATCTTCGACGTCAGCAGCTGCGTAGCAAAAACCTTGTAGGAAGGAGTTGCCTTTACTTCCGCGGCCGAGTCCGTCTTGAATGACGTCATGTCACCCTGCTTCGCCATCGCGAGTTGCGCGAAGGGCGACGCGAGGAACGCGGCAAACTTGTCAGCGGCGGCGATGTGCTTTCCATTCTTCGCAACAACTGTGTCCTCGCCGCCAACCGTAGAGTGCGAACCGCCGGCGCCACTTGGGAATGGAGCAATACCGTAACTGGGCACTGGACTCAGCGCCGCGTACGTGTTGATAGCCCACGGTCCGTCGATGTACATCGCGTACTCACCCTTCGGAAAGCCCGCCTCACCAGAAACGGCACTTGCGCCACCCTGGAAGTCGCTACCAATGTAGCCAGCCTTCAGTGCGGTGAGCAACGTGGAGACCGCAGTCTGCGTCGCCGAGCTATCCATGAAGCCAGACGCCGTCGTGTACTTGGCGTTCGTGAACGAGCCACCCATGCTCCAAACGTAGGGCGCCATGTTCCAAATGTCCGTACCGTCAACGCCTAAGCCGTACTGCTGCTTGGCCGGGACCGTCAGCGTCGCCGCGTCAGCGAGCATCTGCGTAATGGTCGTTGGTGGGCTCGTTATACCGGCCGCGGCAAAGTCCGCCTTGTTCCAGTACAGCGCCTGGGTGTTGGTGTCATCAGGGTACGCGTAGAACTTGCCCTTCACTTCGGTTGTCAACAACGGCCCAGGCAGAGCATCCTTCTTGATCGCCGAGAAACCCTTGAGACCACCGACGTTCTGAATGATTCCTTGTCCAGCGAGTTGCGCTACCCAAGCAATGTCCGAACGCATTACGTCCGGCGGATTGCCCGCAGCGGAAGTCGCAATGAACTTGTTCAGCAGATCCGAGTACGGATAAATCACTGACTTCACCTTGATTCCGGGGTTTTCCTTCTCAAACTTAGGAATGATGACGTTGGCGATAGTCGAAGCTTCTTTGTCGGCAGTGTTGTAGGTGCTCCAGTACTGAAGCGTCACTGTCTTCGGCTTAGAAGCCGCCGATGCTGCACCAGTATTGGCGATACCAAACAAGGTGCCACCAAACACGAGAGCCGAAAACGCGACGAAAAGTCGTGCGACAGTCCCAGTCCTTCCTCTAATAGCTCTGTTAATTCTCATATGGATTAATCACTTTCTATTTTCTAATGGGCCACACGGCCTTACTGCTTGGTGTTCGTCAATGCATTGTGGGCCGATGGCCCTCGCTCTTCTTCCCCTCCCCCTCAGGTCACACGACTCATAAATCTTCGGAACTATTCCGACGTAATTGATCCAACTTCGAGCGTTTCGTTCAAGCGAGCCATCGCGAGCGACAACACGACATACATCGCGTGCGACCATGTCAGGTCTCTGGCCGGTGGCCCCCACCGCTGGACCCACTCTTCGTAGTGCGCGCGATCACGTTGCTCGCCACCGAACTGCTCGCCTAATAATCCGTCGCCATCGAAGTGTCGAGCGATCCAATCGCGGCATTGTTCGGCTTTGGCGAATTCGCCGAGGCCCACGAAGTGCCAACCCAGTGAAGCCGTTAGGACGGGCCAAGCGCCACTGCCGAAATACACGTCGGCTACGTAACGACGAATGCCGCCATCGAGTGAGAGTCGATCTTCAATGAGCGCGACCGTCTTGGCGAAGTATTCGTCACTTGCCTCAATAAGACCGAAGGGGGCGGTGAGCCAGAGAGAACTGGCGTCGACGTCGTCGTTCGCGCTCGACTTGACGTAGTAGCCCACTCGCGAGGCGCTCTCAGTGACCTGGCGCTGGACCGTCTCGGCGACGGCGAGGTAGTGGCTGTCACCGAGGAGCCGTCCCGCGGTCATCAAGCCTCCATAGACACAGGCCAGCGTCGAAGTGTGTTGCGCGTCACCGTTCTCTTCCCACACGTCGTAACAAGGACTCAGCGCTAGAGCCGCGAGATAGCGCGCCACTCGGTTGACGGAGTTCAACAGTTCCGCGGGAACGCTCGTGCGTCCGGTGAGATCGAGGTGCTGGCCTAGTGACCACAGCCACGTGCCGTAACCGTCAATCTGAAAATTAGGCCAATCGTCGGCCACCGTTGAGCCATCGAGCGCGAATCTGGCGGGAGGCATGTGAACTGGATTCAGCGTTTCGCCGCGCTCGTGCGACGCGATGACGCCTTCAATCAAGTCGGAGATGCCGCCCACGGCCACGTTGACCCAGGCGTGATAGCGCGACGACGCGTCGTGTTCTCCCGCAAGATCGAGTGCGTACGCGCAAAACGATGAGTCGCGTAACCAGCAGTAGTGATACTGAGCGAAGTCCGGCGACGCCATGATGGCGCCGCTGTCGTATTGATTAAGTAGTATCGCCTCGACACTTCTTCGCACCAAGAATTCGTCATTTTCGTGATTCAATTCATCTCCCACTGACGAAATTCACTTCACTCGAACTCGTTGTCGTTGAAGAATTGGATCGGTGCCAGATGGCGAGACTCTTGTCGTCGGCCCCGGGTAGGTTGAACGATTCACGAAGAACGAGTGTCGCGGCACCCACGGCCCACGCCTCGTCACCCCAACTCTGGACTTTGATCTCCAACTCTTGGCCGAGGTCGGCGAAGGTTTGCTCGCGAACGGCACTCACGATCGGATCGAGGAATGCCGCGCCAAGTGACGTACCTTCGCCACAGATAATGAGCAGTTCCGGATTGAGCAACGTCACCACGTTCGCCACGGCCAAGCCGAGCTTGCGACCCGCGCTGTCCACTACTTCGAGCGTCGCGCGATCTTCCAGTTCGACCAGAGTCTGAAGCTCATCGCGAGAGATGGCGTGGCCTTTCCGCTCACCCACGCGACGGCGTAACGCGCCCTCACCCACCATCGCTTCAAGACAACCAAAACGGCCGCACTCGCACTTAGGACCACCGGGCTCGACAATCATGTGACCGAACTCGCCACTGGCGCCGTGGGCCCCGCGATAGAGCGAGCGCTCGACAACTATGCCGAGACCAATGCCGCGACCAACGCTCAACACGACGAAGTCGCGAGCCGCGTGCGCGTCGCCGGCCCACTTCTCGGCAACGGCCAATGCGTTGACGTCGTTCTCGACCCAAACGGGTAGGCCCATCCGACGACGCAGAGGTTCGGCCAACTCGACGTCGTGCCACTGAAGAAGGTGCGAGAACTTGCACACGCCTCGACTCGTTTCGATAATGCCCGAGAGTCCAATGCCCACACCGAGAACCTTCGACGGAGGAACGGCCGCGTCGCTGAGCGCGCGGCGAGTCTCTTGCTCGATGGCGTCCATCGCGGCGACCGGGTCGCCCACGAGTGGAACGTAGAGCTCTTGACTCGAGACGATCTGCGCGTCCAGGTCGCAGACAACAGTCGTAAGTCCGTCACCACGAAGTTTGATGCCCACGACGTAACCCGCTTTGGGATCGACGCTCAAGAGCACCGGTGGTCGTCCACCACTGGAGGGCGCGGTGGTGGTTTCGATGACGATGCCGCGCTTAAGAAGATGATCAACGATGGCCGACACCGTTGGAGCACTCAGTTGGCTCTGGCGCGCAAGCTCGGCGCGAGAAATAGAGCCCGAACGGCGCACTAGTTCGATAAGTAAACCGACGTTAAAGTCTCGGAGTAATGAACGAGAAGCCCGCGGCGGGTTGGGACGCACGGCGGGCTCTCGTTCATTTTTCGCGTTAAGAGCCTCAGACGAGGGACGTTCCGGTTGGGTTGAATCGTCGAACTGTTTACGAGCCATTTCCCTCCTTCAGCGAATTATTAAGTCGTCGTTAACTTACTTAATTAAGTGAAGATACTAAGTATCGCAGAGACGAATGTCAAGACAGCCCTCAAAACTGTGATTGAAGCCCCAGATTTTGAAGTACCTGATGACGGCGTCTTTTGACAAGATGGAGCCGTCGGGGGGTCTCAAAGGGAAAAGAAATTTCTCTCTTATCGGCGGCGAAATCTCTCGTCAGTCCTTTAGGCAGGGGCGTCACAGCCCACTTTCAAGGGTGCGTGGATTTCGAGGTTAAGAGTCGCTTCAGCGTCGTGGGTGGAGGACTTCAAAAAACGTGCGCGACGAGACGCACGTCGCCCACTCAAATGACCGTTAGTACTGCACGACCATCGACACCAGTGCGATCGCCACCAGAAGTAAGAGAACGTCAACGGAAGCGACCATCTTTCGACCGAGCTTGGGAGGGGCGACACCGTCGCGTGCAATGGTGGCCGCTAACGCGCGCTCTTGAGGCAGCACGCGCGCTTCGAGGTGGCCCGCCGCCAAGACGTAGCACACGAGACCCACGATGATCCACGGCTTACCCATTGAAACAGAACTGGCCCCCGTACCCGACATGATTAAGCCGGTTATCGGCAAGACGTGGATCACGCGAGCCGCCCAGTTACGACGTTGGGGAAAGCGTCGGGCTTGCGTCTCGCCGTCAGCTCCCCTCGAGACTGAGAGCGCGGCGAAGCGCATCGTGACAAAGACGATGATCGTGGCCACGGCTGCGGCGAGGTGAACTAAGAAAACGATGTCGTAAGCAACTGAGGTGGCGATCATGATTCGGCGAGCAACTTCTCAGCGGCGCGATAGGGATCCGTGGCCCCTTCGAGCAACGCGTCGACTTGAGCTTCGTAGGCCTTTCCCTTGGCGAGGGCATCGACGCGTGAGCGCACGAGCACGCTCACTACATTATCGAGCTCGACCCTCGTGCGAGCGCGGCGCGCGTCGAGCAGCGTTGCCTCATCGAGGTAGTGACGGTGCGCGTCCAAAGCTTCGAAGAGAGCGTCGACACCCTCGTTCTTCGTCGCCGTGGCCTCGACGATCAATGGTCGCCACTCACGCGCTCGACCGAGATCGAGCATCTGTTCTAGGTCTCGACGCGTCTCACGTACGCCCGGTCGATCGGCCTTGTTGATGACGAAAATGTCGGCGACCTCCAACAGCCCCGCCTTATTGGCTTGCATGGAGTCACCCCAGCCGGGATTGGTCACGACCACGGTGGTGTCAGCGGCGGAGGCAATATCGACCTCCATCTGTCCCACGCCCACCGTTTCAACGAAGGCGAAGGGGAAGTTCGCGGCTCCGAGCACGCGCAGCGCGTCAGGAACCGCGAGGGAGAGTCCACCGAGGTGCCCGCGCGTGGCCATCGATCGTATGAAGACGTGATCATTCGTCGCGTGATCTTGCATGCGGATGCGATCGCCCAATATGGCGCCACCGGTGAAAGGTGAACTCGGATCCACGCAGAGCACGCTCACTTGATCAAAGGTCTCCTCGTTACCCACGTGGCCACGCGCGAGCGCGGCCGTGATGAGGTGATCGGTCAACGTTGATTTTCCGGCCCCCGGGGGGCCGGTAATACCCACGACGAACGGTGCCGGCGACGCGTAGGCCAGCGCCACCGTTTCTCGGTGTTGCGCCCCACCCGATTCGACGTAGGTCAAAAGTCGTGCGAGCGCGGTGCGCGATCCCGACTTCGCCTCACTGAGCAGTTCCTTCGGATCGCGAGCAATCACGCGAATCGCTCAATGTTCGCGCCCAGCGAACTCAGTCGACCCACGAAGTCGTCGTAGCCGCGGTCCATGTGCTCGAGTCCCGTGACCGTCGTCAATCCGTCAGCGACGAGTCCCGCGAGAATCAGCGCGGCCGCGGCGCGTATGTCACTCGCGTGCACCTTCGTTCCCTCCAGTCGCTCCACCCCACGAATCATCGCGTGGTGTCCTTCGGTCGTGATATTGGCGCCCAGTCGAACCAGTTCGTCGACGTAGCGAAAACGACCAACAAAGAGGTTCTCGGTTACGACCGAGACGCCCTCCGCGACGCTCAGCATCGTGGTCAACAACGGCTTGTAGTCGGTGGCGACGCCCGGATAGGGCAACGTCGAGACGTCGACGGCCCGCAAGCGACCGTGCGCCTTCACGCTCACGCCGGGGCCGCTTTCGTCAACCTCGGCGCCAATCGCTTCGAGTTTTCGCAGCAACATCACCATGTGTTCGGGCCGCGCGTCCACCACGCGCACGTGGCCGCCCGTAATGAGGCCCGACGCTAAGTACGTCGCGGACACCACGCGGTCCGTCACCACGTCGTGGTGGGCGGGACTCAACTCTTCTACTCCGTCAATGGTGAGTAGTGACGTGCCGAGTCCTTCAATGTTCGCGCCCATCGCCTGGAGCTGGTGACCGAGGTCCTCCACTTCAGGTTCGCGCGCGGCGTTGTCGATGATGGTTCTGCCCTCGGCGAGTACCGCAGCCATCAAGAGATTGTCGGTCGCGGTGTGACTCGGGTATTCGAGCGTGACGCGCGTCGCGCGCAGTCGCGGTGAGTCGGTGGTCGCGTGAATGGACGTGCGGTCGTTGTGAAAGGTCGCGCCCATGGCGGTGAGGCCTTCGGTGTGAAAGTTGATCGGCCGCTGGCCAAAGTCGTCACCACCGGGCAGGGCCATGTTCGCGACGCCACAGCGCGCGAGCAACGGCCCCAGGATAACGATTGACGCGCGCATGGCCTCAAAGAGGTGCGCGGGCGCGACCGGGTGAATCTCGTCCTTGGCCGGTACAACAACGCGCAGTTCGTGCTCCTTCGAGCTGTCGACCCGACATCCCAGTGCCTCTAAGAGTTCGCTCATCTTCGCGACGTCGGTGATGTGGGGAACGTTCGTGAGGTGGTGTTCGCCCGAAGCGAGCAGACACGCGGCCATCTCCTTTAGTACCGCGTTCTTCGCTCCGTAGGCTCGAACCTCACCTTCGAGGGGACCAACGGGCTTCACTACGAGAGACGTCACCTTCTAAGTATTGCCGCTCACTCGAATCGGAAAACGCGCCGTTTGGGTTCAAAAGGGGCGAAGAGTACGCTGGCCTGGTGCAGCCACCTTCAAGGCCCGATCGCAATATTGCCCTCGAACTGATTCGTGTGACCGAGGCCGCCGCCATCGCGGCAGCTCGCTGGGCGGGCCGAGGTGACAAGAACGCCGCCGACGGTGCGGCCGTGGACGCCATGCGCTTCGTCTTGGGCGCCGTGGCGATGGACGGTGTCGTCGTCATTGGTGAAGGGGAGAAGGACCAGGCGCCAATGCTCTTTAACGGTGAGGAGATCGGCGACGGACGCCCACCCCAAGTCGACGTCGCGGTCGATCCCGTCGACGGTACGACGCTCACGGCAATGGGTCGAAACGGCGCGCTGTCGGTGATCGCGCTCTCCGAACGGGGCACGATGTTCAATCCCGGCCCGTGCTTTTACATGAAGAAGATTGCGGTCGGACCGAGAGGGCGAGGATCGGTCGACGTCAACGCGTCGGCGACGGACAATCTCACCGAGCTGTCGAAGCGACTGAAGAAACCCGTCCAGGAGTTGGGCGTCGTCATTCTCGATCGTCCTCGCCACGACGACCTCGTCGCGGAAGTTCGCGAAGCCGGCGCGCGCGTTCTGTCGATCACCGACGGCGACGTCGCGGGCGCGATCGCCACCGGCTGGCCGAACTCGGGCGCCGACGTGCTCCTCGGCATCGGTGGCACGCCCGAGGGCGTTATCGCGGCCGCCGCCTTGAAGGGTCTCGGCGGCGAGATTCAAGGTGTGCTGCACGCTCCGAGCGACGAGGTACGAAAAGAAGCCGAAGCGCTTGGTTATGATTTCACAAGAGTGCTGACCGGCGACGATCTCGTCGCGAGCGACAACTGCTTCTTTTCCGCCACCGCGATCACCGACGGCGATTTCCTTCGAGGCGTGCGCTTCTACGACTTTGGCGCCACAACCCAGTCGCTCGTTGTGCGTTCGCGGTCGGGCACCATTCGCACGATTGAAACGTTCCACCGACACGACAAACTCCAAGAGTTCACGACAGCTGGCTTCTAGGGACAAAAACGTGTACTGCACACTTCAGTTCTCGTTGGGTAGTGGCCTAGATTCGACCGTCGTTGGCTGACGCCAGCCGAGCCCTACCGGCCCGAAGGATATTGCGTGCGGCGTTGACGTCGGCGTGGTCGCTGTGGCCACAGGCGAGACAACAAAACTCCGCTTGATTGACTCGGTTGCCAGCGTCGACGTGGCCACATTCGCCACAGGTCTGACTGGTGTAGCGGGGGTCCACCGTCACGACTATCCGACCGGCACTTTCAGCCTTGTAGGAGAGCAGTGACGCTAGGGTTCCCCACCGCGCGTCGTGAATCGAACGATTGAGCCCGGCTTTCCCCGAAGCGCCGTTGGGCAAGAATGCTCCGGGCACCTCGGGATCGGGCTTTGCCTTGGGAGACCGTACCACGTTGGTTATCGCCAGATCTTCAAGCACAATGAGGTCGAAGTCGTTCACGAGTTGGCGACTCAACTGGTGGACAGCGTTACGACGTTGCTGGGCGACTTTTCGATAGAGCCGCGCAACCTCTCCGACCTGGCGACGACGACGGTTCGATCCACGCTGCTTGGTCGCGAGTTGCTGCTGCGCCTGCGCCAACTTAGTCCTGGCCCGAGATCCGAAGTGTTCGCCCACCATGAGTTTGCCCTCGCTCGTGGTGACGAGGTTCACGACCCCGAGATCAATACCCACCTCGCGACCCGTAGAGGGCAGTCGTTCTGCGGGCGCGTCGATGCAACGCACACTCAACCACCACTTGGTGCCCTCGCGTTTGAGAGTGATGGCTTTGGGTGTTCCTTTGAGGGGCCGGTGATAGTTGGCCTTCAGCTCACCGACGCCGAGCAAGTAGAGCCGACGGGCGTCGACCTTCAACTTCCAGCCGCTGCGGTCTTCCCACTGCAGTGAGTCATAACGACTAGCCGGCTTGAATCGAGGAAACCCGGGTATCCCACCGAGATTTACCCGTCGATGGAAGGCGGAGAAAGCTCGATCGAGGCGCTTGAGCGTGCCGCGACATAACGTAACGCCCGACGCGACGACTTCCGGACGTACGTCGGAAAGACCGCTTAAGGTGCGACATTGGTCGAAGTAACTGACCGAGCGTCTCTCCCACGTCCAGGTGCCGATGCGCTCTTCGAGGGCCGCGTTGTAGAGCTCGCGCTGATGGTCGAGTTGGCGCAGTAGAGCGTGCGATTGGCGCACCGTGGGGTGCAATAGATAGCGGAAGGTGCGAAAACGTCTTGTTTCTTGGGCCACTCTTAGATAGTAGAAACAAGCTGTTACATGACCAAGCTTGAACGTGTGAGTTCGGCCGAAACTGGGCCGCTACTTCTCGTTGCGTCGCGACCGTTACGAGCCTAACCTGCGACTGAGGGCCACAAGACCCTGGCGCTACGGCGTGAACGAAGGGGGTACGCAGTGCGTGTCTCAAATCTATTAGCCACCAAGGGTCACGACGTCGCGACCATTTCTCAAGAGCGCACCGTTACTGACGCGCTCGCCCTTCTGAAAGAGCGCGGCATCGGCGCGCTCGTCGTCACGGGCGCGACGCCGCCGCTGGTGGGAATTTTCTCCGAGCGCGACGTGGTGCGAGCACTAGCCACCAGGGGCGAGAGCGCGTTAGGACTGAAGGTCTCTGAGCTCATGAGCAAGGACGTCTCGGTGTGCTCTGAGTCAACTGCGCTCAACGAACTGATGACCACCATGACCGAACGACGCATCCGTCACGTGCCCGTCGTCGAAGAGGGGCGACTCGTGGGCCTGATTTCCATTGGCGACGTCGTCAAGGCTCGCCTCGAGGAACTCGAGCACGACAAGATGGACCTACTGAACTACGTGTCGGGCCGCTAGAGGCCTAGTTGGTCGCGGCGCTGAGGCGCAGTTCGGCACGTTCCAGTGCCGCGAGAGCAACGAGGTAGTCCGCGTTGTCTGGTTGATCACTCGCCGGGATGCTCGCCAACACCGCTTCGGCGACTTCTTTGGCGGCCTGCGCGCGCGCCACGTCGATCTCGCTGGTGCGCTCGGCGACGCCGGCGAGCAAGGTCGCGAGCGTCTCACCCTCGTCGGGTCCCGGACCGACTTGGAAGTAGCCGCTGTGCACCGCGAAGGCGATCTCGCCTTCGGCGGTCTCGACCCGCACGACGCTCGAGACAATGTCGCCCACCGTTCTCGTGTGCTGGGCCAGAATCGTGAAGTCACCCTCGGACGAGCGCGCGATGAGGGCCGTTGCCGGTCCCGACCACAACGTCGCCTCGGGCGACACGATCTCCACGGTCAACACTGCCATTAGCTCTTCGCGATCTCCGCGGCCTTCTTCTCGACGTCCGACGCACCGCCGACGTTGAGGAACGCCTGCTCGGGGAAGTTGTCGAGGTCGCCCTTGACCAAGTGCTCGAAGGACTCGATGGTCTCTTGAACGGGCACGTTGATGCCGTCAATACCGGTGAAGATCTTCGAGACGAACATTGGCTGGGACAAGAAACGCTGAATCTTGCGCGCTCGCGTGACCGTAATACGGTCCTCTTCGGAGAGTTCGTCAAGTCCCAGAATCGCAATGATGTCCTGGAGCTCTTTATTGCGCTGCAGGATCTGCTGCACTTGGCGAGCGACGGCGTAGTGACGATCGCCCACGACCTCGGGCGCCAAGATGTTCGACGTCGAGGTCAACGGGTCCACGGCCGGGTAGATACCCAGCGCCGCGATCTGACGACTCAACTCGGTAGTGGCGTCAAGGTGGGTGAAGGTCGTGAACGGCGCGGGGTCGGTGTAGTCGTCCGCGGGGACGTAGACGGCCTGCAGAGAGGTGATCGAGTGACCGCGCGTGGAGGTGATGCGCTCTTGGAGCTCACCCATCTCGTCGGCGAGCGTGGGCTGATAGCCGACGGCTGAGGGCATGCGACCGAGCAGCGTCGAGACCTCGGAACCGGCCTGGACGAAACGGAAGATGTTGTCAATGAACAACAACACGTCCTGGTTCTTGACGTCACGGAAGTACTCGGCCATCGTGAGAGCGGCGAGCGCCACGCGCAGACGCACGCCCGGTGGTTCGTCCATCTGTCCATAGACCAACGCGGTCTTTTCGATAACGCCGGAATCGCGCATTTCGAGCAGAAGGTCGGTGCCCTCGCGAGTGCGTTCGCCCACGCCCGCAAAGACCGACACGCCATCGTGTTGCTCGGCGACACGACGAATCATCTCCATGATCAACACCGTCTTACCAACACCGGCGCCGCCAAAGAGTCCGATCTTGCCCCCTTGGACGTAGGGTGCGAGCAGGTCGACGACCTTGATGCCAGTTTCGAACATCGTGGCGCTGGGCTCGAGTTGGTCAAACGCCGGCGCACTGCGGTGAATCTCCCAGTGGTCATCCACTGTGCCGATGTCCTCAACGTCGAGTGACTGACCGAGCACGTTAAAGACGTGTCCGAGTACGGCGTCGCCCACGGGCACGGTGATGCCGCGTCCGCTCTGGCGAACGAGGGCACCGCGCACGAGACCGTCGGTGGGCTTCATGCACACGCAGCGCACGCGCCCCTCACCGATCTGCTGAGCGACTTCGGCCACGACGGTCAAGGTCTCGCCCTCTAACTCGATGTCCATCTCGACGGCGTGGTTGATCTCGGGCAGGGAGTGGGGTGGGAACTCCACGTCCACTACCGGTCCGGCGATCGCGACGACGCGTCCGGTCTCGAGTTTGGTCTTTTCAGGGGCCACGGTCATGTGTTGCTCACTTTCCCGAGCGGAGCGCTTCGGCGCCGCCCACGATTTCCATAATTTCGGTGGTGATCGAGTCCTGGCGGGCTCGGTTCATTACGCGAGTTAAGTTCTGGCTGAGTTCATCAGCGTTCTCCGTCGCGGCGGCCATGGCGCGCTGTTGAGAGGTGTGAAACGCGGCCGCACCTTCGAGAAGCGCGGAGAAGATCTCGCTCTCGAGAAAACGGGGCATCAAGTAGAAGAGCAATTTCTCGACTTCGGGCTCGAACTCGGTGTAGCCCTGGAGCGGTTTCGGTGCGTTGTCCACGGGGGCGTCGGGCACCACGAGGGGCAGGAGTTGACGGACTTCAATGGCTTGCGAACCGGCCGAAACGTACCTCGTGGAGACGAGAAGAATCTGCTGCGCTTCGCTCTCTAAGTAGGGGCGAGCGAGCAGGGCGGCGATCTCCTGCGCGTCAGAGAACGTTGGTCGGTCAACGAAGCCCGAGTAACTCTCTTCGACGCTGAGACCACGGAAACGAAAGTAGGCCGTGGCTTTTTTCCCGACCACCACGAGGCGCACGTTGGTGCCTTCGCCCTGGAGTTTTTCAACCAAGCGCTCACCGGCGCGCAGGGACGCGTTGTTGTAGGGACCCGAGAGTCCACGGTCACCGGTTAGGACCAGCACGAGGGCGGACTCCACTCTTTCGGGCAGCGCGATCAACTTCGCGGCACCCGCCGGATCGCCGAGGGCGGCTTCTAAGAGGATGCGTTGCATGCCGAGACGGTACGGGCGATTAGCGATGATGCGCGCCAAACTGCGAGGAATCTGCGCCGCCGCGATGAGCTCCATGGCTTTGGTGATCTTGCGCGTTGAGTTAACGGACTTGATGCGTTGACGCAGTATTTTCTCTTGTCCTCCAGCCATGGCTCCTCCTTTCTCGCTCTTCGAACTCTCTAGTTACTGACGGAAAAACTGTCGGTGAAGGACTTCATCGCGGCGTCAATCTTCTCAGGCTCGGGCAACGTGCCGGTGTCGCGGATGTGGGCGAGCAAGTCGGTGTGCTTAGCTCGAAAGTCCGTCAACAGTTCGGCTTCGAAACGAATGACGTCCTCGACGGGCACGGTGTCGAGCCAGCCGCGCGTGCCCGCGTAGATGACGACGCACTGCTCTTCGACCGGCACCGGGGCGTTTAGACCCTGCTTCAACAGTTCGGTCAAGCGGTAGCCGCGGTCGAGCTGTTGCTGGGACGACTTGTCGAGTTCGGAGCCAAAGGTCGCGAAGGACTCGAGGTCACGGAACTGCGCGAGGTCGATCTTCAACGTGCCAGCGACCGAGCGCATGGCCTTGATCTGCGCCGCGCCACCCACGCGCGACACCGAGTTACCCACGTCGATTGCTGGACGAACGCCCGAGTAGAAGAGGTCGGACTGCAAAAAGATCTGACCGTCGGTAATGGAGATGACGTTCGTTGGAATGTAGGCCGAGATGTCGCCGGCCTTGGTCTCAATGATCGGCAGCGCCGTGAGCGAACCGCCGCCGAGTTCGTCACTCAACTTCGCCGCCCGCTCCAAGAGACGACTGTGGAGATAGAAGACGTCGCCGGGGTAGGCCTCGCGACCTGGTGGACGTCGCAGCAACAGCGAAATCTGGCGATAGGCCTCGGCCTGCTTGGAGAGGTCGTCGTAGATGACCAGCGCGTGCTCACCGTTTTCCATCCACTCTTGACCAATGGCGCAACCCGCGTAGGGCGCGAGGAACTTAAAGGGCGCCGGGTCACCCGCCCCCGCGACGACGACGACGGTGTAGGCAAAAGCGCCGTGGTCCTCGAGGATCTTGACGGTCTGGGCGACCGAGGAGTTCTTTTGACCCACGGCGACGTAGATGCACTTGACCCCTTGACCCTTCTGGTTCAAAATGGTGTCGATGCCGACCGTGGTCTTGCCGGTCTTGCGGTCGCCAATGATGAGTTCGCGCTGGCCACGCCCAATCGGCGTCATCGCGTCGATGGCCTTGATGCCGGTCTGCAGTGGTTCACTCACGGGTTGGCGACCAGTGATGCCGGGCGCCTGAATCTCCATGCGACGCTGCTTGGGGTTCACGAGGGGCCCCTTGCCGTCAATGGGTTCACCGAGTGCGTTGACGACGCGACCGAGGAGCGCGTCACCAACGGGCATCGAAAGAATACGACCCGTCGAGCGCACGACCTGCTCTTCTTCGATGCCGTCCACCGAACCGAGCACGACCGCGCCGATGGTCTCCTCGTCGAGGTTCATCGCGAGACCCACGGTGCCGTCTTCAAACTCGAGCAGCTCGTTCACCTTCGCGGAAGGCAACCCCGACACGCGGGCGATGCCGTCGCCTACTTCAACGACGCGTCCGACCTGCTCGGCCGCGACGGCCGGGTTGAAGTCGGTGACGTGCTTGCGCAGTGCTTCGGTGATCTCGCTGGCACTAATAGTGAGCTCGGTCATCACAGTTTCCTTTTCTTAGTCATTTTGATTTAAGGCGGATTCGAGATATTTTCCCGACGCCACGGCGTCGTGCAACGTGCCCAGTCGTCCGCGCGTGGTGGCGTCGAGACGAAGGTCACCTATTTCAACGAGCACGCCACCTAACAAGGAGGGCTGCTCGGCAATCTGAAGTTCCACGTTCTTGCCCGTGAGGGCGCTCAGCGATCCCACGAGTTGGTGTTGGCTCGCGCTATCGAGCGCACGGGCGGTGTGCACGCGGGCAACGCGCCAATCACGTGACTGAGCGACGTAGTCCACGAGGAAATCGAGCGTACCCACGACGTCACGGGGCCGGCCGCCGATAACTGTGAAGCGCGCCAAGTCCAGCGAGACGGGGTTGACCTTGCCACTCAGCAGTTGATTCGTGAGTCCCAGACGCGCGTCGAGTGAGGCGTCACGGTCTAATAAGAGGTGTCGGAGGCCTTCATTGCTCTCGACCGATCTGGCCCAGCGAAAGAGATCGTCCTCGATGGCGGTGAAGTTTTCGGTATCGACCTCGTCGAGCAGCGCGTCGGCGTAGCCCGCGACGCGGCGTCGCGCGTCCAGCAAGCCGAGGCCCGCGTGGTGGAACTCGCCCGTCTCGAGGAGCGTGCGCGCCACGTGCGCCAACTCATCAAAAGCCCGAGGTACTTCTTGGGCGGGCACCGCGGTGGCGGCGTACGTGGCGAGACGAAGCGCTTCGGGACTGACCTTGTTGGTCAAGAGATCGTTCACGACTTGGCCGCGCGCCACGTGCGAAATGCTGGTATCAGTCAAGACGGCACTGAGATCGGCTTTTGCCAGGACGGTCGCCTGGAACGCCTCGAGGTCGCTCACCACCGTGGCGAGCACGAACTTGTCGAGTCGGCCGAGGAGAGCGGCAGCGAATCCTTCGAGCTTGGCCAGCATGGTTAGCGGGTCGTTCCCTTGGCGGCTTCGGCGTTGAGTGCGGCCACGGCCTCACGAACCAGGTCGTCGTGAGAACTCTGGTCGACCTCGCGCTCGACAATCTTAGACACGAGGTCAAAGACGATTTCGCCAATACGCGCCGCGGCCTCATCGATGGCGTGCTGACGCGCGGCAGCGACTTCGCCCTGAGCGCTCGCGACGATGCGGTCGTACTCCGCCTGGGCGCGAGCGCCGGCTTCGGCCTTTAGTTGGTCGGAGGTCTCCTGGGCGCCGGCGACGATGACCCGAGCCTGTTCGCGCACGTCGGTGAGCACTTTGGCCCGCTCGTCGCCGGCCGTCGCCGCTTCGGCGCGCGCGGCGTCGGCCGCCTCGAGCGCGGTTCGGATGTCCTCTTGACGCTTCTCCAACATCTTGTTGATGATGGGAACGAACTTGGTCGTCGCGATGTAGAGCAACACCACGAATACCGCGAGTTCAATGAAGAACGTGCCGTTAGGGAGGAGAAATATTGACGTGGCAGTAATCACGGTAGACCTACTTTCTTATCGAAGGGACAACACCGAGGAGTCAGCTGACTCCATTGGTGCTACTAGTGCTTCTCGAAAACGTAAACGAACACAACCATGAACAACAGGTTGATGAAGTACATAGCTTCCACCAGACCAACGGTCAAGAAGAAGTACGTACGCGCCTTGTTCTCGACCTCGGGCTGGCGAGCGATGGCGGCGATGGTCTGGCTACCGGCCAAGCCGTCACCGATGGCCGCGCCGATGGCTCCCCCACCGAGGGCGAGTCCGCCTCCGATGAGCGCGCCGGCGTTGCGAATCGCGCCGCTAATGATCGTTGGGTCTGTTGCCATTCTTCATTCCTCCTGGGTTTAGTTAGTGCGTTACTGCGGGTTGAGACTCGAGCGTTTCGTGCTCTTCGTCATGACTCATGGCGAATCCAAAGTACAGAATCGACAACAACATGAAAATGAACGCTTGGATGGTGCCGAGCAGTCCGGTGTCAAAGAACTTCCACGCTATTTCAAATGGCGGGCTGATGTAGATCGGCAGCAGCGTCAACATCACCACGACCATGAGTCCACCGGAGAAGATGTTGCCAAAGAGACGGAAGGTCATCGTGATGGGCTTGGTGATTTCCTCAATGATGTTGATCGGTGACAAGGCCATGAACGGCTTCGCGTAGTGCTTGAAGTAGCCCTTGAATCCGCGGGCCCGGAACGATTCAATGTGCACCCAGGTAATGACGAACAACACCATCGCGAGGGGCAAGTTGACGTCGCCCGTTGGCGACGGCAAGATCGCGCCCGAACTGCCCGGGTGCATCGCGGTCGGTATGAAGTCGAGCCAGTTGCAGATCAAGATAAAGAGGAACAGCGTGACGCCCACCGGGACGAAGCGACGTCCCTCAGGCCCGATAGCTGAATCGGCCAACTCGTTTACCTGCTCGACGAGAATCTCCCAGATCAACTGGAGCTTGCCCGGCACGCCACTCGTGGCTTTGGCGCGCATGCGAAAGCCCAGCCAGAGAAAGATTGCGGCGGCCACCACCGTCGACATGACGATGTCGTAGTCGATGGTCAGTCCAAAGACGTGGAGCTCCGGGTGAACGCCAACCGCAATAGTCTTCGCCGCGTAGAGCGTTCTCACTCAACTCCTCCGCTCGCCGCGAGCACCCGCATGACGTTAAAAACGAACGCGAGTTGGTACAAGACGAGCCCAGCAACAATACCGATTCCAAGCGGGGCGTTTAACCACACCACGAAGAGGACCACGACCGTCATAACGAGGAGGCGGCCGGTCGTTTGCCCACCGAGTTGGCGGCGCACGGCCTTTTGACTCTGTTCCCCACGAAGTTCGACCTTGGCGGCTTGTGCGTCTAGGAAACGCAGGTTAAGTATTGCCAGACCCACGCCAATGACGACGCCGAGGGCCGCGAGCGGGGGGGCCACAAAAAGAGCCACAATAAAGCCAAGAACCCCGACCGCGATAGCCGAAAGGGTGGTTCGGCGCAGGAGGCGTGGCAGGGTATTTGCGGGCAGGTTTTCTAACACGGTCGATCAATTTTAGAGGTAACGCCGGACGAGCGTCACAACGCTCGCGACGGCCGCGACCGTCCCTAACACTATCCCGATTAGTAGACCCAGGGGCGCGAGGTGCCAGAGGTCGTCGAGGTAAAGACCGAGCACCACGCCCACCGCGAGGCAGGTCGCGATGGTTGTTCCCAGGGCGGCGAACGCGGCGAATCCGGGCAGGTCTTTGACGTCCGATTTCTCCTGGTCCGAGCCGTCTGGGTGTTCGTTGCCCGAGCGGTCACTCACGGCACGACGCTTTCGTCAGGCGCGTCGGTCCCCTCACGAAGACGTCGCAGACGCCACAACAAGGGGCTGAACCAGGTGAAGAGGGCGATGACCAGTACCGCGACGCCTAGAGGTATGAAGACGTTGGCCCGGGTGTCAAAGAGGGGCAGCAAGACGAAGCCGCACAGCAAGGCGGTCCACGACCAGAGAATGATGACCGTGCGGCGATGTCCGTGACCGAGGCGCATGAGTCGGTGGTGGATGTGGTTCTTATCGGGCGTGTGAAAGCCCTGGCCCGACGCGGTTCGACGCACGAAGGCCCAGACCGCGTCGATGAGGGGAACGCCGAGGATGAAGACGGGAATGAGGAGAGGCGCGAAGAAGAAGAACGTGACGCCACTCGCTGGCGGCGTGCGTCCACCAATGACCATGGTCGAGGCGCTCATCAACAGCCCCAGCATCAGCGCTCCGGCGTCGCCCATGAAGAGCTTCGCTGGATGAAAGTTGTCGCGCAAAAAGCCCACGCAGATTCCACAGGTCAGCGCGGCGATGAGCGGACCGACGTTCGTCACCGGCAAGAGACCCAAATCCTCGAGACGAAGACCGTAGAGGCAGAGCGTTCCCGAGGCGATACCCACGATGCCCCCGGCCAGCCCGTCGAGTCCGTCGATCAAGTTCACGGCGTTCGACAGGGCGAAGACCCACACCGCGGTGATGATGGGCAAGATTGACGGACCCAGCACGATGAAGCCGGCGAAGGGCAACTTCAGTTGGTACATCGTGGCACCGCTGAAGTAGAGAATCGACGCCGCGAGAAACTGCCCCGCTACTTTCGCCGGCGCACTCATCTCACGAAAGTCGTCGAGTACGCCAACGACGAAGATGACACCGGCCGCGAGCAATACGCCGAGCATCTCGTGCGAGGACGTGATGACGTGTCGCAGCGACGGAATAAGGAACGCGAAGACCAGTGCGACACAAAAGCCCACCAACATCGCGGCCCCACCGCCGTAGGGCGTGACGTGCTGGTGGACCTTTCGTTCGTCTGGTTGGGCCGTATAGCCAATCCGCATCGAGATGATCCGGGCCGGTCGATTGGCAATCAAGGTGATGACTGCGCCCACTACCGCAACCGCGAGATACGCCCCGATATTGCCCACGAGTTACTTCGTAAAGTTCGCGTACGGGTTGAAGTTAGCGCAGAGTGCAGCGACGTCGTTGCGTACGCTCAGCAGTTCCGCTTCATCGTCGCGCTTACGGAGCGCGCGCGTCATGAGCGCCGCGATCGTCGCGAACTCACCTTCCCTCATTCCGGCGGTGGTCTCGGCGGCACTGCCCACGCGAAGTCCCGACGTGATGAAGGCACTGCGGGGATCGTCAGGAATCGTGTTGCGATTGGTCGTGATGCCCGCCCGGTCCAGGACCTCTTGGGCAACTTTGCCCGTCAATTCGGCGTCAAACTCTCTAAGGTCCACTAACAACATGTGATTCTCCGTACCTCCCGAGACCAATCGAAAGCCCTCGTGTTGGAGAGCGACGCCGAAGGCTTGCGCGTTCGCGACCACTTGAGCGGTGTAGGTAGAAAAGCTTGGTTGGCTCGCCTCCTTAAAAGCGACCGCCTTGGCGGCAATCGCGTGCTCCAAGGGACCGCCCTGTTGACCGGGAAAGACGGCAGAGTCAATCTTTTTCGCGTGCTCTTCACGACAGACAATTGCCCCACCGCGTGGTCCGCGCAGCGTCTTGTGCGTCGTGAAGGAAACGACGTCGGCGTAGGGCACGGGATTGGGATGTGACCCCCCAGCAATCAGGCCCGCCACGTGGGCCGAGTCGAACATCAACAAAGCGCCCACCTCGTCGGCGATCTCGCGAAAGGGCGCAGGGTCGATGCGACGCGCGTAGGCCGTCGCGCCCGCGACAATGAGTTTGGGACGGTGTTTGAGTGCCTGATCGCGCACGTTGTCAAAGTCGATGAGTTCACCCGGATGATCGGGATCGTCCGACCTGGGCGTCACGCCGTAGGAAACAAAGTTCCAGAACTTCGAGGTGATCGAAGCCGGTGAGCCGTGGGTGAGGTGCCCGCCTTGGTCGAGTCGCATCGCGAGAATGGTGTCGCCTGCATTCAGCAACGCCTCGTACACCGCAACGTTGGCGTTCGCGCCACTGTGGGGCTGGACGTTGGCGTGGTCGGCGCCAAAGAGCGCGGTCAATCGTCGTCGGGCCAGATCTTCGACTTCGTCGACGACGTAGTTACCCCCGTAGTAGCGCCGACCCGGGTATCCCTCGGCGTACTTGTTGGTGAGAATCGAACCCGTGGCCGCCAGGACCGAAGGCGAGGCGAAGTTCTCACTGGCGATCAGTTGTACGGTCGTCGTTTGACGGTCCCAGTCTTGTGAGAGAAGCGACGTTATCTCGTCGTCGTTCGTAATCCACGAATCAAATGGCGATGAACCCACGTGCCTATTTCTCCCTCGTCGTCAATTGGTCATCGAGTATGCGCAGTTTTTGAATTCGGCCTTCGTGTCGATCTTGGGGAACGGCCTTTAACCACGCCTCCATCGTTTCAATCGCCACCACCGGTCCCGTTAGACGCCCGCCCATGCAAAGAACGTTGGCGTGATTGTGTTCTCGGGCCAGGTGCCCCGACGTGACGTCGTGCACGACGGCCGCTCGAACGCCCGGCACTTTGTTGGCGGCGATGGCGATGCCAATGCCCGAGCCGCAGCACGCGACACCGAGTTCGGCTTCGCCGGACACCACGGCGCGACCCACCGCCGCGCCAAAGTCTGGATAGTCGACAGAAACGGTGGCACTGTTGGTGCCGAGGTCGATGACGTCATAGCCCCACGTGACGAGCGTGTCTTTCAGCAACGTCTTGAGGTCGTAACCGGCGTGATCAGAGCCAAGGGCGATGCGCATTGACACCACCTTATCGGTCGGCCTTTGGCGTTCGATGACGAATCACCAAGTTGATTCTGGGCGCCACGACCTCGCGCGACACCGTCCTACTCGTGGTTCGACGAGGCGAAGTCTCTACTTTCAAGCGGTAACTAGGATTTGCGCATGAAGCAAGTTCTGCTAGCGCCGCCCCTTGCCTCGACGCTCGACACTTCCTCAGAACTGTTTCAAAAGAACCGCAACGACATGCTCGAACA
>DATCCC010000008.1:0-82194 GCA_036511495.1 Acidimicrobiales bacterium | reverse complement strand
CGAGGTGATCACAACGCTGTCGGGGGCGAGTAGCAGCGCCCACGAGCCGCTCTCGTCGAGATTCGTTAGATCTTGGCTCAGCTGGCCCTGAAGAAACGACGCGGACTCCAGACCGCGAGCCCTTATTACAGACCACTGCAGCACCTCGGTCAACTGGTCGTTCGTTGTTTCACCCATTGACTATTACAGTATGCGCCAGAACGGCGAAACTCGTCGCGACGTTGAGGGCGACCACAAATGAGCATGCAGACTGAACTCAACACGATCACCTCTTCGATCACCGAACTTTCAGCGCGCCTCACCACTCTCGTTGAATCCGAGGGTGACGCGATGCCGCCAGAGGTCTACGCCGAGCTCGTCGCCGCCGAGCGCACCGTCGGCGCGTTACTGCGCCGACTCACTCGCGTCGCGGGGCGGGCGTTCTAAGACCCACCGGTAGTGTTGACCCATGGCTTCTACTTGGTGGTGCGTGTCATCTCTAACACCACCCCAGCGCCTCGAAGTACTGAGTTTGCTCGACCGCACCGAATCGCTGCTCGGCCGTGAGGCGATCGACGAAGGGCGTCGACGCACGGTCGTGCACGGCTGGCGAGCCCAACACTGGCTCTACTACGACGGTGCCGAACTCACGAAGTACGCAATGTCCACCGGCGACGACCACGCCATCGTCGAAATGTGCGGCGGTGATTTCGAAGTGGATCTCCTCGCGCATCTGCTCGCCGTGCACGAGGTCGTCGACTGGTGGACGCGCGGTCCTCAGACCTGCCCCTACATCAACGGGACGGTCACGCGAATGCTGGAACTACTGCGCGTGAAACTGCCCGTCGAAGTGGCAGCAGTGCCCGCCGGAGCGATTCTTCGAAACTTTGAAGCGCACCGTGACGAAGGCGCGTGGCTCGAACAAAACAACGCCGCATTCGCGAACCACCCCGAACAGGGAGCGTGGCATCAGCGGGACCTGGATGAGCGCACCCGGGAGCCGTGGTTCGACCCGTCGGGATTTTTACTCTTAGAGATTGACGGTCGCGTCGCGGCCTCATGTTGGACCAAGGTCCACGAACTACACCCTGATCGATTCGGTGAAATCTACGTCGTCTCGGTTCATCCCGACTTTCAACACCACCATTTAGGCCGGGTCATGGTCACCCAAGGGCTCAACGTATTGTGGCGCAAGGGCGTGAGTGATGCCGTCCTTTTCGTCGATGAGTCCAATGAATCGGCGAAGAAAATCTACACGTCGTTGGGCTTTCGATTGGAACGAGAAGATCGCCTCGTTCGCTTCACGCGCCCTTAGTGAACGCCCACTAATCGACCAACGCCGAAGGTCACGGCGGCCGCGAGACCGCAGATGAGTAGCTGTCGAATTGCCGGTCGCCACACGCCGCGATGAGTAAAGCGGCCAACGGCTCCGCCGACGCCAGCGATCGCCAGACCCGCGACGCCAATTGACCACCACAGTGGATTGCCACCCGACGTAACCAACCACGGTAAGAGTGGAATGAACGCGCCAAGAGAGAAAAAAGCGAACGACGACGACGCGGCAATCCACGGTGACCCGATTGCTGAAGGATCCACGCCGAGTTCTTCGCGAGCGTGGGTGCGCAGGGCCATCTCGGGGTCACGCATCAGATCAGTGGAGAGTCGCTCCGCTAGTTCGGCGTCAATCCCTCGTCCAATGAAAATGTCGCGAAGCTCCAGGCGCTCAAGTTGAGGGTCGTCCGCCAGCGCTTGACGTTCAACGTTGATTTCGTACTCGTAGAGTTCCTTCTGCGCCCGCATCGAGATGTACTCACCGGCACCCATCGAAAAGGCCCCCGCGACCAGTCCGGCGAGTCCCGCGAGTCGAACGACGTTGTGTCCCGGATTCGCGCCCGCGAAACCCAAAATCAGTGACATGTTCGTCACGAGACCGTCGGAGAGCCCGAAGAGGGCTGCGCGAAAACCGCCGTCACTTATCTGGCGATGGTGCGCAGGTGCGGGCAAGGTACTCACGAAGAGAGTCTAAGACTCGGACCTAGCCGGACCGACGATGACTTCTCAAAAGATAGAGTTGCCGAGGAGGTACATCATGACTATTCACGTCAAGGACACCGCAGAGTTGTCCGCTCTCGTAGGTACACATCTGGGCTACTCCGACTACCGGACCGTCACCCAAGAGGAAGTCAATCTCTTCGCTGACGCTACCGGCGACCATCAGTGGATTCACGTGGATCCGGTGCGTGCGGCGGCCGGCCCCTTTGGTCATACCATCGCCCACGGCTACATGACCCTGTCGCTCTTGCCCGTATTGCTGAGTGGCCTGATGAAAGTGGACGGCGTAACGATGGGCGTCAACTACGGCACCAACAAGGTTCGCTTCCCCTCGCCCGTACCGGTCGGATCAGAGATACGCGCCGGCGCCACGCTTTCCTCGGTCGAAGAGGTCAACGGCGGCGTGCAAATTGTTATGGACGTAGTGGTTGAAGTGAAGAACGCGACGAAACCTTCGTGCGTCGCGCAAATTGTCTCTCGTTACTACAAGTAGCACGTTGACGAGTACTTCCCTTCCCCAGGGTGACGCCAAAACCGAGCACGTTCGCACGATGTTCGACGCGATTGCGTCGCGCTACGAACTGGTCAACAAACTCATGACCTTCGGCCTCGACGCGAGGTGGCGGCGTCGCGCGGTGAGCGACCTGTGCCTCGCTCGCGACAGCGTCGTGCTCGACGTCGCCGCGGGGACCGGTGATCTCACTCGTGAACTCAACCGACAGGGCCAACGCGCTGTCGCGACAGATCTCAGCTACAACATGCTCCACGTCGGCAAGGCCATGCCCGAGCGCGTCCAGGCCGACGCCTCCAAACTGCCCTTTCGCAGTGCCAGTGTTGACGGCGTGACCTGTGGCTACGCCCTTCGCAACTTCACCGATCTCGCTCGAACCTTCGACGAGATGGCGCGCGTGCTTCGTCCGGGCGGTCGACTTTCGCTCCTCGAAGTCGCTGAGCCCGAGTCGGGGCTGCTGCGCGTGGGCTTTCGCTTCTGGTTTCGAAAGGTTGTGCCCTTTATCGGCTCGCTCATCTCCGATTCAGCCGCCTACCACTACCTCCCCGCTTCGACGGCGTACCTACCATCGTCAAGAGAGATCGCGGCGATGTTGAATCGCGCGGGCTTCAGCTCGGTCAACCATCGTCGAGTGATGGGTGGGCTGAGCCAGCAGTTTCTCGCGACGAGGACCTCGTGAAGTTCATTCGATCCTCCATTGCGCCACTTCGTCTCGATACTCTCAGAGCGCTCGGTGCCCGAGTCGGGTGGCTCGTCGAGACCCCCGACGTGCTGCGCGTGGGGTTTGGCGGAGTTGCCGATCGCGTGCACCTCAACGGCGGTCTTAACGCCAGCACTGACGCGACGGCGGCGTTGCAGCGTCACGAACTAACCGGCGACGACGGTTCACCCGGCACCGGGATCGTCGCCTTCGCCTCACTACCCTTTGACCGCAACGCCCCCGGTGAACTCCAGATTCCTGAGTTCGTGCTGACCCAAACCAAGTCCGGCGACGCGTGGCTGACCGTGCTCGACGGTTCGTCCGGGTGGCGAGAGATGCTCGACGCGGTCGCTGAGCCAACCCAAGAGACGCAGAGTCTTCGTTCGCTGACGTATCAACCAACGCCCGAGGAGTACGCCCACAACGTGGCGCTCGCGGTGGAGATCCTTCGCCGTAAGGAGATTGTCAAGATTGTCCTCGCGCGCGCTGTCCTTGGATCTGTGCCCGACGTCATAGACGCCGCGGCTATTCTCCAACGCCTACGTCACCGTGAGCCAATCTGTACGCTCTACAGCTTTCCTACGTCTGACGGTCGGCGTTACGTGGGCGCGAGTCCGGAACTCCTCGTTCGAAGAAGTGGCGACGAGATTCAGTGTCACCCACTCGCGGGCACCATCACGTTGCCGCCGAACGTGGCGCCGGACGACTACGAAACGTGGCTGCTCGGCAGCACGAAGAACCTCCACGAGCACGGTGTTGTCGTTGACGAGATCGTCAAGAACCTCGCCAACGTCTACGACGACATCAACGCCGACGCCGAACCGACGATCGTGGCGCTACGCACCGTGGCGCACTTAGGTACTTGGATCACGGCCAAAAGCCAAGGGGCCAACGCCCCCGACGCGCTCGAAGTCCTTCGAATGCTCCACCCCACGGCCGCCGTGGGGGGAATACCGCGCGAGAGCGCCTACGAACTGCTCTGTCGACTCGAAGAGCACGACCGGGGCCACTACGCCGGTCCCGTTGGCTGGCTCGACGAGCACGGTGACGGCGAGTGGTGGATTGGCATTCGCGGCGTGCTCTTAAAGGGACGCGAGTTCGAGGCGTGGGCGGGCGCCGGCATCGTCAGTGAGTCCGATCCCAGTGCCGAGCGAGAAGAGACCAAGGACAAACTGGCCGCGGTCTTGACGTCGGTGCTCGTCGACCGCGTCTAGGGGCGCCGTTGACGCAGTCGGCCAAGTTGGCCCACAAGGGCCCACTTGGTGACCATCGCCAGCGCCTCAACCACAATGGCGCTCGACATCTTGGACTCTCCGCGCAGGCGGTCTTTGAAAGAGATCGGTACTTCAATGATTGACGCGCCGTTTTTGCGCGCGCGGTACGTCATCTCGATCTGAAAGCCGTAACCATCAGCGGTCACGCTTTGGTAGTCGATCTTCTCTAACGCCGAGTCTGAGTACACGCGGTACCCCGACGTCGAGTCCTCGACACCGAGCCCGAGCATGATGGTTGCGTACTTATTGCCACCGCGCGAGAGCAGTCGACGAGAGAGCGCCCAGGCGGGAATGTGACCACCCTTGATGTAGCGCGATCCGATAACGACTTCGTGATCTTGCGCCGCGACGAGTAGTTCCGGCAACACTTTGGGGTCGTGTGAGAAGTCACAGTCGATCTCGACAAAATGGTCGTAGCCCTTTTCGAGGCCCCAAGCAAAACCCGCACGGTACGCGCCGCCGAGTCCGCTCTTGGACGTTCGTTCGAGAATCTCGATCTGTTGCAACTCCGCCGCGACGGCGTGCGCGCGTCGCGCCGTACCATCGGGACTGCCGTCGTCGACGACGAGCACGTCGCACGCGGGCACTACTTCACGAAGGGTTCGCAACATCAGTTCCACATTGAGAATTTCGTTGTACGTGGGAAGTACCACGAGCGTGCGCATTAGGGAATTCTACGAGTTCACCTAGACTTGGCCAGTCACGTTCCACCGATCTGACCCTGGCACGTGACACTCTTGAGGAAGCCCTATGCCCGACGCCGCGCCAAAGAAGCGCCTCGCACTACCGCGCGAGATTCGCCTCATACTCAGCTTTGGCTCCTTGATCTTCGTTTTTTCGTACTTGGTACTGCCCCAGTTCGGCTCGGCTCGCCACTCCCTCCCCCTCCTCGCCACCGTCAACCCCGTCCTCGTCGCCATCGCCGTTCTGCTCGAGGTCGGAGCAATACTGGCCTACGTCGAACTGACGCGCACCGTGCTCTACCCCTACGCGCCCAGTCGCTACAACACGCTGCGCGTGAATATGGCCGGCCTCGCGATTAGCCACGTCGTCCCCGGCGGCACGGCGCCCGCGGGCGCCTTGTCGTATCGCATCTTCAACGATCTCGGCGTCCCGAGAGAGACCAACGCCTTTGGCCTGGCCGCGCAGGGCTCGGGCTCGGCCGTGGTGCTCAACATCATCTTTTGGATCGTGTTAGTCATCTCCATTCCCCTCGACGGCTTCAACCCCGCCTACGGCTTCGCCGCCCTGGCGGGCGTCTTCTTGCTCTTGGCCTTCTTTGGAACGATTCTCCTCATCACGCGCGGCCAACGTCGCGCCGACGCGTGGTTGCGAGTCATCGCGCACCGTATTCCGTCGGTGAATCCTGACGCCATCACCGCGCTCCTAAAGAAGGTCGCGGACCGCATCACGCTCTTGATAACGAACCGCGGAACGTTGTGGTGGGCATTCACGTGGGCTGCGCTCAATTGGTTGCTCGACGCCGCGTGTCTGTGGGTCTTCCTCTGGTCCTTCGGGGCGATCGTGTCACCGATCGATCTTCTCGTCGCGTACGGCCTCGCCAACGTCCTGGCCGCCATTCCCATCACGCCGGCGGGTCTCGGCATCATTGAAGGCGTGCTCATCACGACGTTGGTGGGCTTTGGCGTTCCCCACAGCCAGGCCATCTTGGCCGTGCTGGCCTATCGACTCGTGAACTTCTGGATTCCTATACCAGTAGGTGGCGTCGCCTACGCGAGTCTGCAGTGGCGCCGACCAGCCGAGGTTAGACCTGTGAAAGTGAGCGGGATCGATCCATCGCCAAGCGTTTGAACTCACGCTGGGCTGAGAAGTTATTCACGGGTTGCAGGCGTCGCCATCGTCGATCCGTACCGAGCACCCAGGTAAAGAGATCGTCCTGCCACGTGATCTCAAAGGCTTCGAGCAACTCACTCTGCAGCGACGCCTTTTCAATGGGGACGAGCACCTCCACGCGTCGGTCGAGGTTTCTCTCCATCAGATCCGCGGAACCGATATAGATCGAGAAGTCGGGGTCGCCCTGACGGCCAAAGACGAAGATTCGCGAGTGTTCGAGAAACTCACCCACCAGTGAATGAACCTTGATGTTCTCTGACAGCCCCGCCACGCCCGGTCGTAAACAGCACAACGTTCGTACGACGAGGCGAATCTCGACGCCCGCGGTACTGGCTTCGTAGAGCGCGTCGATGATGGTGGGGTCGGTGAGGCCATTGACCTTGATGGCGATTCTGCCGAGCGCCCCGCGGTCGCGTTGGGCGTTTATCAATTCAACGACCCGTGTGCGCGTCGAGAGCGGGCTGACGATCAGCTTTTCGTAGTTGCCAATACGCGCGAATCCCGTCAGGAAGTTGAAGAGTTCTCCCACGTCGTGACTAATTGCCGGATCGCAGGTCAAAAGACCAAAATCTTCGTAGATCCTCGCGGTCTTGTCGTTGTAGTTACCCGTACCAATGTGCACGTAGCGAACTGTGGTGTCGCCTTCGGAACGAAGGACCAGGGTTATTTTGCAGTGAGTCTTTAGACCAACGATGCCGTAGACCACGTGCACACCCGCGTCTTCGAGCGCTTTGGCCCACTCAATGTTCGTCGCCTCATCAAAACGTGCCTTCAACTCCACGAGGGCCACAACCTGCTTGCCGCGCTCGATAGCTTGTATCAAGGAAGCAACGATGGGTGAGTCACCCGACGTGCGATAGAGCGCTTGCTTGATGCCCACGACCTTGGGGTCGAGGGCCGCCTGTGCGGTGAAGGGCTCTACCGAGTCGGTGAAAGACTCGTAGGGATGGTGGAGCAAGATGTCTCCCTCGCGAATTGCCGCAAAGACGTCGCCCACGTGATCGCCGTCGAGGAGACGCTTGGGTGTAAGCGGGGACCAGCCTTCGCCCTTGAGCTCGGGTCGGTCGATCGCATACAAGCTCCACAGATCACTCAGACCGAGCATGGCGTCGGTAACGTAGACGTTCGAGGGATCGAGGTCGAGCTGATCGACGAGAAGTTTGAGGAACTCCTCGGACATGCCGCGCTGGATCTCCACGCGCAAGGCTTCTCCGAAACGCCGGCGGCGAAGCTCGACCTCGAGCGCCACCAAGAGATCGTCGGCTTCGTCCTCCTCCAACGTGAGGTCCGCGTTGCGGGTAACACGAAAGAGATCGGCTTGGCCAATTGTCATGCCCGGAAAGAGCCGTCCGAGGTGCGCAATGATCAGGTCTTCGAGCATGCACCACTGGTTGGGACCGGACTTTAAAAAGCGCGGCAACGAGTTCGGTACCTTGACGCGCGCGCTACGCTCGTCGTTGGTCAATTCGTCGCGTACCGAGACCGCAATGTTCAGCGAGAGGTTCGAAATCATCGGAAAGGGATGCCCCGGGTCCACCGCTAAGGGCGTCAGCACCGGGTAGACGTTCTCGTCGAAGTACTTCGCGAGTAACTCTTTGGACTCGAAGTCCAAATCTTCGTACCGCACAATCTCAATCCCACCCTCAGCGAGTTGGGGAAGAATTGAATCGAGCATGAGGCGGTCTTGGCGCTCCACGAGTTCGAGCACGCGCTCGCGAATCGCGGCGAGTTGCTGGCGTGGTCGCACGCCGTCCACCGACGCCGTTTGCACACCGGCGGCAACTTTGTCTTCGAGGCTCACGACGCGCACCTGAAAGAACTCGTCCACCATATCCGCGAATATCGCCACGAACTTGCAGCGTTCCAATATCGGTAGTTGCTGATCTTCGCCCAGGTCTAAGAGACGCGCGCCGAACTCGAGGCGCGACAACTCTCGACTGGAGAACCTCTCGGGTCCAAACGACGATAGATCTACGGCCACGACAGCTAGTTCCCTCTAAGAAGTCAATTACTTCTAACTATCGTACGACTACTGTTGAAACGTGGCGAAACACCCAGTTCCGGCGGTCGCTCGCGCGACATCGCCATCGCCTGGTACTAAGCAGCATTGGCGCTTCACCGAACTGGGCCTGATGGCGTTGGCGTGGATAATCACGACCGCCTACTACGTCTTGGCCTATCTTGGCGCGCAAGGAAAAATGCCCTCTAGTTTTCTGGTTTTCCTCGTGGGCATGGTCGTCATTTCACTCCTCATGCACTTCGCGGTCGTTCGCTACGCCCCGAATTCTTCCGAGGTCCTCTTGCCCATTGCTACCTTGTTGAACGGGATTGGCTACGTCGAGATCGCCCGCTGGGACCCGCAACTCGCCCGCTCCCAATCGCTGTGGTTCCTCGGGAGCGCTCTCGCACTCGCCCTCACGCTCAAACTCGTTCGTCACGTGCGCGACCTCGATCGTTATCGTTATCTCACCTTGGTCGCCGCTATCGCGCTTTTCGCCGCGCCCCTCGTGCCACACCTGGGCACCACAGTGAACGGGGCGCGTCTGTGGATCCCCGTGGGCCCCTTCACGTTTCAGCCCGTGGAGTTCGCCAAGATCCTCTTGATCTTCTTCTTCGCGTCCTACTTTGCCGCCAACCGAGATCTCCTAACGATTCCCACGCAGCGCTTGGGAGCCGCGCGGTTCGTGCCACCCAAGGTGTTGGTGCCGATCCTCGCCGCGTGGGGACTCTCCATCGTCATCTTGGGCGCAGAGAACGACCTTGGTTTCGCGATACTCATCTTCACCCTCTTCATCGCTCTGCTATGGGTGACGACCGGTCTCAAGTCCTACGTGGTGCTCGGCCTGGGGCTGCTGATCGGTGGCGCGTACATCGCGGACCATCTGTTCCATCAAGTCCAGGGACGCGTCAGTGAGTGGCTCGACCCGTGGTCGGCCGTGAACTTAGCCCACTCCCACCAACTCGCCTGGGGATGGTTCTCGATCGCCGCCGGCGGCGTCACGGGCACCGGATTAGGTCTCGGCCAATCGGGCAACATACCCTTCATAACGTCGGACATGATTTTCGCCGCCATCGCCGAGGAGCTCGGCTTTCTCGGAGTCATCTTGGTGTTGTGCCTCTTTGCGGCCTTCGTCGGCGAGGGCTTTCGCATTGCCCAGCGCGCGACGTCGGACTTCGTTCGCCTCACCGCGACGGGCCTCACGGCCCTCTTGGGCTTCCAGGCGTTCTTCATCATGGCGGGCATCCTTCGATTACTGCCCTTTACCGGCATCACGTTGCCCTTCATGGCCTACGGCGCGAACTCGCTCATCGCCAACTATCTCATCGTGGCGATTCTGCTGAGAATCTCTGACGAAGGAAACACGGAGAAACGCGGCGGCGAAGTTGTCGCGGTCCGCTTCGCTCAGGACAAGTAAGACTGCAGGACGTCCTCGGAGCAGAGGATGGGCGCTTGGACGCTCTGACGTAGCGCCATGGACAGCGCGTCACTCGCGCGACAGTCAAAAACTTCGCGACCCTTCGGCGTCATGAGATCGAGTTCGGCGTAGTAGACGCCACCTTCGATGCGCACGATCCGCGCCGCAATCACCTCGGCCTGGAGTCGGGTGAGCATCGTCGTCATGAGTTCGTGCGTACCGGGGCGTCGGCTCTCTACGGCGCCGTACGCGTGTTGCAGCGCTATGGCGTCGGCCAACGCAATCGGAATAACGACGAAGCGATACGGCGAAGCCGCTTCGACGAGGTGAACCATGGGCGAGAGATCCGTGAGGTCGTAGAGCACCGACTCGAAATGCATCACTTGATACGAGACTTCGTCACTTTGCGTTTCACCTTCGAGGGGCGCCGTTGACTCGTCGATGGGGACGCTCACTTGGGGGTCGGGGTCGTCACTCATTACTCGTCAACCCTAATTGCCCACTCGTCGCGAGACCGAGAGCACCATGCCGCCCGCCACGAAGAACACGAGCGCTGACGATCCTCCGTAACTGAGAAGAGGGAGCGGAATACCGGTCACGGGCATAATGCCCATCGTCATGCCGATGTTTTCGAAACAACTAAAAGCAAAGAAGATGAAGACGCCGATACAGATCAAGCGACCCATCGTGTCTTTGGCGTTTTTACCGATCATGAACATACGAAAGGCCACGAACGCGAGGAGCGCGATGATGAGAACTGAACCGATAAATCCCAGCTGTTCGCCGATCGCGGTGAAGATGAAGTCCGTGCGCTGTTCGGGCACGTACCCGAGCACGGTCTGAAGACCGTGGAAAAACCCGGCCCCGTGCAGGCCACCCGAACCAATAGTGCTCTTCGCGTTCTTCACTTCATAGATCAATCCCGCGAGATTCTGATTGGTGGAGTTTTGATTCAAGAACGAGATGAAGCGGTCAATCTCATACCTCTTCAAGAGATCGAAGTAGATCGCGGCCGCGAGACCGACCGACCCCGCCACCGCGAGCAAACTCATGAAGCGAGGGGGAACACCCGCGATGACCATCATTGAAGCGACGGTGAGAATAATGATCACCGACGTTCCGAGGTCGGGCTGTTTGACAATGAGCGCGAGAGGCACGGCTGCCATCAGCAGCAGACGCATCACGTCTTTCATCGAGAGACCGTCGGGCCTTCGAGCACAGAACGTTGAGAATGTCAGGATTAAGCACACCACGGTGAACTCGCTGGGCTGAATCTGGATGCCCCCGCCAAGGCTGTACCACCGTTGGGCGCCGAGGGAACTCTGGCCGACGACGAAGACGCCCGCGAGCGCGAAGAGGGTACCTATATAAAGTGGCGTTGCGGCGATCTCGAATCGGCGATAGTCAATCCGCGAGATTACGTACATCACACCGATGCCCAACACCACAAAGAAACCCTGTCGTTCGAGGTAGTAGTGGGGGTTGTAGCCGGCGTTGGCGAGTGCTTGACGTGTAGCGCTGTAGATCATGATCACGCCGGTCACGCCCAGGGCGATCATGCCAAAGAAGAGACTCGAGTCAAACGAGTCCCTCGTTCGCGTTCGGGTAGCGAAAGCAGTCAACAGATCAGTCACGCAGCACCTCGAGAAGTTTGGCGCCATCTAGAGGTACGCCCCACCACCACTGCATCTGGATCGCGGCTTGGAAGGCCAACATCGCCAAGCCGTTCATCGTGCGACATCCCGCATCGTCGTAGAGTGTCCGCCACGTCGTGCGTTCTGGCTCGTAGGAGATATCCACGGCCACGCTCTCGTGATGCACGCCCTGCAGTACCGACGCCTCGTGACCGCGACCACTCACGGGCACCGTGTTGACGATCAGGTCGACGGGTCTATAGACCAGTGAGCTCGAAAAGACGTTCTTGTATCGACGAGTGAGTTCTTCAACCTTCACATCATTTCGTCCGTGTACCACAACGGACGCGACGCCACGATCAATCAACGCGTCCAAAATAGCGCTGGCCGCCCCCCCGGCACCGAGAATCACGGCGTGCGCGTTCTCAACTACGGAACCAAACTCGTGGCTCAATGCATCGACGAAGCCGTCGCCGTCAGTGCTTGCGCCGTGAATCTTTCCGTCTCGAACCAACAGCGAATTCACCGACTGCGTTCGAGTCGCCACGTCGCTACGTTCATCGCAGCACTCGTACGCCGTGCGTTTTAATGGGCTCGTCACGGAAAGTGCGTCGAAGCGTGACGTCAGCAACTCCTTCAATTGACCGGCGCCACTGAGACCGAGTTCGACACGCGTTGACGCTCCCTCGAGTCCGGCGAGTTTCAGACCCGCCTCTTGAAGTTGCGGCGAGCGAGAGTGCTCGATGGGTGAACCTACGACACCCACCCGCCAGATCACGAGATTCCGTTGGAGGCTCCGATGGCCTCTTGCTTCAGTTGTTGCGCGAACGTCGTTGAGAAGGCTTCATCACCGCTCTGATCGATCACCGTGAAGTAGAGCCACGGCCCCGCGGGCGCGTGCAGGACTGCCTTAAGGGCGGTGGTGGATACGGCGCAAATGGGCGTCGGGGTCAGGCCGGTGTTCAGATACGTGTTGTACGGCGTGGGCGTTTTGAGCATCGCGGGCGTCACGGTGCCACCATCTTTGCCGAGTGCGTAGAGCACCGTCGAGTCCATCTGCAGTGGGCCGCCACGAGCCAATCGATTGAAGATCACGCGCGCGACCTGGGGCATATTACGCGGGTAGTACCCTTCTTTTTCTACAATCGACGCCGCGATGATCGTTTGGTAGGCGTCGAGACCGCCGGTTGTGGTCGTCGGGGTAAGGCCCACTGACGCGGCTTCTTTAGCAAAACGCCCGACCATCTCGTGAGCGAGGGCGCTCGGGGTGACCGAGGGCTTGATCACGTAGGTTCCAACGCCGATAAGTCCTTCGAGAGAACTGCCGTCGCCGAACGAACTTGGAGTGCTGGCGGCGGTCGCGTCATGAACAAAACGATCGGCGTAAGCGTTGCCCTTCTGCGCGGCGACGTCAAGGGCCACCTCGTGCAGCGTTAGACCCGCTGAGACGGTGACGACGCCAACGTTGGGCGCCGAGCCAAGGATTGAACGAACACTCGCGAAACTCGAACCTTGGCGCATCTCGTACGAACCAGAACGTATGAGCGGCGTGCCGAGAACGAGGTTCTCGAGGCGGAACGCAAACGGCGAGGCGATGACACCTTTGGCGTGGAGTTCACCAGCAATCGCCGAGACCGATTCTCCCTGTTGCACGGTCACAATGACTTCCTTCCCCTCGCCAGCAAAGACGGGGTCCACCTGCAAGAAAAACCAGCCCGCGACCAGCACGAAGAGGACAATCACGACGAGCACGAAGCGAACAAACGGCCTACGCAACATGGTGGCCATCAACATAGTTTTGCAGCATGATGACGGCCGCGGCGCTGTCCACGTGCTCGCGATGCTGCCTGGCCTTAAGACCGGCCCGCGAGAGCGAGCGCTGGGCCTCAACGGTCGTGAGGCGCTCGTCCCACTGGGTTACCGCCAGATCAGAAAAGGCCTCAACGAGCTGGTGGTATAGAGCGTCGGCCTGCTTCGTGCTGGCGGTCTCGTTGCCCGACAACGCCACGGGACGACCAACGACGAGCGACCCGACGCCCTCCTCTTCAATCAAGCGTCGAAGCTCGTCCGTCAACGTCTCGTCGTTCACGAGCGTCGCTCGAGGAAATGCCATCGAAGCCGCGGAGTCGGTAATGGCGATGCCGCACCGCACCGCACCGGGATCGATGCCGAGAAGTCGCGTCATCTCGCTCTTAGAGCGCCGTCGCCGCGACCAAGACCGCGTCGATTCCCTCGGGATTACGTCCTCCGGCCAGCGCCAGGCGCGCCGAACCGCCGCCGCCGCCGCCCACGTGCGACGCGAGGGACTTCACCGTGCTCGCAGCGTCGAGTGACCCGTCGGTCGCGACCGCGAGTGCCACTTTGTCGTCGCTTTCGCCGATCAACACCACGACACGACGTCCTCGGTGTTGGAGATCCTGGGCCAACGTCCGTAACTGTTCGCCCGAGTATCCATCCACACGCGCCACCACCACGTCACCCGTACTTTGGACGTCGAGTTCTTGCGCAAATTGCGTGAGTTGAGCCTGACGCAGCGCGCCAATCTCCGTCTCAACGGTCCGTTGTCGCTCGACTAAGCGTTCCAGAGCCGGCACCACGTCGTCGAGGGACGTCTTCAACAGCGTCGCCACCGAGCCCAAGGCCTGTTCCATCTCGTAACTACGACGATGCGCTCCTAAACCGCTCACCGCTTCGAGACGTCGGGTGTTGGCCCCAATCGAAGCTTCGCTCACGATCTGAATCTGTCCGATCTCCCCGAGGCGATCGACGTGGGTGCCACCACAGAACTCGAGACTGTGGCGCCCCGCGCGAACGACGCGCACGCGATCGCCGTACTTATCGCCGAAGAAGGCGACGGCGCCCATGGTCTCGGCCTCGGCCTTCGTGGTCTGAATCGTATCGACGTGCTCATTCAAGACAACGTCAGTGTTGACGAGCGTCAAGATCTCACTGGTCTCCCCAGGCGCGAGCCCCGAACCGTGCGAGAAGTCAAAACGAAGGCGCTCTGGTCCGACGTACGAGCCCTGTTGGCGGACATGATCACCGAGTACGGCGCGCAGTCCCGCGTGCAAGAGGTGCGTCGCGGTGTGATTGCGTCGCGTGGCTTCGCGACGTTCGGGTTCAATTGTCGCGATGGCCACTTGACCCCCGAGAATCTCTCCACTCAAACGACCACGGTGGGCGAAGAGTCCTCCGGCCACGTTCTGGGTGTCAATAACCTCGAACCGGCCGGTCTCGGTGACGACCGATCCAGTGTCGCCCACTTGACCACCAGACTCCGCGTAGAACGGCGTCGCGTCAAGGAAGAGTTCACTCTCGCCGTTCTCTCCGGCGAGCACCGCCAGAACCGTCGTCTCGACGCTGTAACGAGTGACGTCACGACCCACGAACTCCGTCGCGCCGTGGCGATCGATGAGGTCTCGGTACTGCGCGTCGTCCGCGACGCTGAGGGTCTTCGCGCTCGCTCTCGCTCGCTCTCGCTGAGCGGACATGGCCGCGTCAAAGGCGTCACGCTGAACGCTCAGACCCGCTTCGGCGACGATCTCTTCGGTGAGTTCGATGGGGAAACCGTGCGTGTCGTGAAGTTTAAATGCTACTTCACCAGGGAAAACAATTGCACCACTCGTGAGCACCTCGCCTTGGGCACTCTCGAGGAGGCTGAGTCCGGTCTTTAAGGTTCGAGCGAAGCCGGCCTCTTCTCGCTCAAGAATCTCAACGATCAGATCACGATCGCTGGCGAGCGTCGGGTAGGCGGCGCCCATCTTCTCTATCGTTGCGTCAACCAGAGGCGCCGTGAGCGCTCGCTCCGATCCCGCCCGGCGCGCCGCGAGCACGGCCCGTCGAATAATCCGTCGAAGCACGTAGCCACGACCTTCGTTAGAGGGCAGCACGCCGTCCGAGACCAGCATGGTCATCGCGCGTCCGTGGTCGGCGACGCGGCGAATCGCGACGTCAGTGAGCTCATCTTTGCCGTAGGGCGCGTTGAGGACCCGCGACGCAGTTTCAATCAGCGGCGCGAAGTAGTCCGTCGCGAAAACGGACTCAACGCCGTTCAGAATCGCCAGGGTACGATCGAAACCACAGCCGGTGTCGATGTTCTTCTTGGGCAGTTCGGTGAGCGAGCCGTCCGCCGAACGTTCGTACTGGGTAAAGACCAGATTCCAAAATTCGACAAAACGATCTTCGCCCCCGAACGCCGGTCCGCCGTCCTCACCGAACTCTGGGCCCTTGTCGTAGAAGATCTCGGAGCTCGGTCCACAGGGCCCGACCTCGCCCATGGTCCAAAAGTTGTCCTCTTCGAGGCGTTGAATGCGCTCGGGACGAATCCCAATGTGGTCGCGCCATAGATTCGACGCGTCGTCGTCGCTGACGTGCACCGTGATCCAGAGGCGATCGGGATCGAGTCCAAATTGCTCAGTTATCAGCTGCCACGCGTAGGAGATGGCGCCTTCCTTGAAGTAATCACCAAATGAGAAGTTGCCGAGCATCTCAAAGAACGTCAGGTGGCGCTCGGTGATGCCGATGTTTTCAATGTCGGCGGCGCGAAAGCACTTTTGAATCGAGACCGCTCGCTTGTAGGGAGGTGTCTCCTCGCCCGAAAAATAGGGCTTGAACGGGACCATGCCCGCCACGGTAAAGAGCAGGGTCGGGTCGTGGGGAATCAGACTCGCCGAGGGCACCAGCGTGTGGCCATTCTCAGCGAAGTAGTCGAGGAAAATCGAACGAAGTTGGGCCGCTTCCACAGAGTCACTCTACTGGCGCTGGTGGTTCGCCCTGGTGAGAGCGGTTCGTTCGCGCGCGCCACTGCGCGACAAGCGACGCCTCGCGACCGTACGCCGAGGGATCAAAAAACGTTGACTCCTGAAAGGCGTCCGGCAGGTACTGCTGATCAACCCATCCTTCGGGGTAGTCGTGCGCGTAGCGATACTCCGTGCCAAAGCCGAGCATGGCCGCACTGCGATACGACGCATCGCGCAGATGCGTCGGGACCTCGACGAGTCCTCCGGACTGCACGGCACTCGTCGCCGCGCCGAGCGCCCTGGTGACCGAGTTGCTCTTCGGCAAAAGCGCGAGCGTGAGTGTGGCGTGCGCGAGCGTAAGGCGCGCTTCGGGTAGACCCACGAACTCAACGGCCCGAGCGGCCGATTCAGCGACGAGCAGACCGGTCGGATCGGCCAGTCCCACGTCCTCGCTCGCGAGAATCACGAGACGGCGAGCGAGAAACCGGGCGCTCTCCCCGCTCTCGAGCAGGGTGACGAGCCAGTAGAGGGCGGCGTCGGGGTCCGACCCGCGTACGGATTTTATGAAGGCACTGATCTGGTCGTAGTGCGTATCCGCACTCTGGTGGTACAGGCGCCCATCCCTCGCGCGCGCGACGTGGCTTACGTCGACGGGCTCGCCCTTGCTCTCGAGCGTGGCGAGCACTATGGCGGTGTCGAGGGTCGTGAGGGCGCTACGCGCGTCGCCGTCGGCCGACGACGTCACGGCGAGCAGCGCCTCATCGGTAATGGTGGCACCGCGCAGTTCGAGACCACGTTCGACCAGTACGCGAAGCGACGCGTCATCAAGTGGGTGTAGTCGCCATAGTGTCGAACGACTCATCAACGCCGCGTTGACCTCAAAGTAGGGATTCTCCGTCGTAGCGCCAATGAGCACGACTTCGCCCGTTTCCGTGGCGGGCAGCAAAAGATCCTGTTGTGACTTGTTAAAACGGTGCACCTCATCGATGAACAACACCGTTCGCTGCCCTTGCTCGCCCAGGCGTTCGCGCGCTCGCGTCAACGCTTCGCGCACGTCCTTCACGCCACTCGAGACCGCCGAAAGGCTCTCGATGACGTAGTTAGCCGACGTAGCGAGAATGCGCGCCAACGTTGTTTTCCCCGTACCGGCCGGTCCCCAAAGGATCATCGACGTCAACTGTCCGGCCTCAACGAATCGTCGAAGCGGACCGTCAGGACCAACGAGGTGATCTTGTCCGACAACCTCATTGAGCGTGCGCGGCCGCAACAGTTCCGCTAGCGGCGCCGCATCGCGCAAGCGCTCATTGACGGCGTCATCAAAAAGTGACGTAGGTCACGAACCTTTTGGTGTGAAGCGCAGGTGCAGGTCTCGCAGTGCTCGAGGAGCAATGCTCTTTGGCGCGCCGGTCATGAGATCGGTTCCCGACTGCGTCTTTGGAAAAGCAATCACCTCGCGGATGTTCTCTTCTCCGGCGAAAATCGCTACCAAGCGGTCAATGCCGAAGGCGAATCCCGCGTGCGGTGGAGCGCCGTACTTAAAGGCACCGAGCAAGAAGCCGAAGCGAATCTCGGCCTCATCATCGCTAATACCGAGGGCGCGAAAGATCCTCGACTGAATGTCGGCGCGATGAATACGAACTGACCCGCTGCCCAACTCCCATCCGTTCAACACCAGGTCGTACGCCTGGGATCGAACCTTGAGAGGATCGCTTTCAATGAGGTCCAAGTCCTCTGGGTGAGGCATCGTGAAGGGATGGTGCGCGGCTTGAAGATTGCCGTCCTCGTCGATTCCTTCGAACATCGGAAACTCCGTCACCCATACGTAGTGGTGAGGGCCCTCACCCACCGGAAGCGATCCGAGCGTCACGCGCAGCGCCCCGAGCACGTGGCACGCCTCGACGTACTCATCGGCCACGATGAGTACGAGGTCGCCAATCTGCGCCCCGTCAACACTCGCCACCGCCGCCGCTTCACCTTCGTTCAAGAAACGCGCGAGCGGCGAGTCAAGTCCTTCGGCGGTGACGCGAAACCACGCGAGTCCCTTCGCGCCGAGTTGCTTGGCTTGTTCGGTCAGTTGGTCGAGTTTGGAACGCGAGAAACTCGCACCATCGACCACGCGCATGGCCTTGACCGTGGGTGCGGCGAAAGCCTTGACGTCGCTCTTTTCGAACACGTCAGAGAGATCGTGCAACACCATGCCAAAACGCAAGTCGGGCTTGTCGGTGCCGTAGAGGTCGAGCGCCGCGGCCCAGGTCATCGATCCAATAGTCCCCGGACGTACGCCCGTCGCGGCCTCGGCCGCGTCAAGAACGGCCAGAGACGTGAACGCCATGACGTCATCTTGCGTGACGAAACTCGCTTCGAGGTCGAGCTGGGTGAACTCGAACTGGCGATCGGCTCGAAGATCTTCGTCGCGCATACAGCGAGCAATTTGGTAGTACCGATCAAAGCCGCCCACCATCAGCAACTGCTTGGCGATCTGTGGACTCTGGGGCAACACGTAGAACTCTTCGGGACGAAGGCGCGAGGGGACGACGAACTCGCGTGCACCTTCGGGCGTCGGTGCCCACAGCAGGGGGGTCTCCACTTCGCAAAATCCCTGTGCGTCCATAGCGCGACGCAAGGCTGCGTTCACTTTGGCGCGAAGACGCAAGTTGTGTTGCATCTTGTCGCGACGGAGATCGAGGTAGCGATAACGAAGACGGACCTGTTCGTCGATGTCGACGCGGTCGTCCAGCTGAAATGGAGGAGCGTCAGCGAGCGAAAGCACTTCGACTTGACAATCACTTATCTCAACGGCGCCGGTAGCCAGACGGTCATTGACCGTGCCCTCAGGGCGCGGCGTCACCGTGCCGGTGACGCGAACAACGTACTCACTGCGCACGTCAACGAAACCCTCAACGACCACTTGGACCACACCGGAACGGTCGCGAACGTCGAGGAACGCGAGGTGCTCGCCGTGTTCACGGCGCTTCGCCACCCAGCCACAGACACTGATCCGCTCGCCGACATGATCCTCGTTAACCGAACCACAGAGCAGGTCACGCAGGCTGGTGGCTTCACTATCTTTAGGCATGATCACGTCACTTATTCAGTAGGTTGGCGACCGCCGAAACAATCTCGCTTTGAGCTACGCGAAGCTGCGCCTGCTCAAAGTCCTGGCTTCGAAGGTCTCTAATCGTAACCTCACCTGAAGCGATCTCCTCGGGACCAATGAGCAACGCCAGTCGGGCGCCGGACTTATCGGCGACCTTCATTTGCGCCTTCATCGAACGCTGGTCGTACGCACGATCCGTCGCGTAGCCAGCGCGACGCAAATTCTCCACGAGTACGCCCACGCTGATGTCACCCGTCGTGTCGATGACGAAGAGGTCGAGCACACGATTGACCAACGGAGCGTGAACGCCTTCGGCGCTTCGCGCGAGCAAGAGACGCTCTACCCCACTGCCAAAACCGATGCCGCTGGTGGCCTTGCCGCCGAGTTCCTCGGCCAACTGGTCGTAGCGCCCGCCTCCCCCGATCGAGTTCTGAGCACTCTCGAAGGCGTCAGCGACGAACTCAAAAGTCGTCCGATTGTAGTAGTCGAAGCCTCGTACGAGACGAGGGCTTAGGACACTGTCGATTCCGAGCGACGTCAACCCGGCAACCACCTTGTCAAAGTGGGCCCGACACTCGTCGCACACGTGATCAATCAACATCGGACCCCTTGACGTGACGTCGACGCACGCCTCTCGCTTACAGTCGAGCACGCGAAGAGGGTTCTGCTGCCACGTTTCACGGTGTTCATCACAAAGCTCATGGTGATGGGCTTCTAGGTAGTGGCGTAAGAGTTCGACGTAGACCGCTCGACACGGCGCGTGTCCCATCGAGTTGATGAGCAAGGTCACCTGTTCTAAGCCGACGGATCGATAGAAGCCGCTCGCGAGAGCGATGACCTCAACATCGACGGCCGGATCGTCGGTACCCAGAACCTCGACACCGAGTTGGTGGTGCTGACGGTACCGACCCTTCTGGGGACGTTCGTAGCGAAAGGCCGGCGTGAAGTACCACGCCTTCCACGGCGTCGTGGGTTGGTGTTGAACGAAGGCCCGTACTACCGACGCCGTGCCGTCCGGACGCAGCGCGTAGCGTCGCTCGCCGCGATCCTCGAAGACGTACATCTCCTTCTTGACGACGTCACTTTCTTCCCCGATGCCGCGCAGAAACACCCCGACGTCCTCGAAGAGTGGCGTCATCACGAGCGAGAAGCCGTAGCGATACGCACTCTCGGCAAAGTTGGCGACGACGCCTTCCCACAACGCGGACTCGGGACCGAGTACGTCGTGGGTGCCAATCGGCGCCTTGAACGGCGTGGGTGATTCGCTCATGAGGTTTTGTTCTGACCCGGCAACTGTCGAAAGGCGTCAAAGACGCCGTCAACGCTCTTCAGCGCGACCAACAGACTCGAGAGGTGCGTGGGGTCGGCGAGTTCGACGTCGAAGATCATGCGCACAATGCGCGCACCTGACGTCGTGGAGCTACTCGAGATGATGTTGAGGTGATACTCCGCCACGACCTTGGAGACGTCAAGCAGTAGGCGGGAACGGTCAAAGGCCATGATCTCGAGGACCGCGCGGTACTGACCGCCCGCCGAGCCGTCCCACTCGACGTCAATAATCCGCTCGCCCAGTCGATGAGCCAGGGCGACCGCGTTGGAGCAGTCGTCACGGTGGATTGATACACCGCGACCCTGGGTGATGAAGCCCATGATGCTGTCGCCAGGTACGGGCGAGCAACAACGCGCGAGGTGGATCATGACGTCGTCGAGACCCTCGACGTAGACCCCAGCAGTTTTACGCGACGTGCGATTAGTGCGTGGCGTCTTGGTGACCGTCGTGGGCATCTGTTCGGCATCACCGCCGCGCAGTTCGCGGTCGAGTCGTTGCACAATGGCGTGCGCCGAGTTCTGATCACTATCGATGGACATGAACAGCGCGTCAAGGTCTTCTAAGTTGAGCGACGCGATCACCGCGTCGAGGGCACTCGAAGACAGCGAGGTCGCGATGGGCAGGCCTTCACGACGGAGAGCTTTAGTGAGTTCCTCACGACCGCTTTCGATGGCGTCTTCGCGGCGTTCGCGCTGGAACCACTGGCGGATCTTGGACTTGGCCCGCGACGACTGAACGATGTTCAACCAGTCTCGTGACGGTCCCGCGTTTTCATTTTTACTCGTGACGATCTCGACGACGTCGGCGGATCGCAGCACCGTGTCGAGGGGCACAAGGCGACTGTTCACTTTGGCGCCCACGCAGTGATGGCCCACTTCGGTGTGGACCGCGTAGGCGAAATCGATGGGCGTGGCACCCTCAATGAGCGCGATGACGCGGCCCTTCGGCGTAAAGAGATAGACCTCGTCTTGACCAAGGTCCAGTTTGAGGGCCTCGAGGAATGCGATTGGGTCGTTCTCTTCTTCTTCAACGTCCGTGAGACGTTGCATCCACGCCATCTCATTGGCACTGGCACTGGCGCCTTCCTTGTAGCTCCAGTGCGCGGCGACGCCGAACTCGGCGCGCCGATGCATCTCTTGCGTACGAACCTGTACCTCGACCGACTTGCCGCGAGGTCCAATGACTGTGGTGTGCAACGACTGATAGAGGTTGAACTTTGGTGAGTTGATGTAGTCCTTGAATCGACCCTGCACTGGCGACCACAGGGCATGGATTGCCCCGAGCGCTGCCCAACAGTCGCGTTCTTCCTCGACGATGAGTCGCAGTCCTACGAGGTCGAAAATCTCGTCGAACTCCTTACCGCCAACGACCATCTTTTCGTAGATGCTCCAAAAGTGCTTCGGTCGTCCACGCACTTCAGCTTTGATGTTGAATTCCTCAAGTTTCGAGGACAAGGTCGACATCACCTCGCCGAGGTACGCCTCTCGCTCGGGTTGGCGTGCGGCGACCATCTGTTCAATCTCGGCGTAGCGCTTGGGGTGCAACGTCGCGAACGAGAGGTCCTCCAACTGCCACTTGACCTGTTGGACACCGAGTCGGTGCGCGAGGGGTGCGTACACGTCGAGCGTCTCTTGGGCAATGGCGCGTTGGCGATGCATGGGCATCGCTGAGATGGTGCGCATGTTGTGCAAACGGTCCGCGAGTTTGATGAGCAGCACTCGCCAGTCCTGGGCCATGGCAATGAACATTTTTCGAATCGTGGCCGCCTGTTGAGCCTCTTTCGAGTCAAACTCCAGCCGATCAAGTTTGGTCACGCCATCGACCACCGCCGCCACTTGAGCGCCAAACTCACTCGCCAACCATTCGTTGGTAACGCCCGTGTCTTCGACCGCGTCGTGCAGCAAAGCCGCGGCAATCGTGATCTCATCCAAGCCCAAATCGGCCGTAATACCGGCGACGGCGATGGGGTGGGTCACGTAGGGCTCGCCCGTGCGACGAAGTTGACCCTCGTGGGCATTGATGGCGGCGACGCCCGCGCGACGGATGAGGTCGACGTCGACGGACTCGTGATGTTCGTTAAAACGCGCGATTAATCGCTCAATTGAGCCCAGCAGCACCGGATCGGCTGTCGTGCGAGAAGTGAGGCTAACCATGGGATTAGCCTATCGGTGCGCTAGCGACGCTTCTGCTTACGAGGGCGCGGCTGAATGGTCCCACTCACGCCCGTTGAACGCGACTGGCGCGTGTTCATTTCGCCCACCGTGGCGACCATCAACGCCGCGCTCGAGGCCGTGAGCGTGCGTCGACCCGTTCGGTTGAGAACTCGCGCGGCGAGTTCGCGGTAGCGCGGTTCGCGTTCTTTCATCACCGCGAGCAGCGGACTCGCGATAAAAATCGACGAGTAGGCCCCGCTCATGAGACCCACGAAGAGCGCCAGGCCGTAGTCTTGCAACGTCGTCGCGCCGAGCAAGTCGGCCCCAATCAACAGCACGGCGAGCACCGGCAAGATGGCGACCAACGAGGTGTTAATCGAACGGGCGAGCGTCTGGTTCATCGAGAGGTTGACCATCTCGCTGTAGGTCATATCGCCACTCTTTAGAACACCTTGGGTGTTATCACGAACCCGGTCAAAGACCACGACGGTGTCGTAGAGCGAGTAGCCCAAAATCGTCAAGATCGCGATGACCGTATTCGGCGTGATCTGAAAGCCAAAGATCGAGTACACGCCAATGGTCACGAGGAGGTCGTGCACCATCGCAATGAACGCCGCGGCGGCCATCTTGGGCTCGAATCGAATACTGATGTAGGCGACGACGGCAATGAAGAAGACAATGAGCGCTTCGATTGCCTTATTGGTGATCTGACCGCCCCACGTCGGTCCGACGTTGCTCGTCGAGACTTGATTGCCGTCAGTCTTTGCGACGACGGCCATGGCGTGCACGACGGCCGCGGTGATGGAGGCCTGCTTCGTCTGCGAAAGCGAGTTTATGTCCGACGTGACTTGGTACGTATCCGAACCCAGTTTCTCTACGCCCGGATTCGACAGTCCCGCGTGTTCGACGGCGGTTGTCATCGAGGCGACTGACGCATTTGGCGCCTGTACCTCCCACGAACTACCGCCCTTGAACTCGATGCCTACATTGAAGCCACGAATGGCGAGCGATCCCATGCCGAGCACGATGATCGCTACGGAGACGGTGAACCAGATTTTTCGACGGCCCACGAAGTCGACCGTCGTGAGACCGTGATAGAGACGACCAATACGTCCGTAGTTCTTTTCTTCGACGGGTGCGAAGGTGTCACTGCTCATTGGAAGCTCCCGCGTGCATGCCGGCCGCTATCGAGAGCTTCGACGTGCTGGAAGAACCACGACGACCCAAGAGGATGACCAGTGGTCGGGTGAAGTACCAGGTAATGAGCACGTCCAGGATCGTGGAGAGACCAAGGAAGAAGGCGAACCCCTTCACGTCACCGACCGCGATGATGTAGAGCAACAAGGCCGCCAAGAAGCTCACCGTGTCGGCGGCCAATACGGTTCGCCACGCCGAGCGGAAACCTCGGTCCACCGACGATCGCACGGACCTTCCGGCACGTGCTTCGTCCTTTAGACGTTCGAAGTACACGATGTAGCTGTCGACCGTGATACCAATGGACACAATTAATCCGGTAACACCAGCCAAGTCAAAACTGGGCGCGAAGGCCGTATGGCCGAGGGCCGAAATGATGGCCCACAGCAACGCCGCCGTAACGGCGAGTCCCAGCACGATCACGAGACCGAGTGCTCGGTAGTAGAGGATGGTGTAGAGCAGCACCAGTGCCAGGCCGGCCAGTCCCGCACCAAGTCCCGCGACGAGCGCCGAGTGACCAAGGCTCGGCGAGACGGTCTGGTACGTCAGTTGTTGCAGACGAACGGGCAACGCACCGAAGTTCATCGCGAGCGCAAGGGTCTTCGCCGACGCTTCGGTAAAGGAACCCGAGATCTGGCCCTGACCAGCGAAGCTGGTGAAGGTTGCTTGGGTTGGTTGAATCAGCGGCGCGGACTGCACAACGCCGTCGAGCTCAATGGCGAGAAGCGCGTGGAAGTTCTTCTGGGCCACGGCGTCCCAGGCCGGACTACCAGTCGTGGTCAAGGTGTAGTTAACCACCCACGCACCGGACTGATTCTGTTGGGCCAACGCCTTCTTCACGGCGTGCCCCGTGAGTTGCGCCGGTCCGAGAACGTAACGTTCACCACTGCCGCCGAGCAACGGCAAGATTACGTAATCATTTTTTTTATCGTTCTTGGGTTTCGTCGAAGCAATGTTGGTAAAGGCGGGGTCGGGCGCGATGTTGACTGGATTACCGGTCGAAGTGTTGACGTTCAGATTGGCCGCGGTAGTTGCGTAGTTCGCCGCGCACGTGGGCAGGGTCGCTGTGCCGAGGGGTTTGAGCTTGCTGCCGGTATTCGCGAGACAGAGCACGGGGCGGAACAAAAGTTGGGCCGTCTGGCCCACTGCCTTCAAGACAGCCCGTGCGTCAGTGACGCCGGGCACACTGACGACCACATTTTTTCCCAGAAGGTTCACCTGGGCGCCCGAGACGCCAAGTCCGTCGACGCGATTCGTGAGAATCGTCACGACCTCTTGCATATCGGCCGTCGAGGCGGGCGTCGTTGGCTTATAGACAACGGAAAATCCGCCGGCCAGATCCAAACCGAGCTTTGGTCCCCAACCGAGCGACAGCGTCGCGGCGAGTGAACCAAAGGCGATGGCAATAGTAAGGACGAGACTGACGATCAGCGATCGTCGTGATCCAACCTGTGGGGGCATTACTTCGCGTCACCTTCCGTCGGGTGATCGTCGCTGGACTCGTGGACGACCGGGTCGAAGCGACGCGCGATGGCGCTCGGGATGAAGTCCAGTTCGGCCCCACCCGACGAGCGAAGAGTGATGAAATCACTGTCGATGCGAATGACGGTGCCCACGAAGCCACCGATGGTCTGGGCGCGCTCGCCCACTTCGACCTTGCGTATCTCCTGGCGCGCCGCCTTTTGCTTCTGTGAGCGTGGGCGCAGATAGAAGAAGTACAGCGCACCGAAAACGACGATATAAATCGGGATAATCAGCGAACTCGAGCTTGCAACCAACATGAGGATTTCCTTCGTTAACGGACAGAGAAACTCTAGTTGATAGCGGCTTCGATCCTAAATCAGTCCGCCATGACGTCGCTGAATACCTAGGTGTTCGTACGCTCGATGGGTGGCGACGCGCCCGCGTGGCGTACGCACCATCAGTCCCGAACGCAAGAGGTACGGCTCGTAGGCGTCTTCAATCGTGAAGGGCTCTTCACCACAGGCGTGCGCCAAGGTCGTCAGGCCCACAGGCTGGGCGGCGAACTGATCACAGAGCAAGGTCAATATCCGCCGGTCGATCTTGTCGAGGCCAAACTCGTCAACACCAAAGAGCACGAGGGCGTCCGTGGCGACCTTGGCGTCCACCTTCTCATGGCCCTTCACGGACGCGAAGTCGCGTACGCGTCGAAGGAGTCGGTTCGCAATGCGCGGCGTCCCACGACTGCGCGAGGCGATGATCTCCGCCGCTTGGGGATCGAGCGCGACCTTCAACAGTCCCGCGGAGCGCTGCGCGATGAGCGTGAGTTCATCAACGTCGTAGAGATCGAGTTGACCAATGAATCCGAATCGGTCGCGCAACGGTGCGGCGACGAGGCCCGTTCGCGTCGTCGCGCCCACCAACGTAAAGTTCGGCAGATCGAGCCGAATCGACCGCGCCGAGGGACCTCGACCAATCATGACGTCAAGACGGAGATCCTCCATGGCCGGGTACAGAATCTCTTCGACCGCGCGCGATAGTCGGTGCAACTCATCGATGAAGAGAACGTCACCGTCTTGCAGATCGGTTAGTAACGCAGCGAGATCGCCCGGTCTCGAGAGCACGGGACCCGACGTCACACGAAAGCCCGAACCCATTTCACTGGCCACAATGCTCGCGAGTGACGTCTTACCGAGTCCCGGAGGCCCCGCGAACAGGAGGTGATCGGCGCACTGATTTCGAGCGCGCGCCGAACCAAGAACCACTTGAAGGTGACCTACGAGATCGCGCTGGCCCACGAAGTCGGCGAGCGTTTGAGGGCGAAGCGAAACTTCGGTGTGGCGTTCTTGCTCACTAGCTTCAGCCGCCACGACGTGATCGCGCAGCTGTTCAAGGTCGAGCTCTCTCTTGGTCACGATCGTCGCAAGAGTTGCAGGGCCGTGCGCAACGCGGCCGACTCATCAGCGGGCAGCACGACGTCGCTGAGAGCGTCGCGAACTTCGTGGCTGGTGTAGCCGAGCGCTCGCAACGCGTCGTCAATGGCGACGTTCACGTGCGTCGATGCTTTCTTTGGCGCGAAGGCGCCCTCCAGGCTGACTTTGCCCTTCAGTTCGAGCACGATGCGGCTGGCCGTCTTTGGCCCGATACCCGAGATGGTGGCAATCTTCTTCGCGTCGTCGCTTTCCACGGCGAAGGCGAGTTCCGCCACGCCCATCGTGCGCAACGCCCCGAGCGCGGTCGAAGGCCCGACACCAGGCGTCACCAGGAGCAGCTCAAAGAACTCGCGGTCTTCAATCGTTCGAAAGCCATAGAGCTGTATAGCGTCCTCTCGAACGATCGTGAAAATGAAGAGTTCAACGACTTCGTCATACGGTGCTGGCTCACTCGAGGCAACGTGAACCTCGTAGCCAACACCCTGGACGTCCACGAGTAACGCCCCGTTACGTAGTTGATGCAACACTCGTCCACTCAGCCAACCAATCACGCGCGGCTCCCGAGGGGATAGCGGCGCTCCGTTCGGACTATCAAGAAATAAGCGATACCGAGAGCCAGCGCGTCCGCGGCGTCGGCCGGACGGGGAATTTCACTGAGTCCACAGAGCCTCGCGACCATACCCTGGACTTGGCTTTTGCTCGCCGCGCCGTAGCCCGTCACGGCGAGCTTCACCTCCTGGGAGGTGAACTGACGGACGTCAACGTCGTCGTCCACGAGTGCGATGGCCACGCCGCTCGCCTGGGCAACGCCAATCGCCGTCTTGGCGTTTCGTTGAAAGAAAAGGCGCTCCACCACGACCGCGTCGGGTTTGGTCTCTTTCAGCAGTTGATCAAGCTCGAGGTGGAGTTGGCGTAGCCGCTGTTCGACGGGCATTTTCGGGTTTGTTTCGATCGTGCCAGCCCTCGCGGCTCGAAACGACTCGACGCCACCAAAGGATCCCTCAACAAGGCCGAACCCGCAGCGCGTCAGTCCTGGGTCGATACCGAGTACGAACATACGTTCGATAGTAGTAGCCAGAGGGCCCAAATACTAGGAATTAACCTTCATACGACGCCAGAAGTTCATCCGCCATATCGAAGTTGGCGTAGACGTTCTGGACGTCGTCGTGGTCGTCAATCGCGTCCATGAGGCGAAGAACCTTCTTGGCTTCGGCCTCCTCGGTCACGGCAATCGTGTTCTGAGGGACCAGCGTGAGGTCGGCGCTCAGCACCTTTAGACCCTGCTTCTCCAGAGCGTCACGAACCTTCGCCACGTCGTGGGGTTCGGTCGTGACCAAGAAGTTCTTGCCGTGCGCTTCGTAGTTCTCCGCGCCGGCCTCCATGATCCACTCCAGGAGTTGGTCCTCGTCGAGGGGCCCCTGAACCTCCAAGATGCCCTTGCGTTCAAACTGCCACGACACCGCACCGGGTTCGGCGATCGCTCCGCCGTTCTTGCCAAAGAGATGCTTGATTTCGGCGCTCGTACGATTGCGATTGTCGCTAAGCGTTTCGACGATCACCGCGACGCCGCCGGGACCGTAGCCCTCGTAACTGATGGCCTCGTAACGCACACCTTCGAGTTCACCCGTGCCGCGCTTGATGGCCCGCTCTATCGTGTCAATGGGCACCGAAGCCTCGCGGGCCTTTTGGAACATGGTGCGCAGGGCTGCGTTGGTGGCGGCGTCGCCACCGCCTTCACGAGCGGCGACTTCGACTTGACGAATGAGTTTGGCGAAGACTTTGGCGCGCGCCGAATCTTTAGCACCCTTGCGGTGCTTGGTGGTAGCCCACTTTGAATGGCCGGACATAGTTCCTCCCGCCCCTAAGGGCCTGGCTATCGTATCGAAAATTAGAGCGAGTCGACGAAGAGCCGATGGATGCGATCGTCACCAGTCAGTTCGGGGTGGAACGACGCACCCCAGACGTTGTTCTGACGGACCAGGACAGGGTGTTCTCCGTCGCCGTGGTCGAGTGTCGCGAGCACTTCGACGTCGTCGCCAAAGGACTCAATCTTGGGGGCACGAATGAAGACGCCGGGCACGTCGCCGACGTCCTTCACCTCAAGCATCGACTCAAAACTCGCGATCTGTCGGCCGTAGCCATTACGCCGCACCGAGATCTTCAAGGCCCCGTAACTCCACTGATCGGCCCGGCCGTCCAGCACGTCTGCGCTCAAGAGAATCAGCCCCGCGCACGTGCCAAAGACGCTTAATCCCCCGTCGAGTCTGGCGGCGAGGGCCTCTTTCAGACCGGACGTCACTAAGAGGTGGGCGATCGTCGTTGACTCACCGCCGGGCAGCACGAGCGCGTCAACGCTGTTCAGTTGCTCAATGGTGCGAACTCTGACGGCCTCGGTGTCGAGGGCGGTGAGCATTGCGACGTGTTCGCCCACGTCGCCCTGGAGAGCAAGAACACCGACGCGCTTCACTACCAACCGCGCTCGGCGAGCCTCATCTCGAGCGACGAGGTCTCAAAGCCCTTCATGGCCGGCCCGAGACCGGTCGACACCTTGGCGACGACGCTCGCGTCCTCAAAGTGCGTCGTCGCCTCGACAATGGCGACCGCCATGCGGATGGGATCGTCGCTCTTAAAGATGCCCGAACCAACAAAGACCGCTTCGGCGCCCAGTTGCAGCACGAGCGACGCGTCGGCCGGCGTCGAAATCCCACCGGCGCAGAATAACGGCACGGGTAACTTTCCCGCGGCGGCAACTTCTTGCACGAGGGCGAGTGGTGCTTGGAGATCCTTCGCGAGCGCAAAGAGTTCATTGGCGTCGGCGCTGTGCAGTCGGCGAATTTGCGCGTTAATGGTGCGCAGATGTCGAACGGCCTCAACGACGTTCCCGGTGCCAGCTTCACCTTTGGAGCGGATCAGACAGGCGCCCTCACCAATACGGCGAAGCGCCTCACCGAGATTCGTGGCACCGCAGACGAAGGGGACGGTAAAGGCCCACTTGTCAATGTGGTTCTCCTCGTCGGCTGGCGTCAACACTTCGGATTCGTCGATGTAGTCAACGTCCAGGGCCTGGAGAATCTGTGCCTCGGCGAAGTGACCGATGCGCGCCTTGGCCATGACGGGAATGGTGACCGCGGCTTGAATCTCCTGGATCATCAAGGGATCGCTCATCCGAGCCACGCCACCGTCGCGACGAATATCCGAAGGCACGCGCTCTAGGGCCATGACGGCAACGGCACCGGCGTCTTCGGCGATCTTGGCCTGCTCGGGGTTGACGACGTCCATAATCACGCCGCCGCGCAGCATGTCAGCGAGACCGCGCTTTACCAGAGCCGAGCCAGTGACCGAAGGACTTTTAGAAGCACTCATGGCACAAGCCTAATGGCCAGCAACTACCACTCTTCGAGTGCGCGGGCCCGCAGTTCAGCGTCGTCGAGGTCCCCTAAATCGCTCGAAGGACGATCACTCCACTGATTAAAAAAGACCCATCGCCACTGCGCGTACGTCGAGGAGGAGAAAAACGAGTCCGCACTCACGTGTTGACGAGCGCACTTACGAAGCGCGCCGGCCAGTCCGAGGGGGTAGCGAATACTCGCTGCAGCGACCTCATCGGCCCGGTAGGCCTTGCCGCTTCCAGCCAACGTTCGCCGAGCGTCTTCACTGAGCGACGTCACCGCGGCGAGTGACTCACGCTCAAGCATGCCGAGGCGCTGGCGCGCGAGGCAGTGCGCTACGACGCCTTCGAGTTCAATCAACTCGAAGTCCTGCATCAAGGAATTAGTGACGAAGAGTGAAAACTTGGAGCCGTCGGGCACGAGTGCGGCGTTGTAGGTCGGATCTTGAACAATGAAGGCACTGACGCTGTCGACACCAAAAGTGGCGGCCAGGCGGTCAAGAACCGTCACCAGGCGTAGTCGCTCCGTGCCGTTGCCCCCAGCAGAAAACTGCGACAACACCAACGCGCCAAGACTCTGACCGCGTTTGGCGTAGCTGTCCACGGACCGACGTAAGTCCCAGGCGTACACCAGCGCGATGACGACGCCCAGTACGGGAAGCCACGGCGCAACGACGACGCCGACAATCAGTGCCAGGACGACGATACCAACAACGATGGTGTTCGGTAGACGGCGCTTGAAGGAGAAGCGACGCACGACGCGTTGGTTGTGGTGGCGTTCAGTCGTTGAAGGCGCGTAGGGGTTCTGCCACGAAGGATCGAGCACGGGCGCCACGAAGCGTGGGCCGCGGTCCCGAGAGACGTTTGAGCGCCGAGAGCGCGATCGTTGCTTGGTTGCCACGCCCTAAGGCTACCTGGTGGCCCTAAATCGCTGAATCGCTTGTTCGTAGTGTTCGTCGTAGGCGTCCATCAGTGCGTCCATCGACCACCGCTCCGCGTAGCGCCGCGCCGCGCCAATCTTTGCCGGGTCCTCATCCTTCAGAGCACGCGAAATCGCTTCTTGCATCGAGGCAGCGTCACCGGGATTGAAGAGCGTCGCGTGCCCGCTCGCCGCCTCGCGGTAACCATCGATATCACTCGACACGACCATCGTCTCACTCGCGAATCCCTCAAGAATCACGAGTCCAAAACTCTCGCCGTGCGTCGAGGGTGTCAACAGCACGTCCACCCGACGCAGCCACTCGCGCTTCGCTTGATCGCTCACGCGTCCGAGGAAGACAATCTTCTGGTCGCTCCCCGCGAGCGAGCGCAGCGCGTTTCGCTGTGGCCCGTCACCGACGATGACGAGATGCCAAGGGGCGCCGCCTCGAGCGTTGTGTTCACGCACCGCGCTAATGGCGACGGCGACGCCCTTTCGCTCTTCGAGACGCCCCACGTAGAGCAATGTCGTCTCGTCACCTCGCTCGCGCGGCGTCGCGACAAAGCGTTCGGTCTCAAAACCGTTGAAAAGCACGTCACTGTCGATGCCGGTAGCAAAACGAATGGTGGACGCGGCGCTCTCGCTGACCGACACGCAGTCGTCGAGTCGCGTCGCGAGTCGCTCCAGCACCACCTTGGTCCAACGTAGGGCCGGACCATCGCCACTTCGGTGGAACGTGCCGAGTGCGGGATGATCGTGCCCCCACAGCGTCGCCCAGCCGAGGAGCGGCGCAAACGGTTCGTGAAAGTGCACCACGTCGGGTTTAAAGGCATCCACGGCGGCCTTGGCCCGACTGGTCGCGACGAAGGACAACGTTAAGGGAGCCTTTGAGCCATTGGCTGGAAACGACCACCGTGGCCCGAGGCGCACCAACTTCGCCGGCGTGTCGTAGGTCGCAACGTCACTCGCGTCGGGTGCGACGATGAGTACGTCGCGACCGCGCGAGGTGAGGACGCGACTCATGGCGAGGACTTGTTCTTGCACACCGCCGTAGACACTGAGGGCGTAAGGCGAAACCAGTACGACGCGTTGAGCACTCACCGCGTGACGAAACGATCTTCCAGCACGTGCCACTGTTCGGGGGCTCGACGAATGAGACCCTCGAGTTCGACCGCGATCAATTGGGTGACGCGCGCGACGTCCTCGCGCAGTCGCTTCGTGCGTTCGCACTCAATGGGCGCCGTCGCCACCGCGAAGTGATCACGTCCCGGTCCGGCGTAACACGCGGCCGCAACAAGGGTCGCGCCCGTTCGCAGAGCCAACGTCGCAGGACCGGCGGGCATCGTGACGCGCGCGCCAAAGAAGTCGACCTCGACCCCGTTGCCCTGAAGGTCGCGATCACAGAGAAGCCCGACGACCGCACCGCTGCGTAGAGTCGATAAGAGCACGGACCCGGCGTGTTCGTTCAGCGGTTCAATACGAATACCAATGGACTCTCGCTTTTTCTTAAACCACGCAAAGAGTTCCGGCGGTTCCAACTCTTCAGCCACAGCAGTCATGCCGAGACCGAGAGAGTTCAAAAACGAGCCGCCCCACTCCCACGAACCCATGTGCGGCAGGGCAATGATGACGCCCTTGCCCCGCTCTTTGCCCTCGACCAGATGTTCCAGGCCTTCGGCGATGCAAAAGCGGTCGTAGATAGTTGACTTAGCGAGGGCGGGCAACTTCGCGCCCTCGGCCCAGTACTGGCCGTAACTACGAAAACCACGGTTGACGAAGAGTTCAAGGAGTTCGTCGTCGAGCGACGAGCGGGGCGCCGAAAGCACGTGCGCAAGGTTGTTGGCGAGGTTGGCTCGCGCTTTTTTGTTGCGACGACCCACGGTGGCGGCGATCGCGCTGGCTGCGGCGACGTCCACGCGTTCGGGCAGCACCTCCATCAGTGCGCCAACGGACTTAAAGAGCGCGACGCGCGCTTTCGTCGCCACGATTAGTGACGTGAGGAGCGACTGAGACCTCGTCGAAGGCGACGACTGTGTTGACGCGCGCGCATCGTTGATGAACTCGACGGCGTCGGGCGAGCGGCCACCTGCCACACGCGCCAAAAGCGGCCCCCGGCGGTCATGGCGGTTAGTGCCAACATGATCCACAACACCGGTATGAAGATTGGCGTGGCTAAGAGACCGACGCCCAGCAGAATCATCCGTTCGGCTCGCTCCATCAGCCCACCCTTGGCGCTCAGACCAAGACTTTCGGCCTTAGAACGTTGGTACGAGATCATGAAGGTCGTGGTCAGAATCGCGAAGGGAAGCAAGACGAGCTGGCCGTGGTGGCGCGCCGTTAAGTAGTACGCGACTCCCCCCATGATCACGGCGTCGGCGATGCGATCCGAGACCGAATCGAAGAAACTGCCTCGCTGGCTGGCGCGCTGGGAAGCTTTGGCCACGGGGCCGTCAAAGAGATCATGAAAGCCCGTCAACGTAAGAAGTACGACGGCCCACAAGTGCATGCCCACCGCAATAGACCATGCCGTGGCGCAGGCGAAAACCAGTCCCGAACCCGTGAGAACGTCAGCCGAAAAGCCAATGCGAACTAGCCAACGACCGATTGGCGCGGTCGTCGCGTTTACGCTCTGGCGAAACTTGCCGTCGAGCATCGACCCTCTTGACTCATGGCGCGAGTCTACCGGCACCGCCCGGCGACGCCGTGGTTAGAGATTGGCGTGAACCTTGCGCCACGTTGACGCCAACGATTCGGGTAAAACCCGCGTCTCGCCAATGGTTGTCATGAAGTTGGTGTCGCCGTGCCAGCGCGGTAGGGCGTGCGCGTGCAGATGTTTGGGTATCCCCGCGCCCGCGGCGTGTCCGAGATTCATTCCCACGTTCAGCCCGTCGGGTTCGTAGGTCTTCTTCAAAGCGACCATGGTGTCGCGCAGCACCACCGAGAAATCTGAGTACTCTTCGTCACCGAGATCTTCCACCTCCGCCACGTGACGCAGTGGCAGCACCAGCAGGTGTCCCGAACCGTAGGGAAAGGCGTTGAGCACCACGAAAGTGTGCGCAGTTTTTCGAAGTACCCCCGTCGACTCGTCGACGGGTTCGTTGCTAAGAACACAGAAGACGCACTCGTCAGCTTCCTTGTCGTGTTCGCCCGCGAACGCACTCGAGACGTAGGTCTCGCGCCACGCCGCTGAGAAACGGTCGAGGGGCACTAGGGCACCTCGGGCGAAGCGTGGCGTTCGATTTCGTCGACGAGACGTTCGAGAAAGGCGCCCACCGAAACCCCGCGATCGGGGTCGTTCGAACCGCGCGCGTTGACACCGAGCGTGCCCTTTTCAACATCATCGTCGCCGACGACCACCACGTAGGGGATCTTTTCGAGTTTGGCCTTTCGAATACGCGCGCCCAGCGGTTCGCTGGCTGGATCGACGCTGACGCGCACACCCACCGCGCGCAGCAAGTCCGACACTTCGTAGGCGTAGTCGTCGTGGTCGTCTCGCACGCCGAGCACGCGCACCTGCTCGGGACAGAGCCACGTGGGCAGGTTGCCGGCGTAGTGCTCGATAAGCACGGCCATGAACCGCTCCACCGAGCCAAAGAGTGCTCGGTGAATCATGATGGGTCTTGGACGAGAGTTGTCGGACGCGACGTAGGTGGCGTCAAAGTTCTTCGGCTCTTGGAAGTCCAGTTGGATTGTCGACATCTGGTGCGTTCGACCGATCGCGTCTCGCGCTTGCACGGAGATCTTCGGCCCATAGAACGCACCGCCGCCGACGTCCAGTGTGAGTTCGAGTCCCGCCTTGTTCGCCACCGCCTCCAGCGTCGCCTCCGCTTCTCGCCACTCGTCGTCGGAACCAACCGACTTTTCTAAAGGTCGCGTCGAGAGCTCGAGATAGAACTCATTGAGACCGAAGTCACGAAAGAGGTTCAACACGAAGTTCAGCGCCGTTTCGATCTCATCGGCCATCTGCTCGCGGGTGCAAAAAATGTGCGCGTCGTCTTGGGTCATGCCTCGCACGCGCGTGAGGCCCTGCACGACGCCGGAGAGTTCGTAGCGATAGACCGAGCCGAACTCGAACATGCGAAGGGGCAACTCGCGATAACTACGGGGACGAGCTTTGTAGATAAGTAGGTGAAACGGACAGTTCATCGGTTTCAAGTAGTACTTCTGACCCTCGTCGAGAATCATCGGCGGGTACATCGACTCCGCGTACCAGTCCAAGTGACCCGACCTCTCAAAGAGCTCCCCCTTAGAGATGTGCGGAGAGTACACGAACTCATAACCCGAGGCCTCATGACGTTGACGCGAGTACTCCTCCATCACGCGTCGAATGATGCCGCCCTTGGGGTGAAATACCGCCAAGCCCGGACCCAGCTCACTCGGAAAGGAGAAGAGGTCCAGTTCGTGTCCGAGCTTGCGGTGATCACGCGCTTCAGCCTCCTCGAGTTGCGTGAGATGAGCTTGCAGAGCATCCTTGCTTTCCCACGCGGTGCCGTAGATTCGCTGCAGCTGCGGCTTGTTCTCATCACCGCGCCAGTACGCGCCAGCCACCCTCGTCAATTGAAAGTGACCCAGGCGCGCGGTGGAGGGTACGTGGGGACCTCGACAGAGATCAACGAAGGCCGGCGTGTTCGAATAGGTGGAGACCGCGGCGCCGCTCGCCACTTCACCGAGATCCTCCTCACTCCCCCCCCGGGCTACGGCTTCGATAATTTCAATCTTGAAGGGTTGATCTTGGAAGAGTTCTAATCCGCCTTCGATGGAGTACTCCGCGCGCGTAAAGGGCTGGTCTTCGCCGATAATGGCGCGCATCTCCGCATCAACGCGCGCGAGATCGTCATCACTAAAGTGGACGCCACCAGGTAGCTCAAAGTCGTAGTAGAAGCCGTCTCGAATGGAAGGGCCGATGGCGTAGTGCGCCCCGGGCCACAGGCGCGTCACGGCCTGGGCCATAACGTGGGCGCTTGAATGACGCAGTACGTCGCGACCGTCATCACTGGCGGGGGTCACGATCGCTACACGGTCGCCGCTGAGCAGTGGCGTCGTGAGATCGGTCAGAAGTCCATTTACCCGTGCGGCGAGGGCATCCTTGGCGAGACGCTTGCCGATAGCGAGCGCGAGGTCGTAGGCGGTGGAACCCGCGGCCAGGGTGCGGGTGCTGCCATCGGGAAGTTCTACTTCGACATCGGACATCGGGACCCTTCGTTGCCTACAGCGTAATGCCGAGCAACGCCGCGGCCGGGGCTACGTTCGAACCGGCGTGCGACGCAGCGTCGATGGCGCGCAGGGCCGCGGGCGTGTTGAGGTCATCGTCCAGCGCCTCGCGCACGTCATCGAGCACCGACGACGACCGACCCGTGATTAGCGTCGAACGCCACGTCGCGAGTCTCGACTGCGCGTGCAGCAACATGTCGTCGTGCCACTCCCAGTCGTCGCGGTAGTAGTGGTCGAGGAGCGCCAAGCGAACGGCCGCGGACTCACTTCGTCGAACGAGATCGTGCACGAACACCAGGTTGCCCAGCGACTTGCTCATCTTGGTGCCATCCAAGGCCACCAAACCCGTGTGCATCCAGTGCTTAACGAAGGGCGTCCCGGTCACCGATTCACTCTGGGCGGCCTCGCACTCGTGGTGAGGAAAGGCCAAATCTCGTCCGCCTCCGTGCACGTCTACGGTCTCACCCAACTCGCGCAGCGCAATCGCTGAACACTCGATATGCCATCCCGGTCGCCCAGGGCCCCAACGTGACTCCCAGGCGGGCTCGTCTTCGAGTGAGGGTTGCCAGAGTACGAAATCGAGCGGGTCGCGCTTGTTTGGATCGTCGGGTTTGCCGCCGTTACTCGCCGCGAGAGCGAGCATCGCGTCGCGCGGTTCATGACTGATTTGACCAAAGCGCGGAAACTTCGATACCTCGAAGTAGACCGACCCATCGACTTCGTAGGCGAGCCCTTGATCGAAGGTGCGACCAATCAACGTCAAAATCTCTGGAATCGCGCCCGTCGCGCGTGGTTCAGCGTAGACCGGCAAAAGGTTGATCAACTTCATGTCACGTTCGAACGTGGCCATCTCTTGGGCCGCGAGGTCTAAGTAGTTGACCCCTAGCTCGCGAGCTTTGCGCAAGATGTCGTCGTCGACGTCGGTCACGTTTCTCACGCATCGCGCGTCGTGGCCCGCGTCAATGAGCCGACGTGTCAGGACGTCAAAAGAGAGGTAGACGAAAGCGTGACCCAAGTGCGCCGCGTCGTAGGGCGTGATCCCACAGCTGTACAACGTCACCAGCGGTCCCGCTTCGAGAGGGAAGACGCCGCGGCGCGCACTGTCGTAGAGCTGCATCAGTGTTGAAATCCGGCGAGCTTTACGTAGCTGTGGACCTTGTGGCGAATGTTGATCGAAATACACACCGCCGTAAAGGCCTCGACCGCACTGGCGAGGGACATCGATCCGGCCGTGACACCGTTAAGACCCGGCATCGAGCTCACTATTGCTGCCACTTCGTCGCTGGCTTTGGCGTTGTCCGAGAACACGACCACGTCGGCGTCAAGTCCGCTGTCGAGGTCTTCCATCAGGCTGGCGGGTAGATGATGAAAAGCCCCGACGATGGTGCTGTCGGGCAACGCGAAGGTCAGTTGCGCGGCCATAGAACCGCGCGACGGGTACATCGGTAAGAGTTCCTTACCTTCGCGCGTTAACGCGTTCACCATCGAGATCACGATCTTGTCCGCAAGTGACGCCTTCAACTCTTTAACGGTTGCTACCGCTGAGTCCCACGGCGTCGCGACGACGACGAGATCGCACGCCGCGGCTCCGTCGTTCGCCTCACCGCTCACCGTGCCGCTACCCCTTGGTACCAACGTCGCGGCCGCGGATTGGGCGCGAGCTACGTCGCGAGAACCAAGCACCACGTCGTACCCCGCGCTGGCGAGTCGAATCGCCACACCTCGACCGGCGGGTCCGGTGCCGCCAAGAATGCCCACAGTTGTCATCGTCGTCCTCGTTGCTCGTAATGCCTAGAACTACGCTAACAACATGGCACTACTAAGCAATCACCGTATCTTGGTTACTGGCGTTTTGACTGACGACTCACTCGCCTTCGGTATTGCCCAGCGGGCCCTCGAAGAAGGGGCCACGCTCGCCCTCTCGGGCTTCGGGCGCGGCTTGTCGATTACCCGTCGCACCGCGCGTAAACTTGGTGACGTCGGCGAGATCATCGAGCTCGACGTCATGAACCCCGAGCAGGTCGCCAGCGCGGTGGAGGAGATCGAAACTCGATTTGGCCGCCTCGACGGACTGGTGCACGCTATTGGTTACGCCCCGCCAAGTTGTCTGGGCAGTGGCATGTTCGCCGCGCCCTTCGAGGATGTCGCGACGGCCCTGCACGCCTCCACCTACTCACTCGCCGCCCTGGTCGGAGGGCTACGCCCGCTGCTCCAAAAGAGCACGGCCGTCGGGGGCGCGTCGGTGATCGCGCTCGACTTTGACGGGACGCGGGCCTACCCGATGTACGACTGGATGGGCGTCATGAAGGCCGCGCTCGAATCCCTCGGCCGCTACCTCGCGCGCGAGGTGGGGCCGGACAAGATTCGCGTCAACATGCTCGCCGCGGGACCAATTCGCACGATGGCCGCCAAATCAATTCCCGGTTTTTCACTCTTTGAAGACACGTGGAGTGAACGAGCGCCGCTCGGCTGGGACGTGCACGACGCCAGTGCCGTCGCCGATACGGCGATTGCCATGCTTTCACCGCTCATGCGTGGTACGACCGCATCGGTCATCCACGTTGACGGTGGCGCCCACGCAATGGGCTAAATCTCCTGACCGCCGAATTGGGTCTCGTAGAGATCTCGGTACAGTCCGGCTCGTGCGTGGAGTTCCTTGTGGGTGCCGCGCTCGACTACGCGACCGTCATCAATCACGAGGATCTGATCGGCGTTGCGAATCGTCGAGAGGCGGTGCGCGATCACGAGTGACGTGCGCTGCTTCATTGTCGCGTCGAGCGCGCGCTGCACGGCGGCTTCGCTCTCAGCGTCGAGGTGCGCCGTTGCTTCATCCAACACCACCAGATGCGGCGACTTAAGGAGAAGACGCGCCAGCGCTACGCGCTGTTTCTCGCCGCCGGAGAGACGGTACCCGCGCTCGCCAACGACGGTGGTCAGACCGAGCGGCAGCGAAGCCACGAGATCGGCGATTTGGGCCGAGGCGAGCGCGCTCGCGATCTCCTGGTCGCTCGCTCCGGGCTTGGCGAAGGTCAGATTCGCGCGAAGGGTGTCGTGAAAGAGGTGCGCGTCTTGGGTCACGACGCCCACGGTGGCGTTCAGTGACGCCGTTGACGCGTCGCGCAGATTGACGCCGTTGATCGTCACCGATCCTTCGTCGACGTCGTAGAGCCGCGACACCAGCATGGAGATTGTCGTCTTCCCCGCGCCACTCGGTCCCACCAGCGCGGTCATCGTGCCGGGCTCGACGACAAAATTGATGTCGTAGAGAACGCTCGTGCGCGGCGTGTCGTCTAGACGGGCGACGGCCTCGAGTGAAGCCAGCGATACTTCTTCGGCGCCGGGGTAGGAGAAGTTCACGTGGTTAAAGCGCAACTCCGCGGGGCGATCTGGGATCACTTGGGGGTTGGGGCTTTCCTTGATCATTGGCTCTAAGTCGAGGACCTCAAAGAGTCGCTCGAAACTCACCATGGCGGACATGTAGTCAATATTGAGATTCGACAGTTGGGTTAAGGGCCCGTAGAGACGCGCCAGATACGCCGTTAACGCAACGACCGTGCCTACTTGAATCACGCCTCGCGCCGCCTCGACGCCGCCGTAGCCGTAGGCGAAAGCCGTCGCCAGTGACGCGGTGAGGGTCAGCGAGATGAAGAAGTAGCGCTGGTAGGTCGCTTGGCGGATGCCAATGTCGCGGACCTGCGCTGCGCGGCTTTCGAACGCTTCGCGCTCTTCCTTGGGTCGACCAAACAGCTTGACGAGCATGGCACCGGACACGTTGAAACGCTCGGTCATGACCATATTCATCTCGGCGTTCAGTTCCATGCCTCGCTGGAAGAGCGTGCCGAGTTTGCGCCCGACCCGGCGAGCGGGAAAGAGAAAGAGTGGCACGAGTATCAAAGCGACCAAGGTGATCTGCCAACTGAGAAAGAACATGACCACGAGAATGATGCCGACCAGAATGGCGTTGCCCACGACGTTGGAGAAGAGGTCGGTGAAGGCCTGCTGGGCGCCGACCACGTCGTTGTTGAGTCGGCTGATCAACGCTCCGGTCTGGGTGCGAGAGAAGAACGCGATGGGCATCTGTTGAATGTGCTCGAAGACTTCGGCGCGTAGATCGTAAATGAGGCCTTCTCCGATGACGGCCGATATTCTTCGCTCAACGAGAGCAAGTCCGGCGTCGCCAACGGCCAAGGCGGCCGTTAAGAGGGCGAGCCAGACCACGAGGCTCGGTCGGTGATGATGAATACCAATGTCGATGATCGCTCGAAGGATGAGGGGCGCAACGGAAGAGACGATCGCGTCGAGGACCACGACGATCAAAAAGACGACGAGGGCCGGCCGATAGTGCTTGGCGAACTTCAATATTCGCGGAAGGGTGCCCTTTTTCAACTGGTGTTGGAGAATCTTGCGATCGCGAGATAGCGATCGCATGCCAAACCGCGCCCCACCGCCCCCTCCATGCATGCTCATATCGGCTCCCTCGCCCTAGGCAGTGTAGGAAGTTACGACGTGAACGCGGTCACCAAAATAATCAAGCCCAAGGTCATCATCACGCAGGCTCCGACCGTGCGAAGAACCACGAGTCGCGTGGGCGAACCAGAAAGCCACTCTCTGGCCGTGCCGGCGATGATCCCCCAGGTGCCATCACTGCAAAAGGCCATCACGCTAAAGAGAGCGCCAAAGAGCAAGAGCTGAACCGTGACGTTGCCCTTGGATCTATTGACGAAGTGAGGAAACACGGCCGCGAAGAAGACCAGTGACTTGGGATTCAAGACGCCAACGATGAAACCCTGACGAACAATGCTGATGTTCGATGGTCGCTTCTCTTCGCGTTGCGCCATCGCCTGAGCGTGCAGATAGCGATGGCGCAATGCGTCAGCACCAAGCCACAGTAGATAGAGACCACCCACGACCTGAAGGGTCACGGCAAACACTTTGGAGTGCGCGAGCAAGGGGCCAAGTCCCACCGCAACTACAACCGAAAGCAAGAGCGTGCCAATACTGTTGCCGAGCACCGTTAAGACGGCCACGCTTCGCCCCCACGCCACGCCTCGCGCCAACGTGAAGAGAACACTCGGACCCGGCACGATAATGATGACCATCGACGCGACGACGAAGGTTGCGAACTGGCCTCCACTGATCACGACTGGAACCATCCAATGGCGTGCTCGAGCACGTTCAAACTCGCGCCAATGCTAAAACCAATCGTTGCAGCGAAAAAAGCCGTGGCGATACCCACCGTGCCACCCATTAAGTAACCCACCACCAGTACCGTCACCTCGATGCTGAGGCGAATGTAAACAACACTGATGCCCGTACGTCGATGAAGACTCGTCATGAGACCGTCGCGAGGACCTGGGCCCAGACCCGTCGTGAGGTAGAGCGCACTCCCCACGCCAATCGCGGCGACGGCACTGACGACGTAGATGATTTTCAGCCAGTCAGCGTGCGCGACGACCAGGTTGGTCGAGACGAGATCGAGCACGTAGGCAATAACGATCAGGTTGGCGATCGTGCCGAAACCAGGTCGCTCTCTGAGCGGAAACCACAGTAATAAAACGGCGGCGCTGATTACCGCGGTCGACCAACCGAGTGACCAATTGGTGTGGCGCGCGACGCCTTGGGCGAAAACCGTCCATGGCGTCGCGCCCCATTGAGACTGAACGAGCAGTCCTTCGCCAAGTCCAAAAAGTGATAAGCCCACCAGCAAAGGAAGCGCCATTCGCGGGCGAAAGGCCCACGTGCTGGTTGCTCTCCACGGCGTGACGGGAATCTTGTGGGTCAGCTTCATGGTTCGAGCCACGCTAGTCGCGCCACCCTTTCAGTGGCTTCAATCGACCGACGGCGCAACCCCCTTCCCGAGCGTCCTAACTTAGGAATATGACATCACACTCAGTCCGCTTCCCTAACGAGTTTTTGTGGGGTACGTCTACGTCGGCCTACCAGATTGAGGGCGGTGGCACGAATACCGACTGGTGGCGATTCGAACGCGCAGAAGGCACAACCGCCGTCGAAGTCTGTGGTGAGGCCTGTGACTCGTGGAATCGCTACGAAGAAGACCTCGACATCCTCTCCTCACTCGGCCTCAACTCTTTTCGACTCTCCGTAGAGTGGGCACGCATCGAGCCCGAACACGGAGTCTTTTCGACAGAGGCACTCGATCACTACCGACGCGTGCTCGAGGCCTGTCAGGAACGCAACATACTTCCTGTAGTGACGCTCCATCACTTCACGTTGCCTCTCTGGGTTGCCGACCACGGTGGATTTGAGAATCCTGAAATCGCCGAATGGATGGCCAACTACGCGAAAAAGGTCGGCGAAACGCTCGGTGAACTCATTGGTATCGCCTGCACGATCAACGAACCAAACATCGTCGCGATCATGGGCTACCTGATTGGACAGTTCCCTCCTCAAGTCACCAGTTGGGAACGCTTCGTCAAGGTGAATGAAACAATGCGCGCCTGTCACGTCGCCATGCGTGACGCGCTCAAAGGAGGCCCTGGAACCTTTCCCGTGGGGCTTCCAATGTCCATGCAAGAGTACGAAGCCGTCCCCGGATTCGAAGACAGGCTCAACTCGTTTCGCGAAGAGATGGAAGATAAGTATCTGCTCTCACTTAAAGGCGAGGACTACGTCGGCGTTCAGTGCTACACGAAACTGATACTGGGGCCCGACGGCATTGTCCAAGATCCCGAGGGTGAAACAACCGCCATGGGCTACCTCTACTGGCCCCAGAGCGTGGATTACACGGTGCGCCGAGCAGCCGCGTTGACCAACGCACCCATCATCGTGACGGAAAATGGCATCGGCACCGCTGACGACACGCAGCGAATTCGCTACCTCGGCGAGGCGCTCGCGGGTGTTCGTTCGTTGCTCGACGACGGCCTCGACGTTCGTGGGTATTTCCAGTGGTCTTTACTCGACAACTTCGAGTGGTCGCTCGGTTATCGACCTCAGTTCGGCATGGTCGCCGTTGATCGAGCGACGTTCGCTCGAACGCAGAAACCTTCAGCAAACTGGTTCGCCAACGCCGTGCAGAACTTCTTTACAACTCCGTGACAACTGGCCTTTCAGCGACGTTCTGAGAATCGAGAGACCTACGATTGGTTGAGCGAACGCGTTCAGCGAGGTTCCTCGTTGAACAACACCGTCGTGGACGATCAGGAGGTGCTCTATGCGCCGTCAAACGCTTCTTCACCGAGGAAGTCTGTTTTCGAAGGTAGCGGGCTGGTCGGGCGCTCTCACGCTCGTTGCCGCCCTTGGCGTCTGGGGGCTTCCTAGCGGACCCGTTGCCTCGGCAGCGGCGACTCCCGCGTGCACAACATCAAATCTCGTTGTCTGGTTAAACACAACTGGCAGCGGCGCGGCCGGGAGTTCGTACTACCGAGTCAACTTCACGAATCTCTCCGCTCACTCGTGCACCCTGTATGGCTACCCCGGCATTTCGAGTGTCTCACAAAGTGGCATTCAACTCGGCCTGGCAGCCGGACGCGACGCGGCGCACGTAGCTTCCACGATCACGCTCACCAGCGCGCGCAGCGCCTCTGGACTCGAGAAGTCGACGTCGCACAATACCGCGACGGCGATTCTTCAAATCACCGTGGCCGAGAACTTTCCAATTTCCGCCTGTGCGGCGATCACCGCCGCGGGTCTTCGCGTGTACCCACCGGGTCAAAAGGAGTCGTCAGTGATTCCCTTTCCCTTCGTCGCGTGCGCGAAGAGTGGTCCTCGTTTTCTCCACGTCGAGGCCGTACAGCGATACGTTGCGACGCAGTAGTTATCTCAAACTGAGATTTTTGAAAAGTTGGTAGCCGCCAGCCGAGGCAGATTCCATGACGACGGAGGCGAACCTCGTTCGTTTCTCCACTATCGCTTCTTGAATCTCAACATTTACTCGTTAGCGGTCGGTGTGCTTTCATGGGGAACGCGTAGTTACGCTAGGTCTCCGCTCCTCGCTCAACGGGCGACGTCCCACCACACCACCGCAAGGGCTCTCTGCACCACCGGTGCCCGAGCGGCAAGGAATTCGCGAACCTCGGAATCTCGCTCGGCAGGAAGGCACAGTCGCACCCTCATGAAACGCGCAGCCTGGTCGAGATCTCGTTCGCCTCGCGTTGACCCGGTCCACGTTTCCAAACGTGCCGCGACGCCCATTTCATTCAACACGTCCACGAGATCTGATGGCGTGGGGCCGCGAGGTCGTTCCAGATCCCAGAAGTGCTGCCACGCTGCCGTCATGTTCGATAGAGGATGGGTAGCGGGAAGTTCGAGCACCACTCGACTTCGCGCGTGCTCATCAAGCGCTCGCAAAAACGGAACGATGTCCGGCACGTTGTACACCACGTGATGAGCGGCGGCCACGTCACACACCGGGGCCTTTGGCGCCACCTCTGGCCAGAAGCCTTCAATCGTCTCGACCTCGACGCCAAAGCGGACACCATTCGTCTTGTACATCGACAACATTTCGGCTTGATGATCGACGCCTACACCCTTGCGAACATGGGGGACCAGCGCGTACGTCGCAATCCCTCCACCGCAGCCGACATCGAGAACGCCGCCCTCTTCACCAAGAGACTCTCTCGCCCGTTCGTGCGAGGGAGAGGACGAGATTGTCTCGGGCACGTCGAAGAGTTCAGGCGGATGAATCCAGGGGCTCTCTGGAGCTTGGCTCAGTATGCTCTCGGGGATTGACCAGGCCTCGAGCGCCTCGCGCCATCTACGGGCGGCGGACACCAGCGCTCACTTTCCTCGAAGACGTGAGAAGAAGTTGCCGCTCTTCGAGGCCGCCGGTTCTTCACCCGTACAGGTGCACCGCTGATTCTTGGGAACGCCAGCAAGGGCCTGTTCTACGTGGTTCCCGCATCCCTTCCAAGTCGCTTTGCCGCATCGACGACACTTGGTTTTACTGCACATGCTTCCTATCCTTTCGTTGCGCGCGACTGCGCCCGGTTTGAAGATCCACGGGCGGCGGGCGAATGACGCCACGTCTCATATCCGCCATCGAGATTCTTGGCGTCGAAGTTCAATTCACCGAGAAGCAATGTGGCGGTGTGACCCCGTTGGCCCACTTGACAGGTCACGACCACGTGATCGGTCCCAATGTCACCCACCCGCTCACGCAATTCGTCGAGCGGGAAGTTGAGAAAACCGGGGATGTGCCCGTCGGCGAATTCCTTTTCAGTGCGAACGTCGACGAACTCGTATCCGCGTGAGCGATACGCCTCCAACTCACTCCACTGAACAGGATCGCAGAGTCCGCTCAAAACGTTCTCCGCCATATAGCCGAGCATGTTGACGGGATCCTTCGCTGATCCGAACGGTGGTGCATAGGCCAGCTCGAGGTCGGCGAGCCCTGGCGCGGTGAGGCCTCCACGAATGGCGGTCGCCAGCACGTCAATGCGCTTATCCACGCCCGAGCGGCCTACGCCCTGCGCACCGAGGATCTCGCCACTGAGGGGATCGAAGATCAGCTTCAGCGCCATTTGCTCGGCACCCGGGTAGTAGCCCGCGTGCGAACCAGGGTGGGCGTGAATGCACACCGCCGCCCGACCAGCTTCGCGAAGTCGCTTCTCGTTCCAGCCAGTCGTAGCGACTGTCAGATCAAACACTTTGACAATGGCCGTCCCAATCGTGGCCAGCGGTCGCACGTCGCGACCGGCAATATGGTCCGCGACCACTCGGCCGTGTCGGTTCGCGATGTTCGCGAGCGGCACCAGCGAGGCCTGCCCATCGAGCGCGTCTGTCTTCTCCGCAGCGTCACCCACGGCGTAGATCGAGGAGTCACTCGTTCGATTGAAAGCGTCCACCTGAATGCCGCCCCGAGGACCAATAGTGAGATCGGCCGCACGCGCGAGGGCTACATCAGGGCGAACACCAATCGCTATAACCACCAACTCACCCAGTACGTGCTCGCCATTTGACAGTTCCACGCCAAGAGAATTGATGTTGACGACCGAAGAACCCAGACGGACCTCAACGCCATGACTCGTCAACTCGTCGGTGACCAACTGGGCCATTTCAGGATCAAGAGGCGTCAAGACCTGGTCTACCGCCTCTACGAGTGTGACGGGGATCCCTCGATGACGGAGATTCTCAGAAATCTCAGTGCCGATGAAGCCACCACCGATAACCACCGCGTGAGCGGGTCGCGCGTGAACGGCCGCGCTCATTCGCTCCACGTCCTCCACCGTCCGGAGTGGCAAAGCGCGTTCAATTCCGGGAATCGGTGGGATGACCGGCGAGGCACCCGGACTGAGCACGAGTTTGTCGTAGGGCAACTCGTACGACCTGTCGGTCGAGAGGTCGGCTACACGGACCGTCTTGGCTTCTCGATCGATGGATTGGACCTCATTGGTTACACGAACGTCGAGACGAAAGCGGTGGTGGAGAGACTCCGGCGTCTGGAGGAGCAAGTCGGCTTCATCTTCAATGACGCCACCGACGAAGTAGGGAAGACCACAGTTCGCGTAACTCACGTGTCCGCTTCGCTCAAGCACGATAATCTCCACGTCAGCGTCAAGACGACGCAACCGCGTAGCCGCCGACATTCCACCGGCAACCCCACCAACAATTACAGTGCGCACGAAAGACCCCTTACGCCAGGCTCAAGAAGAGCTTCTGCAACTTCGCCGATACGTAGTCGCTGTCGATCGACGGATCAGTGAGACATTCCTTCAGGCTTGAAGAAATTAATGTGAAGGCGGCGGTGTTAATGGCCTTGCTCGCGGCGGCCATCTGCGTGACGATCGCCTCGCAGTCGCGGCCGTCTTCCATCATGCGCACAATGGCGCCCAACTGCCCGTGCGCGCGCTTCAGTCGATTTGTGATCAACGTCGATTGATGCGCGTCCTGCAACGCGTGTTCGATTCTTTTGGTCGCCATGTCGCACTCTCCGAACGTTTCTAATTATACCCCCTAGGGTATAGCAGATTCTGGGGACCCGTGCAACGCATGACGTCCGAACCACCAAATGGCTGTTGGGCTGCGCAGATCTTGAAACTGACATTCTTCGCTTCGAAGAAACGCCCGAAAGTTGCCTCGCTCCTGATTGTCAGTGAGATTCACGAACAAATCGTGTCGACGGTCGTTGCCACGCACGAGGTTGAACAAGAGACAGAAAGCCCCTCAGGGACCGGACATCAAACGCGTCTCTTGAAGACTCCAAATGTTGTAATCCTGACAACGAGTGGGCGCTGCAGGACTCGAACCTGCGACCTCAGCCGTGTGAAGGCTGCGCTCTAACCAACTGAGCTAAGCGCCCGGGGTACTGATGTTACCGGCTGGGGCCCGTAGCGCCGATTCGGGCGCGCTGTAGCCTTCATCCGTGCCAATCAATGCTGACGCGAAGTCATCTACACGACGTCCGCGTCGAGCTCGCCGGCCGTCGTTAGCTCCTCGCGAAGTTGTCTTAGGGCTCGATCCCCTCGAGCGTCGCGTCAGTCTCATCGGCGCGATTTTCGCCTTTGCCATATCCGCGGTGCCGGGGCTCGATTGGATTCGCAACGTCAAGACGTTGTCGAAGCTCACACCTTCTGCAACGAATACGTGCACCACGGGCTATCACCTCGTGGGGTTGTTCTGTGAGAAGGTGACGGCGTCTCGCAGTTCGTGGGAGATTCAGTTCTTCTTCGTCTTCGTCGTGGCTTTGTGCATTCTCTACTTTGCTCTGAAGGGGAAGCGGGCGGGTGTTGCGTGCTTCACCATCTTCTTGGGTCTCGGCCACGTCTCGGACGTGGGCGTCGTTTTCTTCGCCGTTGGCGCCTGGTTGATTCTTCGCGCTTATCGCCTGCAGAAGTACGGTGACCCCACGTTCTCAGGGTCCAATCGCATTGCCAAGGAGATGAGCCAAGCCAAACGAGAAGGCCGTGCGCCCAAGCTCAAAGCGACCACGACCACGACGCCCGTCGCCGCCAAAGACGTCGCCAAGCCCCCCACTCCGCCGGCGTCCAAGCGCTACACCCCAAAAAAGCCCCCGCGCCGTCGTTAACTCATGAGCAAACTCGGCCTGGACTATCCAACGAAGTGGGGTCGCCGTTACACCGCGAGATTCGTGCGCAACATCATTCACGGCGTATTCATGGGACCCTACGTCCGCTACCTCTCGACCTTGGAGGTTCGAGGTGGCGAGCACATCCAAGGTGATGGACCCTTCATCTTTGTCGCCAACCACGCGAGCCACGTTGACACCATCATTCTCATGACGGCGCTACCGGTGAAACAACGTAAGCGCACCGTGGTTGCCGCCGCGATGGACAGTTTCTTCATGGACGCCCGCCAAGCCTTCAAAACAGTGATTATCTTCAACGCGATTCCCGTCGATCGACTGAAGGTCAATCGCCGAAGTGCCCAGTTGGCCCTCGAACTCGTCCAAGACGGCTGGAACCTCGTGATCTACCCCGAAGGCGGGCGCACCCCCGATGGTCATCTCCAAGAGTTCAAGGGTGGCGCGGCCTACCTCGCCGAACGATCAAAGGCCACCGTCATTCCCGTCTACCTCCACGAGTCCGGCTTCCTTAAAGCGAAGAAGTACGCCAAAGCGCCGGTCTACGTTGACGCACCGAACGAACGCCGTCACCACGTCATCGTGGCCTTTGGACCCGCACTCAAATGCGACGAAGGTGAGAACATGCGCCACTTTGGAGTGCGCATCGAACACGCGGTTGAAGAACTCGGCCGCGAGGTCAGCGGCGACCCGACCTACGGCCTGAGGCCCGAGAGCGACTAACGAACCAGCGTTGCGCGTCGCTCTTCGTAGAGTTGATCAGCCACGCTCTCGAGCGACTCGAGTTCTCGTCCAACCACGCGAGAGAGGACTTCGTCAGCAAACCAGGGATTCATCGCCATCAGCGGTCCGTGCGCGTAGCTCGCCCAGATCGTCGACGTTAGGTAGCCATCGAGCGATCCATCGTTGCCGCGACCTCGCTCCACGGTTCCGAGCGGGGTTACGCCAGCGCCCAACGTCGTTCTGCCGCCGTGGTTTTCAAATCCCATGATCGTGCGCTCACCGACTCGAACCACCAACTCACCAACGGAACGGGTCTCTCCTCGTCGGGTGACGACATCGACCAGGCCCAGTCCCTCGAACTCGTCGTCGCCTTCGACGGCGAAACTCGCGCCAAGTATCTGCAGTCCGGCACAGACCGCCAAGACGTAACTTCCATCACCCACGCGCGACGCGAACGACGACGCGCGGAGCAAGTCGGCACTCAGACGCTGGGGACCATCCTCTCCCCCGCCCAGGAGATAGAGCGACGCGTCAGGAATCTCATCGCCAGTGCCGACGTTGATGACCTCGGCCTCGAGGCCTCGGCGTCGCGCTCGCTCCGCCAAGACGAGCGCGTTGCCGCCATCACCGTACGTGCCCAAAAGTTCGGGATAGAGGAGAGCCACCGTCAGCACTCGCTCGACCTCGTTCGCCACTCTTGAAACGCGGTGTAGTTGGCCAGCACGGCTATGGGATCTTTCGACGAAGTGGGCATCGGCTGTTCATTCGCGACGACGAAGTCAACGTTGCCGTAGTCCAGCCGCGTCGCGAGATCAAGTTTGCGGTCGCCAAAGCAGTACACGCGATGGCCGCGCAACAGTTCAAAGGGAACGTCGTAAAGCCACGACGGGTCCCGTCCATCGGCCACGCGCGCGTTTATGGACACCCACACGTCGGCGCCGTCACTCGGAATAGTCGCGAGCATGGCCGAAAACCCAGACGGATTCTTCGCCAGCAGCAAGCGAAGCGTGTGTCCTCGCCAGCGGCGAACACTAAAGCGACCCGCCACACTCGAGAGCGCGTTGATCCGAATGAGCGCGTTCGATAGGTCGACGCCGACGCACGAGAGAGCCGTGAGGGCAATCGCCGCGTTGGCTTCATTGAAAGATCCCGGCAGTGCGAGGTCGAGAACAAGCGGCGTTCCACGAACGATGAGTCCGTCGCGCAGCGACGTCACCACGTCACGAGGTTTGGAAAAACCACAGTCGCTCCACCACGCGTCGCTGTCAAAGTGAAGGGGCTTAGTGCAGCGTGGGCACGATATTGCGTCTGAAGTCCACGGCGTCGGTACGTCACACCAGGCAACGTCCGCGGCGACGTCGGCGGCGTAGACCACGAGTGGATCGTTCGCGTTAGCGACGACGGTCGTCTCTTTCAATTCGCCGAGCACGTCACGCCAGCGCTCGGCGATTTGGCGAACTTCGTTCGCGCGATCGAGTTGATCACGCGAAAGATTGAGCAGCACAATGACTCGTGGTTTCGTCGCGCGCGCGACCTCCGCAAGCCAACCTTCGTCGACTTCGAGAACGACCGACGAACTCGGAGAGGCGACGAGCGCGGCAACGTGGCCAGCGGGCATGTTTGATCCCGTGTCGTTGGTCGCCACCACGCCACCCCAACCTGAGGCGATCATCGCCGAGGTCGTGGTCTTGCCGTTGGTGCCACTTACGAGAATCACCTCACGAGTTCGGGCCAAATTGGCCAAAAGACTGGGTGACAGGACGAGCCCGACGCCGCCACCAATGACGGTGCCCGAGCCACGAGACCTCAAGCGCGCGAGAGAATTGACCGTTCGGACAACTGTTTTCGCGACTCGGTCGCGCCAGGACAACGCAGGTGGCATTGACGTAACGCTAACAACCCCGAAAAGGCAAAAGGACCAACCGGGGGGTGGTTGGTCCTTCTGCAAAACCATGTGATCACTCAAGGGGGGGTTTGAGTAAAGCAGGCTGCTATCAGTATGTCGTCTGTCCCTCTATCTCGCAAGCGCATGGCAGAGATACCTTCTATCTGTATAGTAGATGGATGGAGATTCGACAATTAGAGGGCCTGGTGAGTATTGCGGAGAACGGAACCTTCTCACGCGCGGCCGAGGCCCTTGGAACCGTGCAGTCAAATATCTCCAATCGCGTGGCCCGTCTCGAAGCGGAGTTGGGCACCGAGCTCGTTGACCGCGCGTCGGGCACCCTCACTGAATCGGGGGTCGTGGTCGTCGAGCGAGCACGGCGAATTCTCTCTGAACTGCGGGCCATTACCTCTGACGTCTCAGAGCTCAACGCCGACATTCGCGGCGTCGTCACGCTGGGCATGATCGGCACGGCCGGGCGCTGGATCGTGCCGTTGCTGCTCGAGAACCTACGACTGCGATTCTCCAAAATCAATCTTCGCATCAGCGAGGGCACGAACTCCGCGCTCGAGCCTCGACTCATCAACGGCCAGCTTGATCTCGCGGTCTTGGCGTGGCCCGTGATGGCCGAAGAACTCAGCGAAATCGACCTCTTTACCGAGGACCTCGTGGTGATCGCCTCTCGCGATCATTCCCTGGCCCAGATCAAGGGACCCCTACCTTTCTCAACCCTCGCCCAGCACGAGATCCTGCTCCCGTTACGGGGCACCCCAATTCGTCGAGAGATCGACGAGGCCGCGCGACTGGTTGGGATTGAGCTGCACCCCCTCGTAGAACTTGACGGACTGCGCACCATCGCTTCGATGACCTTTGATGGTCACGGGCCTTCGATCTTGCCCGCGACAATGTTGTCACCGCACTTGCGCGCCAACTTCGTCGCGCTGCCCATTGAGAACATCGCCAAGCGCCGGGTCGTGCTCGCCAGTCGGCGATTCGGCTTTCCCGCGGCACCCGTTCGCGCCATTCACGCGCTCTTAGAGGACGTCGTCGCCAACGCGTCGAACCCTCCTGAGGGCGTCTACCTGCCAAAAGCGACATCCCTGCAATAGTCAAGGGGTGCCCACGTCGCTCACGCCAAAGGAAATTTCGTCGATCATCGCACGACGAGATTCCGCCTTTAAGAAACTCATTAAGCAGATCGGTCCCCCGCCAGTTCGCCGGCGCGCGCCCGTAGCTCAGCGTTTCCCCACCCTGGCTCGCGCCATTACTGGTCAACTGCTCGCTACCAAAGCCGCGGCAACCATTCATCAGCGTGTCATCGACCTCTGTGACGGCGACGTCAACGCCGATTCAATTACGAACACGGGTCACGATCAGTTACGCGCCGCCGGTCTCTCTAACGCGAAAGCCGCCGCCATGCTCGATTTGGCCGAACGGACACTCGACGGGCGCATCCATTTGGCGCAACACGGCACCATGAGCGATCACGACGTGCTGAGTGATGTCGTTGCGGTGCGCGGGATTGGGCCATGGACTGCGCAGATGTACTTGATGCACACCCTGGCGCGCCACGACATCTGGCCCCCGGGTGACTTTGGTGTGCGCAACGGTTGGTCCCAGCTCCATGAGCTTGACGAGATCATTAGCGAAGCCGACCTACGGCGTGCGGGCGACGTCTTTACGGGCGTTCGATCTGACGTGGCGTGGTACTGCTGGGAAGTAATTCACCTCGCCCGTACAAAGTAATCTCGATTGATGCCTCTACTCTCCTTGACTGACTTCGAACGCGACGCCCTTGATACGTTGATCGAGTTCGCCGCAATTCCCTCACTCTCGCCAATGTTCGACGCCGAGTGGGTTGAGCACGGTCACCTCGAAGGCGCAACTCAACTCCTCGCGACGTGGGCTCGCGCGCGAAAACTGGCGAACTTCGACGTCTCGATTCACCGACTCGAGGGACTCACCCCCACGCTCGTCGTCACGGTCGACTCAACCGCCGGCGACGGTGGCACCGTTGTTCTCTATGGACACCTCGACAAACAACCGCCGCTCGGCAACTGGTCCGAAGGTCTCGATCCCTTCAAACCAGTACGACGAGGCGATCGACTCTACGCGCGCGGCGTGTCCGACGACGGTTACGCGATCTTTTCCGCACTCCTGGCAATCGAAGCGATGGAAGCGAACGGCATTCCTCACGGTCGCTGCGTGGTCTTGATTGAAGCCAGCGAGGAGAGCGGCAGTACCGATCTCGAGGCCTACCTTGACGCGCTGGCCGAACACCTCGGCGCTGTCGAACTTTTGATCTGTTTGGACTCCGGCGCGCTCACTTACGACCGCCTCTGGGTGACCACGTCTCTGCGGGGAGTGCTGAACTTAGAAGTCACGGTGCGCGTTCTCGCCCAGGGTCAACACAGCGGTTCGGTCAGTGGCATTGTGCCCTCGTCGTTTCGCATTCTTCGCCAACTTCTTGATCGTCTCGAGGACGCGACCACCGGTGACGTACTCGTGCCAGAGATGCACGCCGAGATACCCGTCGAACACGTGAAGTCAGCAAACGACATCGCCGACGAGTTTGGCGACGTCATCGCTCGCGAGTTACCAACGATAGAAGGGGTCGAGTTAATGGGCGCCAACGCCGCCGAGCGCCAACTTCGTCGCAACTGGTACCCGACACTCTCCGTCATTGGCATGGGCGGCATACCCTCGCCGGAGATCGCCGGCAACGTGTTGCGCCCCTTTACGACGGTCGTGCTCTCCTTTCGACTGCCGCCGAACGTTGATTCGCAACTCGCCGCGGCGGCGGTAGAAAAACTTCTCACCACCGACGTACCTTCGAACGCGCAGGTCAGCGTGTCGCTGATTCCCGCCGATGGCTGGGTCGCGCCCGAGTTCGCTTCGTGGCTCGCGCCCGCCCTCGAGAAGGCCTCGCTCGACGCTTTTGGTCGATCCGTGGGCTTTACCGGCGAAGGCGGCTCGATTCCTTTCCTCGGATCCCTCGCTAAGCGCTACCCTGGCGTACAGTTCGTCGCCACGGGCGTCGGTGGTCCGCATTCCAACGCCCACGCCATCGACGAGATGCTCGATCTCCCGACGGCGGTTGGAGTGACCAACGCGGTCATTACCGTGTTAGACGCACACGCCTCTAAGTAAGGACCTTCATGAGCGAACACGTAGATCTCTGGGTTGACCCCCTCTGTCCCTGGGCGTGGATGACCTCGCGTTGGCTCCTTGAAACCGCCAAGGTTCGTGACCTCGAGGTGACCTTTCACGTCATGAGCCTCGCCGTACTGAACGACGGACGCGAGATGTCCGAAGAGTACGCGGCACTTCTAAAGAAAGCGTGGGGACCGGTACGCGTGCTCATCGCCGCCCAAGAGCGTCACGGCAACGAAGTCCTTGAGCCGCTCTACAGTGCCATGGGCACACGCCACCACGTCCAAAAAGAGAAGGACTTGGAACTAATGACGGTCGGCGCACTTAGTGACGCAGGCCTCGAGGCCGATCTCGCCGAGGCTGCGACGAGTACCGATTACGACGAGGCGCTGCGCCTGAGTCACCACGAGGGTATGGACCCTGTGGGTTACGAAGTAGGTACGCCGGTCATTCACGTTGGCGACGTGGCGTTCTTTGGCCCCGTCGTGACGCCGGCACCCAAGGGTGAGGCCGCGGGAAAGCTCTGGGACGGCGTGGTACTCGTTGCTAGTACGCCCGGCTTCTATGAGTTGAAACGTACGAGGACTGAAGGACCGAACTTCGAGTGAGCCAACGGGCGCGGGCGCTTGATTTCGTGAGGCCGCCCGCGGTTGCGGTCACCAAGAAGTCATACAGCCGGTCGCCTCAGCTTCGAGGAACGTCCTTCCACGCGACGTCTTTGTCGTTACGAGGTTCTCCTGGCAGTCCGAGCACTCGCTCACCAATGATGTTGCGCATGACTTCACTGGTGCCACCCTCGATGGAGTTAGCGCGCATTCGAATGAATGCTTTGCGCATGTCGCCACTAACCATCGCTGATTCAGTGGGACGGATCTGCGGGTAGTTCGAGCCGTAAAGCATGCCTTCAGAACCAAGAAGATTCACGCAGATCTCGCTCGTGCGCTGATTCTCCTCAGCGAAGGCCAACTTCGCAACCGCGCCTTCAGGTCCTGGCGTGCCCGCCCGGCGCAAATCGTTCGCGCGCCAGTTCGTCAGACGGGCAACTTCGTTTCGTACCCAAGCCTGCATGAGATCACTGCGCACGGCAATGGCGTGGGCGTCACTGCGAGAAGTCCACTTCTTGTTCCAAATCTTCACGGCTTCACCAATGAGGCCGGAACCTCGAGGGGGCACCGTCCCGCCGATGGAGACGCGCTCGTTCATCAACGTCGTGATTGAAACGCCCCAACCTTCTCCGATGCCGCCGAGGCGACGCGAGTCGGGAATTCGAGTCTCGGTGAAAAAACACTCATTGAACTCGGCCTCACCTGTCGCTTGATAGAGCGGCAGTACTTCAACGCCGGGCGCGTGCATATCAACGAGAAAAGCCGTGATGCCCTTGTGCTTGGGTACGTCGGGATTCGTTCGCGCGATGAGCAGTCCGTACGCCGCTATGTGCGCGAGCGTCGTCCATACCTTTTGGCCAGTCACGATCCACTCGTCCCCGTCACGCTCGGCGCGCATGGCGAGGGTGGCAACGTCGGACCCGGCGCCGGGCTCCGAGAAGAGTTGACACCAAATCTCTTCGCTCGTAAACAGTGGTCGCAAGAAACGTTTCTTCTGCTCGTCGGTACCGTGGGCGACGATCGTCGGCGCCACCATGCCGTAGCCAATGACGTTGCTACCAACCGGGTTTGGCGCGCCGAGTTTTGACAGGCGACGCAGTCCGTGTAACTGATCAGCCGGCGACAGGCCAAGTCCACCGTTACCCTCGGGAAAATGAATCCACGCAAGTCCGCGGTCGAACTGCTCGCCGAGGAACTTCACCGACTCGGTAGTCGCGGGCGGAAAGTCCGCCACGAGCTGGTCGATGAGGGCGTCAATGTCGGCTTCGCTCGATGACATGAATCTCCTTAGTGAGTGGACCTACGAATCGAATACTAGGCAACGACGCTTACGGCGGCGAACGACTTCATGATCCCTAGTAAAACTGTGTGATGACAACTCCTCGAATTCTCGCAACGTCGGGCGGCTTTAATGCGGGGCCGGTACAGATGTCGGTGCGTCTAGGCGACATGGTCCTCGACGCGCTGGCTCGAACGAAGAAAGACCGCCCACGGGTCTGTCTGGTGTTGACCGCGCTGGGCGATCCGGCACTGTATTACGCCATGTCCTACGAAGCGTTCAACTTCGCCGGTTGCGACGTAACCGAACTCAAACTGTTTCCCCAACCCTCGGCCGATCCCGTCGAGCGTCTCTGTGGCAGCGATGTCGTGTGGGTGGGCGGCGGGTCCGTCGCGAACCTCTTAGCCCTCTGGCAGCTTCACGGCGTTGACGACGCCATGCGCGAAGCGTGGGATAGCGGTGTCATTTTGGGCGGCGTCTCTGCCGGAAGTCTCTGTTGGCACGTTGGTGGCACGACAGATTCGTTTGGCCCCACACTCCAACCCGTGACCAACGGACTTGGCCTTTTGCCCTACGCCAACGGTGTCCACTACGACGCCGAAGTGCAGCGGCGACCGCTCCTGCACCAACTTCTCAAAGAGGAAGTCTTGCCACCCCTCGCCTACGCCACTGACAACGGCGTGGGCATCTGGTACGAAGGAATCGAGGCAACGTCAGTCGTCGCCGACACCAAACTCAGTGCGCTCGAAGGACCGGCGGCGTACCGCGTAGAACTCATCGACGGGGACATCGTTGAAACTCGTGTTGGCGTGGGAATGCGCTTTCAGTAACTCGGAGAAAGGTCAACGTCACCGACAGCAATGGCTCGCGCGTACGGTGTTACTAGCGGCGCGGTTGGGGTAACGCCGCACGTACGTCATCGGCGCGTCGAGTGAGCGCAAGTGCTTTTTCACGCGCTTTGCTCGAGCCACAACGTTCCAGCCAGTTGGCCAACATCACGTAACCATCTTGAGTGAGCACGGACTCGGGATGAAACTGCAGGCCTTCTAAGTCCAATGAACGATGACGTATTGCCATGACGAGGCCGTTCGAGCGGGCGCTCACGAGAAACTCCTCTGGCAGACCTTCATCCACCACCACCAGTGAGTGGTAGCGACCGGCGACGAGTGGATTCGTCACACCCACGAACACACCAATTCCGTCGTGGGTCACGACACTGGCTCTGCCGTGCAACAGTTCAGGCGCGGCGAGAACTTGACCTCCGAAAGCTTCGGCCAGCGCTTGATGGCCCAGACAAACACCCAGCACCGGTACGGCGCTCTCGGCGCAGTAGTGAACAATTTCCAGACAGTTCCCCGCATTTCGTGGATGTCCGGGCCCTGGTGAGATGAGTACACCGTCGACGCGCATCCCTGCCAGGTCCTGTGCGTCGACTTCGTCGTTACGCTTGACCATCACCGTCGCGCCAAGTTCGGCGAGGTACTGAACGAGGTTGTAGACGAACGAATCGTAGTTATCGATAACCAGAATCGAAGGGCTCTCGGTCATTGGGAACAATCCTACGACGCGCAGTCACTATCCTTTCTTCATGGAACCCCTCGAGCGCGCGTCGTTCCTCGAACTCGTCGACCGAGGGTTCAACGTCATTCCCCTGCACACCACGCTGCAACTCGATCGTGAGACACCCGTTTCGCTCTACCAACGACTCGGTGAACGAGCCATCTTCCTCCTAGAGAGCGCCGCACTCGGTGAAGCCACTGGTCGTTACTCGTTCATTGGCGTCGATCGGCGCTGGCGACTGACGACACGAAACGGCGAGACGGTCGTCGAGGGGGCGAGTACGCGCGTCAGCGCTCTCGCTCCCCTGGATGAGTTGCGCTCGCTCTTAGCCAGTTACACCACGTACGTCACGAGTGAACTGCCCGACTTCTTTGGCGGTGCGGTGGGCTTTGTAACGTACGACTACGTTCGCCGTCTCGAGCGCTTACCCGGACGGGCCAGCGATCCGACCTGGCCCGACGTCGACTTCTCGTTCCCCGGCGCCGTGTTGATCTGCGACCACCTTCGCCACTCCACCACCGTGGTCGTTCTCGCTCTCGTCGAACAAGACGAACCGAGCGACGTGTTCGCGCAAGCCTTCAATCGTCTTGAAGAACTCGTCGCGACCTTGTTGGCCCCCGCGCCCGAGAGCGATCCCGTCACCGAGCGCCTCGTCGCCACCGCACCTCAACAGCGCTCGACAATTGACATTCGTACCTTGGCGGCGGAGTATTCAAACTTCAACGCGACCGACTACGCACTCATCGTTGATCGCGCCAAAGAGTACATCGTGAGCGGCGACGTCTTTCAAGTCGTTCCCAGCCAGCAGTTCCAACGTCGAAGCGACGTGAATCCACTGACCCTCTATCGAGTGCTGCGCGCGCTCAATCCCTCACCGTATATGTACTTACTTGATTCGAGTGAGAATCAGATCGTTGGTGCGTCACCCGAAATGCTGCTGCGCGTGCACGACGGCGTGGTGAGTACCCGACCCATTGCCGGCACTCGACCTCGCGGCGCCAGTGACGTTGAGGACCTCGCGCTCGAAGCCGAGATGTTGATCGACGAGAAGGAGGTCTCCGAACACGTCATGCTGGTGGATCTTGGACGCAACGATATAGGGCGCGTCGCGACGCCCGGTACCGTGCGGGTCGAGCGACTCGCCCACGTCGAGCGCTTTTCGCATCTCATGCATCTCGTCAGTCACGTCGACGGCGAACTGCAAGAAGGTCTGGACGCTTTTGACGCCTTCAACGCACTCTTTCCCGCTGGCACGTTAACGGGCGCACCCAAAGTGCGCGCCATGGAACTGATCGACGAGTTCGAGCCCGTCTGGCGGGGGCCCTACGGTGGTGCGGTGGGTTACTTTTCACTTTCGGGTAACGCCGACTTCGCGATCACGATTCGAACGGTCTCACTGCGCGACGGGATCGCCACCGTGCAGGCGGGTGGCGGCGTCGTAGCCGACAGTCGCGGCGACTTCGAGTACCAGGAGTGTCTGAACAAGGCGTCTGCCCCGCTACTCGCGCTCGAAATCGCCGACGCCTGACAACGACGTTGTCACCAGAGAACCGGAGCTTCGTTAGAGGGTAGAGGTGTCTAGACGGCGGGTATGAATGCCGCGAGCAGGTCTGAGATCTGTACGGTGGCGTAGCTAATGGCTTGATCGTTCGCGCCAAAGGGAATGTAGAGCGCGCCTCGGTGCAGCAGGGACCCACACGAGTACACCACGTTGGGCACGTAGCCATCGCGCTCGGAGGCTTCGGGCAGCATCAGGGGGCGATCCAAGAATCCGATGACCTTCGTTGGGTCGTCAAGGTCGAGTAGTAGCGCGCCCAGCCCGTACGTTCGCATCGCTCCGACGCCGTGATTAATTACCAACCAGCCCTCGGGGAGTTCGATGGGCGATCCGCAGTTGCCGAGTTGAATCATCTCCCAGGGATAGCGCGGCACTTGAATCGTCGACACGCGATTCCAACGATGCAAATTCGAGGAGAACGCTACCGCGTTGGATTCACGGTCGTGCCTCGAGAGCGCGACAAACTGTCCGGCGATTTGGCGAGGAAAAATTGACAGCCCCTTATTCTTCGCGGCAAATCCCGCGAGCGGCGAGGAGCGAAACGTTTTGAAGTCATCGGTTTCGAGAAGCTGTTGGTTAACGGTGCGCCCGTTATAGGCAGTGTACGACGCGAGGTATTTGCTCGAACCTTCGCCATGGAACTGGACGAAGCGAGCGTCTTCCATTCCGTTACTTTCGTTCATCGTCGCCGGCCAGAGCACGCGCTGAGAGAGGTCGGTGCTGTCGTCGAAGGAGGCGACGTAACAACACGACGCGACCGAGCACAAAAGCCCGATGATCTTGTCGACGTTCGATCGAGTGGCGCTCTGATCTTCCAACTTCGCAATGGCGGCGTCGAGTTCAAGAGGAGTAAATCGTGCACTAAGTGAGTTCAGCACCGATGACGAGGTCTCTCCGCTAAGCCCGGCGTCGAGCAACTTGGCCCGAAAGACCTCTCGCTTCAGCACACCATCATTTATGGTTCCCACCACAGGGCACGGGCCCGCGTCGCCAATTTCGAGGTCGCCGTCATCGTCTATCTCGCCGGTGCGAAAGCTGATACTCGACACGTGACCCTCGCCGATGCAGCGATAACTGAGGATCACGCGCAACCCGTTGGGTGACACGCCCGTCTGGTCCGGATGAGCCACGAGACTTGGGTTACAAATCGCCGCACCCTCAAGGGAAAACTCATTGGTGAACGTGGCGCCAAGCAACTGGCGACGCTGGGCAGAAACGACGCCGTCAACGTAGTCCGACACTTGATGCGCGTGTTCTTCAAAGACTGCTTCTAAATTCTCGTGGCGCGTGGAGAATCTCTCGTACAACTCGTTCAGAACTTCGGCAACCTCATTTTCACTGAGCGCTAATACTCTCTGCACCGTCTCGGTGGTTCTCGATTCGCTGCCACCAACGAGTTCTTGACCCGGAATGAAGAGCCGCGTAATGACCCGGGACGTGTCGGCCCGAAACCATTTCTTCGAGCGAAGCACTATCCCCAGTTCGCTCACGAAGACGCTCTCACGAAGAGTCGGGCGTGCTGAAGAGTCGTCAACAGTGCGATTGTCGACTCCGCCCCTTGATTCAAATTTGGTCCAACGGCGGTAAGCCCGTCGTAACCACCGCCAGTATCGGGGTCGTACATCGCCACGCCCAGATCGTTCCTTCCCATGAACCACTCAACGCACAACACGTGTCCAATCCGCCACTGTCCGTCACGGGTGAGTTCGTACGCTCGAACACAGGCTTCGGACATCGCGGCGACCTCAATCGGCTGTTGGTCAAACATCTTCGCGGCGCTGTGCGAATCTCGACCTCCGACCGGTGTGACGGAGAGATGACCTCGCGGCGACTCCATCTCGAGTAACCAGCGCAGTTGGCGAAGACCCGTCTCAATCAAACGATCGTCGCCCAGTAGCGAGCCGGCGGTCAACATGGCTTCGGGTAACGCCGCGTTGGCGTAGGAGAGGCGCTCCTCTCCCCATCTCCAGTACTTGGTTCGATCGGGACGATCCACCGTCCGTGCCGTCGCCTCGAGCAATCGCAAAGCAATTCGATTCGTCGGATCAACTTTCAAGGTCTCAGCCGCGCCGAAACTCGCGAAGGACATCGATCTAGCCCACGGCGAACGTACCTTCGCGCTTCGCTCAAAAAGTTTCATCGCGCTCTCTTTGAGTTCAGGGTCAGACGAACGCGCAACTGTCGTCCCTAGGGCCCAGAGCGCCCTTCCCCAGCAGTCGTCACTCGAACTCGAGCCACTCCACTCGCCGTCAGGTGATCGTCTATTCCAGAAACGCCCATCGACGTCTTGAGCTCTCGCAAGAAACGCCAACGACGATGACGCTAAATCCGCGACCTCACGTGGCGCATCGGTTTCTCGAACGCTCACGAGCAGAACGCGAGCCACGTCGTCGGTGCAGTACCCGTGCTCAACACGAGCCGTTGCGTACCTGGCGTGTTCAAAGGTGCCGTAGGGTCCGCTCAGCGAAAGCAAGTGGTCGAAATTAGGCTCAAGAGTCTGCATTAGGCTCCCACCACCACGCTTTGCAAAAGCGCGTTAGTCGCTCGCTGATACTGCGCAGCAACGGTGGCCCAACTGAGACTCGTCGCGATGGATCGCGCTTCGCTGGCCATATCGTCGAGCAGTTCGGGCAACGTAAGAATACTTCGCAACGCCTTGGCCAATGCCGGCGCGTCTTCGTGCGCGACCACGGAACCTGCCCCGCTCGTCAGGAGTTCTCGCGCGTGTGGAAACGACGTCGCCACGACGGGAAGTCCCGCCGCGAGCGCGTCAACCAGCACGCCGGATGTGGCCTGGTCGTGCGAGTCATAGGGCAACACGACGACGTCCGCGCTATGGATCAGTTCATTGAGCGACGGCAGGCTCCGATACGAGTTATCGAAGTGCACCATGTCGCCCAATTTAAGCCGGTCGACTCGCTGAACGAGTGACTCGCGATAGACGTCACCCTGACGAGCGAGCACCTTAGGGTGCGTGCGCCCCGCCACGATGTAGAGCGGCGCGGGATCAAGGTCGCGCAGCAGGGCCATGGCGTCGATGGCCCATTCGATGCCCTTCCCCGGTCCAATCAGTCCCCACGTCAAGAGCCTGGGTCTCGCACCGCGAGCACGAACGCGACCGCCGTTCCTCACCGCTGCACCATGGGGAATAATCCTCACGATGGTGCCATTTATCTCGTTCACATGCCGTAGCGTCGAAGCGGCAGTCTCACTCATGACGACGACGACGTCAACGCCGTGAATGACGTCGTTCAGCACTTCTCTTTGATGGGTGGTCGGCGTCGAGAGCACCGTGTGCAAAATGGCGATGCTCGGCACTCGAAGTCCGTAGATCACCTTGACGACATCATCACCATCCCTCCCACCGTAGAGACCGTATTCGTGTTGCACGACGGCGACGTCCGAGCGATTGAGTGCGTCAATAGCTCGATCGATTGACGTTGAGTCACCGGCGACGAGTTCACTCACCACGGGCAGACCCACACTTGGGCACTCGCTTGGCGCGTCGAGGACTCGAACGAGGGAGACTTTGGAACCCATGGCCACCAACGTTGCTCCCAGTGCGGCGGTAAATGTTGCGATGCCGCAGGGCGTGGGAGAGGAACTGCTCAGAAAGCCATACGAGATGGGGTGATCGCTCACTTAGGACGCTGACGGAGTAAGAGGGCGTCGGAAGCTTCTTGGGCACTGTTCCTCACCGTGCTTTGCGCCCACGGCGTGAGCGTGCTCCGGCTTGAAGCGCGACCACGAAGTTCTCGGCGACCGGGCGCACTCTCTTCGCTTTCTGGCTCGAGACCATCCGCCTCTTGGCTGCGGCTCGCCATCTTTCGCAGCCAGTGCGACGAAGGCGTTCTCATCGGGCGTTGGCGTCGGTAGCCAACGATGACGTGAGTTTCAAATTACTAACCAGCGCCAGAAATCCGACTGAGGCGCTGATCGATTCAGCTAGGAACCATTTCGACGTGCCCATCGTTGGATTCGTCGTAGACGATCGCCGAGACACTCCTAAGGAGCTGTTTTTCGAGGGTGAGTGATGCACGGACATTCAATTCCTCCATTGAAAATGAAGGCGTCGTGTCCGAACGGGCGACAATCGTCTAGATCGTCCGACCCGAACCTGGCGTCTCAAAACTGGAGAAAAGTTTCTCCGTTGGCCCCACCCTATAGGCTCGTCGAAGAGTTACAACCAAAGATTCCGCGTACGACACCCAATATTCATTCAAGATTTGTTGCCGGGGTGTTTCAGGTATCGCCCGGCAACTGCGCTCAGCGCATCTTCGAAGTACTCAAGCACGTCGTCGCCTGAGGGCCCTGGCGAAAGGAAGTCATATGGAGCGCTCGGCACTCTCGCAACGCATGAGTCGTTTCTTGCACTGGATAGGTGAACTCACTTCTCGAGCGAGCAGCGCGATTGCCGTATCCCTTGTTTTACTGGTCTTCATCGTGGTTTTAGCGATCAACGGATTCCCCGGAAACTGGCAGATTGGGTTTTCCACGGTCGCCGAGGCGATCACGCTGGTGATGTTGTTCGTCATTCAACACACGCAGAGTCGCCAACAGGCGGTCCTTCAACTGAAGCTCGATGAACTGATCCGCACCTCACCAAACGCTGACGATCTTCTCGTCCATATCGAAGTGGCCGACGACGAGGAACTTATCGAGCGCGAAGAGAGTCAAGTGGCTCATCACGAGTCGCTACGAGACGCCGAAACCCCAGGGGGTTAACCGTCATTGACTCTTGAGTAGGGAGAGACTGAAGAGCCAATAAGGTCGTTGAGCGACGATCTCTTGCGACAGTATTTCAATCAAACCAACGCCACTGCGCACGGTTTTCAAAAGAGAGCCGCTTCAATTGCAAGTGTCGCCAAAGGCGATCCGCACCGCGGCCCTCGGCGGAATTAGTGAGTACCTGGCCCGATCGCTGGAGAATTGAAGCCGCTGGTCGCGTCGCACGTTCGGTGCGAAGACTCGGGTCTTCTTGAGACACGTATCGGGAGGAGGCATTGGCGGGCGCCTCTCGAGATCGGTTGAAGGCGGCCCGCACCTCATCGGATTTCGCGAGTCGCCGCAGCTGACGATCATCGAGTAACTGGGCTCGTTCAGCTCGCCTCAAGACTGTCACCCACTCCCGAATTTGACCGCGGAAACTGTCGACTTAGAAATAGACGACGTTTCGTAAAGCGCGCGTCTTCTCGTCCGAGATGATCACGAATCTCCTGCAGCGACGAGTCAAGGCTCGCGGCAGATTGGAGTAGCTCCTCTTTAATTACGCCCCGTCCACTGACGCGCACGTTCTCATTGAAGGTCGTCACGAGTTCGTCTTCTAGTTCATGCACTTTCCCCTCAATCAGTGAGAAAAGTTGCGCGGCAACCTTTATTAGACGTTCCACGTCGCCTTGAATAGTGCCGTCCGCAATAGTCGTTTCCGCCACTGGAACTGAGTAACTCATCAGCCCACTCGGTTTTTCGAGGTTCAGTTTTTCGTGCAATTCATCGTCTTTTGAATGCATCTTTGACCTTCTCGCCAGCTTGTTTTAAATTTCCCATTTTCTGATCATGTACGCCGTCAGCCTCAAGGCTTGGGTTTCCAACAACGCCACCGGTGGCTTCTTTCATCTTGCCCTTGGAGATCTGGAGAATGTTCTTTGCTTTGTCTTTCATACTCATTAGTGGTCTTCTTCCTTTTGCTCAAGAGAAGCGATTACTCCTCGGATACTTAGATTTGTCGCTCGATTAGGAGAAGTCGCACGTGAGCTTGGTGTCCACGCTCTGGGGCGATTGGCATCGTCAAGACGTTCGCGACGGTCCTTGACGGTCACCGAAAAATGAGAAACAAGATTACGACCACGAGAAGAACGAAGACCGTACTTGAACGAACAAACACGGGTGCTTCCTGTCGCTTGGTGTTTCATCGCTGCGCCAAAACTGACGAACGACGTGACAACAAACCCGGCGATGCTGGCGATCACGAGAAATACGCCCACAGTAGGGAGTCGAAAACCGGGCCCCTGGTAGGTCACGGCCCAGTACATGATTGCGCCGACTGCCGCGACAATCGCACGAAAGGCCATTCCCGTTAATCCCATTTCATTCCTTCTTCGTACGGCCTGATCAACTGCCAGGCGAGAAGGATGCGGGGTCTTGACGTCCTGTCAGCAGAGTACCACCACAAGAGACAGCGCACAGCAGAATCTCGCCGTCTCTCGATATCGATGCTCCACCACGAACGGTCCACGCGCTACAAGCGGCTCCAAATATTCGTGCGCGCGTCGCACCATTTGAAAAGAGCGGAGGCCGCACTGATTACTAGCGCTTCGACTGACGGTCACGAACTCACTAGTGGGCCAGCGTCACCCTCGCGTTGGAATTCAAATCTAATTCGTCGCGGTGTTCTTTAGAGGGTCGAGGTCGGCGACAAGGAGCGTTCCGTGGACGATTCGGTAGGCAACGTCCGTGAGGCCCTCGTTATGGTTCCGTGCTTGAGTTCGCAACCGACTAAATGCTTCGTGCATGTCACAAGACGTCGACTGGCTCACGATGCCCTTGGCCTGTTCGATGATGATGCGACTATTGAGCGCATTGCTCAACTGATCGTTGAGCGTGTCGGCATCGATACTTGAACGATGTTGGAGAATGGCAATCGTGGCGATGTCGGCGAGCCCTTGTGCAACGGCCACGTCGTCGTCGTCCAGTGGTCCTTGCAGCGAGCGGAAGAGGTTGAGTGCGCCGATTGTTCGACCGCGTAGACGCATGGGCAGGCAATGCACTGACTGGAAACCTACCGCGAGGGCGCGGGGCGTAAAATTTGGCCATCGATCGAGAGAGTCGGCAAGAGAGTGATTAATTATCGCGTGGCCATCTCGAAAACAGTCGATGCACGGACCTTCATTCGCCTGCACCTGAAAGAGTTCCAAAACTCGCATGGTCTCACTCGAAGAAGCGACGTACTGCAACTCCCCTCCGGGTGAAGCGAGCATCACGCCCGCGGCGTCGACGTCTATCGCCTCGACGCAACGATCGGAGAGCACCGTGAGTACGTCAATGACGTCGTAGTGGTCTACGAGATTGTCGGCCAGTTCGACCAGCGTTGTTATTAAGAGAGATTCTCTAGCCATCTATACCCCCGTCCCTCAATCCTCCCATTGCAACTCGCGTCAACCATGAGTATTGCTCAAGTCATACAAAAAAGGTTAGCGCTTTCATGGGTAGTTAAGCCCCCAATTCCTCTCGCCAGGCGCCCATTTCGGGGTCGAAGAGGGTCTGGCGAGTGATGACGCGGGTCGCCAGGGACACGGGTGACGAATCGGTCGCGTAAGCGTGCGAACGCAGCGCCACGAGCGCGTCCTTTACCGAGAGCGACGCTTGCACCGCCAGCATTCCCGCCGCTTGGTGAAACGTAAAATCGAGCGTGGAATTCCCGCCGAGTTCATTGACGAGGCCCCGTCCGGGAGCGCCCGCTTGCATCGCCAACACCGCGCGACCAATGACTGACGCCATGAGATAGGCGTCCGAGGCCTGCGATGAACTCAGTGATCCCGACCGGTCACGGTAGAGACTTAGTGAGCCAAAGCGAGCCGCGCCAATGCGAATCGGGTAGCCAAAGACGGCTCGCGCCCCGACGTCGACTGCCTCGGGCGCATAGAACATCCAGCGCGTCGATTCGGGTGACATGAGATTGGCTTCGTGAAGTGCCACGCCACTACGACTCGCGTCAATACCTGGGCCCTCGCCCAACACAACTTCAAGATCCATCAGTTTCTGAGCGACGTCGTCGCCCGCGCACAGTGCCGTGAACTGTTCGTCGGCAGAATCCAGCAAGATCGACGCACCACTGAGGTTGGTAACTTCCGCCGCGACGGTGCAGAGCGAGATGCCGTGAGAGTTGTCGTTCTCGTACTTCGCCATGAGTTTGAAGATGTGCACTAATCGGCTAGCGGTCACGTGAAGCGTCCCGAGTTGATTTACGTATCGGTCCAACTCGCAACGCCCGTCGCTCCACTGTTGGGTCTCCTCGTACTACGGCGACGCTCAACTGGGTCTTGATTCAGCGTTTTCTATTCTCGTCAGTGAGATAGAACCTCAGCCTAGTTCGATTTACTTGAAACTCATCGGAAACCTTTAGTGAATTTTCATTGACCACCTCGAACGTCTGCCGTCGACAGGCGCTCGCCTCCTGGGACTGCGGAACTCGTGGGTCATCCGGACGTAAAGACGTCGAAGCCACTCGAGATTGAAAAGCGCGCCGATTAGGGTGTGAAAATCGCCGATCGGAGGAGCGGGTTTGAAAAGCCAGGCCCTCACTCGTTGGCGATAGAGGAGGCCACGCGTGAACTTACCCACTAACTCGGCCAGCGCATTCGTTGATTGCGGGTGCGCGCCCCGGGCCACAGCGTGTTCCGGGTCATGATAAGGAACAAGGACGTCGCGGCGTCGCGCACGACACCAAATCAGTTCTCAAGAGCCCTTTTCGCACCGCTGCCTTCTCGATACAACTTCCTCGCGGCACTACTTTCGCTGGGCCAAGACCGACGCTGGCGATCAGCGATGCTCGATCACGTCGTGGGGTCTGAGCCGAAACTGGTCCTGGACGTTGCGTGTGGGCCCTGCGCCGTAACCAAAGCACTAGCCAAAGGAACGTCAGCGCACATCGTTGGGCTCGACCTCAGTGAGGACATGTTGCGCGAAGGACAGTCCAATGTCGCCTCATCAAAACTGACCGGGCGTGTCTCACTCGTTCTTGGTCGAGGGGAGCAACTCCCCTTCGCCGACGCCACGTTCGACGCACTTACTTTTACGTATCTGCTGCGCTACGTCGATGACCCGCGGGCCACGATGGCAGAACTGGCCCGCGTCGTGAAGCCCGGCGGGCCAATCTCGAGTCTTGAATTTTCGGTTCCGGGTTTGTTCGGGTGGCGTCTCGCGTGGTGGTTCTACACCCGAGCCGTCCTCCCAGTGGCCGGATATCTAACGGGCGGTAAGGGCTGGTGGGACGTTGGACGATTCCTCGGACCAAGCATCACAACCCATTACAAGAGCTATCCCCTCCACTGGACCGTGAACGCCTGGGAGCACGCGGGCATCGAGCACGTCGAACACCGATCGATGAGTCTGGGCGGCGGCCTCGTCATGTGGGGCTATCGATCACAGTGACGATGTCAAAATTCACTCCCAAAAAGACGCCACTCGTCGGACCAACTTTTTACGCTCAGCCGTCGTTTCTGAAACGACGGGCGCTGCGTGACTGGTGGACGCTGTTGCACCCGCCCTACACCTTGTTGCACCTCTCCTTTGTGGTCATCGGCGCGTGCCTCATGGGACCGGTCAACGCCGTGCGTCTCGCCTTTACCTTGCTCGCCTTTTTCCTCGCCGTTGGCGTCGGTGCCCACGCACTCGATGAGTTGCATGGTCGCCCACTCGGGACTTCGATTCCTACGTGGCAACTCGTGACCGCCTCGTCACTCGGCCTGGGGGGTGCCGTCATCGTGGGTGTCGTTGGCCTCTTTCTCGTGAGTCCCTATCTCGCGGTTTTCATCGTCGTCGGTGTCGTCATTGCGCTGGGATACAATCTCGAACTTTTCAACGGTCGTCTTCACTCCGACGCCGTCTTTTCACTCGGATGGGGAGCATTTCCCCTACTCACGGCGTACTTCGCCCAACACGCCAACCTCACCGTTCCGGCACTTTTCGCCGCTGCCTTCGCCGCGCTCACGTCCCTGACGCAGCGGAAACTCTCGACGCCCGCGCGCGACGTGCGCCGTCGCACCGCATCCATTGAAGGAACGCAAGTTCTTTTGAGCGGAGAAACCGTGCCGATCACGAGCAAATCACTTCTCGCGCCACTCGAAGGCGCGCTTCGCGCGCTGTGTTGGGCCACCATGGTCCTCGCCATTGCCTTGGTCTACCTCCGGTTCCACCAGTAGGAGTGTCATGCCAACGCTCGGTGTGCGAAGAACGCACCGATGGCCGGGACTCTATGCTGATTTCGAAGTGAATTCGCCAATAGAGGTCGTCTAGTGACTGAGGAGAGTGCCCGAGAGGAGTGGCGTCGTCTCTTCGCCGCAGCGCCCATGCGAACCGGAAAATTCACGACCATGTCGGGCATACCGCTCGCCCCGGTCTATGGACCAGATGACGCCGAGTTTCCCGGCCTCTACCCCTACACCCGTGGGGTTCACGCCTCGATGTACCGCACGAAACTCTGGACGATGCGCATGTTCGCGGGCTTTGGTACAGCCACCGACACCAACACCCGCTTTCGAGAGATCATCCGTGCCGGCGGCACGGGACTCTCAACGGCTTTTGACATGCCCACGCTCCTTGGTCTTGATTCCGACGACCCCATGTCACTGGGCGAGGTCGGGCGATGCGGCGTGGCCATTGATTCACTCGTTGACGTGCGTGATCTCTTCGCCGGCATCGATCTTGCGACCATCACGACGTCGATGACCATCAACTCCCCCGCCGCGGTGATGCTGGCGCTCTTCGTCGCTCAGGCTGAGGATACGGGCGTTACCAGAGATCGACTCGGCGGCACGCTGCAGAACGACATTTTGAAGGAGTACCAGGCCCAGAAGGAGTTCGTCTTTCCTCCGCGCCAGTCCATGCGTCTCGTTCGTGACACCATTGCCTTTACCACCGCCGAAATGCCCAAGTGGAACTCCGTATCGGTCTCGGGCTACCACATTCGAGAAGCCGGCTCCACGGCCGTCGAAGAGTTGGCCTTCACGCTGGCCAACGGTTTCGCTTACGTCGAACTCGCCCAACAGGCCGGACTCGCGGTCGACACCGTCGCGCCTCGACTCTCCTTTTTCTTCAACGCCCACATCGACTTCTTTGAAGAGATCGCCAAGTACCGAGCAGCGCGTCGACTTTGGGCAAAGTGGATGAAAGAGCACTACGGCGCGAGTGACCTACGCTCGTGGCAACTTCGTTTTCACACCCAAACGGCGGGGGTCTCCCTTACCGCCCAGCAGCCCGAGATCAACATTGCGCGCACCGCCATCGAAGCTCTCGCCGGCGTCCTCGGCGGCACGCAGTCCCTGCACACCAACTCCATGGACGAAGCCTTGGCGCTCCCTTCAGAGAAGGCCGCGCGCATTGCATTGCGAACTCAGCAGATCATCGCCAACGAAACCAACGTCGCGAACGTCGCCGATCCACTGGGCGGTTCGTGGTTCGTTGAAGAGTTGACCGACGAGATGGAGCGTGAAGCAGAAATTATCTTTGCCCAGATCAGCAAAATGGGTGAAGGTTCGATGCTCGAAGGTTGTATTCGAGGGATCGAGGAAAACTGGTTTCAAGGTCGTATCTCCGACTCCGCCTATGAACTGGAGCGATCCTTCAATTCCGGCGAACGCGTCGTCGTTGGCGTGAATGAGTTCCTTGAGGGAAATAACGAAGACGACCTCGCCACGTTGCGCATCACCAACGCCGACGAACACAAGCAGCTCGCGCGACTCAACCAAGTTCGCGCGGACCGTGACGACGATCAAGTCCGCACGGCCCTAGAGCGTCTCTCGCGCGAGGCGAGCGATCCCGAATTGAATCTGATGCCCGCGCTCATCGACGCCGCCAAAGCGTACGTCACCGTAGGAGAAATGATGACCGCCCTGGCCGGCGTCTTTGGTCGACACGTAGAGATTCCCTCGCTGTGAACGTGCGCGTGCTCGTAGCCAAAGTCGGGCTCGACGGCCACGACCGAGGTATCAAAGTTGTCGCGCGACTTCTTCGCGACGCGGGCATGGAAGTCGTGTACACGGGGCTCTTCCAAACGCCCGAAACAGTCGCGACGGCCGCAATCCAAGAGGACGTCGACGTCGTCGGTCTCTCGATGCTCTCAGGAGCACACATGACCCTCGCGCCTCTGGTAGTTGAAGCTCTTCGAGAGCGTGGCTCGGATATTCCTGTCGTTCTTGGCGGCATCGTACCGCCCCAAGACTTGGATGAACTGCGAGAACTTGGTGTCGCGGCGGTCTTTGGCCCCGGCGCCAGCGCCGAGGAGATCATTTCAAAGATCAACGGCATCGTCTCGCACTCGCGCTAACGCACCGTCCGAGAGTTCTCGGCGCCTCGCCACCACTGATTTAGAACGCGCTCGCTAGAGTCATGGCGACCATCTGATTGGAGACAACATGCTCAAGGGTTTCAGAAACTTTCTCATGCGCGGGAATCTCATTGTCGTCGCCGTCGGACTCGTCGTCGCGCTGGGCTTCAGCACTCTCATTTCGGCCTTTACGACCAACATCATCGCGCCCCTGATTAACGCCCTCGCGGGCGACAGCGCAGGCGGACCGGGACTCGGTTGGACGCTCAACGGTCAGTTCATCGCGCTCGGAAAATTCATCTCCGCCATCATCTACTTCATTATCTTTATGGCGGTCGTCTACTTCGTCCTCGTCGTACCGTACCGCAGGTACATGGCGAAACAGGGAACGCCCGTCTTTGATATACCCGCCCCCCTCGCTCCCACCAAGACCTGTCCCGAGTGTCTCAGTAGCGACCTTCCGGTCGCCGCGACGAAGTGCCTGCACTGCGCGAGTGTCGTCGCTTAATCTCCAGCTCCCACGGAGGATCAGCATCAACGTGGTTCAATCGGACCGATTCCGTGGCGTCACGGTCGTCTTTTCACCACGACCACGCGAAGCGCGCCGTAACATTGAACCACTGCTCGGTGCGGCGAGACGACAGTCATTGGAGGGTCAGTGATTCCCATTTTGACGAGCGCCGAAATGCGCGACGCCGACGCCAGGGCCGGTGCTCTGCGAGGCGTTGACGCGCTGGTTGGACTGGCGGGCACCGCCGTCGCGCTCAACGCCCAGCAACTACTGCACTCGTGCTACGGCAAGCGCGTTGGGGTGTTTGCCGGTCCCGGGCTGAACGGAGCCGACGGACGTGTCGCGGCGGCGTGGCTGACGTCGCGCGGAGCGCGCGTGGACGTCATTGGATGGGACAACCTGCCGCCGCTTCTTAACGGGTACGACCTCGTGGTCGACGCCGCCTTTGGTCTCGGCTGCACGCGACCCTTCATCGCGCCGAAGGTGTCGCCCGGCACCCTCGTTCTTGCGGTTGACCTTCCCTCTGGTGTGGACGCCGACTCCGGTGAGCTACTCGGCGAACCGATGAGCGCCACCGCGACCGTCGCACTCGGTGCTCTTAAACCCGCTCACCTCTCTGGTCCAGCCGCGTCACTGACCGGAGAACTGCGTTTCGCCGGCTTGGGGATCGTGACAACCTTCGACGACGCTCTGGTCGAGGACGCTGATCTGGCATCGCTTCTTCAGTTCAACCTCAGCGATCACAAATGGGACCACGCGGTCGAGGCACTCGTTGGCTCCTCGCTCATGCCCGGGGCCGCTGAACTGGTCGTTCGCGGGGCCATGGCCGGCGGAGCGTCCATGATCCGTCTCGCCAGTCGTGGCGACGTAGCCTCTTTCATTCAACTTCCCCCTGAAGTCGTTCACTCAACGGAATCGGCGGTCGATTCCCGTTGCCGGGCTGTGGTAGCGGGTTCCGGTCTAGGTCCCGGCGCCTCGGCGTGGTTGCGCGAACGCCTAGCTGGCGTGACGTGTCCCGTTGTTCTCGACGCCGACGGACTCGACCGCTCGCTCATCGACGAGCTCTCGCCACGAGACGGTTCGTGGGTCCTCACGCCTCACGAAGGTGAGTTTGTCCGCCTCACGGGTCGACCTCTTGGGACGAATCGATTTGATGAAGTGCGTGCCCTCGCTCACGCCACTGGTTGCGTCGTTCTCCTCAAGGGTCCAACGACCGTGATCTCGAATCCTTCTGGAACGCTGCGGATAGTGACGTCGGGGACTCCCGCCCTGGCGACCGCGGGCACCGGCGACGTTTTATCGGGACTCATCGCGGCGACCATTGCCCGAGGACACAACCCCTTAGAAGCCGCGGCGCTCGCCGCCCACCTTCACGGTCGAGCCGGTGCTCGTTTGACGCTTTATACCTCAGCGAGTGACGTCGTCACCGAAGTTCGCAAACTCCTGGGCGCGCTACGTCCTAGTGGTCACTGACAGATCGACTAGATGTTGTCAATCCTTGCAACGAACCATTCCCGTCGCCGCCAACCAGTAACTTAGGAAGACCATGGCGCCACCGCACGATTCTCTGGCACTTTCTCTAGAACACGTCTCTGTCCACTTTGAGGGGCTGAGAGCTTTGAATGACGTTTCCTTTACGGTCTCCTCGGGTGAGGTCGTAGGAATGATCGGACCCAACGGCGCCGGTAAGACAACGGCGTTCAACGTCGCTTGCGGATTCGTTAAACCCTCGGAAGGACGCGTCCTTTTCCCCAGCAAGGGCCTCGAAAATCTCAAACCTAACCAACTCGCTCGCGCCGGCGTTGCGAGAACGTTGCAGGGAGTAGGACTCTTTCCCCACTGCACGGTTCTAGAGAACGTGATGGCGGGGGGCCAGCTTCGCGCGAACGGTGGATTCATTTCCAGCCTTTTGTCGTTGCCGGCTGGCGTGCGCGCCGAACGAGCACTTCGCGACGACGCGTTCGCCATGCTGGAAAGCCTCGGCATCGCCAAGATGGCGACGAGACTGCCCTCGGCCATTCCTTACGGTGTCGCAAAAAAGGTCTCCGTGGGGCGAGCGTTGATGTGCAATCCGACGCTCTTACTACTGGATGAACCGGCGTCCGGACTTGACGAAGCCGAACTCGAGGATTTCGCGGCACTGATCACTGAACTGCGCAACAAAATGGGTGTTCTACTCGTAGAACACGACATGGAGTTCGTGATGCCACTGGTCGATCGATTGGTGGTGCTCAACTTCGGCGAGGTGATCGCTACGGGAACGCCCAACGAAGTCCGCAACAACGAAGACGTGGTGGCCGCGTACCTTGGGGTGGACGAATGATTGAGGTCGAAGAACTGTCGGTCTCGTACGGAGCCGTCCAAGCACTGCGCGACGTCTCGTTTCTCGCCGAAACTGGAAAGATTACGGCCGTACTGGGAGCCAACGGCGCGGGCAAGACGACCTTGCTGCGAACCATTAGCGGCCTGAAGGAGTCGGTGAAAGGGAACATCACGTTCGACGATCACTCCCTCATTCACAAGAAACCAGAGAACATCGCGCGTCTCGGCGTAGGCCACGTACCCGAAGGTCGAGGGGTCATCAGCGAGTTCACGGTGGAGGAAAATCTACGCCTGGGCGCAATGATGGCGAAAGTCGATCTTGCGGCGGGGCTCGACGAACAGTACGCGCAGTTTCCAGTCTTGGGAGAACGACGTAAGCAACACGCCGCCAAGCTCTCCGGGGGCGAACGTCAGATGTTGGCCATGGCCCGCGCCCTCATCGCCCAACCTTCAGTTCTTTTACTCGACGAACCATCGCTCGGACTGGCCCCGCTGGTAACGGCGCAATTGATGCACACCATCCACGATCTGTGTGCGTCCAAGGGTCTGACCGTGATTCTCGTTGAACAGAATGCGTCAACCGCACTTCGAATCTCAGACCACGCCGTCATTCTCTACCTGGGTCGAGTAGTGGCCAACGACGTGGCTACCAACGTCATCGCCGACGAGAATCTGCGTCAGTACTACTTGGGGATGGTTGAGTAATGGACGCATTCCTCACCTCGAGAATCATCTCCGACGTCCTCGAAGGTCTCACGAACGGCGTCATCTACGGCCTGGTGGCCCTCAGTTTGGTGTTGATCTGGCGATCGACGGGCATCTTGAACTTTGCCCAGGGTGCGATGCCCATGTTCGCCACCTACATCGGCATGGTGGTCTTCGCCCACAAACTGAACTTCTGGTTCTTGGCTGCTATCGCCATCGTGGCGGGATTCGCTGTCGGCGGCATTACCGAACGCGTGCTCGTTCGCCATCTGTACGGCAAACCGGAGCTAAATCCGATCGTGGTGATGGTTGGCTTTTTGATTGTCCTCGAAGGTGTGGCGGCCGCCATCTGGTCGACGACCCCTCGTGGTCTTCCGAGCCCCTTCTCGCCCATCGACTGGCACCTCGGCGGCCAACCCTTCGCACTCTCCCCCTTCGCCGTCTACGAGATAGTTACGGCACTTATCGTCATGACCCTTGTTGCGTGTCTGTTTCGCTTTACGAAGCTCGGACTCCAGTTGCGGGCCTCGGCAATCGCGCCCGAAGTCTCACGACTCCTCGGCGTGCGGGTCGGGCGAATGCTGACCCTCGGTTGGATCCTCGCGACCGGAGTGGGCACCATCGTCGCCGTTCTCGTATCCTCCAACTTCTTCACGGGCTTAACCCCTCAAGTAATGGACGGAATCTTCGCGTTTGGTTTCATTGCCGCTGCGGTAGGCGGTCTTGACAGCCCCGTCGGCGCGATAGTCGCGGGCGTGTCGATGGGCATCATTCTCCAGTTCGTAGGAGACTTTTTGAACTCCAACGCCATCATCGTTACCGCGCTAATAATTCTTATTATCAGCTTGATGATTCGTCCGAACGGACTCTTCGCCAAGAGTACGGCGAGAAGAGTCTGATGAGAAGGCTCACGGATAAACGTCTGGCCCTCACCGCGACTTGCCTCATTGTTGGCGTCATCATCATCGCTCTGTCGGCTACGACGGTTCGAGTCGGTGCCGTCCTGGCGCTCATGCTCGTGGTAGGAATCGCCGGTATCTCGACGGTCACCACCAAGAGACTTCGAAAGGCTCACCCGGTGCTCACTCGGGCCGCCGTGACCCTGTTAGTGCTCGACGCGTCACTTTTCGCCACGTACTTCTTCTCATCGATCACCAACTTCAATTTGGCCATCGGCGCCGCAATGTCAATTGTGTTGCTAGGACTTTCGTTTCTCACAGGTGCGTCGGGTCAAATCTCCTTGGGCAACAGCGCGTTCATGGGTGTGGGGGCGCTCGCCGTCGCTATTTGGGCGAATCATCACGCCTCCACGCCAATCTTCGTCACCCTCATCATCGCGATTGCCAGCGGCGCCGTTGTCGGCCTGCTCCTCGGACTGCCGGCAACGCGACTTAGGGGGCCGTATCTCGCGGGCATGACGCTGGCCTTTGCCGTCGCGTTCCCCTCGATAGTGAACTCATTCAGTTCGTGGACGGGGGGTGACGCGGGCCTGCAACTTCCCACCGCGGTCTCGGCCCCCCGATGGCTTTCGAGCATCTTCGGCTCCCACGCGTCGCTGCTGACACTAAACACGGTGTGGATAACCGATATAACGATTGTCGTCACGGGCGTCGCGTTCTTCTTCATGGCGAACCTCTTCGCGAGCCGTACCGGGCGAGCCATGCGGTTGGTCAGAGACAACGACGTGGCAGCAGAGCTCGCCGGGGTCTCGCTTCCCCGAGCGCGCGTCATTGCCTTCATGGTCTCATCGGGCTACGCGGCTCTTGGCGGAGCTCTTTGGACGCTCATCAATAATTCTGTCTCTCCGCCGACGTACTCACTCGCGCTCTCAATCACGATCTTGTCGCTCGTGGTCATTGGTGGAATTGGCACGCTGCCCGGAGCCTTAATCGGAGGCGTCATCTACGCGTATTCAACCAACGTCATCTCGTGGTTCACGGCACACACCGGCATCAACTCTCAAGGAAATCTTGCGAGCCAGTTACCGGGCATCATCTTTGGCGGACTACTCATCGTGACGATGCTGTTTGCGCCCATGGGTATCGTGGGTGCCGCTCGTCGACTCTGGGCCAAGCGTCGTCTTCGAACCGTGGCCTGACTTGCAATGGTGCTTTGGCGCACGTACGCTCCAAGCAGGCTTTAACTTACAGGGGGAAATTACCACATGAAGAACATAAATACGCGTCGACTGGCGTCCGTTGGTGCAGCGTTCGCGCTGTGCGCGGCACTCGTGGCGGCTGGGAGTTCACTGGCCAGCGCTGGGGCGACCAAGACGCCAGGGCTCACGTCGAAACAGATCACCATTGGGGCCACGGTACCGTTGACCGGCATCGCCTCCTCTGGCTACAACGAGGTCGCCAAGGCGGCTAACGCCGTCTTTAACTACGTGAACAAAAAGGGCGGCATCAACGGTCGCAAGATCAAGTACATCCTCAAGGACGACTGCTACGGGACCCCCGGCTTCGGCTGCACCGGTACCCCGAGCACCGTCACGCAGACCCACGCGCTACTTTCAGTACCGGTCTTCGCCACCGTGGGTTCACTTGGCACACCTACGCAGGACTCGGTTCGCTCACTTCTCAAGCAAAATGGAGTACCGCAACTCTTTGTGAACTCCGGTTCACGGGACTGGAACAATCCGACGACCTACCCTGGTCTCTACGGATGGCAGACCAGTTACAACGAGGAAGGCAAGATATTCGCCAAGTACATCAACGCCACGTATTCGGGCGCGAACGTCTGCTTCTTGGGACAAGGTGACGACTTTGGGACCGACGGCCTCGCTGGCTTGGTTGGTGGTGGCCTAACGCCCCTCGACACTCAGCTCTACAGTGTCGGCGCCCTCGTAGTGTCGCAAGGTGCTTCATTAGCGCCCTACGTCGCTCGATTCCAGAGTGAAAAGTGCACGGTCGTCGTACTCGACACGATTCCCGGTGCCACTGACGCGGCGCTAGGAGCTGCACTCAAGTTGGGCTACACGCCACACTGGGTAATTTCCAGTGTCGGTTCGGACCCGTCGACCGTCTACGCCCCGTTCGCCTCATTGGGATTTGACCCAGAGGTTGGTGCAGTTTCGTTCAGCTTCCTACCCGTGCCCGGAAGCACCAGTCCGTGGATACCCTGGATGCGCAAGGTTCTAACAGCCGACAAGGCTCAGTTCCCGACCTTCACGTCGGCGACGACACTTGACGGCAACATGGAGTACGGCATTGGATGGGGCGTGGCATTCGTGGAGGCGCTGAAGGCTGCGGGCAAGACGTTCACGCGCGCGAGTTTTCTTAAGACTCTCGACAGCACGACGTTCTCTCAGACGCCGTCCTTGACGCCGCTTCGCTACACAACTCAAGACCACCAGGGTCTCAACGGCGGTTTCCTCACGTCCGTGACGAGTGCAACGGCCGTGGCCCCAATTACGGGCAAGATCTACACGACGGACAGCACGCCAAGTGGACCAGTCGTGTCGGCCAAGAAGACAAGCTCAGGGATACCGTCCTGGCTTAAATAACGAGAGCCGTAGCTGAAATCGCTCGAGCGCCCCACGAATTACTAGGGGCGCTCGAGCGATTTCTTCAGGTCTCGCTCGTCGTCACAATTGGCATTGGTCCGTCGGCCCAGCCGCAAAAAGCAAACACTCGTCCCCCTCAACGGTTTTCGAATAATTTCTTCTCTCGTCGGACCCTGCGCGTGATTGATCGATTCGACGAACCGCGCTAGATAACTGGTGAGAGTCCTCCGTCGAGGCTGATGCCGACGCCGGTGATATAGCTGGATCGAGGCGAGAGGAGAAATGAGGCGAGGTCCGCAAACTCTTCAGCCCGGCCTATCCGACCGAGCGGAATCTTTGAGTTCTTGGCCATGTTTTCGTAAAACGCGTCGAGTTCGACGTTGGCCTCTTGCGCGAGCCTCACCCATTGACCCGACTCGATGAGACCAATAAGTATGGCGTTGGCTCTAACGCCTCGCGGGCCGACCTCGTTTGCCAGAGCCTTCGTCAGAGCCAGTCCGGCTGCTCGAGAGGCAGTCGTCGGCGCCGAATTCGCTCCGGGCGTGCGCGCCATGATGGCGAGCACGTTGACGATGGCTCCCCGCGTCGCTCCGAGAGCATCGAGAACGCGACGCGACACGTGCAGCGCGGAAATGACCTTAAGTTCGTAGTCACTTCGCCAGAGTTCGTCCGTCGACTCGGCGACCGAGCTTCCCGCAGACTTTCCAGCGTTGTTGACCGCTCCGTCGAGACGACCGAATCGCGCCAACGTCGCGTCCACGAACGCGTCCAACTCCTGACTATTCGTCACGTCAGCTCGAAAGCACAGGGCTCCGTCTCCCAAGAGTTCCTGAGCACGAGTGAGTCGACCTTGGTCTCGTCCGCAGACTGCGACGCTCGCACCCTCGTCGACCAATTTTCGCGCGAGCGCAAGACCTAGTCCGTCACTGCCCCCGGTAATGAGGAACGCCCGCCCTCGAAGTTCTAAGTCCACGCGATGATCCTACGAATGGCCTCGCAACTACTGAAGGTAGTTCTCGACCACGTCTTCTTTTCGCTCCGACGCCAAGTTGGGGTTTTGGCCGGCCGTGCGGCGAGCCCGACGTTGACGAAGGAGGTCGTACGCCTGATCGAGTTCGACCTCGACGGCGCGCAGTCGATCGAGTTGGTCCTGCGACAGTGGCGTACCGTGATGGGACTCTTCGAGTTTTTGCTCTTCATTCGAGAGCGCCTCGATGTGCTTCAAAATCCTTCCGTCATCCATGAGCGATCCTTTCGACAACGTCAAAGGCCCGAGTATCACTTCGCGTGGGCTTTTCATCATCCTACGGTAATCAGATTCCCGTACGTTCCGTTCGAAGGGGGTTGGGGTCTGGCACGTGAGGCATCAGAGCGTTGGCCGGGATGACGCCAAGGCGGCCGGCTTCGAAGTCTTCCATGGCTTGAATAATCTCCGAGCGCGTGTTCATGACGAAGGGGCCGTAGTGCTCGACGTGTTCGCCGATGGGTTGTCCACCAAGAACCAAGAGTTCGAAATTAACCGTTCTCGAATCTTGACGATCGCCGGCGCCGAGACGTAACCATTCGCCCGGACCAAAGGAGACGAGTTGACCCATCTCTACGGGACGCTTCTCGCTGCCCACGAAACCGCTGCCGGCCAGCACGTAGACGAGAGCATTAAACGACGGATCCCACGGTAGATCGAGCCGTGCCCCGGGAGAGATCGAAACGTGGGTCATGGCCATGGGCGTGTGTGTCGAACCCGGACCACGATGTCCCGCGACGTCACCCGCAATTATTCGTACGAGTGACTCTCCGTCGGGCGAGGACACCATCACGACGTCGTTCGCCTCGAGACCCTGATACGCCGGCGAGATCATCTTGTCCTTTGACGGAAGATTGACCCAGAGTTGTATTCCGTGAAAGAGACCACCGGCCATGACGAGTTCTTCTGGCGGAGTCTCGATGTGCAGAATCCCCTTTCCGGCGGTCATCCACTGCGTGGCGCCGTTCTCTATGAGACCGCCGCCGCCGTTGGAGTCTTGATGTTGGAACGTGCCGTCAATCATGTAGGTGACGGTTTCAAAACCGCGGTGCGGATGCCAGGGCGTTCCCTTAGGCTCGCCCGGCGCGTAGTCCACTTCGCCCATTTGATCCATGTGAACGAAGGGATCGAGGTCCCGCATTGCTACGCCGGCAAATGCCCGGCGTACGGGAAAGCCCTCGCCTTCGAGACCGCTCGGCGCGGTGGTCACCGATCGCACCGAGCGCTCCGTTGTCGGCTCAAGGGTGCTGGCGACGAGGTGGGGAAGATCGGTCCACTTTTCTGGGGTTACGGCCGGCATATGGTCCTCTGTTTCTCAATCGTCACGCTCAAAATCGACACTATTTTACGTTGTACTTTCGCCAACGAGTCGCCGTGATCCCCTAGAAAGATCAATGAATCAAACAGAAGTTGGAAACTCATCGTCAACGAGGTGCGACCCTGTTGGAAAATAACGCTCTAACAGCTGATTGCTTCTCGCCAGCGAACTGAATTCGCTTTCAGTATCTGGCGGTTGGTGGTGCGAGCTCCTTTGCTCACGGTTGTGCGCATTCTGTGCGAAAGAGCGACTTTCGTCGTTGCCACGTTCTGTTCGAAATGAGGTAGTTCTCCACAGCCTCATCAGGAAATGTTCTTAATTGTCACAATGACCACTGAGTTGTCACCTAGTAGTCATCAAAGGATCCCTCGCAATCAAGCGACAAATCAATCATTCTTTGTCACATTATGAAGGTCCATGATTGTGTCGACCTTGAGAGTGCTCACAGGATTCTCACACGACATTCACAAGTTCGCACACAAGACTTGAAGTTGTTCGAGATCATCTTGAATGAAAGCCAAGAAGGGTTCACCATGCAAAAGAGAACAATCACCATAGTGGGGCGTTCAGTCACGTCGTTGGCCATGGGCATGGCCCTCACGGTTGGTAGCGCGAGTCTCGCCTCAGCTTCTAGTGGCCGCGGTGACGGCTCGAAGAACCATGACTGCGCGAGCGGCAAAGTATCGGCTTTCGATTACGCACGGGGCAATTCCGGTGGTTACGTAACCGCGGTCACGGCCACGTCAGTGACAATCCAGAAGTGGGATGGCACGTCTTCAACGTATACGTTGACCCCGACAACCACCTACACCGAAGGACAGTCAGCGTCAACGCTGGCGTCTTTGGTAGTTGGTGACCGCGCCGACATCAACGCGTCGCCTTCGGCGCCAACAACCGCTACGTCAGTCAACATTGAATTGGCGCAATTGTTTGGCACCGTAAAGGCCATTAGTGGCAGTTCGATCACGATAAGCGATCCCCAGGGATTCAATCGCACCATCGTCGTGAGTTCATCAACGACGTACTCCAACGACGGTGCCGCGGGCACGTTGGCTGACGTCGTCGTTGGTTCGCGAATTGCCGCCCAAGGAACTATCGACGCCAACTTGACGTCGCTTGACGCCGTGAGCGTCGCTGTTGGTACCGCGGGTCACAAGGATTCCACCAGTGGCGTCGTGACTGCGGTCACGAGTTCGTCGGTTACCATCCAAGGTAAGGACAACGCACTGACGACCTACACGTTTACCCCTACGACCACGTTTAGTGAAGGCTCCGTCACCCTGAGCGCTTCGAGTTTGGTCGTTGGCGATCGTGTTGACGTAGAAGTTGACTCGTTCGCGCCGACCACCGCACTCAAGGTAGAGGTCAGTCCGACCTTTGAAGCCGGCGTCGTCACCGCAGTAAGCGGCAACACCATCACCATCAAGGACTTTCAGGGAGTTACTGATTCGATTGTGGTGAGTTCAGCTACGACCTATGACCAAGGACACGCCACTGGCACCTTGGCCGACGTCATCGTTGGTGCAAAGATCTTCGCCTCGGGCAACATTGCCTCGGACGGATTAACGCTGGACGCGCAACGCGTGATCATCGCTCCGGTCAATACACCGACACCTGTCATTGGTGGCCTCATACCCAATAAAGGTGGCAACCAAAGTGG
>DATCCC010000007.1:0-85201 GCA_036511495.1 Acidimicrobiales bacterium | reverse complement strand
GTTCGCGACGGGCGTGTCGCCGGAATCCGTGACCGTGCCTGAGATAGTCGCGCCGGCGGTCATCTCGGCGTTGATGCCAATTGCCGGAGAGCTAACGGTAACCGGGACCGAAGTGGCGCTGGAGAACGATGCAGTACCTGTAGTCGTGCCGTTGTAGAACTGCGACGCGTAGTTGCCGCTGCCGCAGTTGAAGAACTGAACGGTGTAACTGCCAGGTGCGAGGCCAGTCACCGTGTAGGTGCCGTCCGACGCAGTTGTCGTATTTCCATCAGAGCTGCCACTCACGGGGTTCGCATTTACGCAGACGTTAGAGAGTGGCGTGCCGCTGGCATCGGTGACGGTCCCAGAGATGGCCGCGCCGGCGGCCATTTGGGCGTTGATGCTGAGGGCCGGAGAATCAAGGGTGACCGTGAACGAGGTAGCGCTCGAGTAGGAAGAGGCGCCGGCGGTCGTGTCGTTGTAGTACTGCGATACGTAGTTTCCGCTGCCGCAGCTGTAGAACTCAACGGTGTAACTACCAGGAGCGACGTTCATAGAGTAGGTGCCATTCGACGCAGTCTTCTCTTCTCCGACGTAGCCACCACTCGCAAGAAACACATCTACGCAGCCGTAGGAGAGTCGCGCACCACTGGAATCGGTGACGGTCCCAGCGATGGTCGTGCCAACGGTCATCTGGGCGTTGATGCCAGTTGCCCGAGAACCAACGGTGACCGTGAACGTGGCGGCGCTCGATAGCGAAGAGGCGCCTGCGATCGTGCCGTTGTACCACTGCGCGCCGTAGTTGCCGCTGCCACAGTTGGAGAAGAATACGTTATAACTACCCGGAGCGAGGCCCGTCACCGTGTAGGTGCCGTCCGACGCAGATCTCGCATTTCCTTCAGTTTCGCCACCCACTGGATTCGCTTGTACGCAGATATTAGAGAGCCCCGCGCCGCTGGAGTCGGTGACAATCCCGGAGATGCTCGTGCTGTTGGCGGTCATGACGGCGTTGATGGCGGTTGCCGGAGAGCTGACGGTCACCGTGAGCGTAGTGGCGCTCGCCGTCGAAGGCGCGCCTGCGGTCGTGCCGTTGTAGTACTGCGACGCGTAGTTACCGCTGGCGCAGTTGGTGAACTGAACGGTGTAACTACCCGGAGCGAGGTTTGTCACCGTGTAGGTGCCGTCCGACGCAGTCGTCGTATTTCCATAAGCGCCACCACCCGGGTGTAGTGCTTGTACACATACGTTAGAGAGTCCCGCGCCGCTGGAACCGGTGACGGTCCCCGAGATGGTCGTGCCGGCGGCCATCTGGGCGCTGATGCCGGTTGCCGACGAGCCCACGGTGACCGTGACCGAGGTGGCGCTCGAGGACGAAGGGGCGCCTGCGGTCGTGCCATTGTAGTACTGCGATACGTAGCTTCCACTGCCGCAGTTGTTGAACTGAACGGTGTAACTGTCCGGAGCGACGGTCAACGTGTAGGTGCCATCCGACGCAGTTTGCGTACTACCGAAAGAGCCACCACCCACAGGATTCGCCTGCACGCAGACATTGGGGAGTCCCGTGCCCGAGACGTTGGTGACGGTGCCGCTGAGCGTGCCCCCGAGGGCCAGTGCGACGTTCTCGGTGGTGGTCGCTCCCGCCGTGACGCCGACCGAGTTGATGAACTGTGAGACGTAGGTCGAAGTCACCGTGCCCCCGCACGTCGCGTCGACGTTGACGGTGTAAGAACCCGGCGGCAGTGCCGCGATGACGTAGTTGCCGAGCGCGTCAGTCAGACCCATCGCACCAACCGGTGTTGTGCTGTTAAGCGCGTACGCATTGACACAGACCTGCGCCACCGGCGTCGCGCCGGAGGTGACGGAACCCGCGATCTCGCCGCTCGAGCCCATGGTGGCGTTCACGCTCGACGCGCCGGCAGAGGTGACAGTTACCGGCGTCGATGAAGCCATAGTCGCCTGGGCGCCGTTCCACTGGGACACGTAATTACTAGTGGACCCACAGCCGGTCGTGAACTCGACGTTGTAGGTACCCAGAGGGAGACCAGTTATCGAATAGGTTCCGTCAGCCGCGGTTGTCGCGCCCGGCCACGCCATCGTGCCCCCGGCACTGGTCGAGTACGCGGTCGCACAGATGCCCGACAGTGCGCCACTCGACGAGGCGCTCGTGACCGTTCCAGAAATCAACGCAGTCGGAACGGGCGAGCTTGCGAAGCTCCAATTCTCGGGAGTGATATAACCCAAGGGATTGATCGGGGCCGCGCCTTGCAGCGTGTTCTGCACCTCCACAATGTTCGAAGGCATTGGTTGCCACACGACCGGCAGCTGGGTGGCTACGGCATTCGCGTAAGCGTCAAGGTTGGCGCCCGTCGAGGTCGTCGAGTTGATTAGCGCGTCAACCGATGGGTTCGAATAGGAGCCAGGATTGAAACCCCCAGTTGATGAAAACAGTGACTCGCCGCTGGGATAGACGTCGGGGGCGTACAGCCACCCGCCACCCCACGTCCCAAGCTCCGCCGGACACGTCGATGCTCCGCAGAAGAAACCGTTTATCGTTTGGTTAAAGTTCCCGGCGCTTCCTGTAACGTTGATTCCCGCCGCTTTCCACGAGTCAATCTCCGCCTGAACGACCTGCGCGTAGGAGGGATTGCCTGTTGGGTAATCGAACGTAAAGGAAAGGGGTGTCCCGACGGGAACGCCACACTTTGAGGCGTCGTTACAGACGTCAGTCCCGTTGAGATTAACGGTCCAGCCATTTTGCGCCAAGAGACTCTCGGCCAGGACCGGGTTGTAGGGGTAAGGGTTCGCCTGTTCGAACGAACCCGTGAAGGGATTATTGGATCCTGGCGGAATAGGACCGTAGGCCGGCGTCGCGTAGCCCTTATAGACCTCAGCAATGTACGTGGTCTGGTCCACCAACATCTGCATCGCTTGTCGAAAATAGAGTTGTTTGAAGATCGCGCTGTCGTAACCGTTGTCGCCCGACGATTTGAAATTGTAGGGAGCGTAGTTAATGCCCCATTGGCCGACGGAGTAGATGTTGTAGTTGCTCGCGAGAGCCGTGGGGTTGGGACCTGCTTGGGTTGCGCTCACCGCCGGAAGCGCGACGTCCTCCGGGGGCAAATAGCCAACGGTCACGCTACCGGCCAAGAGAGCGCGGAACTCGTCGGCGTTGGACGCGTATGGCACTTCCTTAAACTGCGAGAGTGTCGGCTTCACGGGGCCCGAGTAGGAAGGATTGGGCTCAAAGGTGACGTTACCCACGTCGTCCATAGCCGTTAGGTGCCAAGGACCATCGACGACTTGCCACAGTGGATTCGTCGGGTAGGTCGAGGTCACTTGATTCGACTGGGCTTCGAGGTAAGTCCACACTGCCACGCAGTTGTTTGCCGCGGCGTTCAGGCTCGGCTGAGTGACAACCGAGTTCCAATCGCTGTTGGCGCACAGTTCTGTGCCCGGCGCTTCGCCCGAAGTCGTCACGTCCCACGCCATCGGCAGAGGGGTGATCTGGGAGAGTTCGTTGTAGATAAACCACTGAGGATTTACCGAGCCCTTCAACTGGAACACGACCGTCGACGAGTTAGGTGTTGTGATCGACGCGACGTCGTCTGGTATGCCGCCCGTTGCGTAGCCACAGTAATTTGTCGGCTCGACTTTCATCAGATTCATCCAAAACACGACGTCTTGGGCGGTGACGGTTTCTCCATTGGACCACTGATAGTTCTTGAGATTCAAGGTCACGGTCGTGTTGTTATTGGCGAAGGTCGGTGTAGTCGCTAGTGAGAGCGCTGGATTCAGCGAGGGCTGATCTCCATTGCCAAACGAGTACAAGGGGCGATACATTAAATACTGAAATTGACTGACGTTACCCGTAGAAAAGAACTGACAAGAATCGTACGGAAAGATGAAGTTCGGTGGCGCCCCCGGACTCTCGGCATAGGTCGCCACAGTTGGCACCGTCGTCGCGCTCGCCGCCGACGACAGGGCGACGTTGGCCAAGGGTGCGAGTCCAATCACGCACCCCAACAACGCGACCCAAAAAGGTCGCCGTATGAAACCGGTCATATGACAATCCCCCTGCCCGACTCCGAACCAGGAGTCAGCCACGTAGCCCAGACTTGTCCACGGTACACCACATTTGGACTGGCTCCCCTCGGGATGAAGTACTCGGTTTTAAGAGAGGGAGGTTTCAAACGGTGAACGCAACACTTGGTGATTCAGCTTCGAAAAGCTGAACGATCCAGGGGGCTGAACGTGACCGCTCGAAGCGAATTCGCCCAAGGTAGTCGGCATAGTCGCCGTGCTGGCCCGGCCGGTCGTCGGCACGTTCGAGAGTCTGAGCGGGGCCTACAAGAACGTGAAGGTTATCGGCAGCGAGCTCGCGGCGGAGTAGATACTTCTTGCGGCCTTGGCGGCGGTCACGACACAGGTGCCGGCACTACTCGCCGAGAGGCTCGAACCCGAGACAGCACATCTCGTGCCGGCGACCGAGAACGTAACCGCTCCCGTACCTGAACCGCCCGAAGTCGTGAGCGTGATTCCCGTGCCGACGGTGCCGGTCGTCGTGACATTGGAGATGCTGAGCGGGGCCTGCGCGCCGAGCGAGAACGTGAAGGTCACCGCGAGCGATCTCGCCGAGCTGTAGATGCCACTCGCGGTTTCGTGGGCGGTCACGGTACAAGTTTCGGCACCACTTGCCGAGAGGTACGAACCAGAGACAGCACATCCCGTGCCGCTCGCCCGGAAGCTCAGCGCCCCCGTGCCCGAACCGCCCGTTGTCGTGAGCGTGATTCCCGTGCCCGCGGTGCCGGTCGTCGTCGCGTTGGAGATGCTGAGCGTCGTCTGCGCGGCGAGTGAGAACGTGAAGGTCTTCGTCGCCGAGGTCGCGGCACTGTAGATGCCACTCGCGGCTTCGTGAGCGGTCACGACACAAGAGTCGGCCCCGCTCGCCGAGAGGCTCGAACCCGAGACCGAACATCCCGTGCCGGTGACCGAGAACGTAACCGCTCCCGTGCCCGACCCGCCCGAGTTGGTGAGCGTGATTGCCGTGCCAGCGCTGCCACTCGTCGTCACGTTCGAGACTCTGAGCGTGGCCTGCGCGGCGAGCGAGAACGTGAAGGTCGTCGCCGTCGAACTCGCCGCTGCGTAGATGCCACTCGCGGCCCTCGTGGCCGTGACGACACAAGAGTCAACACCGCTCGCCGAAAGGCTCGAACCCAAGACCGAACATCCCGTGCCGGTGACCGAGTAAGTAACGGCTCCCGTGCCCGAGCCGCCCGTCGTCGTGAGCGTGATTGCCGTGCCGGCGGTGCCGGTCGTCGTCGCGTTGGAGATGCTGAGCGTGTTCTGTGCGGCGACGGAGAACGTGAAGGTCACCGCCAGCGAACTCGCGGCGGCGTAGATGCCACTCGCGGTTTCGTGAGCAGTCACGGTACAGGTGTCGGCACCACGTGCCGAGAGGTAGTAGCCAGAGACAGAACATCCCGTGCCACTCGCCCGGAAACTAACAACTCCCAATTCCGACCCGCCCGAGGTGGTGAGCCTGATCGCCGCGCCGGCGCTGCCGCTCAATGTCGCGTTGGAGACGCTGAGCGTGGGCTGGGCGACGAGTGAGAACGTGAAGGTCTTCGTTACCGAGGTCGCGGCGCCGTAGATACCACTGGCGGCCTTGGCGGCCGTCACAACACATCTGTCGGCACCACTCGCCGAGAGGCTCGAACCCGAGACGGCACATCCCGTGCCGGTGACCGAGTAAGTAACCGCTCCCGTGCCCGACCCGCCCGTTGTCGTGAGCGTGATTCCCGTGCCGGCGGTGCCGGTCGTTGCGTTCGAGACTCTGAGCGTGGCCTGGGTGGCGAGCGAGAACGTGAAGGTGGCCGTGTTGTTCGAGGCCGCAATGCTGTCGGTCGAGTCAGCAGCGGAGATCGAGACCGTGCCGACGGTGCTGCCGGTGACGGTGACGGTGTAAGTGCCGTCTCCGTTGTTAGTCACGCTGGAGAGGCCGGTGACCGCGCCGGTGTCGGTGCCGCCCTGGGCGAAGGTGACGGCCGAGCCGTCAACCACGGGGCTGCCGCTGGCGTCTTCGAGAGTGGCGATCAACGTGCAGCTGGCGCTCGTGGCGAGAAGCGAGCCGCAGGTGTTGCCGGTGATCACGAGCTGGGTTGCGGTCGTCCCGCTGTAGCTCAACGCGTTGCCGGCGTCGTCCACGGCCACGCAGAAGGTGCTGCTCACGCACGACACGGCGATGAGATCTGTGGTGCCGTCGATGCTCGTTGGCGATGACCACGTCGTTCCGTCGTAGCTCGGCGCGTCGCCAAATCTGGCCATGGCCATGCAGAAGGTGCTGCTCACGCACGACACGGAGGAGAGCGGGTAGGCGAGGCCGATGGGCGCTGGCGCGGTCCACCCCAACCCGCTGTAACTCCCCGCGTTGCCGGCGTCGTCCACGGCCACGCAGAAGGTGTTGCTCGCGCACGACACGGAGTAGAGAGGGTGGTGGGTGCCGAGAGGGGGGGCGACGGACCCTGGGAATGACCACGCCGACGCGTCGCCGATCAGCGCGTAACCGGCGTCGTCCACGGCCATGCAGAACGTGCTACTCACGCACGACACGGAGGTGAGACCGTTGAAGTCGATGTTCGTTGGCGCTGACCACGACACCCCGTCGTAACTCAGCTCGTAACCGACGTCGTCCACGGCCACACAGAAGGTGCTGCTCACGCACGACACGGAGGAGAGGGCGGCGATGTCGTCGATGAGCGCTGGCGATGACCAGGTCGTCCCGTCGTAGCGCAACGCATTGCCCCTGGCGTCCACGGCCATGCAGAAGGTGCTGCTCACGCACGACACGGAGGAGAGGGTGTTGATGCCGTCGATGCTCGCTCGCGCCGACCAGGTCGTCCCGTTGTAGCGCAGGGCGCCGCCGAATAGGTCCACGGCCATGCAGAAGGTTCTACTCACGCACGACACGGCGGTGAGACTATTGACGTCGATGCTCGCTGGCGATGACCAAGTAATAGCGGCGCTCACGCTAAAGGTCTGGGCGGTGCCGTGGGCACTGGTGTAGTTGGTGCCGGTGGCCACGTGCGCGCTCAGCGAACAGGTACCCACGCCGAGGTAGATCACCGCCAGGCCGCTCGCGGTGCAGACCGAGGTGTTGTTCGAGGTGACCGACGTGACGCCGTCGCCGGTCGTGGTGACGGTGGCCGTGAAGCCGCCACCGACCCGTTGACCGTTCGCGGGGGGGTTGCTGATGCTCGGCGCGCTGGGCGTGGCCTGCGTGACGGTGATGGTGAGCGTCGCGGTGCCCGCGGCGTAGTTGCCGTTGGCCGGGTCGTGAGCGGTAACCACGCACAGCGTGCCCGCGCTCGTGGCACTCACCGCGCCGGAGTTCGCGTCGACGATGCAGCCGACGGCAGTGTAGGTGATGACGCCCCCGCCGGTGTCCGTGGCGTTGGCGCTGTAGGCGGCGTTGTAGACCATGGTGTCGGTGGCGCTGGCGCCAGTCGAGCCGTTGGTGAAGGTGACGCTCGGACTCGCACCGGTGACGGGCCCCACGACGTTCGAGTACATGGTCGTGGTCGTGGTGTCGGTGCCTACGTCGGTGACGTCCACGCCGACGTAGTTCCCGCTGTCACCCGCGACCAGCGTGTAGGTGTCCACGCCGGTGCCCACCGTGGTGCAGGTGCCGTCAGCCGACGGGTTCGCCACCGGACTGTCGGTGCAGCTGTACCACTGGTAGGTGAAGCTGGCGGTATCACTCGACCAGTTGCCCGACGCGGTAGCCAACGTGTCGCCCACCGCGGTGGTGCCGGTGATCGCGGGCGCGAGCGTGTTGACGGCGGGGCCGGAGATGGTCAGGGTAAAGGGCGCGGGGCCGCTGTCGGCGTAGTTGCCAATACTGCCGGCATCGGCCGTGAGGTCACAGGTACCGCCAGTGACGAGGGTAACCAGACCACTGGTCGAGTCCACGGTGCACACCCCCGGCGTGGAACTAGCGAAGGTGATCGGGCCGTTCGCGCTCCCCTTGGCGTACAGCCAGTAGGTGCCCAAGCTGTAGGACACCGTGTCGCTGGTAAGGGAAGTTCCGAGATCGACGTTGGTGTAAAAGGCGGCGCTCTGGGCGGCGAGTCCGACGCTCAGCGTCGTCGCACCCGACGACGTCGAATAGTTACTGTCGCCCGAGTACGTCGCCGTGATCGGGTCACCGACGCCAACGGGGGCATTCGTTGCGCTACACGACGCTTCGTCGAGGCCACCGACGACGGCCAGATCTGGCGTCGTACACAACATCGTGGCGCCGTCGCTAAAGAAGACGGTTCCAGTGGGCGTGCCGGACGCCGCGGTGACGATTGCGCTGTAGGTGACCGTGTCGCCAAAGCTGACCGGTGACGTCGACACCGATGGCGTGGTCGTCGTTGGGCTGGGCGACATGGAAATGAGGACGCCGTTTTGGCATCCTTGAGGGCAGGCGCCGCTCGCACTCGTGATGTTGGTGTCGTCGTACCTTCCGCCCGCCACACACTCGCTCGCGCCCACACAGGCAATGGCGTAGAGATCCTCGGCCGGGTAAGAGTACGTGACACCAGCGCTACTCACGGTGCCGGCGTTTGACGGAGCCGGCAACGTTCCGGCCGTCGGGGCACCCCACGTCCCGGCCGTCTCGATAATCGTGTTGGTGAGACCGATTGTCGGGTAGTCCCCACTCGTGCCGGCCTCTCGCTGCACATACCACCCGTCGGCGACGCACGTTGCGGTCGTCGAGACCGAGGTGCAGCTCACGCCCTCGAGGTAGCCGTCGCCCGACGCGTTGAGCGTCGAGAAATCCGACGGGAAGGCCGCCGCGGTTGACGACCACGTGCTCGAACTCGGGGGCAGCGTATCGATCATGCCGATGTGCTCACTGCTGTTGGGGCCGACGTACGTGCCTACAGCCACGCACCCTCCCGACGACGGGCAGGACACGGAATTCAGAAACGCGATTTGATTGTCGAATGCAGTGTTCGCGTTGGCGGGCATCGGCGCTTCCGTCGCACTCCACGCGCCGCTCGCGAGCGACGCGATCCATCCGTAGTCGCCCTCATAGACACCGCCGCCGCTGGTGTGGGCGTACTGTCCGACGGCCGTGCACGTCATGACGCTCGACGCACAAGAAACGCCCTTCAATCCCGCGCTGACGGTGAGGTCAGCATTCAAAGGTTCGACAACTACAGCGCCAGTCCACGTAGTGCTGGCGAGAGTCTCGGCGAGTCCTTCGTACGCGTTGCCGCCGCTGTGCGGGACTCTCACCTCGCCAACGGCCATACACGAACCGGCCGTCGGACAGTCGACCCCAAAGAGCAGCGGAGAGCCATTCCCATCGGCATTGAAAGTATCCACCGTGGACCCCGGCAGGGCGGGTATCTCCGCCGCGTTCCATGTACCACTCGAAAGCGTGTCGGCCCACGCGCTGGTCCCGACGCCCTCAGTCAGCGAGTAGGTGCCCACTGCGACGCAGGCGCCAATCGCCCAGCACGAGACGCCCGAGAGACCGCCGAAGAAATAAGCGGGATCAGTATTGGCGTTGGTCGGCAGGACGGGCTCGCTGGCCGTCCACGTACCGCTCGAATAGGTATCGATGAACGGCGCTTCGTTGCCCGCCGTGCCGTTGTCGGTAACGCCATTCGCGGCGGTCGACGTGACGTAGTTACCGACCGCGACGCACCAGCTGATCGTCGGGCACGAGACGCCCGTCACAATCGCGGTTGGATTCTCGTTGTGAATCTCGTTATTCAATGCGTTGATGGGGAGCGGCGCCTCAACCGCACTCGTGCTCGCGCCGGCCGGTGAACTAAAGGTCCCCACGGCGACGAGAGAGCTCGTGAGAATAAGGCCCGCGAGCGCCGCAACCCGGAACGATAGAAGTGAGAATGACGCGCGCCGACGCCGATCGTCGTTCGTTCGAGGACTCACGAAATCCCTTCTGCACGGAACACCAACCCACTTCGAACAACTCTTCACCGTCCCGCTGAGCCGAGACATCGACGCGTCCATGAAACTCGTGAGGCGGTGCCAAATTCACATTCACCAGGACCATACACCTGGCGCAGCCGGCAGCGCTGACCCTGTGCATGACGACACATCGTTGAGGGTAGGCGTAACTATCTGTCTGGCCCAATTGACATAAGCACCGGCCGGTCAACGGGGTTCAGGTCACGAAGCAGTCCCAACGGCAGTCCCAACGGGATTCGAACCCGTGTCTCCACCTTGAGAGGGTGATGTCCTAGGCCACTGGACGATGGGACCATGAAAGCGTCAACAGCACTGGTGACTCATTCGCTCGGGGGCAAGGACTCGAACCCTGAATAACTGGACCAGAACCAGTTGTGTTGCCAATTACACCACCCCCGAAGGGCTGGGCAATCTTACCCGAGCCGAGTTCTTAGTTGCCAGAAAGGTGTTTGACGTTGGTGGCCGTGGTCGTCCACGAACTGAGTCGCGCGTAGCCAACGACGCGGCCAACACCCACTTCGAGCGTCTCTTTGAGGTAGAAGCGCCACAACTGATGCTTGACCGTTGGCGAGTTTCGCACCGGTGAGGGATAGGGCGTTAGTCCTTGCGATGACGCGATGGCCATTGCGCGGTACTCGTGAAAGGGATCGGTCACGGTGATGACCGTCTTGATGTGGTGCTTTTTCAAAAGCGGCAACACGGTCTTGACGTTTTGCCACGTGTCGGTTCCCGCACCTTTCAAGATCCGCGACGCGGGTACGCCGTGATGTTCTAAGTACGTCGCCGACACGCCCGCCTCGGTGTAGACGTCGCCGGGCCGATTCCCCCCGGTCACGGCCACCCACGGGGCGCGGTGCGCGTTGTAGAGCGCGAGGGCCTGAGTAAGTCGAGCGGTCAACTTGGGTGACGGCGTGCCGTTATCTTCCGTCGTGCCGTAGACCAAAATCGCTTGGGCGTGGACGGTCGTGTGATCGTGTCCGCGCATCCAAATCTGCACGAACGTGACGGCGAAGTAGAGGATGACGACCGTGAACAGCAAGCTAAAAATGCGCAGGATCAGTTTTATGGGTCCGAAGATCACGTCGACCTGGTGAGCGCGGCGCGAAGTCGCGCCAGCGTCTTCTCTCTACCAAGAAACTCCAGCGATTCAAAGAGCGGTGGGCCGACGAGCGAACCCGTCACGGCGCAGCGGATCGGTGCCTGGGCCCTTCGAAGTACCAAGCCCAGCGTTTCGCCCACGTCGACGGTCGCCGCGTGCAGGTTCGCGGCGTTCCAGGCGTCCAGCGCTTCGAAGCGATCGATGGCGCTTTCGAGTAGTGAGCGACCCAGAGGGTCGTTCGTGACGACTATGGCAAAACTCGCCTCATCGATTCGTGGTTGCTCGAGAAAGAAGAACTCGACCATCGCCGGAATCTCACCGAGTGTCGCGACGCGCTCTTGCACTAACGGTGCAACTTTCTCATAGAGCGCGGCGTCGAAGAGGTCCTCGCTCCAGGGAGCTTCTCGGTCGCTTGGTCGCCACTCGCTCGACCACGGTCGCACCCACGGCGCGCTCTGGAGAATGAACTCCTCAACACTGAGTGCTCGCAGGTACTCCCCGTTGATGTGGGTCATCTTCTTGACGTCAAAGAAAGCCGGCGAGTGCGAGACGTCCTCCAAACGAAACTGTTCGACCAGTGTCGAAAACGAGACGATCTCTTGGTCGCCGGGCGGACTCCAACCGAGCAACGCCAAGTAGTTCACGAAGGCCGCGGACAGATAACCCTGATCGCGATAGGACTCGGTCGAGACGGGATCCTTGCGCTTGGAGAGCTTCTTGCGCTGCTCATTGACGAGCAGCGGTAAATGCGCGTAGAGCGGTAGCGCGACGACGTCGCGCGTCGCTTCGTTGAGCGCTTCCCACAACATCATCTGCTTGGGCGCGTTCGGGAGACCGTCTTCGCCGCGAATGACGTGCGTAATTCGGTCATTTCGGTCGTCGGTGACGTTCGCGAGCCCGTAGAGCACGGCGCCCGACGACTTCACCACAACGAAGTCGTCGATGAGGGCGTTGGCGAACTCGACGTCGCCACGAATGACGTCGGGGACGATCGTGACACCCTCGCGGGGCATCTTAAATCGCAGCGCCGTGGTCGCACTGCGCGCGACGTCGCGCTCACGGCAGTAGCCGTCGTAGCCCGGCGTCTTGTTCTCTCCCTTACGAGCGTCGACGTCGGCGGCGCTGCACGAGCAGTAGTAGAGATAGCCCGCGGCGCGCAGTATCTGCGCGGCGCCTTCGTGCGCGGCGGCGTTGTCACTCTGGTGAAACGGCCCTTCGTCGGGAGTTATCCCCATCCACTCCATGGCCGAGAGAATGAGACCAAACCACTCGTCGCGGTTGCGACTCTCGTCGGTGTCTTCAATGCGCAAGATAAAGACACCCGCAGGGTCTTGTCGCGCGACGAACCAGTTAAAGAGGGCCGTGCGCGCCGAGCCGACGTGAAAGAACCCCGTGGGCGACGGTGCGAATCGGACGCGCGGTCCGCTCATGAACTACTCCTCGAGCGAGATGGCGCCGTTGGGACAACTCGACACGGCCAAGTGAAGTCGCTCGTCAAACTCGAGGTCGGGGTTCTCGTTAAGGACATAGAGAAAGCCGTCGTCACGGACTTCAAAGATCTCTGGCGCGATGCCCATGCAGACTGCGTTGGACGTGCATAGGTCAAAATCGACGTTCACTTTCATAGGTCCTCCGTTTCTCTCATCGTAGTTGAGCGGCCTCACCCGAACTCTGACGTCGCGGCGCCGTGCCTATGCTCCAGGGTTGACAAGGGACGGTTATGAAACAGCGCTCAGTGGGTTCACTTCGAGTTTCCGAGGTTGGTATGGGATGTAACAACTTCGGCGGTCGCCTCGACCAGCAGAGCGCGACGAACGTCGTGAACGCAGCAATCGAAGCCGGCGTGAACTTCTTTGACACCGCCGATATCTACGGCGCCACCAACTCCGAGGTCTTCCTCGGGGTCGCGCTCGGCGAACGGCGCGCAGACGTGGTCATTGCCTCTAAGTTCGGCATGCCCATTGACGACACGCACTTCGGCGCGAGTCCCGCCTACGTGCGCCAAGCCTGTGACGACTCACTGCGTCGCCTCGGCACCGACTACATCGACCTCTACCAGTTGCACTATCCCGACGCGACGGTCCCCATCGCCGAGACGATCGGCGCCCTGCACGAGTTGATAGCCGCGGGAAAAGTACGCGAGATTGGCTGTTCGAACTTCACCGGCGACCAACTGCGTGATGCCAAACTCGCCGCCGGTGACGGTCCCTCGTTCGTCTCGGTGCAGAACCAGTACTCACTGCTCGAACGCAGTCCCGAGCGTGACGGCGTCCTCGCGGCCTGTGACGAGTTGGGCGTGAGCTTCCTGCCCTTCTACCCACTGGCCAACGGACTCCTGACCGGAAAGATTCATCCCGGCGAACCACTCCCCGCCGGCACGAGACTCGCCGCCATGCCCAAAGATCGCAGTGTGCACTGGCTGAGCGACGAGTTCCAAGAGCGCGTCTCGACGTTGCTCGCCTACGCCGACGGCATCGACGTGCCCATTCTCACGCTCGCGTTTTCGTGGCTCTTGAGCCACCACGAAGTGGCGAGCGTCATCGCGGGCGCGTCGAACGCAGAGCAGATTCGCGCCAACGTCGTGGCCGCCACCGAGCTCACGACGAAGCATCGCGACGAACTCGACCGACTCACGGCGTAGAGAGAAGGCCGAATTACGAAGACTTCATGACCGCGACCACTTTGGTCAACGTGTCCTTCGCGTCGCCAAAGACCAACGTCGTCTTGGGGTTATAGAGCAGTTCGTTATCGATGCCGGCGAAGCCCGGGCGCATCGAGCGCTTCAAGAAGATGACGTTCTCCGCGAGATCGGCGCGAATGATCGGCATGCCGTAGATGGGCGACGCCGGATCGTTCATCGCGGCCGGATTTACCGTGTCGTTCGCCCCGACCACCAGGGCCACGTCGGCCGTGGAGAGTTCGGAGTTCGCTTCGTCCATCTCGAGCAAGTCTTCGTAGGGTACGTTCGCTTCGGCGAGCAGCACGTTCATGTGACCGGGCATGCGTCCCGCCACCGGATGGATCGCGTAGAAGACCTCCACGCCCTTGCTCTCGAGCACTTCGGCCAGTTCGCGCAGCACGTGTTGGGCTTGGGCCACGGCCAACCCGTACCCGGGAATGATGACGACTTTGCTGGCGAAACCGAGCAACACGCCAATGTCTTCGGGCGAACCGGAGCGGACGGTTCGCCCCTCGACCCCACCGCCCGCGCTGGCCGTGATGACCGAGCCAAAGGCGGAGAACAAGACGTTCGAGAGGCTTCGCCCCATGGCTTTGCTCATGAGTCGGGTGAGCAAGATGCCCGACGCGCCCACCAGTGTCCCCGCGACGATCAACAGGTTCGATCCGAGCGTGAAGCCCGACGCCGCGACCGCCAGCCCCGTAAAGGCGTTGAGCAAGGAGATCAGTACCGGTACGTCGGCGCCGCCGATGGGTAACACGAACGCGACGCCCAAGATGAACGCGACGATGAACAAGATCCAGAGCAGGAACGTCGAACCTTGCACCAAGATCGTGACGATGAGTCCCAACGCCACGACGCCCACCACGGCGTTGATGATCTGTTGACCCGGATAGGTAACGGGGCGACCCGTCATCAACTCCTGGAGTTTCGCGAACGCGATCGCGGACCCCGAGAAGGACACGGTGCCGATCAAAACCCCGAGCAACACTTCTAAAGTGACGTAGGTCGCAGGATTCGTGGACTTGATGTGCACGAACTCGGTGATTGACACCAACGCCGCCGCGCCGCCACCAACGCCGTTAAAGATCGCGACCAGTTGGGGCATCGCGGTCATCTGGACGAATCGCGCCGTCGGCACCGCGATAATCGCGCCAATAAACATGGCGAGGACGATGAGACCCAAGTGATGCAGCGCGTGACCATCGACGAACTTAAAGAACGTCGCGACGACGGCGACCAACATGCCAAGGGCCGCGACGGCGTTACCTTTTCGTGCGTGCTTGGGACTGCCGAGGCCCTTCAGCGCCAATAAGAAGGTCGTTGCTGAAAAGAGATAGATAAGGTCAATCAGCGTTTCGCGACTCACGGAACGTCCTCGGACTTAAGCGGTGGCGCCTTGGGTTTGCGCGCTTTGAACATCTCGAGCATGCGGTCGGTCACGACAAAGCCGCCAACGACGTTGAGCGTCGCGAGGATGACCGCGAGAAAACCCAGTACCTCTTCGAGGTTCGTGTTCGCCGCGCCGAGCACGAGCATCGAGCCCACGAGGATGACCCCGTGGATCGCGTTCGAACCACTCATCAACGGCGTGTGCAGAATCGACGGCACCTTCGAGATGATCTCGATGCCCACGAAGATGCTCAGCACCAAGACGGTCGCGTACTGCAGCAACACGTTGCTCATGGGCTCTCCTTTACTTCAGGGGAGATGGCCACGTGCGCAACCCCGAGCGCTTCGGCGGTGGCGGCGTGGTTAACCTCGCCGCCCCTGGTCACGGTGACGCCGATAACCACTTCGTCGTTCCAGTCGGGGTTCAACACGCCCTTGGCGCCAAAGAGCCCGAGCAGTTTCAAAACGTTGTTCGCGTACATGAAGCTCGCGTGCGTGCCCATCTCGGCCGGTGGATTGGCGAGACCGACGATTCGAACGCCGTGGTGCTCGACGACCTCGCCGACCTCCGTGAGTTCACAGTTGCCGCCGCCGTCGGCCGCCATATCGATGATGAGCGAGCCCTCGGCCATGGCTTCCACCATCGCGGTGGTGACGAGTATCGGCGCCTTACGACCAGGCACGGCGGCCGTCGTGATGACGACGTCCGAACCCGCGACCTCACCGAGCAGAGCCGCTTGTTGTTGTTCGCGCTCTTCCGCCGTGAGCTCGCGCGCGTAACCACCGGCCGCGTCGGCGGTGACGCCGAGCTTGACGAAGACGGCACCCGCCGACTCGGCCTCTTCCTTGGCGGCGGAGCGAACGTCGTAGGCGCGCACTTTGGCGCCCAGGCGCTTCGCGGTGGCGATCGACTGGAGACCGGCGACGCCCACGCCCATGACGAGCACCTTCGCCGGGCGAATAGTGCCCGCGGCCGTCGTGAGCAGCGGAAAGAATCGATCCAGGTAGCTGGCCCCGGCGAGCGCGGCGCGGTACCCCGAGACCGTGGCCTGGCTCGAAAGTGCGTCCATGTACTGCGCGCGCGATATTCGTGGCACGAGATCAAACGAGAGGGCGGTGACCTTTCGCTCGTTCAGCACCTTGACGACGTCGAGGGCCAAGAGCGGCGATAAGAACGAGAGGTGCAGCGTCCCCTCGCCCACGCGCGACGCCTCATCGAGCGTGGGCGGATTTACCCGAAGATTGACGTCGCCCGCGGCCGACTGGACGATCGTGGCCCCGGCCGCCACGTAGCTCTCGTCACTAAAGTGCGCGAGTCGACCGGCGTCGCGTTCGACCTCGACCTGCCAACCGTCGCCGACGAGAGTCTTTACCGCGTCCGGGGTCAGGGCGACGCGCGTTTCGCCAGAACGCGACTCCTTAAACAGCGCTATTTTCACCTACTTGTTCTAGCAGTCGCGCCGCCGGCGCCTAAACGCCTACGCGCTCGCAGAAATAAATTTGACGATCGCGGCGCTGACGTCGTGAGGTGCCTCAATGGGCAACCAGTGGCCGGGACCTTCGAAGCGAACGTAGGTGAAGCCTTGAGCGCAGTAGGCCGAGGAGTTGGTCATTTGATGCTCGCTGAGTGCCGCGTCGCCACTCGACCACAGTCCGAGCACCGGCACCTCGACGGGCGGCAGAATCGGTGGATCGGCGACGAAGGATTCGGGCGGCAAGTTCGCTCGATACCAGAGCAGGTGGGTGGTCATCTGCCCGTCGCGCTCGAGCTCCAAAATGATCTCCTCGACGCGAGGATGACCGGTCCAGCGGCGCATCGCTTCGTAGTCGTTCTTGCGCAAGAACGCCTCGCCCACCCCTTCGTGAAAGAAGAGCAGCGTGTACCAACTCTTGATCTGTTGCTCGAGGCCGGCCGAGCGAAACGACGTCGGGTGACCGACCGACACCACGACGAGTCGCCCGACGAGATCAGGTCGGTAGGTTGCCGTGACCCAGGCGAGATTCGCGCCCCAGTCGTGGCCGACGAGCGTGACCTTCTCGTCGCCGAGCGCGGCGATGATGCACGCGACGTCGCTCACCAGTTCGTGCATCGCGTAGCGCGTGACGTCAGTGGGTTTATCACTGAGGCCGCAACCGCGTAGGTCCGGGACCGCGACGCGGTACCCCGCCGTGACCAAGTCGCTAGCGACGCCGTTCCACAACGCCGACGTGTCCGGCCAACCGTGGAGAAGAAGAACTGTCGGGCCCTCGCCCGAGACGTTGACGTGGAGTTCGACGTCGCCGCTCGAGACTTTTATCGACTCCACCTTGGTGACCGTACACGGGCTAGAGCGTGTACGGAAGTGGTCATCGCGAACGTCCAGTCCTTCGTTGGTCCAAGGTCAAGCGCTTTCTGCTGAACCTCACTCGACCTCGAAGGAGTGCACTACACGTCGTCACTCTCCGCGGTGAGCGGAACTTTTCGAAACGGCATTGTCTGGAGATGGTCGCGAGTGAACTGCGTCGTGAGCAAGACCCGCGCCGCGCGTTTTGCGACCCAGAGCAACGCGGCAGCTGCGGGTATTTCAAGGAAGACGGCAACGACGAAACTCTCGGTGTAGCTGGCGTGGTTCGCGGTCGTGACGTCGAACCACGCGTCGACGAGCAACAACGTCGCCGACACGATTGAAAACAAGATGAGCACTGCGCGTCGTCGCCACGCGGCCCACGCCGCGCCAAGCAGCGCCACGATCTCGGCGACGTCGAGCCCCACCCACGCGAGGTCCCAGTGGTGCACGACGTAGTGACGAGGCAGGTGCCAACCGAGATAGACGGTCCAAATAATCTCGAGCACCGCGCCCGCGATGAGCCCGGTGAGTAGTCGGTCGCGAATCGTGCCCGGTGCGGATCGCTCTGCCACACGACTACCGAGAAACAGGAACCGGGTGTGCCAGCGCGTCGAACATCAAGCGCGTACCTTCGCCCAGCGCTTCTCGTTCGCTGTCACTGAGCACGTCAAAGTACTTCTCCATCATCGCGTTCGTTAACTCTTCCGCGCGAACTTTCTTCGCCTCGAGCTCGGGGGTGACGCTCGGCGCTTGGTCCTCGCTGTAGCCGTGCATCGCAAAGACGCTCGGGTCTTGTAGGTAGCACGCGGCGACCGGGTCGAGCCCGGCCTCTTTCACGGCGTGAATGTGCACGCCGCCGCGAAGCTCGCGGAGCAGGATGGTGCCCAGGTAGGCCGCGTGCACCGGATTGGCCGGTGCGGGGAACTTCTTGTAGCCATCAACGAGCGGCGACTCACCGCTCGGCGTCGCGTCTACGACTTTGCGAGCGGCGATGCCGAAGCGCGACAGCACCGCGATGTCCACACCACCGAAGGTTCGATCGGCGAAGGCGTAGGCCGCTTCGACGTAGTCGGCCGCGATGGCGACGGGATCGGCCTTGGTCTTGGCCCGGCCCCAGAGAAAATCGATCGTCTTTTGGTCGAAGAAGGTAAAGACCTCGTAGACGTCATTCGTGTCAACGTCGCCGAGCGTGCCGCCTCGTCCGAGTCCGTAGTACTCGAAGATATTAAGACCGTGTCCCTTGCCCCGTTCACCCGTCAGAGGATCGAAGTAGAAGCTCATACCGAGAACCTGAATCGGGTCCGCGGTGATCGTCGAAAGTTCGTCTGCGTTCATAAGAGGAGACCTTAGGCCGAGCGACTATTCAACGCCACACCGTTAGCAAACGAGGAACCTACCGCGGCATTACAAAATGAATCAACGCAGGGGGCGACGTAAACCTTGCCTCGAAAGTGACGTCAGAGTTTCTCGGTGCCGGGAACGCTCACCGTGCGCCACGTACGGCCACCGTTGTTCGTACGCAGGAGCGAAGGGTTCGAGTTGTACTGATTTACGGTCAGCCAGCCATCGTTAGCGCTGACAAAGCGAACGAGACCTCCGGGAGGTGCACCTTTCACGAAACGCGTGTTCGTGAGCATCGTGTTGCTCGTGACGCTGAACCAGGAAGTGCCGCCGTTGTTCGTCGCCAGAATCTCCTTACCGTAAGTGAGGCGCCACTGCGACGGCGAGATAATGTCCACCGACCACTGCCTCGGTTTGTCGGGAGGGTACACAGGGTGGAACGACTGGCCACCGTCGGTCGTGACGAAGACCGCCGAGTAACTGCCCCCACCGTAAGGAACCGCACCCTTCAATCCAATGAACACGGGCGACCCCGTAAAGCCCCCTCCGCCCAACGGCATTGTTGGTTGCGTCACGTTTCGAGCAGCCCAGGTGACGCCACCGTTGGTAGTTCCGTAGATGATCGCGCCGGTACCGCCGTTGCACCAGAAGAGCACAAAGCCTTTAGTCGTGCTCGTGAAGTCGATGTTCTTGTCGCAGCCAAAAGGAATCGACCCGGGTGTCGTCGAGGTCGCTCCAATGCCGCTCTGAAGGATTTTGTGCCAACTTGCACCGCCGTCGGCCGTTCGGTAGATGCCAACCGGCATCGATCCCCCCGCACCCCATAACTGAGAGCAGGTTCCGTCTTGGAGTGTGACGAATTGCGGCGTGCACCCCGTTGGCGACAGTACTCCGGCCTTCGACGACCAGTGATGCCCGGCGTCGCTCGTCGTCTCTATAGTCTGAGGACCTTTGATGCCTCCGTAGAGGAGCCACGCGCGCGTCGGCGAGAGCGCGAAGAAACCGTGAATCGAGTGGGTGCCGCCGCCGACGCCCAGGCCCGGTGGTGTGACGTTCTTCCACGACTTCCCCGCGTTCGTCGTCAACTCGATACCCTGGCCGCCGCCCGTTGACTTCACATTGTTCGCGGTCGAGACCCACACCGTCTTCAAACCGAAAGGTACGACCTGGGCCAGACTTTGTCCGCCGAGGACACCGAGCGCCGCGAGGTTCGATGACCCACCGGGTAGGCCGCGCTGGGGACCCGAGGTATTGACGCGAGGGGGTGAGGCGGGATGCGTAGTGCCACCGCTCCCTTGCCAGACGGCGACGGCAGCAACGAGCACGATGAGTACGGCCACGACGAAGCGCAGACGACGACGAAGCATCTGCTGGCGAGCTTCTTTGATCAAGAGTTCGCTCGGGTCGGGCAGGGTCTGAGGGCTCGTCCCTCGGATCGGAGTCATCGTCATCTTTATCTCCCTGCTAACCACGGATTCAATGGTACTATTTAGAATAGTACTATGCAAACGCCGAAAGTTAACAAGAACGACCCGGTTTCCCTCCACGAACAGGTGGCCGCGGAGATCCGTCGGGCCATCGCCGAAGGCGAAGCGCTTGAGGGTGAGCGTCTGCCGCCGGCAGTAGACCTGGCGACGGTTCTTGAGGTGAACAAGAACACGGTCATTCGCGCTCTTCACATCCTTCGCGACGAGGGCCTGCTCGACTTCACTCGTGGTCGGGGCGTTCGAGTCGTGGGAACACCTCAGCGCGGCGCGGTGATGGCGCGCATCGACGAACTTCTCGATTACGCGAGGACCCAGGGATACCGACGTGACGAAGTTGTAACGCTGATCCAAACTCGTGGGTGATCACGACGTCGAAGTTCGCCCGTGCGGCTCACCCGTATCTATCCCTTTTCATTAAAACTCAAGGTCCTTTACTCAGAGGTCGTTCGTCACTCAAGCGGCAACTATCGCAACCGTTTCCGAGTCGGAGGGATTGAGAATGTATGACAGAATGTGATACAATCAACGTATGAAGATTGCTGTTTCAGTTCGACTCGACGATGAAGCTCAGAGGGCTCTGGCCCAACTTGAAGCGTCAGGCCTCTCGCGCTCCGAAGCAATAAGAACTGCTCTGGTGAAGAGCGCCCAACAAGTGCGGAGGCGCGAAGCACTTCGTCAAGAGATGGCCGCGCTTGAGGCAGACGAAAACGACCGGCGCGAAATGTTGGAAATTGCCGAGTTCATGGAGTCGCTACGTGCGGAGGGGTGACGTCGTTGAGCTTCGATTACCCAAGGGCGTGGGCAGCGATCGGCGTGGACGCCGGTTTGGTGTCATTGTGCAATCAGATGCCTTATTACCTCGTTCGGTGGTGTTGGTTGCCCCGACATCATCCGCAGCCCGTGAAGCTACGGTTCGACCCATTATCGAGATTCTGGGTAGTCGAACAAAGGTTCTCGTAGAACAACTTTGCGCACTTGATGTCAGCCGACTAGGTGAGAGGGTCATGACACTTCATGGTGACGCACTGTGGGCCATCGACGACGCGTTGGAATTGGTGCTTGGTCTCAACTAGAAGAGGCCGACGAATTACAAATGTCTATCGTTTTTTCCTAGAAAGTGAAGACCCGGAAAAGTAGATCGTTCTCACTCGCAATTTGATGAATTCCACAACCGTTGTGAATCGTGAAGGTGCGAAACGTCATCAGGATGATTGAAGATGACGGCTCGTTCTTCACTCGACAGCGCCGAAGCCATCGCCAGTTTCATCACCGTGTCAAGAAGGGTTGCGTTACGGTGCCGGGTCACACTTCTGATGAAGTACCGACAGGAACATTCGCTAGCATCATGAAACAAGTGGGCATCGAGAGGAGAAAACGATGACCGAATACACGATTGTGATTGAAGATGCGGGGACTAACTTCGCTGCTTACGTCATTGGTCTCGATGGCGTCATTACGACTGGGAAAACGGTTGACGAAATCCTCGAAAATATGCGCGAAGCAATCCCGTTCCACTTGGAAGGCATGCGTTTGAACGGTGATCAGTTGCCCGAGCATCTCCCTCTGGTGAAAACCATCCAGGTATCGACATAACTCGGTGCCGCATACAAGGGTGCGCTGGACGAATGTGTTGAGTTCTTCGAAGCAGCCACCTCCAGTGTCTGCATCGCCGCGCGTCACCTAGACCTCACTCGGAGGCAAAATTTTCATAGGGCGGTGCGACGTCGAGGCGTACTTCGAAGTCGTGGGCTGCTGACACGCAACCATCGATTCACAGCCCCAGTGATGAGTCTTTGCAGCGAGGGCACTCTCGCCCAGGTTTATCCACCACAATAGAGAGGTGATGAACGCCTCGATTGCTACTTATCTGGTCGACAAGATTCAACACTTCTCGGGCGGACTCGTCTACCTCATCGTCGCGCTGCTCGTCTTTGGCGAAGCCGCGCTCTTCATTGGTTTCGTTTTGCCCGGTGAGACCTCGGTCATCATCGCCGGCGTGGTAGCGAGTCAGGGTCGCGTCAACGTCGTGGTGTTGTGCGCGTTAGTCGTCGTCGCGGCGATCATCGGCGACTCCGTGGGCTACGAAGTAGGGCGGCGTTACGGCGAGCGGTTAATCAAACTGCCGATTATTCGCAAGCGTCACGTCGCGCTCGAACGAGCGCTAGAAGGGCTACGCCGGCGTGGCGCCACCTACGTCTTCGTTGGACGATTCACCGCGTTTCTACGAGCGGTGATGCCGGGCCTCGCCGGCATGAGCGGACTCTCCTATCGCCGTTTTCTCGGCGCCAACGCTCTAGGCGCTCTCGTCTGGGGCGTCAGCTTCACGTTGCTCGGCTTCTTTGCCGGCAGTGCGCTCACTTCCATTGAGAAGTACTCCGGTTGGGCGGGCCTCACCGTGCTCGTTCTCGTCATCACCTTCGTCGTGACGTGGCACTACACGAGAAAGCGGCGCGACCTACGGGCGAACGCACTCTGGTTGAGCGAGCACCCCGGAGAAGATTCAGCGCAGAGCGCTGAGTAGCGCAGCCGAAGCACCGACGCGCCACTCGTCACCGCGTCGCACCAGCAGTCCTTCGCTCACGCACGTTGGTCCACTTCCGCGAAGCAGCGAGCGGACGTAGAGTTCGTCCACGTTCGTTACGTTGCGCGCCTCGAGCAGATCTTCGGGCCCGCGTGCCAGATCGATTGTCGCGCTCGCCGAAACGAGTCGTGGTCCAACGTCGGGGTCGCCCCGAAGAGTCGCGACGATGTGCTCGATCTGCGCGCCGGCGAATCGAGCTTCTTTTTGTGCGCCGCGCCGCCACGGCGGGGCCGTGGCGTGAAGGAAGCCCGACGACACGAGTTCGCTGGGTTGCGCGAAGACGATCACGCCCGTCGCGTCGCTCTCGAAGGCGCTAACGACACGGCGAGCGTGCGCGAGCACGTGGGGCACGACCCAAGGTAAAAGCCACGCTTCTTGACCGAGCCACGACGGCCACACGGCGTCGACGAGCACGATCGTGACGTCGAGACCGAGTGATCGCGCGAAGCGAATGACGTCGCGGTAGCGAGTCAGCGCTGCGTCGTCCACCTGTCCCTGTCGTGGCTCGACGCGCGCCCACTCAAGGGTGAGGCGAACGCCGTCAAATCCGAGAGCCGGCACAAAACCGAGCACCTTTTCGTAGTCGTGCCAGAGATCGTCCGTGGTGCCCGGACCCGATTGACGGCCGAGCGCGATTCGAGGCACGTAACAGGTCATGGGGCCACCGGTTCGGTCGAAACCACCCTCGACGGCGTAACCCTCCAGCGTTACGAACAGCCGGGGTCGCGTGGTCACCGGATTAGTTTCGCACCTCGACTCGCACCAGCGTCCACTAGCGTTTCTCCCGGTGCCCACTAGGGCCGTTTGAAGGAGACCCCATGGCCGACGAAGTACTGCGCGAACGACGTGGACACGTTGAACTACTCACTATTAATCGCCCCGAAGCGCGTAACGCGATCAACCGCGCCACGGCGCTCGCCCTCAGTGACGCGCTGGACGACTGTGAGAGCGACGACGACGTCTGGGTCGTTGTCTTAACCGGCGCCGGCGACAAAGCGTTTTCGGCGGGCATGGACTTAAAGGCCTTCGCGACGGGTGAGTTCCCCATCACCGAAAAGGGTTTCGGCGGCATCACCAAGCGCGACTTCACGAAGCCCCTCATCGCCGCGGCCAACGGATCAGCTCTGGCGGGTGGCTTCGAGATGATGATCAGTTGTGACATGGTCGTGGCGGCCGATCACGCCAAGTTCGGCATTCCCGAAGCGACGCGCGGTCTCGTCGCGGGCGCGGGCGGGTTGATCCGCCTGCCCAAGCGCGTGCCGATCACGATCGCGTACGAACTCGCGCTCACCGGTGATCCCATTGACGCGCAGCGCGCCTACGAACTCGGGCTCGTCAATCGGGTCGTACCGGGCGATCAAGTGCTCGACGTCGCCATTGCGCTCGCCGAACGTATCGCGAAGAACGCGCCACTGGCCGTGCGCACGTCAAAAGACGTCATGCGTCGATCAATCGAACTCAGTGAAGCCGACGCGTGGACCGCGAACGATGAGGCCTTCGCGATGATTGGTCGCAGCGCCGACGCCATGGAGGGCGCGGTCGCCTTCGCGGAGAAGCGCGAAGCGAACTGGCACGGTAAGTAGTCCCTTCGACGACCTCGCCTCAATGCAGGTGGTAGACGATCGCCGAAGTGACGGCGGCGCCCACGACGACGACCGGAAAGGGCGCCTTCGCGAGCAGTAGAGCGAGCGCGACGCCGAGTCCCGCGAGTCGGTGGTCGATGACGAGGCGCGTCTTAACGACGAGTCCTTCGGCGACGACCAGTGCGCTCAGCAGCGAGATGGGCACCAGCGCGTTCACGCGCTGCAGGCGCGGGTGCGCGAGCCAACCTTCAGGAATGTAGTAGCCGAGCAACTTGACGCTGAAGCACGCGACGCTCGTCGAAATGACGACAACCCAGGCGGTGGTTTGACTCATCGTTCTCTCCAGCCAAAGGCGACGGCGACGAGCACACTCGCGATGATTGGTACCCCGGCCGACAACCACGGCGTGACGAGCATCGCGAAAACCATCGACGATACCGCGACGACGCGAAGGAAGTTGTTCGTCAGACGCGGCCAGAGCAGACCGAGAAAGGCGGCGGGCACCGCGGCGTCGAGTCCCCACGACGCCGGGTTGCCGAGGGCCCTCGCGCCCAGCGCACCGAGCAGCGTAAAGATGTTCCAAAAAAGAAAGACGCCCGAGCCGGTCAACCAGAACCCGGAGCGCATGGCGTGTGGGCCCCGCGGCGTCTGGGCCAGGGCGACCGCGGTGGACTCATCGATCGTGATGTGCGCGGCGAAGAAGCGTCGAAATCCTTTGACCTGGACGAGGGGCGCCATCTGTAACCCATAGAGCGCGTTGCGCGTGCCGATCATGGCCGCCGCGGCGACCGCGCTGAGTGCCCCACCACCGGCCGCCATGACGCCCACGGCCGCGAACTGACTCGCCCCAGTAAAGGTGAGGAGTGAGAAGAGGCAGGTCTGGAGGACCGAGAAACCGGCCGCGATACCCGCCGCGCCAAAGGCCACGCCGTAGGTGCCCACCGTGAGGGCCACACTGAGAGCGTCACGAAGAGTGTCCCGGGGCGCTGGCGTCACGTTCACATTCTTGCCGAGCCTGATGAGAGGCCTCGCCACTGCGGTAGTCCCCCAGCGTGGGGGCGCTACTGTGGGGCCTACGCACGTCAAAGGAGAAGACCGTGTTCATTGGTGAACTTTTTGGACCGGATCTCATAATTGTGGTCGTCGTCGTCGCCGTGCTCATCTTTGGCGGATCGGCGATCCCGAAGTTTGCTAAAAACCTTGGTTCGGCCAAGAGTGAGTTCGAAAAGGGATTGAAGGACGCGAAAGAGGCCGGTACCACGAAGGCCACTGACGCGACTGAAACGAAGGCGCCCGAGACCGAAAAGTAGTTCGCGTGGACTTAGTTGAACTCGCCGATCGCGCCTGGCGCGGCGAGGACCCGAACCAGCGCGCTAATCCACTGGGCTCGAGCGGTCACCTCGCAGAGATTACCGACGGCGTCGTCTTTCTGGCGAACTTCGGCAACTGCAGCGCCTTTGAAACTGACGACGGACTCGTCATGGTCGACACCGGTTCGATTTTCACCGCTCAAAACGTTCACCGAGAGATTCGCTCGTGGAGCCCGAAGCCTCTGCACAGCGCGATCTTCTCCCACGGTCACATCGATCACGTCTTCGGCGTGGGACCCTTTGACGAAGAAGCCACCACGAAGGGCTGGCAACGTCCTCACGTCATTGCGCACCACCACCTTCCACAACGCTTCGAGCGCTACATCATGACCGCCGGCTACAACCAGGTCATCAACCGACGCCAGTTCGCCGTGGCGAATTTGGAGTGGCCCGTGGCGTACCGCTTTCCCGACGAGACCTACGAACACGAACTCGGCCTTAGCGTCGGCGAGAGCCACTTCCACCTCCAGCACGAAAAGGGCGAGACCGACGACGCGACCGTGACGTGGCTCGAGGAGAAGGGCGTGCTGTGCTCGGGCGACCTCTTCATCTGGAATAGTCCCAACGCGGGCAACCCGCAAAAGGTGCAGCGCTATCCACTCGAGTGGGCCCGGGCCCTTCGACGCATGGTCGCCCTCGACGCGCAGTACTTACTGCCCGGACACGGACTTCCAATCTTTGGCCAAGAGCGAATTCGCCAAGCGCTCAGCGAGACGGCCGAGTACTTAGAGAGCATCGTCGAACAGACGTTGGCGCTCATGAATCAAGGCGCGCGACTCGCCGACACGGTCTCGAGCGTCACCGTTCCGAGCCACCTCGCTGATCGTCCCTACCTCCAGCCCTTCTACGACGAGCCCGAGTTCATTGTGCGAAATATTTGGCGGCTCTACGGCGGGTGGTGGGACGGTAATCCCGCTCACCTGCGCCCAGCGAACGATCGTCGTCTCGCCACTGAACTCGCCGAACTCGCCGGCGGACCCACGGCACTCGCGACCCGGGCCGAAGAACTCGTCAATGATGGCTCTGACGAGGCACTTCGCCTCGCCGGGCACCTGGCGGAGATGGCGTGGTTGGCCGCGCCGAGCGACGAGAGCGTGCAGGCCATTCGTCAACACGTCTTCGCCGCGTTGGCCAACAGCGCCACCTCAACGATGTCGCGCGGCGTGTTTCGATGGGCCGAACGTGAGACCACGGGCCAACAGTATTAGCGCCCGTGGCGCTGTGTCCAGAGTGTTAACTAGCGGCGCGGGCGAGTTAAAGGGCCCTGAAAAATGAGTAAGGTTTCCTGCGTGGAACCACCCGCCCTGTCCCCACAGGGAGTCTCAGACCGTACGCGCCGCTGGCGGCGTTTACGACGAATTGTTACGCTCCCCATTGCCGCCCTCGCGTTGGCGGGATGCACCGTGCCCACTTTTGGCGCGTCGCCGGGGGCCACCACGAGCTCCCAGTCCGTCTATCACCTGTGGCAAGGCTTCTCCATCGGCGCGGTCATCGTCGGTGGCTTCACGCTGTTGCTCATCTTTTGGGCCGTTATCTTCTACCGTCGCAAGAGCGACAACATCCCTAAGCAAAGTCAGTACCACATCCCTCTCGAGATGACCTACACGATCATCCCCGTACTCATCGTTCTGGGCCTCTTTGCGGCCACGCTGGTCGTGGAGAACAAAGAGGTCGCGCTGCCCAAGAGCGACGTCACGATCAACGTCAACGCCTTTCAGTGGGGTTGGGAGTTCACCTACCCCGGCCAGAACGTGGTCGTCACCGGTCAGACCACCCAAGACCCCGAAATGATCATGCCAGTGAATGAGAACGTGCACATCAACTTGACGTCCTCGGACGTCACTCACGGCTTCTACGTCCACGCCTTTAACTTTTCTCGCTACGCACTACCGGGCATCTTGAATCAGTTCACGTTGCGCGCGGTGAACACGGGCACCTACAACGGACAGTGCACGCAACTCTGTGGGCTCTATCACTCGCTCATGGTCTTTCGCGTAAAAGTCGTCAGCCAGTCGCAGTACAGCGCGTGGCTCACGGGTGAGGCCAACGTCGCCGCGGCCAAGGCTGCCAAGACGGCCACCAACCAACAGACCTCATCGATCACGCCGACGAAGCCCGCTAAGAGCAAGGGAGGTTACTAATGACTGACGTCCTAGATCCGCCAATGATTCTCGAGCCAGAGGGCCACGACGAACACCTCGAAGAGCACCACGGTCCCACCGGGATTTTGAAGTGGATCACCACCACTGACCACAAGGTCATCGGACTCTCCTACACCGTGACCGCGGTCATCATGATGGTCATTGGTGGCGCCTTCGCCGAGATCATTCGAGCCCAACTCACGACGCCCAACAACACGCTGGTCTCACTGGCGCAGTACAACGAACTCTTTACGATGCACGGCTCGGTGATGATCTACCTGTTCGTGGGACCCTTCGCCTTTGGAGCGTTGGCCAACATCATCGTGCCCATTCAAATCGGCGCGCCGGACATGGCCTTTCCTCGCCTTAACGCACTGAGCTACTGGCTCTACTTAACGGGCTCGATCACGATGCTCTCGGGCTTCTTCGTCGCGGGCGGCGCGGCGAACTTCGGCTGGGTTGCCTACGCGCCACTGTCGAACTCGATCAACACGCCCGGCTCGGGCGCGGACCTGTGGATCGGGGGACTGCTCTTAACGGGCTTCTCCGCGATCTTTACCGGTGTCAATCTCTGCGCGACCGTCTTCTATCTGCGGGCCCCCGGCATGACGATGTTCCGCATGCCGATCTTCACGTGGAACCTCTTAGTCACGGCCATTCTGATTCTGTTGGCCTTTCCGGTCTTGACCGCGGGGCTCATCATGCTCTACTGCGACCGGCACTTCGGTACCCATATTTTCTCGGTCGCGGGAGGCGGCGTACCGGTGCTGTGGCAGCATATTTTCTGGTTCTGGGGCCATCCGGAGGTCTATATTTTGGCCCTGCCATTCTTCGGCATGGTCACAGAAATAATTGCGGTCTTCTCCCGCAAGCCAGTCTTTGGTTATAAGGGCATGGTCTTTGCCACCATCACGATTGGCGCACTGTCCCTCGGGGTATGGGCGCACCACATGTTTACGACCGGCGTGGTCTTGCTCCCCTTCTTCTCCATCATGAGTCTGCTCATCGCGGTGCCCACGGGAATAAAAATGTTCAACTGGATCGGCACCATGTGGCGAGGGGAGGTCTGGTTCTCCACGGCCATGCTGATGGCCATTGGCTTCTTAATCACGTTCCTCGTTGGTGGCCTCACGGGTATCTACCTCGCGAGCCCCCCGCTGGACTTCTTCACCCACGACACGTACTTCGTCGTCGCGCACTTCCACTCCATTGTCATGGCGCTCGTGATGGGCGCGATGGGCGGTCTCTACTATTGGGGCCCGAAGATCACCGGGTACATGTTGAATGAGACCTACGGCAAGATCCAGTTCTGGTTCCTCTTCATTGGCACCCAGGTCTTCACCCTTCCCCAGTACCTGCTCGGACTAAGGGGCATGCCGCGACGCATCGCCATCTACCCGCTGCATCCCTCGTGGGAGTTCTTGAATCAGGTCTCCACCGTGGGTGCGGTACTCGTGGGCATCTCGACCGTGGTGTTCATGGCGAACATTGTGGTCAGTTGGAAAAAGACCCCGGCCGGTGACAACCCCTGGGACGGACACACCCTCGAGTGGTTCACCACGTCACCACCCCCACACCACAACTTCTATCGTCTGCCCCAGATTCGCTCCGAGCGCCCGACCTGGGACTACAACCACCCGGGCCACACAGCGGCCGAACACGGACACAGCGCGCCACACCGCGACGAGACGCCCGTCGCATGAGAGTCGAAGCAAAACTGCTGCTGGGCCTGGGTGCGTTCTTTGGCGTGATGGTGGCCGTGTACTGGAACTGGGGACACGAGAACGCCGGCAGCGTGATGATGTTCGCCGGCATGCTGCTCTGCTTCGTGCCTGGTAGCTACTACTACTGGTGGAGCCGACGCATGAAGGCGCGGCCCGAAGACGATCCCAACGCCACCCAGGCCCAAGGCGCGGGCGTCGTCGGCGCATTTCCGGGCACGTCGATCTGGCCCTTCACGCTCGGCATGGGTGCCTTCATGGTGGTGCTCGCGTTGGTCTTTGGCATCTGGTTCTTGGTACCGGGACTCGGTCTCGTGGTGTGGGCGTTATTCGGCGGCACCGCCGAAGGCCGACGTGGCGGCACGCACTAAGACGCTACGTTCGTCGAACGTTGATGATTTTTTCCTTTCGTGTGCAGTGTGTTGGTGACGTTCGCGCGTCTTAAGAGGCGCGGGGATGGTGCCTAGTATGGACTTTGCGGTGTTGAGAGACATAGAGGAGGAGTGTTCGTGACGGCCCTAGAGAGTTCGACGAAAGTTCAACTAGGGGGAACACGAGGCGGCCCCGACGAGGCGACGTTACGTCAAGATCGCTGGTGGATCCAGCCCGTCGTCACGGTCTCGATCCTCACCGCCTTCATCATCTACTCAACCTGGGCGGCCTTTCAAAACAAGTACTACTACGCGGGCGCGAGCCTGCACCGCGACTTCATTAGCCCCTTCTACTCACCCTGTCTGGCCGCGGACTGCGTACCGGGCTCGAAATCGGGCTTCGTCATTAGCGGGTGGACACTCTCACCGGCGCTGCTGATCTTGATCTTCCCCCTGGGCTTTCGCCTCACGTGTTACTACTACCGGCGCAGCTACTACCGCGCGTTTTGGTGGTCGCCACCGAGTTGCGCCGTCGCTGACGCGCACGCTGGCTACTCGGGTGAGACGCGCTTTCCTCTGCTCATGCAAAACGCGCACCGCTACTTCTTCTACGCCGGACTCGTCTTTAACGTGTTGCTCACCTACGACGCGTTTCGCGCCTTCTACCAGCCGGGTCTGGGCTGGGGCGTCACCGTGGGCACGATCGTGCTGACGCTGAACGCCACGTTGCTCTGGCTCTACTCGGTGTCCTGTCACGCCTGTCGCCACCTCTGTGGCGGGCAGGTGAAGAGCTTCAAGGCCCACCCCCTGCGCTACCGATTCTGGAAGTTCGTCACGCCCCTTAACGCCAAGCACATGAACTTCGCGTGGGCCTCCTTGGTGGTGGTGGCCCTCACCGACGTCTACGTGCGACTCGTCGCCTCGGGCGCCATTACCGACTTCAAGCTGTTCTAGGTTTAAGGACCCTTTCGTGACCGACTCCCCGTACGAACACCACGAGTACGACGTGCTGATCATCGGCGCCGGCGGGGCGGGGCTGCGCGCCGCCATCGAAGCCGGCCAGCGTGGTCTAAAGGTCGGCATCGTCACCAAGTCGCTGCTCGGTAAGGCCCACACCGTCATGGCCGAGGGCGGCATGGCCGCCGCCATGGGCAACGTCTACCCCGAAGACAACTGGAAGGTCCACTTTCGCGACACCATGCGCGGTGGCAAGTACCTCAACAACTACCGCATGGCCGAACTGCACGCGAAAGAAGCACCCGATCGCGTGTGGGAGCTCGAGCAGTGGGGGGCGTTGTTCGATCGCACCGTCGACGGCAAGATTCTCCAGCGCGACTTCGGTGGTCACCGCTACGCCCGGCTCGCCCACGTGGGCGACCGCACGGGCTTGGAGCTCATTCGCACCCTCCAACAAAAAGTCGTCTCGATGGGCACCGACGTCTTCATGGAGTGCAAGGTCCTCAAACTCATCCACGACGACGGGGGCCGCATCGCGGGCTGCGTGGGTTACTGGCGCGCCACCGGTGAGTTCGTGACCTTCCAGGCGAAGACGGTCATTCTCGCGACCGGGGGTTCGGGCAAGTCCTGGAAGATCACGTCCAACTCGTGGGAGGGCACCGGTGACGGTCACGCGATGGCGCTCTGGGCCGGAGCGAACTTGATCGACATGGAGTGCGTGCAGTTCCACCCGACGGGTATGGTCTGGCCCCTCAGCGTGCGCGGACTGCTCGTGACCGAAGGGGTGCGCGGTGACGGCGGGGTGCTGCGTAACTCACTGGGCGAACGCTGCATGTTCAACTACGTCGCCGAGATGTTCCGCGCCGAAACGGCCGACACCGAAGAAGAGGCCGACAAGTGGTACGACGACCACACCGCGGGTCGGCGACCACCAGAGTTGCTCCCTCGCGACGAGGTCGCGCGCGCGATCAACACCGAAGTGAAGGCGGGTCGCGGTACTCCCCACGGCGGCGTCTACTTAGACATCGCGACGCGGCGCTCGGCGGAGTTCATTCGGCGCCGTCTGCCCTCGATGTACCACCAGTTCATGGAACTCGCGGGCGTGGACATCACGCGCGAAGCCATGGAGATAGGCCCGACCTGTCACTACATCATGGGGGGCGTCCAGGTCGACGCCGACTCCCAAGAGACCGTCGTGCCGGGACTCTTCGCCGCCGGTGAGGTGGGCGGCGGGATGCACGGGGCCAATCGACTCGGTGGCAACTCACTCTCGGACCTCGTGGTCTTTGGTCGACGCGCCGGCATCGGCGCCGCCGAGTACATCGAAGCGGGCGCCTTCGCCACCTCGATGGATCAAGGGGCCGTCGAGACCGCCGTCAAAGAGGCGCTCGCGCCCTTCGATCGAAGCGAGGGCGAGAGTCCCTACGACATCCAGCACGACCTCCAAGAGATGATGCAGACGAACGTCGGCATCATCCGCAACGCCGCCGAACTCGACGAGGCGACGACGAAACTCGACGAGTTCACCGAACGGGTGAAGCACGTCGCCGTGAAGGGTGGTCGTGCCTACAACCCGGGCTGGAACCTAGCGACGGACCTACCCGCGATGATCAGTCTCTCCAAGGCCGTCACTCGTGGCGCGATTCTGCGCAAAGAGTCCCGCGGGGGCCACACCCGCGAAGACTTCCCCAATCCCGACGCCAAACTGGGCACGATCAACTTCGCTCAACACACCGACGGCGGCAATTGGGACAGCCCCGTCAACGTCGTCGAGTCCCCCTTGCTCGTCATGCCCGACGAACTCAAAGCCCTTCTCGAGGAGGACCACTAATGGCTGAGGTAACCCTGCGCGTGTGGCGCGGCGACTCAACGGGCGGCGACTTCGAGAACTACACCTTGGAGCAGAACGAGGGCGAGGTCGTTCTTGACGTCATTCACCGCATCCAGGCCACCGCAGCGCCCGACTTGGCCTGTCGCTGGAACTGCAAGGCCGGCAAGTGCGGCTCGTGTTCGGTCGAGATCAACGGCAAGCCCCGCCTGATGTGCATGACGAGAATGGACACGTTGCCCGAGGGCCCCGTGACGGTCACGCCGATGAAGACCTTCCCGATCATTCGCGACCTCGTGACCGACGTCTCGTTTAACTACGTCCAAGCGGCGAAGGTGCCCGCGCTGATGCCGCCGCCCATGCCCGAGGGCGGCTACCGGATGTTCCAAGAGGACGTCGAGCGCGGTCAAGAGTTTCGCAAATGTATCGAGTGCTTCATGTGCCAAGACGTCTGTCACGTCATTCGCGACCACGACGACAACAAGCAGCACTACGCCGGACCACGTTTCTTCATCCGCTACGCCGAACTCGAGATGCACCCGCTGGACCAGAACGACCGTCGCGACCTCATACGAGAGGACATGGGTCTCGGCTACTGCAACATCACCAAGTGCTGCACCGAAGTCTGCCCCGAGCACATCAAGATCACCGACAACGCGATCATTCCGTTGAAGGAACGTATCGTCGACGCCCACTACGACCCCGTGGCGTGGTTGGGCCGAAAGATCCGACGCAAGACCAAGACCTCGGCCGTTGACGCGGCCGTGCAACCAGCGCCCTAGCAGTGGCCGCCTTTCTCAGCGACGAGTGGATGGCGGCACTCAATGAGACGCTCGGCGCGGCCGGAACGGCCCCGCTCGTTGATCCCAGCAAGGTCTTTCGCCTGGTTCTCGAATTCACTGACGGCTCGAGTAACGCTCCTCACGCTCTGACCTTCTGCGTCAGCGCTACCGGATCCACCGCCGATGTTGGCGACCACTTGGCCGCCGACGCCGTCATTCGACTCTCCTACGCCGACGCCGAAGCCCTCACCAAGGGCACGCTCGACAGCGCGAGTGCGCTGCGAGAAGGTCGACTGAAGGTGCGCGGCGACGTGCACTCACTGGTACCGCTGCTCGCGTGGTTGCAGGCGAGTAAACAGACTCCGGCCTAGTCCCTCTCGTTTTCGAAGAATCGGCGTCATTGTCAAGGAGCACTGGCTCATTTCAATGGCGCACAGACCGTGTGCCGCTGATTGGCATCAATATCCGCGTCGGGGGTCGTGTCAGGAATACGTCCGTGGCCCACGTCGTTGTCGTGACTTGGCGGAAGCGTGGTGATCGACACCCCCGTGGGGGGATGCCGGGCCGGGACCGTGCACGCCACTTTGGTACCGCCAGAAGAGCACCCCGCCAACGACAGCGAAACAACGAACAGGGTGACGACGGCGACACCTACTGCTCGACAACGACTCTTACTTAAATACAGCGCCACAACTTCCTTCGCGTAAGGGCAGTTCATGCCTCTTCATTTAGGCCCTTTCCACTGTAGTTTTGGTCCACGAAAAAGTGACCGACAGACTCTAACTGCGATGACTCGAGAAGTGAGTGAAACCTACGCTGAGGTGTCGAAGCTCGACGGGAGACAGGGTGCTTTCTACGGTTCTGGCGCGGATGATGGTCGACGCGGTGGTCTTAGTGAAGCAAAGTCCATGGTAGGTGGCGCGCCCACGGGTCTCGACGTCCTGCTCCACGGAGAGATCACCATCAATCCCGAAAAGGAACTAACCAACAATTCGACTAATCGCCGGGAAATCGTGCTCGAGCACTGTCCAAACTGCTGAAAGATCAACGATGGCGTATTCGTGGGTGACGATGTTTCGGGGAGTATCTAGTTAGCGCGGCGTGCTGGAACTTCCCAGTCCGCGGTCGCCCGATACGAGACGGGCGTATCCTCCCCATCGATCAATACCCTCGAGCGCTTGGTGCGAGCGGCCGGAGCGGCACTCACCCTCACCACCAAACCCGCACCCGCGTCCGACCTCTCTGGCGAACTACCAAGGTTGCTTCGTTACCATCGTTTCGAGATCCCCCGATTGGCTCGCCTCGCCGGAGCGACCAACGTCAGAATCTTTGGTTCCGTAGCTCGTGGTGAGAATGTCGCCAACAGCGACATCGATCTTCTAGTCGACTTCGATATTTCGCTCGGACTCCTTCCGATTGTCACACTGAGTCAGCAGATCTCTGAACTCGTCGACACCCCTGTAGACGTAGCTCCCGTACAACTTCTAAAAATCGAAGTCGCTCGAAACGCCCTTCGCGACGCGGTTCCGCTGTGACGCGAAGTCCACGCCAGCGTCTCGTTGAGGTCATCGAAAGAATTGAGGGTGCACGAAAGGCTGAGTTGATTCTCGATGAGTACGAACACGAGGGCAAAGATATCGCCGTTCCACTGGATGCGATCCTTTACAACATGCTCGTTATTGGGGAAGCAATCAAGACCATTCCGGAAGAGATCAAGGAACGCCGACCAGATGTTCCTTGGTTGTCAATCACGGGCCTACGCAATATTCTCGCGCACGAATATTTAGACGTGAACGTCGAAGTCATCCACTTGATCCTTGATGAGCCTCTCGACCAACTTCAATCCGCGTGTGAGGAACTTTTGACTTTCTCGGGAGAGTAAAAGCATCACACCATCAATTCCCGGTATTCGTATCTCGGCAGAATATCGAAGTATCTGAACGAATTATTAGCATCCAATACTCCAACGTCACTCTTCGAAGCGGAAAGGATCGCGACGACTAAATGAGTCCTAGAGCCCGTACTTCATCGCGTTCTCCAATGAGCTCGTCGGTCGTTATCTTGATGCGCTCGAGGGCAAAGTCATTTAGATCGAAACCCTCTTTGACCTTCCACGAACCGTCACCACCGGAGAGAATCGGAAAGCCGAACGTCAGACCCTCGGGAACGCCGTACTCGCCACTACTAGTGACGGCGACTGACGCGCAGTCATTCGCCGGCGTCGCGCTCACGAGACTCGCCACCGTGTCGACCGCCGCACTCGCGGCAGAAGCCGCCGAACTCAGTCCTCGTGCTTCGAGCACTGCCGCGCCGCGCTTTTGCACGGTCGTGATGAACTCACCCTGTAACCAGGAATGATCGCTGATCACGTCGGCGGTCTTCGTGCCAGCAATCGTCGAGTTCGCGAAGTCGGGGAACTGCGTGGCCGAGTGATTGCCCCAAATAGCGAGGTTCTTGACGTCCGTGACGGGAACGCCAGCCTTCATGGATAACTGCGCGACGGCGCGATTCTGATCGAGGCGCGTCATGGCGAACCATCGATCGGCCGGGATCTCGGTTGCGTTTGAGCGCGCGATCAAGCAGTTGGTGTTACAAGGATTACCAACGACGAGGATTCGCACGTCGCTCGCGGCGTTCTCGGCAATGGCGCGACCCTGGGGTTTAAAGATGCCCCCGTTCACGTTCAAGAGGTCACTGCGCTCCATGCCGGCCTTACGGGGGACCGAACCAACGAGCAGCGCCCAGTTGGTGCCGTCAAAGGCGTGCTTCTGGTTGCTCGTGCCTTCGATGTTCGAGAGCAAGGGGAAAGCGCAGTCGTCGAGTTCCATCACGACGCCGTGCAGGGCGTTCATCGCGGGCTCGATCTCGAGCAGTCGTAACGACACCGGCGTGTCGGGGCCAAAGAGTGCACCCGAGGCGATGCGAAACAACAGGGAGTAACCAATCTGACCGGCGGCGCCGGTCACGGTCACGTTGACGGCGGTCGTCATGATGCTCCTTCTTTTCTTAGAGACGTTCGACGATCGCCGCGGCGAACTCCGAACACTTCACTTCAGTGGCGTCGTCCATGAGACGGGCGAAGTCGTAGGTGACAATCTTTTCAGCGACCGTAGCTTCGAGGGCCGTGACGATGTCGTTCGCGGCGTCTTGCCAACCGAGGTGCTCGAACATCAACACGCCCGAGAGCAGCAACGAGCCGGGATTCACCTTGTCGAGGCCCGCGTACTTGGGCGCCGTGCCGTGCGTGGCTTCAAAGATGCCGTGTCCGGTGACGTAGTTGATGTTCGCGCCGGGCGCGATACCGATGCCACCAACTTGCGCGGCCAACGCGTCCGAGAGGTAGTCACCGTTTAAGTTCGTCGTCGCGATGACGTCAAATTCTGCGGGTCGTAGCAGGGCTTGTTGGAACACGATGTCCGCAATGACGTCTTTCACCAGCACCTTCGAGCCGGGCTTGCCGTTGCAGTCGTCCCAACCCACGGCCACGTCGTCGAACTCCTCTTTCACCAGTTGGTAGCCCCACTTCATGAAGGCGCCCTCGGTGAACTTTTGGATGTTGCCCTTGTGCACCAAGGTCACCGACTCTCGCTCGTGGCTGAGCGCGTACTTAAGCGCCGCGCGAATGAGACGCTTAGAGCCAAACTCCGAAATGGGTTTTAGACCCAGACCGCTCATCTCTCGCACGTCCCAGCCAAAGGTGTCCTTCACGAACGCGCGAAGTTTCTCGGCGTCGGCGCCGCCCGCTTCAAGTTCGAGTCCGGCGTAGACGTCCTCAGTGTTCTCACGAAAGATCACCATGTCAACCTGGTCGGGGCGCTTTACTGGTGACGGTACGCCCTGAAACCAGCGCACGGGGCGCAGACACACGTAGAGATCGAGGATCTGACGCAGCGCGACGTTCAACGATCGAAAGCCCCCACCGATGGGCGTCGTCAGAGGACCCTTGATACCGATGAGGTACTCGCGAAAGTCGACCACGGTCTGCTCGGGCAGCCAATCGCCCGTCTCGTCAAAGGCCTTTTGACCGGCGAGCACTTCCTTCCACTCCACGGTCTTGCCGTACTTTTTCGCCGCCGCGTCGAGGACGAGTTGTGACGCGGGCCAGATGTCGACGCCGATGCCGTCGCCCTCGATGTAGGGAATAATGGGGTTGTCGGGGACGTGCAGCACGCCCTCGGCGTTAACGGTGATTTTTTCAGCCATGGTCCCATCCTACGAGGAATTTCTCAGTCACTTTTTGGGCTCGACCCGGCGTGAACAGGAGTTACGAGAACAACGCGTGATAGATCTCGCGTGTCGCGGTCGATCGATTCAAGGTGTAAAAGTGCAGTCCCGGAACGCCCGCCTCGAGGAGTTCTCGACACATTTCGGTCGCGGCGAGAATACCCTCGGCGCGAACGGCCTTCGGGCCACCTCTACCTTGCGCCGCTTCGAGGCGGGTAATGAGACTCGTCGGAACACTGGCCCCCATGGTCGCCATGCGATCGATCCCGTGGAGCGTCGTCACCGGCATAACGCCCGGCAACACCGGCTTCTCGACGCCGAGTTCCGCGAGTTCTCCCACGAGGCGAACCCACTCCTGGGCGTCAAAGAAGAACTGGGTCACGGCGAAGTCCGCGGCCTCGAGCTTCTTCGCTAAATGTTTGCGGTCACTCGCTAAGTCCTTCGAGCGCGGATGTCCCTGTGGTTGGGCCCCGACGCCCACGCAGAACTCCCCCACTTCGCGCGCCAGCTCCACGAGCTCGATGGCGTACGTGAACTCCGACGCCCCGAGGGCAGGATCGTCGGGCAGATCGCCACCGAGCGCCATTAGGTTCACCACGCCCGCGTCGGCGTAGTTCTTTAAGAGATCGCGCATCTCATCGCGTCGGTGACCCACGCAGATCAAATGCGCCATCGAGGTGAGCTGACCTTCTCTTTGAATCCTCGTCACGAGGTCGTAGGTGCGCTGACGGGACTCTCGACCGCCGCGGTACGTCACGGACACGAAAGAGGTCTCGAGAGGTTTGAGTTCGCCTAGCGTCCTCTCGAGCACCGCACTCTCGTCGTCGGACTTGGGAGGAAAGAACTCGAAGGAACGAGTACGTCCGCGAGCGAGCAGATCGTCGACGCGCACCGCTAGTTGACTCGACCGTAATCGTCTTCGACTCGCTCGATGTCGTCTTCGCCGAAGTACGTGCCGTGTTGGACCTCGATGAAGACGACCGGCGTCGTACCACGGTTCTCGCATCGGTGCAGTTGACCCAGGCCGACGTCGATGCTCTCGCCCGCGCTCACCTCGTGCTCCACGCCGTCCAGGGTGACAATCGCGGTGCCGTTGACGAAAAACCAGTGCTCGGCGCGACGAGCGTGTCGTTGGTAACTCAGTCGTTTCCCCGGCGACACGACGAGGCGCTTCACCTTGTGATCGAAGGCCGTGTCGTCGAGCACCGTGTACGAGCCCCACGGGCGTTCTGAGAACTCGCGTCCGTACTCGTCAGTTGTCGTCATTTAACCTTCTCCGCCGCTAACACCGCGTTTCGTAACAGCATGGCACGGGTCATTGGACCCACGCCACCCAGACGGGGCGTGACCCAGCCCGCGACTTCGTTCACGTCCTCGGCCACGTCACTCAGAATCTTTCGGCCAACGAACGTCGTACCCGCACCCACAACCGCGGCACCAGGTTTCACCATGTCGCGCGTCACGAGTCCCGCTCTACCGGCGGCGGCAACAATCACGTCGGCGCTTCGAGCAATGTCGGCCATGTTCTCGACCCCCGTGTGCACCACCGTCACCGCGGCGTTGCAGTTCGGGCGGCGCATGGCCATCAATAGCGCCAACGGCCGGCCAATGGTGAGACCTCGACCAATGATCACGACGTGCTTTCCTTCGACGGGGACGTGGTACGCCGCGAGCAGTTCGACGATGCCGTTGGGCGTGCACGGGAGGGGTCCCGGCGCGCCCATGACCAAGCGACCGAGGTTGGTCGGGTGGAGCCCATCGACGTCTTTCGCAGACCTCACGCGTAGCAGTACTTCTTCCTCGTTCACGCCTTCGGGCAGTGGTAGCTGGACGAGGATCGAGTGCACGTTCGGGTCCTCGTTAAAGCGGTCGACGATCGCTTCAATCTCACGTTGGGTGGCGCTCGCTGGAAGATGTTCGTCGAAGGAGCGAATGCCAATCTCGGCGCACTCTTCGATCTTCATCTCCACGTAGCGCGCGCTCGACACGTCGTCGCCCACGAGAATGGTCCCAAGGCCCGGCGTTCGACCGACGGCGATGAGACGCGCCACGCGCTCGCTCAGTTCCATCTTGATACGCGCGGCTACTGATTCACCGTCGAGTAGTTGTGCGCTCATGGTTCTCCTAATGACGAAAGTGACGCTCACCCGTGAGCATCATGACGATACCGGCGCTATTCGCCGCTGCAATGACCTCGGCGTCGCGCACCGATCCACCGGGCTGCACGACCGAGGTGACGCCGGCGTTCGTGAGTGACTCCAGGCCATCGGCGAAGGGAAAGAAGGCGTCCGAGGACGCCGCGGCGTCCTTAGCGAACTCGCCGGCCTTGTCGACGGCAATAGTCGCGGACACCACGCGCGACTGCTGACCCGCGCCGATGCCGACCGCGACCCCGTCGCGCGCGATGACGATGGCGTTGGACGTCGTGCGCGCACAGACTCGCCAGGCGACCACGAGGTCCTGGAGCTGTTGAGCGGTGGGTGTGATCTCAGTGACGCAGCGCCACTCGCTCACCGGTACGACGAGTTCGTCCGCGTTCTGGACCAGCGCGCTGTTGCCAAAGGTCCGAACACTCAGTCCGAGGGGCTCGGGCGAAGGAGCGCTGAGGAGGCGCGTGGCCTTGCGCCGAGCGACCAACAGAGAAATCGCTGCATCGCTGAAACTCGAGGCGATGACGACGTCGGCCTGGGGTCCCGCCGCGATGAGGGAGGCGAGTTCGGCGTCAACGGCACCGCCGACCGCGACGATGCCCCCAAAGGCACTCTGCGGGTCAGCGGCGAGCGATTTCGAAAAGGCCTCGCTCAGCGACGTACCGAGCGCCGCGCCCGAGGCGTTGGCGTGCTTGATAATCGCGACCGCAACACGACCCGGCGCGTCCTCAGCGAGTTCGTGCACCAATCGCCAGGCCGCGTCGGCGTCAAAGAGATTGAGGTACGACAGGGCGCTACCGGCGTGCTTGGTGACCCCGTCCCACCACGGCGTCGTCCCGGCGAAACGGTAGCGAGCGGCGATCTGGTGGGGATTCTCCCCGTAGCGCGTCGTTTCGGCGCGTTCGAGGTCGAGGTGCAGCGTCGTGGGTACGACCGCGTCGACGTCGCTCGGCACTTCGCCCATCGCGCCGCCGCCGTCAAACCAGCGCACGACCTGGGCGTCGTAGGCCGACGTGTGGGCGAAAGCCGCGCGCGCGAGGTCGTGGCGCGTGGCGTTAGAAAGCGTTCCCGTCGCAACGATCTCGTCTAAGACCGCGTCGTACTGCGCGGGGTTCGTGAGCACGCCCACGTGCGCGTGATTCTTCGCCGCCGCGCGCACCATCGCCGGGCCACCGATGTCGATGAGTTCGATCGAGGGGTCTGAGGAGAAGGGGTAGAGATTGGACACCACGAGGTTGATCGCGGTGATGTCGTGCTCGGCCAACGCGTCCAGGTGATCGGGATTGTCGAGGTCGGCCAAAATGGCTGCGTGAATGCGCGGGTGCAGCGTCTTCACTCGCCCGTCGAGCATTTCGGGAAAACCCGTCACGTCCGCGACGTCGAGGTGAGCGACACCGGCCTCGCTGAGCGCCGTGGCCGTGCCACCCGAGGCCACGAGTTCGACGCCCTGCGCGCTGAGGCCCCGGGCCAGTTCGACCAGCCCGGTCTTGTCCCACACGCTCAGCAACGCTCGCATCTAGCTCTCCTCCATCGTGCCCGCGACGCTCTCGGGCTCAAGGCCCTGGGCGAGTGACGCCATCACCCTAGCGACGACCGTGGGATAGAGCGCTCGCTCGACGGTCTTGATTCGTTCGTGCAACGACGCCTCGTCGTCAGTGGGCAGTACCTCGACGCGGCGCTGCGCCAGAATCGGTCCGTCGTCGAGTACCTCGGTCGCGACGTGCACCGTGCAGCCCGACTCGCTCGCGCCGGCCTTCAACGTGGCGGCGACCGCGTGCCACCCCTTAAAGGCCGGCAACAGGCTCGGGTGGGTGTTGAGAACCCGACCGGGAAAGGCCTGGTGAAAGATGCCGGTCACGACGGTGCCAAAGCCAGCCATCGCGACGAGGTCAATACGGTCCTCGACCAGTTCTCGAGTGAGTGCGTCGGTGTAGGCCTCGCGGTCAAAGGAGGGACTAAAGCCACCGAACTGCTCGCGATCGATCAAGAGCGCCGGAATATTTCTCTCACGGGCGACGTCGAGTCCTCGACACGGTCGGTCCGAAACGACGAGTGCCACCGCCAGTCCCGCCTCGATCATGGCTTCAAGAATCGTGCCGGAACCCGACACCAACACACAGAGACGGACCGGGGCCAAGCGCTACATCGCCTTGACGATTTCGACCATCTTCGCGCCGGCCTCGGTGGGGTTCAAACACACGTGGACCCCGGCCGCGGCCAACGCGTCCATCTTGGCCTGCGCGGTGCCCTTCGAGCCCGAGATGATGGCACCCGCGTGGCCCATCTTTCGCCCCGGCGGCGCGGTTACGCCGGCGACGTAGGCAACAACGGGCTTGGTCATGTTGAGTTTGATCCACTCAGCCGCGCGCTCTTCTTCTGATCCACCGATCTCACCGATCATCATGACGGCCTTCGTCTCGGGGTCGGCCTGGAAGGCCGCGAGACAGTCGATGAAGTTCGTCCCCGGCACCGGGTCACCGCCGATGCCCACGCACGTCGTTTGGCCAATGCCCTGGGCGCTCAGTTCGTGCAACGCCTGGTAGGTCAACGTGCCCGAGCGCGACACGATACCCACCGGACCTCCGGCCAGCGCGATATCGCCAGAGGTGATGCCGATGTTGCACTTACCGGGACTGATGATGCCCGGACAGTTCGGCCCGAGCAGACGCACGCCGGGAAACTCTTCCACGAGCCGGTTGTAGGTCACGGCCTCGTCGTGGGCCGGAATGCCCTCGGTAATACAGACAATGAACCTGATGCCGCCCTCGGCCGCTTCGATGATCGCGTCCGAAGCGAACTTCGGTGGTACTGACACGAATGACGCCGTCGCGCCCGTCGCCGCTACTGCCTCTTTCACCGTATTAAAGACGGGAATACCGTCGACGTCGGTGCCCCCCTTGCCGGGCGTGACGCCGCCCACGACCCGGGTGCCGTAGTCACGATTGCGAAGACCGTGAAAACGTCCCTGGCCCCCGGTAATGCCTTGAACAATGACCTTGGTGTTTTCGTCTACAAAGATGCTCATGTCGGTCCTTAGTTCGCTAGGTCCACCGCGCGTCGCGCGGCGTCGAGCATCGTGGGTTCAGAAATCAAAGAGTCGTTGAGGTGCGGCGCCAATATGGCTCGGCCCTCAATGGCGTTGGTGCCGTCGAGTCGCATCACGATGGGTGTCTTGATCGAGACGCGCTGGAGGGCTTCGAGGACGCCGTTGGCGACCTCGTCGACGCGCGTGATGCCGCCAAAGATGTTCACAAAGATCGACTTCACCTTGGGGTCGGCGTTGATCACTTCGAGCGCGGCGGCCATGACGTCGGCGTTCGCGCCGCCACCAATGTCCAAGAAGTTGGCCGCGGTGCCCCCGACTTGGTTCACGACGTCGAGCGTCGACATCGCGAGACCCGCACCGTTGGCGATAATGCCCACCGTGCCGTCGAGACCGATGTAGTTAAGTCCCCTCTCTTTGGCCATCTTCTCGCGAGGATCTTCAAACTCGCCTTCGCGAAACGCCTCCCATTCGGGGTGACGAAACGACGCGTTCTCATCCAAGGTCACCTTGGCGTCGAGGGCGTGCACCTTATTGTCGGGCGTGAGAATCAGCGGGTTGATCTCCGCCAAGTCACAGTCGCCCCGGGTGTAGCAGTCGTAGAGCTTCACGAGCAGTTCCGCCGCCTGTTCGCGCGCCGGCTCGTCCAGTTCAGCCTCGTCAACCCACTTGCGGGCGCTCGCGAGATCGAGGCCCCGCACGGGGTCGATGGAGAGAAACGAAATCGCCTCCGGGTTCTCTTCGGCCACGACCTCGATCTCCACGCCGCCTTGAGCGCTCAACATGCCCAGGTGCGTCTTGTTGGGTCGGTCCAACGTGAACGAGGCGTAGTACTCCTTGGCGATATCGCTCGAGCGCTCGACCCACAGGCGCTTCACGACGTGACCCTTGATGTCGAGACCGAGAATGTTGCGCGCGTGTTCGCGCACTTCGTCGACGTTGTTGGCGAGCTTCACGCCGCCCGCTTTGCCGCGACCGCCGACCTTCACTTGGGCCTTAAGGACAACGGGGTAGCCCACGCCTTCGGCGACGCTGACCGCCTGGTCGACCGTGTCGGCGACGTCGCCGGGCGACACGGCGATGCCGTAGCGCGCGAAGTACTGCTTGCCCTGATACTCAAAGAGATCCATCTACTTCACTTTCGTCTATTTGGGACAACGATAAAGAGCTCAGCCGTTTTGTAACTCGCGCGCGTCGAGCGTCGCTTCGAGCCACGTGCCGATCTCGTCGAGCGAGGCGCCCGGGGTGAAGACTCTCGACACGCCCGAGGCCTCCAGAGCGGGAATATCGTCCTCGGGGATGATGCCGCCCACGACGAGTAACACGTCCTCGCGCCCCTGGCTCTTCAAGAGGTCCACGACGCGCGGCACGAGCACGAGGTGCGCGCCCGAGAGCAGTGAAAGACCCAGCGCGTCGGCGTCTTCTTGAATGACGGCCTGGACGATCTGCTCGGGCGTCTGGTGCAGGCCGGTGTAGACCACCTCAAATCCGGCGTCGCGCAGCGTCCGGGCGATGACTTTGGCGCCTCGATCGTGACCATCGAGCCCTGGTTTGGCGACTACGACTCGATACGTGCGCTTCATCAGTTGTTAAGCATAGAGGGCCTTCCGACAATCAAAAGTCGCCACCGTTCGCTCACCGTGACGTCATAAGTGCCGCGAGTAGCGTTGAATCCATGGCGATCACCGAAGTGAAGCAGAGGAGTCCCGCGCGCGCGCTGCTCTCAGCGATGCGCCTGCATCACTGGGTAAAAAATGGCCTCATCGTCATCGCGCCCGCCGCCGCGGGCACGCTCTTGCACGCCCGCGTGGCCTTTCATACGGTTATTGCCTTCGTCGCCTTCTGCTGCGTGGCGTCAGGGACCTATCTTCTCAACGACGTGCGCGACGTCGAGGCCGATCGAGAACACCCCACGAAGCGATTCCGTTCGGTGGCGCAAGCGCAACTCAGCCCCAGAACGGCCGTCACGGCGGCCCTCGTTTTGTTTCTCGTCGGCTTTTCGGTGACCTTCGCGATTCCTCGACCCGGGGACCTCCTCCTCGTCTTGGCGCTCTACGTCGCGATCACCCTGGCCTACATCTACTGGCTGAAGAACGTCGCGATCATCGAGCTCGGCGCGGTCGCGAGTGGATTCTTCTTGCGCGCGTACGCCGGCGCGGCGGCGTCGCACCTCTTCGTCTCCACCTGGTTCCTCGTCGTCATCTCCTTTGGGGCGCTCTTTCTCGTCGTGGGTAAGCGCGCGAGTGAACTGAAACACGTCGGTCCCGGATCAACGCGCGTCGTGTTGTCGCAGTACACGACGGAGTTCCTCGGCTCCGCGCTCACGCTCTGTGCCACGGCCGTCGTCACCGGCTACTGCCTCTGGGCCTTTGACGCGACGGGCAACGGTCTCTCGGCCAACCTCGACGCCACGTTCCCGGTGCGCCTCAGTGTCGTGCCCGTCGTGTTCGCGGTGCTCTTCATCCTGCGTTCGGCCCAGGCCGGCGACGGCGCCGCGCCCGAGGAGTTGATGTTGCGCGATCGCACCGTGCAGATCCTGCTCCTGGTGTGGGTCGTGCTCCTCGTGCTGGGCGTCTACCTGTGAGCGAAGAGGTCGTCTCTGGTTGGGGGCGAACCAGATTCGTGCACGCCAGCGTTACGACACCGCACAGCGAGTCCGACCTCTTAACAGAGTTCGCCACGGGGTCGCGCGTCATCGCGCGCGGCCTCGGTCGTAGCTACGGTGACGCAGCCCAACTGAGCGGCGGCCTCGTACTCAGCAACCGGGGCTTCGTTGGGATCAGCGAGATCGACGAAGCGGGCGTCGTTACCGTCGGCGCGGGGGTGTCCTTCGATGAGTTGTTGAAATTTTCAATGCCTCGGGGCTGGTTCGTTCCCGTCACGCCCGGCACTCGCCAGGTCACGATGGGAGGCGCCGTCGCGGCCGACGTGCACGGCAAGAACCACCACGTCGACGGCTCCTTCGCCCAACACGTCCGCTCGATGCGACTCGTCACCCCCGTCGGTGCCTTCACCGTGTCGCCCAGTGAGAACGCCGAACTCTTTTGGGCGACCATGGGCGCGATGGGACTGACGGGCGTCGTGACGTCGATCACCCTCGCGATGATGCCCATCACCAGCGATCACGTACTCGTCGACACCGATCGCTACGACGACCTCGCGAGCGTCATGGACGCCATGGTCGAGGGCGACGCTGACTATCGCTACTCGGTCGCCTGGGTCGACTGCATGACGCGTGGCGCGCACCAGGGACGCGCCATTCTCACCAGAGGCGCCCACGCGAGCGCAAGCGACGTGGAGCACGCGTCGCTCAAGTCGCCGCGCCACCAGCGACTCTCGGTGCCGATGGTGGCCCCACGAGGTCTCTTGAACAAGTGGTCGGTGAGCGCCTTTAACGAACTCTGGTTTCGCAGCGCGCCGCGCCACGAAGTTGGTGAAGCGCAAAAGCTCGCAACATTTTTTTACCCCCTCGACGGCGTCGGCAACTGGAATCGACTCTACGGACAACGAGGCTTCGTCCAGTACCAGTTCTGCGTGCCCGAGAACGCGCGCGCGACCGTCGTCGACGTGATCGAACGCCTCGCCGACTCGCGCCTCACCAGTTTTCTCGGTGTGCTAAAACGCTTCGGTGAGGCGAACCCGGCACCTCTTTCGTTCCCCCTCGCCGGTTGGACGCTGGCGCTCGATATGCCCGTTGGATCACCTCGGCTCCCGGGCGTGCTCGATGAACTCGACGAACTCGTCGTCACGGCCTGTGGGCGCGTGTACTTAGCCAAGGACGCGCGTCTAAGTAGTGCGCGAGCTCGCGCGATGTACCCGCGGCTCGACGAGTTCCTCGACGTGAAGGCACGAATTGACCCGAAGAATCAACTCACCAGCGACCTCGCCCGCCGCGTGGTGGCCTAGTTTGGATTGGCGCGGTTAGAGAAGCGAAACGTCGGTTCTTGGCCAGACCTCGTGAAGCACTGGCGTATCGGAGATGTAGTACCCAGTTGGGGCATCCAACTGAAGGCCAACGATGTGGGTTGCGCCCTTGCGTGGGCTCAGCCCATTTAGTACAGTAAGAACTATGAATGAACCCACAATCGTCACTACACAAGCGCGGGGTCGGTTGACACTCGGAGCACTGGCCACGGCAAGTCAGTACATCGTGCACTCCGAGGCGGATGGTGTACTCGTCCTTGAACCGGCAACGGTTTTGTCGGTGACGGAGAAAAAGTTGCTCGAGAATTCAGCTCTGATGGCGGCAATTCAGGACAGTCGCGAGCACCCCGAGAAGATGGTGAAGAGAGACCGCGCAGAGTCACCGCGCGCGTAAGGGGCCCGGACACCAGTGACCGATCTCTATTTCTCTGAGCAAGCTAACGCGTTATTGGAGGAGTTAGAACGCACTGCCGCCCGTGCGCATTTACTCGGGCGCCTAAACACTGCCCTGGACATGCTCGAGGCAGACACGCACGACGTGCGATGCCGTCGCCGAAGATTTGACACCATTGGATGCTGGGCTCTAACGGTCATCTCAAACGAGGGCGACTGGTTAATCCTTTGGAGCGAGAGGAATGAACGAGGCACCGAAGTGAACGTCCAAGCCATCACGCCCGACCCATAAGCCTCCAGACGTTGATTCCAACAGAGCGGGTCCCCTCGTTTGTGGGCGACCGTTCGGCAACGGCTTTCACCGGCCAGTGGCCCGGCGATAGCATCGCCTGAAAAGGCAACGCTGTCCACTCTCATTAAGTAGGAACCTCACCATGGAAAATGCCTTCGGCCAACCCCAGAACGTCGTGGTCTTTGGCGGCAGTTCAGATATTGCGCGCGCCCTGACGAAGAAGCTCTGTGCCGCTCGCGCGCACACGGTGATCTTGGCCGGGCGAAATAAGACCCTGCTCGACGAAGCGGCCGAAGAGGCCCACGAGTACGGCGCGACCAAGACCGACGTGGTGCTCTTTGACGCCGAGGACCCTTCGAACGCGCAGCGCACCGTGAGTGAGGCCTTCGAGAAGGTCGGCGACCCGGTGGACCTCGTCGTCATGGCGGTCGGACTCCTCGGCGATCAGCGCGCCGACGAAGACTCCGCGAGTGCCTCCGCGCGGATCATGACCGTCAACGTCACCTGGCCCGTCGCGGCGCTGGCCGAGATTCGCCGACGCTTGGTGGCCCAGGGCAGTGGCCGCATTCTCGTCATGAGTTCCGTCGGGGCCATACGCGTTCGCAGCAACGCCTACCTCTACGGCGGGGCCAAGGCGGGCCTCGACCGGCTCTGTACCGGTCTCGCCCAGTCCCTCGAGGGCACGGGCGTGACCCTGCAGCTGGTTCGTCCCGCCGTCGTGCGCACCAAGATGACGACGGGTCTTGACGAACCGCCCTTCACGACCGGTCCCAACGAAGTCGCCGAGAACGTGCTGCGCGGACTCGCCAGTGGCGACGCGGTGATCTGGAGTCCGCCGATCCTGCGCTACGTCTTTTTCGTGTTGCGCCACCTACCCACTCCCCTCTGGCGCAAAGTGGTCGATCGCTAGTTCTTATCCCTTGGTCGGTGGTGGCGTAGTTTGAAAACTTCTAGTGTGGTTTTATTCACACAGGGTTAGAAAAATTTGGCCATGCAAGGGCCGTCACCGACTGAAGTGGACGCCACGGTGTCCAGTTTCCGGGGTCCCCGTCAAACCGAGCACCGCTCAATGGGTCTCGTCCGTCCCCTCACCGCTGGGTAGCAAATCGTCGAGAATTCTCAAGGCCCGGAGTTTCATTGACTCTGTCGGGTAGTAGTCGTCGAACACGTCGACGGCTGCTTGGTACTCGGTGATACCGCACGCCTCTATCAAGAGGGAAATGTCCTCGACGTCACGGGGCCGGGCCGCGAGCAATTTCATGGCGAGCAAGAGCTTGCAAGTTGCAACACTCACTGTCACCCCGTCACGAGCGACGTGAATCTCCCAGTCCTTGTCGTCGTCGTGGTGGCTCGCGAACATCTTTACGGCATCGTTAAGCCACGTGTTGGGCCAATGCAAAGTCATCGCGACCGAACGGATGGCCTCGTCGATGGTCGACGACGGCGAGTACAGCGCATCGATATCGCGTGACAGCGACTCGCGACCAGCCTGGATCATGACGGCGCCCCGCCGACAACTCGAATGTGTGTTGAGGCGCCGCGTTCAACGAGTTCGTCCACGAGGGCCTCGAGTCCCCTTCGCACATCGTCGGGTGACAGCAGCGGATCAGACACTGGCAAGATCCGCTTCGGCCAACCAGACTCCGTGACGAACGAGTGCCTTGGGAACCTCTGACCGGTCGGTGTAGGGAGACGCTCGCCACGGCTCGGCCAGGATGCGCTCGGATTGGCCAACCCAATCGGGAACGGGCAGCCGGTCCCTGTTCAAGTAGTGCTCGACGAGCCCCGCGATCGCCGCGTCGTAGCGCTCATCGCCGCACGGTGCGGGCACCGCCACACACAACGCGACGCGCAATGGCTTCGTTGCTGCCGCCAACTCGTCGCTCAGTCCAATCAAGGCCCGGAAGGCCACCGCGTGACTGCGCCGCTCTGAGCGGAGTTCGCGATAGATAAAGTCGGCCCACGCCGCGACCGGATAACTCGTGGTGGGAAGCGCGCAGAGCCGGTGACCGACGGCTTCGAGTAGGCGCTCGAGGGACTCCGATCCCGGGTCGTGCGCGGAACGCTCCACGTCGGCAACGGCTGACCCACTGACCCGTGCCCGCCCCGCCAAGGCGCGCTGACTCAGCCCGGCTCCACGTCGCGCGGTCCTCACTAGTTGTGCTGCTACTTGGGTCATCGTGACTCCTCTGCTCTTATATATCATAGCATTGGTTCGTCACCACCAGGCCGCGCTATCAAGAACCTGTGACACACAAAATCATCTTCGCCCCGGTAATGGATACCCCCAGCCAGCTAATTCGGCCGATAATGACGAAAATCAACTCGTATCAACCAAAACGTCCACGGTACGCTCAACCCTGGGATTGCAATCACACTTCTAAGCTCGAGAGCCCAGAATCGAACCTCTCACGTGATGAGCGAGCAGTGCCTACGAGTGGAGGTGATTGGTTATGAATTCAGTCTTGGCCCGAAAAACAGGTCTCACCGCGGGCACCCGATTGCTGCGTAGCGCTGCATCTATTGCCATCTCGGTAGAGTTCACGGCTTGCGCTGAGTCGGCCTAGGCCCCTACCCCTTGGCCGTGGTTGTCGTCGTGGCGCTGGCAGGCGAAGTTCGCACGCTCATCGTGTAGAAGTCCCTCGTCCACCAATTGGCGAAGTAGCGCCCCGGTGGCCCGGCCATGCCCTGCGGGCCCGTCAAGAGACTGGTGCCACTGCTCGCGTTAATCGGCGTGTTGAGCGGTCCCACAAAAGACGAGAACTGCACCCAGTCGGTGTTGATGTCGAGTTCCATCGCGCGCACCGCGCCCGCGCGCACCAAAAGGTTGGCGAGGTCACTGATCGAAAGACTCGGACCGCCGACGTAGACCAGCGCGCCACTCTTGGTGACCCCGAGGCCCGAACGCCACACGTAGTACGCGCCGCCGAGGGTCACGCCCCACTTCAAGAGATTCGCGTTGGTGAGTCCCGCCACCGGTTTGCCGTTGTCGACGACGAGATCGAGATTTTGGCGCACCGAAGAGACCTGATTCGTCATCTTGACGTCGCGTCCCCACTTACCCACGGTCATCTGTCCGTCCTTATAGACAACGGCCGACGCCGCACCGCTGCGCAGTGGCTTGATGATCCTCCCGTCGGTGTAGTACCCACCGTTCGCGTCCTGCATGAGAAAGCCGGCATTGAAGGCGGCGGCGAGATTCTCCGAGTGCTTCGCGCTAATGGGCGCGGTGTAGGGGTAGGGGCCGCCGCCGGGAATCTGCGAGCCCGAGTAGAGCTGCGCCGAGAGCAGGTTCGGATCCATCCACACCACGCCGACGACGTAACTCGTGTGCACCGCGTCGGGACGGACGAACGCCTCGTACATCGTGGGCGTACCGTTCGCGGTTCGACGCCCGACCGGGTGCCACACGCCCTCACCGGGCAGGGGCGTCGTGGCCGGGGTGGTCATGGTCTTTGGTGCGGCGAGGCGTTGGCCCACCGGTATCGTGGCCCCCGAACCAAAGGCGTTGGCCGGCGGCGCACCGCCAACCTTTGGCGGGTTGAGCTTGTTGTACTCGGTTTCGGCCCACGTCACGACGCCGCCGAGTCCGTGCTGGCGGCCCCACTCGGCCATGCGCGCCTGGAGCGACACGCCGTAGGACTGATTCGTTAAAGCGAAACCGAGGGTGGTGCCGAGGTAGGCGAGCACCACGAAGGTCACGAGTGAGAGCAGCACGATGGCGCGGCGACGCCAGTACACGAAGCGCGAGAGTCGAACGCTCCTCGGAGCTACGGGAGGGCGGTACGCGTGCCGGGGAGAGTCCACTTGACCCCCAGTCTCGCACTTTCGCGCGAAGGCGCCTTAGGGGCGGGCGCTAAATCTTAAGAACCTCTTACGCGCGCCGAAGTGGGGTCATGGCGAGGACCAGGTGCTTCGTGCCGTGATCGTCAAAGTTGACGGCCGCTCTCACGTGCGACCCTTCACCTTCCACGCGCTCCACCGTGCCGAGGCCGAATCGGTCGTGCACCACCCGCTCGCCCACCGCGAGGGCTAACTTCTCCGCCCCGGTCGATCGCACCGGCGGAGCCGCGCCCGTACCAAAGGCCTTGCCCGAGGTGAACTCGGTCATTCGACCAGTAAAGCCATCGTCGTCGGGAGTGAAACTCGTGCGTCGCGCCGGCAACGTCGAGGAGAGATCGGTCACGAGTTCCGACGGGATCTCCTGGATGAACCTGCTCGCGATCGCTTCGACCCGGTGGCCCCACATCGTGCGGCTCCACGCGTGGGTCAAAATCAAGTACCGCATCGCGCGCGTGATGCCTACGTAACAGAGTCGTCGCTCCTCTTCGAGCTCGGCGTCGTCGGAGAGGGCGCGCCGATGGGGAAAGACCGTCTCTTCGAGTCCGGTGACGACAACGGCCGGATACTCGAGTCCCTTGGCGACGTGCAGGGTCATGAGAGAGATCGCGCCTTCACCACTGCCGAGTTGATCGGAGTCCGCCACGAGCGCCATGCGCTCAACGAAGTCGAGCAACGTGTCGTACTTCGCCGCCGCGGAGGCGAGTTCGCCGAGGTTCTCTAGCCTCGAATAGGCCTCATCAGAGTTTTCTGCGCGCAGGGCGTCGCCCATACCCGACTCACGAACGATCGCGTCGATCATCTCCCGTGGACTGAGATCGTTGGCGAGAGCGCGCAGCTCGTCGAGCATGAAGGAAAACTTCGCGGCCCCGCTCAAGGCTTTGCCGGTCAGACCGGCGGCGTTGGCGTAGTGCGACGCTTCCGCGAAGGAGAGTCCGTGTTCGGCGGCGTACGCGCCGAGCTTGGCTTGGGCCGACTCGCCGATGCCCCGTTTCGGTTCGTTGATGACGCGCCGCGCCGACGCTTCGTCGCGAGGGTTGACGAGCAGGCGCGCGAAGGCGAGCGCGTTCTTGATCTCCTTGCGGTCGTAGAAACGCATGCCCGAAACGACCCGGTAGGGAACGTTCGCGCGCAGCATCTCTTCTTCGAGCACCCGACTCTGTGCGTTCGTGCGATAGAAAACTGCCAGATCGTTCCAGTTGAGGCCGTGTTCAGAGCGCAGGCGCCGCAGTTCAGCTGCTACCCAGCGGCCCTCGTCGTACTCGTCGCCCGCGCGATAGAGCAGGATCTTGTCGCCCTGGTCGCCGTCGGTGAAGAGATTCTTCGCGTGACGACTGGCGTTCTTCGCGATGACGGCGTTGGCGGCGTCCAGGATGGTCTGGGTGGAACGAAAGTTCTGTTCGAGCAAGATGACCCGCGCGTCCGGGAATCGTTGCTCGAACTGCAAGATGTTGCGCACGTCGGCCGCGCGAAAGCGATAGATGGACTGATCAGAGTCACCCACCACGCAAAGGTTGCGGTGCTTCTCGGCGAGCATCATCACGAGTTCGTTCTGTACACCGTTGGTGTCTTGGAACTCATCGACCAACAGGTACTTGAATCGCTCCTGGTAAGAAGCCAGAACGTGGGCGTCCGCTTTCATCATCGCCACGGCGTTCAATAACAGGTCATCAAAGTCCATCGCGTTGGCGAGGAGCAGGCGCGCCGCGTAGAGCTCGTAGATCTGGGCGATGCGGCGCCGTGGTGGGTCGTCACCGTAGGCCGCTAAGTACGAGCCAGGTGAGAACATCTCGTTCTTCGCCGCCGAAATCGCGGCCGACACGCTGCGCGGTGGCAGTCGCTTCGTGTCGAGGTTGAGTTCCTTCATGATGCGCTCGACAGCCGTCTCGGCGTCACCGGCGTCGTAGATCGTGAATCCCCGCTGGTAACCAAGCACCTCGGCGTGCGCGCGCAGCATTCGCAAGCAGGCCGAGTGAAAGGTCGAGACCCACATGCGATCGGCGTCGCTGCCCACGAGGTCGACCACGCGACGACGCATCTCGTCGGCCGCTTTATTGGTGAACGTGATGGCCATGATTTCGAAGGGGCGTGCGTCCCCACTCGCCAAAATGTGCGCGATGCGTCTCGTCAAGACGCGCGTTTTGCCCGAACCGGCGCCGGCGATGACGAGGAGCGGTCCCCCGCGCTGGACGACCGCTTCGCGTTGAGGAATCGTGAGACCCTCGAGGAGCGACGCGGGGTCGAGGCGCGTCGGCGAATCAGAGGAGTTGTCGTCCCACAGTGAATCGTCAGAGAACGAGCCCCGGCTCACTCCCACTCAATGGTGCCGGGTGGCTTACTCGTGACGTCGAGCGCGACGCGATTGACGCCCTCGACCTCACGAATCAACCGGTTCGCGATTCCCTCAATCACCTCGTAGGGCAGTCGAGCCCAGTCGGCGGTCATGGCGTCGTCACTGGTCACCGCCCGGATGATGATCGGGTACGCGTACGTTCGTCCATCTCCCATAACGCCCACAGTACGCACGGCCGGTAACACGGCGAAACTCTGCCACAGTTCGCGGTACAGCCCGGCCTTCTTGATCTCGTCCACGACGACGAAGTCGGCGTTGCGCAGAATCTCCGCACGCTCTCTCGTCACTTCGCCCACGATGCGCACGCCGAGCCCGGGACCCGGGAAGGGCTGACGCCAGACGATCTCCGCGGGCAGGCCCAGTTCTTCACCGATGTGGCGGACCTCGTCTTTAAAGAGTGCGCGTAGTGGTTCAACGAGTTCAAAGGAGAGGTCCTCGGGTAGTCCACCCACGTTGTGGTGACTCTTGATGTTCGCGGCGTGACCGGAACCCGACTCGATGACGTCGGGGTAGAGGGTGCCCTGGACGAGGAACCTCGGGCCCTGTCCGTCTTTGGCGAGGTCGCGCGCCACGGTCTCGAACTCACGGATGAACAGCTCGCCGATGATCTTGCGCTTCTTCTCCGGATCCGTCACGCCGGCGAGCGCATCGAAGAATCGATCTTCGACCTTGACGTGAATCAACTCCACGCCGAACTGGCGCGTGAACGTCTCCTCGATCTGATCGCCTTCGTTCTTGCGCATCAGACCGGTGTCGACAAAGACGCAGGTCAACTGGTTGCCGACGGCCTTAGTGACGAGCGCCGCGGCGACCGCTGAGTCGACGCCACCCGAAAGCGCACAGAGCACGCGCTCGGTGCCCACCTGAGCGCGAATCAGCGCGACTTGATCTTCAATGATGGAGGTATTGGTCCACGTGGGAGGAGTCAGCGCGACGTGGTGGAGGAAGTTGGTTAACAGTTCTTGACCACGCTCAGTGTGGGCAACCTCGGGATGGAACTGCACCGCGTGCAAGCGACGCGCGACGTCTTCCATGACCGCGACCGGTGCTTCGGGCGAGCTGGCAGTGACGACAAATCCCTCGGGTGCCTTCGCGATGGCGTCACCGTGACTCATCCACGTCGTCGTCGTCGCGGGCCAATCGGTGAGCAACACGCTCGAACCATGACGCGTCAATTCGGTTCGCCCGTACTCGCCAACGCCGGTGTTCGCTACTTCGCCGCCGAGTTGCTGGGCCATCAACTGCGCACCGTAACAGATGCCGAGAATGGGAACGCCGAGGTCGTAGATCGCGGGATCGAGACTCGGCGCCGGCACGGCGTAGACGGACTTAGGGCCACCGGAGAGGATGATCGCGGCCGGCGATTTCTTTCGAACCTCGTCGGCGCTGATGGTGCTCGGGACGATCTCTGAGTACACGTGCGCTTCGCGCACACGGCGGGCTATGAGTTGGGCGTACTGAGCCCCAAAGTCAACAACGAGGACGATTTCGTTCAATGTCCCATGCCTACGCCTTGGGAGCGTTGCAGTTGTTTGCCTTCGGTCTGGAGCGACGGGGCCAACATGATCTCGGCCTTCTGGAACTCCTTTAAGGTCTCGTACCCACAGGTCGCCATGGAGGTGCGAAGCGCGCCAAAGAGGTTCAGTCGTCCGTCGTTCTCGTGGGCCGGTCCGAGCAAGACCTCTTTCAAGGTGCCGCGCACCTGGGTGCGAACGCGGGTGCCGCGAGGGAGCGTGGGATGGAACGTCGCCATGCCCCAGTGAAAGCCGCGCGCGGGCGCTTCCACGGCACTCGTGAGTGGCGAGCCGATCATGACGGCGTCGGCGCCACAGGCCACGGCCTTAGCGATGTCGCCGCCTTTGCTCATGCCGCCGTCGGCGATGACGTGGACGTAGACACCGGTCTCATCGAGGTGACGCATGCGCGCACCCGCGACGTCGGCGATCGCCGTTGCTTGAGGGACACCAATGCCCAGTACCGCACGCGAAGTGCACGCGTTACCGGGACCGACCCCAACGAGCACACCGGCCGCGCCGGTGCGCATGAGGTGCAGCGCCGCTTGGTAACTCGCGCAACCCCCGACGATGACGGGGATCTCGAAGCCCCGGATGAACTTCTTTAAGTTGAGTGGCTCGACGGTCTTGGAGACGTGCTCGGCCGAGACAACGGTGCCCTGGATGACGAGAATGTCGAGGCCGGCGTCGATAATGGTCTTACTCATCCAGTCGGTACGCGCGGGCGTCACCGACGCCGAAGTGGTGACACCGGCGTCCTTCATCTGCTTGATGCGCTCGGCCACGAGTTCGAGCTTGATGGGCTCTAAGTACATCTGTTGCATGCGCGCGGTCGCCTTGTCGTCGTCGAGCTCGCGGATCTCTTCAAAGAGGGGCATCGGGTCGTCGTAGCGGGTCCAGAGACCTTCGAGGTTCAGTACTCCGAGTCCACCCAGACGGCCGAGTTCGATGGCCGTAAGAGGCGACATGGCGCCGTCCATTGCCGAGCCGAGGACGGGCAGTGCAAACTTGTAGGCGTCAATCTGCCAACTGATATCGACGTCCTCGGGGTCACGGGTGCGCCGTGAGGGCACGATCGCGATGTCGTCAAAGCCGTAGGCCTGACGAGCCGATTTGAAGATACCAATCTCTACTTCCGCCATGAAATCCTCCGATAGAAAACGCCACATTTTCGAGAGTGGGTTTCCAACAATCTACTAGGAGGACTCGCTCGAGAGCCCGCGTTCACCGGGCCAGGGAACGCCGGTGACGTGACAGAGCAACTCGGTCAAGACCCGCGCCGTCGCTCCCCAGATAACGTCACCGGGCACCTTAAAGAAGTAGATCGCGAACGACCCGTCGGGATCAGCGCCGGGCCGTGGCTCTGAACGGCGCCAACGCTCCTCGACGAATGCTCCCTCCGCCACCAGGTCCTTTAACGCCACGGTGAAAACCCGGTCGACTTCGGCTTCGTTGATGGTGAACGTCGGTCGATGCGTCAAGGTGCCAACAATGGGCCAGATCGCCGAGCTCGACGCAAAACTAATGATCGGACTTAACCACGCCAGCGGCGTCACCAACGAAGGTTCGAGTCCAACTTCTTCGTGCGCCTCGCGCAGTGCGGTTTCGACCGCGCTCTCGTCTTCTTCACATCGGCCCCCGGGCAGGGCGATCTCACCCTTGTGGTGGCGAAGCGAAAGGGCGCGCCGCGTGAGTATCACGTGAGCTTCGCCCTCCTCTTCAAAGAGCGCCATCAGCACGGCCGAGCGACGCGCGATAGGCACAGGCGCAGCGTCGGCGACGAACGCGAGTTCCGCGGGTTGATCAGGCGGAAAATCAGTACCGAGGAGACGATGCGACGAGCGAAGCATCGTAGCAACGTGATCGAGGCTGAGATTCGAGCGCGACGACGAAGGCAGTATCGCCCACGGAGCGGGCGCGCCGGGTTCGACCTCGCCCGGGTCGGGAATTACCTGGGGAAAGAGATGACCAACGAAGCGAGTGGGACGCTGCGGATTGGGCGTCATTGTTGACCCTCTAGGATTGTGGTGCGATTTACGTTCTTACCGTAACGCACTTAGCTTCCCCTTCCCCAGGAGATACACCCCCTTGAAATCCCTCGCCCGCTTTTGTGTTCGCCATCGCTGGTACGTCTTGGGGGCCTGGCTCGCGCTCTTCATCCTCATCAACGTCATCTCCCAGACCCTCGGTTCGGCGTACTCGAATGCGTTCAGCCTGCCAGGCACCAACTCCACCCAGGCCGAAGCGCTGCTCGCCGCGGGCTTCCCGCAACAGTCCGGCGACGCTGACCAGGTCGTCTTTCAGTCAACGGGCGGCCCGGTCTCTAATCACCTCGCGACCATTCAGACAATGCTGCAAAAAGTCGAGAAACTTCCCGAAGTCGCGAGTGTCACGTCGCCGTTTTGCACGGGAAGCTTCGCCACGAGCGAGACGCAGCCCAACGGAACGTGCCAGGGATCGGCGCAGGTGTCCAAAGACCGCACCATTGCGTACGCGGTCGTGCACTTCGCCAAGACCTCGAACCATCTGACGAACCCCCAAATCAAAGCGGTGGTCACGCAAGCCTCGACGGTTCGATCCGGGTCGCTCAACGTTCAGTTCGGCGGTGACGCGTTTGGTCAGCTGAACGCCACCAAGGGCAGCCCCTACGAAGCCTTCGGTCTCATCGCGACGGCCATCGTGTTGGTCTTGGCCTTCGGGTCGTTCTTCGCCATGCTCCTGCCGCTTGGCATCGCCCTCTTCGCTCTCGGCGTCGCGCTCGCCGGAGGAATACTGTTCAGCCACGTTCTGGCCATCGCGTCCTTTGCGCCAATCTTGGGTTCGCTTATCGGTCTGGGCGTCGGCATCGACTACGCGCTCTTCATCGTCACGCGTTCGCGTCAGGAACTCAAACGCGGCGCCAGCGTCGAAGAGGCCGTCACGACAGCCCTCAACACCTCGGGTCGCGCCGTACTCTTCGCGGGCTCCACGGTCTGTATTGCCCTCCTGGGGATGTTGATACTCGGACTGTCGTTCCTGAACGGTGTCGCGATCTCGGCGTCGTTGGCCGTCTTAGTGACCATGCTCGCCTCCGTGACGCTCCTTCCTTCCCTCTTGGCATTTCAGAAGAAGCACGTACTCAGTCGAAAGGAACGCAGGGCCCTCGACCAAAATGGTCCGGGACCGGTGGTCGTCAGCGGTCCCTGGCAACGTTGGTCGCACTTCGTCGCGCGCCACCCACGCGTCTTGACCCTGGCGGCCCTCGCGATCATCATCACGTTCATCGTTCCGTTTTTCTCGCTCCATCTCGGTAGCTCTGACCAGGGATCGGACCCCGCGGGCTCGACGACGCGCCAGGCCTACGACCTCTTAGCGAAGGGATTTGGGCCGGGCTTCAACGGTCCGCTCACGATCGTGGGGGCGATCACCAACCCCAATGACAAGGCCGCGATGGAGAACCTCGACGCGTCCTTGAAGGGCAAGCCCGGTATCGCTGCCGTGCAGCCCCTCTTCACGAATCCGTCGGGCACCGTCGGCATCATCGACGTCATCCCCACGACGAGCCCCCAAGACGCCGGGACCGCGAGCCTCATCTCGACGATTCGAACGACGTACATTCCAGCCGCAACCTCAACGTCGCACACCGCGATTTTCGTCGGCGGCATCACCGCTATCTTCGTGGACTTCGCCGGAGTCTTGACGAGCAAGCTCCCACTCTTCGTCGGCGTCATCGTGCTCCTGGGCTGTTTGCTTCTCATGGTCGCCTTTCGCAGCGTCCTCATACCGATCGTGGCGGCGTTGATGAATCTCCTCGCGGTCGGTGCGTCATTCGGACTCGTCGTCGCGGTCTTTCAGTGGGGTTGGGGCAGTGCGCTACTCGGCGCCGGCACGGGACCAGTGGAGTCCTTCTTACCGATCATCATGATCGCCATCCTCTTCGGACTCTCGATGGACTATCAGGTTTTCTTGGTCTCTCGAATGCACGAAGAGTGGTTGAACACCAACGACAACGAAGAAGCCATCGTGCGCGGTCAGGCCAACACCGGTCGGGTCATCTCCGCGGCCGCGCTCGTCATGATCTGCGTCTTTACCTCCTTCGCCATTGGCGGACAACGGGTCATTGCGGAGTTCGGCATCGGTCTCGGTGGAGCAGTCTTAATTGACGCCTTCGTCATTCGTACCGTGCTCGTGCCGTCGTTGATGCACGCGCTTGGCAAAGCCAACTGGTGGATGCCTCGGTGGCTCGATCGGATCACGCCCCACGTCGCGGTTGAAGCGACGAACGACGAGGTCGCCCCCACGTAGGGCGTTAGCGACCTCGCACGACTAATTCGTCCGGGGCTTCCTTAACTGCGATGACGGCCCGTCAATCGATTCTCCAATGGCCCCTACCTCGGATATCTCGGATATCTCGTTCCCGAGCTACTTTGCAAGTTTTCGAGCCGTCGAGATGAGTGCGTCAAGATATATGAGACAATCAACAGCGTGGCCAAAGCGGCCCAAGTCGTGAAGGGGCCGAATCAACTCATTCGGAGCCGACCCCACCGGCTTCTCCTGAGAGGGCACAGTTTCAGCGTGAACGAGGATCAGTGGCCGAGCGATGAGATCGACGATTAGGAGATTCCTTCCAAATTGGCCAGTTCTCTTGGCCGGCGGCGTGAGCCTGCTCCTCTCTTGTTACGCACAATCACTTCCCAACATCCTCACCGGCGTGCACGGCTTCACGGGACACGGTTACGACGACGGGGTCTACTTTGGTGCGGCGATTGCCTTTATTCACGGATCCTGGCCCTATCGGGACTTCGCGTTTGTCCAGCCACCGGGGATCATCGCCCTCATGTCGCCGATCGCCTTCATCGGGCGCCTGATTGGCGATCGAGACGCCCTCATGGTGGCCCGGTGTGTAACGGTTCTTGTTGGGGCCGTGAATGCTGGTCTCATCGCGTGGATGCTTCGCCATCGGGGAAAGATCGCGATGTTGTTGGCGGGCTTGACATTCGCTCTCTTTCCACTCTCTGTCACTGCCAACAGCACGCTGATGCTGGAACCGTACGTGGTCCTCTTCTGTCTCATCGGTGTCGCCATAGCCTTCCACGGAGACAGCGTGGCGACGCCCAATCGCCTGTTCCTCGCTGGTCTGTTCTTTGGTATCGCGGGCGCGGTCAAACTCTGGGCGATCTTTCCGGTGGCCGCGTTGATTATTTTTCTGGTCTTCAGCGCTCGGTGGACCCTCAAGCGATTCTGCCAAGGAACGGTCGTTGGTTTTCTTGTCGTTATCGGTCCCTTTTTCGCCGCGTCGCCCGTCTCCTTTGTCCGTGATGTCCTCATCGCGCAGGAAGGTCGCATCTCCTTGGCCAGTTTCGGTTCAGGCCTTTCCTTGAAAGTTCTCGACGTGACCGGCCTCGCGGGACTTGGTTCGTACGCGCCCCCGCAGTACGTTGGCGTCATCATCGCCGCCGCAGTGATCGCCCTGATGGCTGCAGCCATGTGGTTCGCTCGCTCGTACTTAACAAGTTTCGACAGATTCATCGCGATGTGCACGTTGATCACGGTGTTCGGAATGCTCTCGGGCACCGTCTTCTTTCAGCACTACGCGTATTTCACCGCGGCCTTTCTCTCACTCCTCGCTGGCGTCTGCGTAGGGGCCGTGGTCGCAAAGTTGAAATCGACGAACTTCGCCGCACGTCCGATCATCGGACGTTTAGCGTCTCCAGCCCCCTTGACGATTGTCGGCACTATCGCACTCGTTGGATGCGTGCTCGTCGCCCACGCCGATACCCAATTCTCAAATTCGTATCTCACACAAACTCAGGACAATGGAGCAACACTGGCCGCCGTAATTCCGGCTGGCTCCTGCGTCATTGCGGATGAAATTAGTTACCTCATCGATGCGAACCGGTTGACGTCTTCTCAATCGAACTGTCCAGTGTTGATTGACTACTACGGGACCTGGCTTCAAGACGATCCGGCGCACCTCCCGCCAACTGACTTCTACAGCAGTTCACTCATCGCAACGTGGAACTCTTGGCTTCGTCGGGCTGACTACGTTGTTCTGATCAGTCCACAGTCCAGTGCCTACCCGAGAGCTCCCTCCACCGTCGCGATCTTCAATGACAACTATCGACTCGTTTATTCGGCTCCTGGAACATACGCCTACTGCCACGTTCCAAATCCGAATTCTTCATCGAGCGAGGCGAACACCTATCTCCGCCTGGGTATCGCCGCACAAGACAACAACCAGCTCGCGCAAGCTGTCACGGATTACGATCACTCGCTGGCTATCACGCCCTGCAGCGCTCCTGCACTTTATGATCTCGGACTCATTGATGAGACTCAGGGCAATACCAACGGAGCGATCGCGCTCTACCAAGAGGTGTTGGCGATCTATCCAACCTATGAACCGGCTCTGACCAGGCTTTCGGGCATTGGATAGACGCATGCCGGTCGAGGAGTTACCAGGTCCACTCGTGCCCTCTCTCGACCTCCCTTTGACGCAAGAAGGAACTGATGTCGCCATTATCCAAGGCAGTCGCCGGTCCATGACGCCAATGAGGCTTGAAGTCCTCGCGATCTGGACCGTCGGCGATTGCCGCGAATCAGGTGCGATCGAAAGGCGCCTCGGGTAATTCGATCGTCGCCGGGACCCGTCCCCAAGACTCCGTGTTGAGCTAGACGAGAAAGCTCCCAAAACGCTGCCCACGACGGCGTGGAGTTGCCAGGCGCCGCTCCCAGATGAAGTCGTCTTAACAATTACCCAAGCGAAGGAGAACAAGTCCGAAACCGACGTTGCGCCATCGAAATTCTCCCGAAGGCCATGACCGAGATCACGAAATAACTACGATGGTTCGCTGCCGCCAACATCAAGTTCGAGATTGTCCGTCTAGCGGGGGATGCGTCCGTATAGTCGGTCACCAATCTCGCGCCCGGGGCGCGTAACGTCGCGGCGTCGACCCTGCTGGCCGTCATCGTTGGTTTGTTGAGCCTCGTCTACACGGTTAAGAACGTGAAGGTCACCGACGTCGAACTCGCGGCGCCGTAGACGCCGTACGCAGCCTTGGTGGCGGTCACGACGCAGGTGCCGGCACTACTCGCCGAGAGGCTCGATCCCGAAATGGAACATCCCGTGCCGACGGCCCTATAGCTCACCGCTCCCGCGCCCGACCCGCCCGTTGTCGTGAGCGTGATTGCCGTGCCAACGGTGCCGGTCGTCGAGACATTGGAGATGCTGAGCGTGTTCTGCACGGCGAGGGAGAACGTGAACGTGACCGCGAGCGAACTCGCGGCGGCGTAGATGCCACTCGCGGTTTCGTGAGCGGTCACGGTACAGGTGTCGGCACCACTGGCCGAGAGGTAGTAACCAGAGACAGAACATCCCGTGCCGCTCGCCCGGAAACTAATGACTCCCAATTCCGAACCGCCCGAGGTGGTGAGCCTGATCGCCGTGCCCGCGGTGCCACTCAATGTCGCGTTGGAGACGCTGAGCGTGGGCTGGGCGACGAGGGAGAACGTGAAGGTCTTCGTTACCGATGTCGCGGCGCCGTAGGCACCACTGGCGGCCTTAGCGGCGGTCACCACACAGCTGTCGGCCCCACTCGCCGAGAGGCTCGAACCCGAGACGGCACACCCGGTGCCGGTGACCGAGAAGCTCACCGTTCCCGTGCCCGACCCGCCCGCGCTGGTGAGCGTGATTCCCGTGCCGGCGCTGCCGCTGATCGTCACGTTGGAGACCCTGAGCGTGGCCTGGCTTGCGAGCGAGAACGTGAAGGTCGTCGTTGTCGAAGTCGCGGCGCTGTAGATGCCACTCGCGGCTTTGCGGGCCGTCACGACGCAGGTGTCGACACCGCTCGCCGAGAGGCTCGAACCCGAGACGGAACATCCGGTGCCGGTCACCGAGTAACTCACCGCTCCTGATCCTGAACCGCCCGAAGTGGTGAGCGTGATGGCCGTGCCGGCGCTACCGGTCGTCGTCACGTTCGAGACGCTGAGCGGGGCCTGCGCGCCAAGGGAGAACGTGAAGGTCTTGGCGACTGAACTCGCGGCGGCGTAGACGCCACTCGCGGCTTCGTGAGCGGTCACTTTGCAGGTGACGGCACCACTGGCCGAGAGACTCGAGCCAGAGACGGAACATCCGGTGCCGCTCACGTTGAAGGTCAGCGCCCCGGTGCCCAAACCGCCCGTTGTCGTGAGCGTGATTCCCGTGCCGGCGGTGCCGGTCAGGGTGACATTGGAGATGCTGAGCGGGGCCTGCGCGCCGAGTGAGAACGTGAAGGTCTTCGTCACCGAACTCGCGGCACCGTAGATGCCACTCGCGGCTTCGTGGGCGGTGACGACACAAGAGTCTGCACCACTCGCCGAGAGGCTCGTACCCGAGACCGAACATCCCGTGCCGGTGACCGTGAAAGTAACCGCGCCCGAGCCCGAACCGCCCGAGCTAGTGAGCGTGATCGCCGTGGCGGCGCTGCCACTCGTCGTCACGTTGGAGACTCTGAGCGTGGCCTGCGCGGCGAGGGAGAACGTGAAGGTCGTTGGCCCCGAAGTCGCGGCGCTGTAGATGCCACTCGCGGCCTTGGTGGCCGTGACGACGCAAGAGTCGACACCAGTCGCCGAGAGGCTCGTACCCGAGACCGAACATCCCGTGCCGATGACCGTGAAGCTCACTACTCCCGAGCCCGACCCGCCCGAGGTGGTGAGCGTGATCGCCGTGCCGGCGCTGCCGCTCGTCGTCACGTTCGAGACGCTGAGCGGGGCCTGCGCGCCGAGGGAGAACGTGAAGGTCGTCGCGACCGAACTCGCCGCGGCGTAGATGCCACTCGCGGCTTCGTGAGCGGTCACTCGACAGGTGTCGGCACCACTGGCCGAGAGGCTCGTTCCCGAGACGGAACATCCCGTGCCACTCACGTTGAAGGTCAGCGCCCCGGTGCCCGAACCGCCCGTGGTCGTGAGCGTGATTGCCGTGCCGGCGGTACCGGTCGTCGTGACATTGGAGATGCTGAGCGTTGCCTGAGCGGCCAGCGCGAACGTGAAGGTCTTCGTCGCCGAGCTTGCGGCACTGTAGATACCACTCGCGGCTTCGTGGGCGGTGACGACGCAACTGTCGGCACCACTCGCCGAGAGGCTCGTACCCGAGACGGCACACCCCGTGCCGGTGACCGTGAAGCTCACTGTTCCCGTGCCCGAACCGCCGGAGGTGGTGAGCGTGATCGCCGTGCCGGCGCTGCCGCTCGTCGTCGCGTTGGCGACTCTGAGCGTGGCCTGACTTGCGAGCGAGAACGTGAAGGTCGCCGTCGCCGAACTCGCGGCAACGTATTCGCCGTTCGCGGCTTTGGTCGCGGTCACGACACAAGTGTCGGCACCGCTCGCCGAGAGGCTCGAACCCGAGACGGAACATCCGGTGCCGGTGACCGAGTAGCTCACCGCTCCCGCGCCCGAACCACCCAAGGTCGTGAGCGTGATTCCCGTACCGGCGGTACCGGTCATGGTCACGTTCGAGACGCTGAGTGGGGCTTGGTTCGTGGCACCCACTATCGCTGCGTTAATGCCGGTGGCCGGTGAAGCCACCGAGGTGGCGACTACCAGCCCGCCTCCAAAGGACGAAGCGCCACCAGTCGTACCGTTGTAGAACTGGTCAACGTAGTTACCCCCGCCACAGTTGGTGCCGTCGGTGGAGAATTCGACAGTGTAGCTACCCGGCGCCAAACCCGTAATGGTGTAGGTGCCATCAACCCCGGTGTTCACGTACTCCCCGGTTCCCGTAGACGTTGTGTAGGCATCCACACAGACGTTGGCGACGGGCGCGCCGCCGGCGGCGGCCGTGACGGTGCCGGAAATAGTCGTGCCCACGGACATTGTGACGTTGATGCCGGTGACCGCTTCTCCCGTCGCGACGGAAACGGTAGCGGCGGCCGCGTCAGAATAGTTTCCAGTACTCGTTCCGTCGTAGTAAACGTTGCCGTAGTTTGCCGCTGAACAGTCAATTGCGTCAAAATAGAGTTGATAGCTGCCGGCCGCAAGACCTCTGAAGGTGTAGGTGCCATCCGAACCGGTGGTCGCGAGAGCGACAAAATAGGTACCGCTGGAGGGGTTGAGAAGGTCGACGCAGACGCCGGAGAGTCCCGCGCCGCTGGAATTAGTGACGGTCCCCGAGATGGTGGTATCGGGGGCCATCACGGCGTTGATGTTTATTACCGGCGTACCAACGATTGCCGAGAACGAAGTGGCGCCCGAGAACGATGGGGCGCCAGCGGGCGTGCCGTTGTAGAACTGCTGTACGTAGTTTCCAACGCCGCAGTTGTTGAACCGAACGGTGTAGCTACCAGGAGCGACGATCAAGGTGTAGGTGCCATCCGACGCAGTTTGTGAACCCTGGACAAAGACACCACTCGAATCAAGAACATTTACGCAGACGTTGGAGATTCCCGCGCCACTGGAATTAGTGACGGTCCCCGAGATAGTCGCGCCGACAGCCATCGCGGCGTTGACATTCGTTACCGGAGAACCAACGATTGCCGTGATAGCGGTAGCGCCGGAGAACGCTGGGGCGCCCGAGGACGTTGCGTTGTACCACTGCGACGCGTACGTGCCAACGCCGCAGTTGTTGAACTGTACGGTGTAACTGCCCGGAGCGAGGATCAAGGTGTAACTGCCATCCGACGCGGTTTGGGTACCACCGACAAAAGAACCACTTAAATTCATCGCGTTGACGCAGACGTTGGTGAGATCCGCGCCGTTGGAATCGGTGACGGTCCCGGAGATAGTCGCGCCGACAGCCATCGCGGCGTTGACGCCTGTCACGGGAGTACCATAGCTTACCGAAATCGAAGCGGCGCCCGAGAGTAATGAGGCGCCCGCGGGCGTGGCGTTGTACCACTGCGACTCGTACGTGCCAACGCCGCAGTTGTTGAACTGAACGGTGTAAGCGCTAGCAGCGAGGCCCACCAAAGAGTAGGACCCATCCGACGCCGTTTGCGTCGATACGTCAAGACCGCCGCCTACGGGACTCGCTTGTACGCAGATCCCCGAGAGTGCCGCGCCGTTGGAATCGGTGACGGTCCCCGTGATGGTCGCGCCGGTGGTCATCGCGGCGCCGATGCCAGATACCGGAGAACCAGCGGGAGCGGGGACCGGGGTGGCGTCGAACGACGAAGACGTGCCGCCAGAAGTGCCGTTGTAGTACTGCGATACGTAGGTGCCAACGCCGCAGTCAGTGAACTGAACGGTGTAACTGCCAGCAGGAAAGTTGTTATAGGTGTACGTACCGTCCGGCCCAGTTTGGAGAAGTTCTTCGTAAGAGCCACTCACCGGACTCACGTACACGCAGATGTTAGAGAGTCCGGTGCCGTTGGAATCGGTGACGGTTCCCGAGATGGTCGCGCCAATGGTCATCACGGCATCGACGCCAGTTACTGAAGAACCAGCAGTGACCGTGACCGGTGTGGCGCCCCAGGAAAATGAGGCACCTCCAATCGCGCCGTTGTAGACCTGCGATAAGTAACTGCCAGCGCCGCAGTTAATGAATTCAACGGTGTAACTGCCCGCAGCGAGGCCAGTTATCGTGTAGGTACCATCCGGCGCAGTTTGCGTAAATCCCAAAGGATTCCCACTCGGGTCCAACGCGTCGACGCAGATTCCGGAGAGTTGTGCGCCGTTGGTATCGGTGACGTTTCCCGAGATGGTCGCAGGGGTGGTCATCACGGCGTTAATGTCGATTGCCGGAGAGGCCACGGTAGGCGTGACCGGGGTGGCGTCCGACGACGAGGACGAACCCGGAGAAGTGGTGCTGTAGTACTGCGATTGGTAGGTGCCAGCGCCGCAGTCATTGAACTGAACGGTGTAACTGCCAGGAGCCACTAACAATGTGTACGTCCCATCCGGCGCAGTTTGCGTAGATGTGACATAGGTGCCATCCGCAAGATACGCAGATGCGCAGATCCCGGAGAGTGCTACGCCGTTGGAATCGGTGACGATCCCCGCGATGGACGTGCCAGCGTTCATCACGGCGTCGATGCCAACGGCGGGAGAGGCAACGGTGACCGCGACCGCAGTGGCCCCGGACGACGAAGATGCGCCTGTTGTCGAGCCGTTGTACCACTCGGGCACGTAATTGCCAGCGCCACAGGTGGTGAAGTAGACGGTATAGCTACCAGGAGCGAGGCCAGTCAACGTGTAAGTGCCATTTGACGAAGAGTAAACACCCGGTCCAAAGCTACCGTTGGAAAACGGATACACGCAGATCCCGGAGAGTCCCGCGCCGCTGGAATCGGTGACGGTCCCCGAGATGGTTCCGCCGACACTCATCACGGCGTTAATGCCAACGGCCGGGGTGGCAACGGTGACCGCGATCGGAGTGGCACCGGAGAACGAAGAGGCGCCTGCGGTCGTATCGTTGTAGTACTGCGACAGGTAGTTGCCGCTGCCGCAGCCGCTGGAGAACTCAACGGTGTAACTGCCAGGAGCTAGGCCGCCCAACGTGTAAGTACCGTCTGACCCGGTCCTCGCAAACCCTGCATAGCTGCCACTCACGGTAATCGCGTTCACGCAGACGCCGGAGAGTCCTGCGCCACTGGAACCGGTGACAGTCCCAGAAATCGTCGCGCCAGCGGCCATCACGGCATCGATGCCGATGGCCGGTGAAGCAGCGGTGACCGCGATCGGAGTGGCACCGGAGAACGAAGAGGCGCCTGCGGTCGTATCGTTGTAGTACTGCGATAGGTAGTTGCCGCTGCCGCAGCCGTTGTAGAACTCAACTTTGTAACTGCCAGAAGGAAGATAGTTCAAGGTGTATGTGCCGTCTGACCCGGTCCTCGCAAACCCTGCATAGCTGCCACTCACGGTATACGCGTACACGCAGACGCTGGAGAGTCCCGCTCCACCGGAATCGGTGACAGTCCCCGAGATGGTCGTGCCAGCGATCATCACGGCGTTGATGCCAATTGCCGGTGTAGCGACGGTGGTCGTGATTGAAGTTGCGCCGCCCCGCGATGAGGCACCAGTCGTGCCGTTGTACCACTGCGGTAGGTAGCTACCGCTGCCGCAGTTGGTGAACTGAACTTTGTAGCTACCGGAAGGAATATCGTTCACCGCGTAGGTGCCTTTCGACGCACTGCTGGCACCGCCCACGCTAAGGCCGCCGAAATAAACTTTCACGCAGATGTTAGAGAGTGGCGCGCCGTTGGAATCGGTGACGATCCCTGACATGGTCGCCCCAGGAGCCATATTGACATTGATGTCAATTGCCGGCGAGGCACTAGTGGCCGCGACCGGGGTGGCGTCGAACGACGAAGACGAACCCGGAGAGGTGGTGCTGTAGTACTGCGACACGTAGCTGCCACTGCCGCAGTTCTTGAACTGAACGTCGTAACTACCAGCCGCGAGGCCCGTCACCGTGTAGGTACCATCCGTCGCAGTTGTCGTACTAGCGGCAGGACCGCCGCCCACGGGAGTCGCGTAGACGCAGACGCCGGGGAGTCTCGCGCCGCTCGTCGTAACGGTGCCGGAGATGGTCGCGTCGCCACCCATGACGGCGTTGATACCCGTTGCCGGTGTGGCGACGCTGACCGAGAGCGAAGTGGCGCTCGTCGACGAGGACGTGCCTGTGGCCGTGGCGTTGTACCACTGCAATGAGTAGGTGCCAACCCCACAGTTGAAGAACTCAACGGTGTAGCTGCCAGGAGCGAGGCCGTTCACAATGTACGTGCCGTCCGACTGAGTAAGCGCACCTCCCATATAGAGACCGCCGGAATACGCCATTACGCACACGTTGGAGAGCCCCGCGCCGCTCGTCGTAACGGTCCCCGAGATGGTCGCGTCGCCGCCCATCACGGCGTTGATACCTGTTGCCGGTGTGGCGACGCTGACCGAGAGCGAAGTCTCATCCGACTGCACGTACACATCGGTCGTCGAACCGTTCCAGTACTGCGTCTCGTAGCTGCCACCACCGCCGCAACTAAAGAACTCGACGGTGTAGCTACCAGGAGCGAGGCCCGTGATCGTGTAGGTGCCGTCCGACCCCGTTGTCGCAGTTCCGACGAGGCCACTCGTCGTGCTCGCTTGAACGCAGACCCCGGCGGCCGCGCCACCGGAGTTAGTGACGGTTCCAGAAATGGTCGCGCCGCCGGTCATTTCAGCGTTGATATTTGGTACCGGTGAACCAGCGATCGCTGAAACCGAAATGGCCGTCGACAACAAGAAATCGGGCGTCGACGTGGCGTTGTAGAACTGCGTAGCGTAACTACCACTGCCGCAGCCGCTGGAGAACTGAACGTGGTAACTACCAGAAGCGAGGCCGGTCATCGTGTACGTACCATCCGACCCCGTTGTCGCAGTGTCGACGACAATGCCACTCGCGTTCAACGCGTCCACGCAGATCCCCGAGAGTGGCGCGTTGCTGGAATCAGTAACGGTCCCAGAGATTGTCGCGCCGGCGGTCATCACGGCGTTGATGCCGGTTACAGAAGAGGTACTGCTGGTGACAGTGATCGCGCCACTGTCCTGCGTCGCGTAGTTGCCACTCACGCCGCAGCCAATGGAGAACTCCAGGGTGTAAGTGCCAGGAGCGAGACCGCTCACCGTGTACGTACCGTCCGACCCAGTCGTCGCAGTGCCGTACGAACCACTTGCAGTACTCGCGTACACGCAGACGTTGGCGAGTCCGACGCCGTCGGAGCCGGTGACTTTCCCAGAGATCGTCGCGCCGGCAGCCAGCACGGCATTGATGCCGGACGCCGGAGTAACGGCGGTGACGTTAAGCCACGTGGCGCCCACTGACGTGGGGGTGCCAGAAGGCGTGTCGTTGTAGTACTGCGAAGCGAAGCTGCCAGGGCCGCAGTTGATGAACGAAACGGTGTAACTACCGGGAGCGACGACCATTGTGTACGCGCCATTCGATGCGGTGAACCCAAATGCGTACGAGCCACCCACGGAAAGCGCCTGTACGCAGACGCTCTTGAGTCCCGTGCCATTGGAATCGGTGACGACCCCGGAGATGGCCGTACCGGCACTGAACAGAGCATTGATACCCGTTGCCGGAGAGGCAGTGGTGACGACGACTGTGCTGTTGTAGGACTGCGTAGCGTAGTTGCCACTAATGCCGCAGCCGCTGGAGAACGAAACGGAGTAACTGCCCGGAGCGAGGCCGTTCACTGTGTAGGCACCATTTTGCGCGGTTGACGCACTTCCATAAGAGTTGCCATCAAGGGAATTCGCGTTTACGCAGACCCCGTAGAGTCCCGCGCCGCTGGAATCGACGACGGTCCCAGAGATCGTTGCGCCGGCGGTCAGCACGGCGTTGATGCCCGTTACGGAAGATCCAGTGGCAACCGCGACCGCAGTGGCGCTCGCAGACGAAGGGGTTCCGGCGGTCGTGTTGTTGTAGTACTGCAGTGTGTAGTTTCCGCCGCCACCGCAACCGTTGTAGAACTCAACGGTGTAGTTGCCAGGAGCGAGGTCGCTCACCGTGTACTTGCCGTCCGACCCAGTCTGCGCGAATCCCGAAGAGCCGTTACTCACTCCGGTCACAAAAACACAAATATTGGCGAGTTGCGCGCTGCTGGCATTGGTGACGGTCCCGGAAATCGTCGCGCCGACGGCCATCACGGCGTTGATGTCGTTTACTGGAATGGGACCGCCAATCAGGACCGCAGTGGCGCTCGCAGACGAAGGGGTTCCTGCGGTCGTGCCGTTGTAATACTGCAGTGCGTAGTTTCCGCTGCCCCCACAACCGGTGGAGAACTCAACGGTGTAACTACTACCCACAGCGAGGCCAGCCACCACGTAGCTGCCATTCGCATTAGTTGTCGCTCGTACGATGTTGCCACTCGCGTCCAACGCGTCGACGCAAATGTTGGCGAGTGGCGCGCTGGTGGAATCGGTGACGGTGCCGGTGATGGTCCCAACGTCGGTTATGCCTGGGGCGGCCATCACGGCGTTGATGCCCGTTACCGGAGTAACGCCAACCGAGACCGCAGTCGCGCCGGAAGACAATGCAGCGCCCGCCGACGTTCCGTTGTAGAACTGCGACGCGTAGTTGCCACTGCCCCCACAACCGGTGTAGAACCGAACGGTGTAACTACCAGAAGAAAGGCCGTTCACGGTGTAGGAGCCGTTCGTCTGAGTGGTCGCACTTCCCGAAGAGCCGTTACCCACGGGGTTCACGGACACGCAGATCCCGGAGAGTCCCGCGTTGCTGGAATCGGTGACGGTACCAGAGATTGACGACTGAAAGCTGGGGAGACTTTGGAGCCCAACGGCCCCACTCGTGCCCCCACTGAACAAGAGGTGCGCCAGTCCAAAAACCATCACCGCGGTCGCGAAGACCAACGAGTACTTCAGTCGATTACTGACCAGCATTCGTAGCCCCCTAGAACACTTCACACTTCAAATAGTCGATTTCTGGTAGCCACCTACTAAGAAGTAACCTTGCGAATTCTTAGCACAAAAGCCCGATGAAATACTATTAATCAATTCTCACGCTGAAGGGGCCCATTTTCCCTGGTCAACGTCAGTGCGGCCAGACCCGCCAGGCATCCGCCAAGCAGACCAATCACGGGCAGATGCCAGTCAAAATCGAAGGTGCCACCGACCGCCACGCTCACGAGCGACGCAGCGGCGCACGAGGTGAGCGTATCCACGCGACGCACGACCCTCGACAAGGCGCCGAAGGCGAGGGCGAGCAGGAACAGCCCTACGAGACCGGCGTCAGCCGCAATCTGGAGGAACTCGTTGTGCGCGAAATGAGCGTACGTGCCGTCGGTTGCGTGGAACTGCAGTAAACGGTCGGGCCCCACACCGATGAACGGTGAAGACTCGAACTGGTGGAACGCGGCCGACCACTCGACGGCGCGGTCCTGATTACTGGGAGCGAGCGCGCGTAGTGCGATCTCGGAGTGCAAGAGCGCGACCGATCCGATCAACGCGACGAGTATCGTGGCGCAAAGAAGGAGCACCGCGCGACGCGACACCGCTAATTTGTCCAGACCGGGCACTCTGGCGATCGACACGCACAACGCGGCGACCACAGCAGCGGCGAGCCACGGAACGTCACCAATTGACGGTGACGTCGCCACCGCCGCGACGCCGAGCGCAGTCCCCGCCAGCAGTGGCCAGACGTACAACCCGTACTGTCGCAGGGGAACCAGCGCACAGGCGCAGAGAAACGCCACAAATGCCCCACGGCTCTGCGTCGCGACGAGTCCCCCCGCACAGAGGCACACGGCCAGGCGCGACAGCCAGGGTCGGGGGCCTCCCGCCAGCGCTATCAGTAAGCTCATTGCCAACAACAACCCGGCCGCGTCAGAGTACGTAAGGGTTGTGGAGAGCCGCCACAGATGCTGGGCCGGCATCGCCATTGGGTACCAACGCCAGATCAGTCCCGCAAAACCAACCAGCGCGGCGGCGCCGCCGAGAGTCGCGACGCCTTGACCCACCGCCTGCTTCTGATTCGCGTCCAGCGACTGCACCACGAGAAAGGCCGCGAGAAAGCCGAGAATACTTGCCCCCAAGGGGAGAAAGCTGGCAACGCCACCCGAGGTGAGCGCCCTCGCGAACCACCACAGAGCAAGCAGAAAGAAGGACCCGACAACGGCCCAACCGCGCCGGCTCGGCGGCGCCACAGTCACGTGAACAACGAGTACGAGAAACGACACCACGGCGACAGTTGACGCGTCTGCACTCCAGAACCCGCCTGATCGAACGGTTTCGACGAGCACTAACCCGGCCAATATCGATATTAAAAGCCAGGATTTGGCGCTCTCGGGCTGCGCGAGCGACGACGGAACGAGAGGAGACGCTCGCTCCTTACGAAAGAACTGCATCGCGCTCCTTAGAATCCGCCAACAGCGTCACGTAGAGACTTCTAACACAGAATCGCTGAACGCTTACCCACTCGTGACGACGTCGACTCTGCGTTGAGTTCAATCCCGACGACTGGATGGTTATGGCGACCACGAGACGATCAGAGTGCGACAAGGGCTGACGCGAAGAAGGTCAACCTTTACGCAGCATCCGGCTCGAGAGTCACCGCCTGTCGCACGTTTCGCGGCTCGTTGACGGCACGGCTTCGTTGCTTTCGGGGCCGCGCGCGGTGTTCAACTCGCTACCGGGTTCGTTAAAGGACTCTCCGGTCTCTCGCGAACCCGCCGCAATTCATTGAGCTACGAGGACGACCGCTCACCACTGCGTCGGAGGCTTCGCGACCTCCGACTACATCGAGATGAGTACCGAGATTTCGGAACGGGTCTTCACAGTCACCGGCGTGCGCAGCGTACCGCGACCTCTCCTTGAAACTGCCCTCAATACTTACGTGACCAAGGCCAGCCCCACTCACCTCGTCGTTGCGACGAAAGGAACTGCCAGCTCAACCAGAAGTAGCGGTGGATGCAACCCGGCTCTTCAAACTTGGATCGAGTGCAATGGCCTTAGCGATGTCAGCCTGTCCTTGCGTTTTCTGCCCCAACCCATTCAGTACGTAGCCCAGGTTGAAGTAGGCGTCCGCGTTCTTAGGATCGAGCTTTATAACCTGTTGATAGAGGATCTCCGCCTCGGTCGGCGAAGAACTGCTGACCAACGTCGCCAGGTTGTACATTGCCAGTTCGAAATTCGGATAGAGCGCCAATGCCGCGCGATAGTTCGCCTCCGCAGCCGAATTCAAGTGCTGAAACTGCTCAACATCGCCGAGATCGTAGAGCGCGCGATAGTTCTTGGGGTCAGCAGCCAGCACCTTGTTGTAGTCCGTTGTCGCCGTCTTGTAGTCGCCGGCCTTCTGCGCAGCCACACCAGCCGTAAGATTTTGTGCCTCTGTCTGACTCGCTGACGGGCCGCCGCACGCCGACAACAGAAGCGCGGCGACGGCACCAACCGTTGCTACTCCCAGAGCACGCGAGGAGAGCCGCCGACCCGCGAACCTTCTCCTGTCAGACTGTCCAGACCGTCGCATGTTCATCGCACTACCTTCCCCTCGTGCCCGCTTAGGCTTCGCCGACAATCAATGTAAAAATGCATTGTAACCCAAGCCCGGACATTCAGTGTCCAGAGGGCAGTCATTCGCGGGCTCCGGGACCTCGTGGGGGGCACTGCATTGATGCCGCGGCGGCGAGTTGGGCCTCCAGACTAACTTGGCTCGCCGCAAGGGCGACGAGCCTTAAGTGGGCCACTTAAGTGCCGACAACAACCAGAGTCGCCGCCGCAGAGGATGAAGCTTGGAACATTCAAACTCGCTAGGGCAAGTTCGACTCTCCACAACCAAAACCATGGACCGCAGAAGACCAGTAGCCAACATCCCTCTCCGAACCTCCGTCGTAACTACACCTGCGCCGACGTGAATCAGTTGTTGAGAACATTCAGTCCACCGCTTCGAACACGTCGGACGAAGGGGCTGTTATCACTCGAAACTACCAATGATCTTTCAATTGACACACCGGACCACGGCGTGTCTAAGTGAGACCGCACTTCATTGATCACGAGCGTCATGATGGTGGACACACCTAGCACGTCGATTACACCGCAGATGTAGCGAAGGGCTCAGGAGAATGTACTCCTGAGCCCTCCACCATCACTACGACATTTGCAAATACCTACTTGATCTTCTGTCTACGAGGCACAGATGGCGTACGCCGTCACGAGCGAAGTCGACGCCGCAGGAGTTGTCGTAAGGTCGAGGAAAGTGGCCGTCCATCCGGTGGCGTGACTACCTGCGGAACCAACCGGTTGAGACACCGACAGTACATCGTTGGTTCCCGCACTCGAACCGCCGCCGCCAATTGCGTCAGGATGACCGATGGGGCAACTAGCAGTAGAGGTCCCCGTCGAAGGAGTAGACCAAACAATCAGAGAATTAGTTGTGCCCGCCGAACCGGTGGCACCCGTAGCGCCTCGAGCACCCGGGGCGCCAGTAGCACCGATGGGGCCAGCAGCACCGGTGGGGCCAGTAGAACCGTTGGTTCCCGCAGCACCCGTAGCGCCGACGGCACCGTTAGTTCCGTTGGTTCCGTTTGTTCCAGCGGCACCCGTAGCACCTCTAGCACCCGCGGCGCCAGTAGCACCGATGGGGCCAGCAGCACCGGCGGCACCAGTAGCGCCTCGAGCGCCAGCAGCACCCGTAGCGCCGACGGAACCGTTAGTTCCGTTGGTTCCGTTTGATCCAGCGGCACCCGTAGCGCCGACGGCACCGTTAGCGCCGCTTGTTCCAGCGGCACCCGTAGCACCTCTAGCGCCAGCGGCGCCCGTAGCACCGGCCGGACCAGCAGGACCGGCGGGGCCAGTAGCACCCGCGGCGCCAGTAGCGCCGTTAGATCCGGCAGCACCCGTGGCGCCTACTGCGCCGTTAGTTCCATTTGTACCGTTGGTTCCAGCAGCACCCGTGGCGCCCGTAGCACCGGCCGGACCAGCAGGACCGGCGGGGCCAGTAGCACCCGCGGCGCCAGTAGCACCGGTGGGGCCAGCAGCTCCCGGGGATCCGTTGGTTCCGTTAGTTCCCGCAGCACCCGCGGCGCCAGTAGCACCCGTTGGGCCACCAGAGGGACCGGTGGCGCCTCGAGCGCCAGTCGCACCGTTAGATCCGCTAGTTCCGTTAACTCCGTTAGTTCCGTTCGTTCCAGCAGCACCCGTGGCGCCGGCGGGGCCAGCAGGACCGGCGGGGCCAGCAGGACCGGCGGCGCCAGTAGCACCCGCAGCACCGTTCGATCCAGCAGCACCCGTGGCGCCAGCAGCACCCGCAGCACCGTTCGATCCAGCAGCACCCGTGGCGCCTACGGCGCCGTTAGTTCCATTTGTACCGTTGGTTCCAGCAGCACCTGCGGCACCAGTAGCGCCGGCGGGGCCAGCAGGTCCGGCGGGGCCAGCAGGACCAGCAGGACCCGCGGCACCCGTAGCGCCGTTAGATCCGTTTGTTCCGGGAGCACCCGTTGGGCCGCCAGAGGGACCGGTAGCGCCTCGAGCGCCGCTCGTTCCAGCAGGACCCGTAGCACCGTTGGCGCCGTTGGCACCGGTGGCGCCAACAGCGCCACTGACGCCGTTAGTTCCGTTGACTCCGGCAGGACCCGTAGCGCCGGCGGGGCCAGCAGGACCGACGGGGCCAACAGCACCCGCGGGGCCAACAGCACCCGTAGCGCCGTTGGCGCCGTTAGAACCGGTGGCGCCTGCGGCGCCAGCAGTTCCAGGAGCACCCGTGGCGCCAGTTGGGCCGCCAGAGGGACCGGTGGCGCCTACGGCGCCCGCAGTTCCAGGAGCACCCGTGGCGCCGGCGGCGCCGTTAGTTCCATTTGTACCGTTGGTTCCAGCAGCACCCGTGGCGCCGGCGGGACCAGCAGGTCCGACGGGGCCAACAGCACCCGCGGGACCAACAGCACCTGCGGCACCAGTAGCGCCCGCGGGACCAGCAACTCCTTGGGCGCCAGTTGGGCCGCCAGAGGGACCGGTGGCGCCTTGAGCGCCAGTGGCTCCGTTAGATCCGCTAGTTCCGTTAACTCCGTTAGTTCCGTTCGTTCCGTTCGTTCCGTTCGTTCCAGCAGCTCCCGTCGCTCCGGCGGGGCCGGCGGGACCAGCAGGACCGGCGGGGCCCACAGCACCGGCGGCACCGGCGGCACCGGGGGCACCGGGGGCACCGGGGGCACCGGGGGCACCATTGGTTCCTGCGGCACCCGTGGCGCCTTGAGCGCCGTTCGTTCCGTTAGTTCCGTTTGTACCGTTGGTTCCAGCAGCACCCGTGGCGCCGGCGGCGCCGTTAGTTCCGTTTGTTCCAGCAGCACCGGCAGTGCCAGCAGGTCCGGCGGGGCCAGCAGCGCCGTTAAATCCGTTCGTTCCTGGAGAACCGGCGGGGCCAGCTACTCCGGCGGGGCCAGCAGCTCCGGCGGCGCCGTTCGTTCCGTTAGTCCCGTTTGTACCGTTGATTCCGGCAGCACCGGCGGGGCCAGCAGGTCCGGCGGGGCCAGCGGGGCCAGCGGGGCCAGCAGCTCCGGTGGGTCCAGCGGTCGCAAAGGCGGGTGCTCCCGACGCTCCGGCAGGACCCGTATCGCCCTTCGGACCACGAGCACCCTGCGGTCCACGAGGACCAGCGACACCCCTAGGGCCGATGGGACCTTGAGCACCTGCAGGTCCTACGGGACCTCGAGGCCCACGTGCTCCCGCAGCCAAGATGAGATGCGTTGACGAAGGAGTCGCCGAAGCGCTCGTGCCAATGCCGGTCAAGCAGAGCGCTATAGCGCCCGCAACAAACCAACGACCGGAAATAATTCTCTTCATGTGGGCCCCCACTAAAGTTAGATTTTTCAAGGTAAAGCAAAATTCTTTGGAGAATATAACATAGATTTCTCACCCGTGCTCTGGATTTTGTAGATCCTCGGATACTTCGATTCGAAGTGGCCTCGAGAGACGGCGTGCAGCACTTAGGTACAAACTTAAGTCCCGTTGACCAGGTAATCTACTCGGACCATTTCGGCTCTCCGCGCGAGGGCTGGCTGGCCCCGCAGTCGCGACTTCAGGCGTCGCCACTAGGTTTGGCCGCCGATCTCTGAGGCCGAGCCAGGGGGTGCCTCGTTCGGCCCCCTGTCGGCACGGTGCTGGAGTCTCACGGCCACTCTTCTCGCCAACCACGCAACAGACAATCTCGAAGAGCAGCTCCGAGACCACTGCGGTGCAGCGACGAAGGCGGTTGTCGAACGCACTACCTACTCGTTCGCGTCTCGCCGCGGTGAATCGACGAGCCATAAGTCTGCACCACGATTTTTTTGGAGCACGACACCGCACACGGCGCCAACAATTTTTGTGCGGCCGTGTGTGGTGCCAGCGCCGTAGTAACTCAACCGCCAACTTCGCAACGTCGACGTAGAACTACTTCACGCGCCTGCGTCGGCGAGCGTAGCGACGCCACAAAAATGCAGCGAAGCCGAAGCCCACGAGTGTCAAAAAAGAAATAATGAAGAGCAGCGGGTACGACGAATAACCCTTGAACTGAAATACCACGACGTGGCGTCCCGCCGAGACCGTGACACCGACGAGGGCCGGGGCGATCATCTCGGGCGTCACTGTTTCACCGTCGACCGTGACGGTCCAGCCCGGGTCGAAGGAACTCTTCAACAAGACGACCGCCGTTCGATTGGCAACGACGGTAGCGCGCGCGTACCCCTTAAAGAGACGCAACTTCTCTCGGAGAACCTCACCGGCCGGCCCCTTCGGCAACGCACCAAACGCCAGTGTCGACACGGCGGCGGGCCGTCCGTCGTACCCGACCGTCGGGTACACGTCCTCGCCGGGAAGTGCGGAACTGAGGAACACCGACGACTGCGTTCCTATGTCGCTCCCGGTGACGACCATCGGCGTCGTCGTGTCGACCACTTGTACGAGACCACCCGACGTGACGCTCCACAGTGCGTACCCCGCGGTGCGCTTCACCAAGTGCGCCGCGACCGGCGACGACTGATGCGAGCGCGTGAGGATGTAGCCCACACCGAACACTTTGTAATCCCCCGGGTTCGATTCGTCGAAGTACGCCTCGGGCATCGTCATGAGCGACGACGTGCGCAGAGTAAAACCGACGGCGTCGATGCCGCGGCCCTCCAAGTAGATGTACACCGGAACGTCACCGATGTAGAAGGTGCGACCCCAGTTACTCGGCATGCCCGCGTAGATCCGGCCCCCTCCGCGACTCTGCGCGATAGCTATCAGTTCGTTGACCTGCGCCCCCTGCGTTTGGTCGGCGACGCGTTGATACTGGATCCACACATTGTTGGAGCTGTTGTACGCGTCGAGCTGGGTCCACGCCGGCGCCAGCACGAGAATCGTCACGGCGAGAATCGCCGGCGTGCGCAGCCGCTTCAACCACGACCTGCCCGACAGTTGATCAATTGTCTCGCGCCACATCCGCCAAACGAGGTCAGCCAACAACCGAGCCAGACACACGGCACCGACGCCCGCCAGAAACAGTCCGGCGAGTTGCACGCCCGAGATATAACGCTGGAACAAGATGTTGCTGCTGCCGGGCAAGAGATTCAACACGGGGCCCAGCGTGGGTCGTCCGAAGAACAGCAGAAGGCTCAGCACCCACACACCGATGAGCGCCCGAGCCCTTTCGTCGGTGCGAAACCTTTTCACGCAGACGACCAAGCCGACGCCCACGAAAATGGTGACGACGGGAAAGCGGCCGTAGTCGTAGATCTGCCCGGTGACGAGCCAAAGCAGAATCTTGCGCGCACCGTACGAATCGTCGATGTAGGTGCCGACCTGAAAACCGTTAATGGCCAACCACTTGGTATCAACCAGCAGAGGAAGCGTAACCCAGAGGGTCGCGAGGAGAGCCCCGACACCAACGAGCCACGCCCGGCCGATCCGTCGCACAATCTCGCGGGGCTTCACCAACACCCACACGATCAGCGCCAAGGCGGCGAGATACGCCGTGACGAAGTGAAAGGCAATCGTGAGCGCCAGCGTCGCCACCGCGGCGAACAAGTAACGGCGCTGACTGATAAAGCGCCATCCAAATCCCCAGGCCAAGGGCAGCGTCCACATGGCCCACAGCTGCGACCACAGACCACTACCCAGCCAGTTGTAGGCCTGGTCTTCGTACCCACGCCCGGTGACGCTGAAGAGCAGCGGCGAGATTGCCGCGGCGAGCGCTGACTCCCAGCGACTCCGGCCCAGCAGGCGTGCCGAGTAGTAGACACAGATCGGCCAGAGCGACAAGAGCAGGTAGAGCGACCACGAAAACGCGAGGTGCGTGCCGACGACTCCCGCGAGGGCGCCGCCCAGAATCGCCGAGGCGCTCTGGTACTGAACGAAGAAGGGCGATCCCAGCGATAAGTAGGGGTACCAGTGATCCAGCGGGAACTGTCCCTCGGCGAGCAGGTGGTGCGCGACGGACAGCATTTGATAGTGCAGGGAACTGTCATTGGGGTACGCGACCACGAGCCTTTCGGCACGCAACTCCCACAGGTTGTAGACGACGGCGAGAGTCACCAGCAACGCACAGCCCCGGAAACCGACGGCGCTCGCACGAGACTCACGTGGTGTCGTGATTCGCACAGGCGCAGCCCCGTCACGCGCGACGATGCGCCGCAGACGATCGAACGTGGACTGAACGGGGTAACTCACTGAACGGCCTGCACGCCGTAAAGATCGAAGTAGTTTGACGGGCGTAGCGGTCGCTGTCTCGTCTCCCTCGTCATCAGGCCTCAAAGTACTTCACCTTTCCCTGTCTCTACATTGCGACCACGGATGGCCACTAAGACTCTGGACCAACACCTTGTCCTCGAACCTGAGGTGTCGCTCGATAGATTATGCCAGCCAGCACCTACGAGATCATGATTTCGAACCAGAGCGACGTGAGCGCTACAACGCGTTGCGTTCACGGGTCCGGAGCCTGAGTGTCCGACCACACGACGACCGCGGCGTTGAATCAATTTCAATCTCGTAAATTCAGTACTTGACGTATCGTCATTTTGTATCGTCGCAGTTTGCAGGTGTTGTAATACACAGACAACGCCTAAACCTAGGCACTGCGGTCTCTACGCGTTCACCTCTTCCCTGGATCCAAGTGCCCCGTTGACAGTACTAATGTCCCGATGCACCGCGTCGAAACCGCGGTCTCTCGAGCGCCCGATGGCCGCCACGACCAAGCGATTGAGAAAACTATGTCATCATGGGTCGGGCTGTCGAGTGAGTGTTCGAGCTTTCCCGCGACCCGCGAGTGACGACGCTGGGCAACACGGCGGCGCGTGCGGCGCTCACGAGGTATTGAGTTACGCAATCCACCATACTGAGGGGTTGGCGAAATGCTGATGGTAGGGCGAAAAAGTGGCGGAAGGATGCGCCCGCTCTTCAAGTGGTCCCAAGCGACCGCTATCGCCGTCGCCGTGGGGGCGCTGAGTCTCGGCCTCTCGCTTTGGCAATTGACGGTGCCCGGCTTTCTGCAGTTCTACGACTCTGGCGTCTATCTCGCGGCTACCTTTCATCTGGTATCGGGCGCGCTGCCCTATAGAGACTTCACGTTCGTGCAGCCACCAGGACTGCTGCTGCTACTGAGCCCCGTCGGGTTTTTTAGCCGAGTGTTTGGCACCCACGATGGGTTCGTTCTTGCTCGAGTGGTTGGCGCGGTCGTTACCGGCCTCAACGTCAGCTTGCTGGCGTGGCTCGTTCGGCCCCGAGGTCGAGTGGCCATGCTCATCGCTGGTCTGGGCCTGGCCCTGATGCCGGTGGCCTCGTCCGTCAGTTCGGGGGTGAAGCTGGAGCCCTACCTCATTCTCTTCGTCCTCCTTGGGTTGTTGGTAATTTTTTCCACCCCGGCTGACGGCGAGGCGAGCAATCGCCGACTGGTCGTTGGGGGCATCCTCTTTGGCGTGGCGGCCGCCGTGAAGCTTTGGGCTTTCTTCCCCTTCATTGCGCTGGCCGTCTGCCTGATGCCGCGCTATCGCCGCCGGGTGGTCGTGTTTCTCAGCGCGTCAGCGATCAGCTTTGCCGCGATCTGCCTGCCCTTCTTCCTGTCAGCCCCGAGCAGTTTCATCTCGCAGGTCTTTACCGAGCAGCTCACTCGAAAGGCCAACAACACCAACAACGGGGGAGTGATTTTTCGACTGAAGGCAATGACCGGATTCCAGTTGACGTCACTGCAACCCACGGACAGGGAAGTGGTCATCGCCTTTGTCGCCCTCGTGGTGCTCGTCGCCGTGGCGTTCAGTCGGCGGATTGACCGTAATCTCCTCGACGTCTTCCTGCTGCTGGCGTCGCTGGTGACGGTGGGCGCGCTCCTCGTCGGCCCCGATACCTACACCTACTACGGCTACTTCACCGCTCCGTTCTTGCTCGGACTCGTGGGCGTCTGCGTAACACGACTCGGAGTACCGACCCGGAGGTTGGTCAATGGCATTCGAGCGCCGCGGCGTCTGCGGCGCCTCGGCACCGAAGTGCTCGCCCTCGGTGGCGCGGTGCTGGTCGTCGCCCTGATCGTCGAAGGCACGTCGTTTTACTCGAACTACGCGTACGAGTATGGGTACGACGGTTATCCCTTCTCTGCGATTACCAATCTCATTCCCGCCGGATCGTGCGTCGTCTACGACCAAGTGGTGTACGGCGTGGTTTCGAACCGTTTGTCGACCGATCCGAACTGTCCCGAACCGGTCGACCTCGGCGGTATGTGGATGGCGTGGGGCGATCAACTCATTGCGCCGTCGCAAACGTTCGCGGCGCAGTGGCAGTCGTACTTTGAGGCCGCGCAGTACGCGGTGTTGAGTGCCCCGTACAACTCGACGTACGTGGGGATCCCGTGGACCCCAAGTCTTAGGGCGTGGTTCGGCAGAAACTACTACTTGAGCTTTGGGCAACTCGACGTCTTTATCTACGCCAAGATCTCGTGAAACCGGAATTTTCAATATCACTACGGTCGAGACCGTCGAACCTCAGGGCCATACCGGATGAAGAGTACGAGCATCACCGGTAACCCGCTCCCCGGGCCTCCCTGCCCCTGAAACGGCGGTGCGTACCGACGTTGCTCTTCGCGCCCCTCAACGTGTCTCATCCTTCAGAGAGCCCGTGCACCTAGAAACATTTGACCGTACAGTCCTCATGTCACCAGTCGCAGATTGTTGACGTCGGGTCTACGACACCAGAAGTCCAAAGATCGCAGTCCTAACGGCATTGCAATTGGGTGAACAGCGGCGCGACCATAATAATGGTCGAATCAGTGACGTCCTCGCGAAGTACCGAGAGATTTGAAAAGAACTAGATGAAGGTTCAAGGTAGCGACCTTTTGACGAAGAGCGGCTCTCAAGGTTGGTTTGTTTTGCTGCACCGTCGACAACAAAAAGAAGGAGCCGGGTCCACTCGGACCCGGCTCCTTCAACGTCTTCGACGCAGCGTTGGCTACATCATCCCGCCCATGCCACCCATGCCGCCGTCGCCCATAGGGGCGCCCGCGGGCTCGGGCTTATCGGCAACGATGGCTTCGGTCGTCAACAACAAAGCAGCGATGGAGGCAGCGTTCTGCAGAGCGGAACGTGTCACCTTCGCGGGGTCGATGACGCCCGCCTTCACGAGGTCTTCGAGTACCCCCGTCGCGGCGTTCAGTCCAACCGATCCCTTCGCGTCAGCGACCTCGCGCACCTTGACGGCGCCTTCGAAGCCCGCGTTTTGTGCAATGTGTCGAAGGGGCGCGGAGAGTGAGTTCGCGACAATGCGCGCACCCGTGGCCTCGTCACCCGTCAACGACTCGATGAGCTTGTCCACCGCAGTGCGGGCCCGCACCAACGCAGTGCCACCACCGGCGACAATGCCTTCGTCGATCGCGGCGCGCGTCGCACTCAGTGCGTCTTCGATGCGGTGCTTCTTCTCTTTCAACTCAACTTCGGTAGCGGCGCCGACTTTTACGACGGCTACACCACCGGCGAGCTTCGCGAGTCGCTCTTGTAACTTCTCGCGGTCCCAGTCCGAGTCCGTGTCTTCGATCTCGCGCTTTAGTTGCGCGACGCGACCGGCGACATCTTCCTTCGCACCAGCACCGTCGACGAGCGTCGTGGCGTCTTTGGTCACGACGACGCGACGAGCCCTACCCAAAAGATCGAGTGTCGCACTGTCGAGTTTCAGACCAATCTCGTCCGAGATCACCGTGGCGCCAGTAAGTATCGCCATGTCTTGGAGCATGGCCTTGCGACGTTCGCCAAAGCCGGGCGCTTTCACGGCAACTGACGTGAACGTGCCACGAATCTTGTTCACGACAAGCGTCGCCAGGGCTTCGCCCTCGACGTCTTCGGCGATGATCAACAGCGGTCGACCACCCTGCATGACTTTTTCGAGCACCGGCACGAGGTCGTGCACGGCCGAGATCTTGTTGCTCGTGAAGAGAATGTACGCGTCTTCCAACACGGCCTCTTGACGCTCGGCGTCGGTGACGAAGTACGGCGAGAGGTAACCCTTGTCGAACTGCATACCTTCGGTCAACTCGAGTTCGATGCCGAACGTGTTCGACTCCTCCACGGTCACGGTGCCGTCCTTGCCGACTTTGTCGATGGCGTCGGCGATGACTTCACCAATGGCGGCGTCAGCGGCCGAGATCGTCGCGACTTGGGCGATCTGGGTCTTGCCAGCAACCTCTTGGCTCTGCTCGGCGATCGACTCAACGGCGGCCTTGACGCCCTTTTCGATGCCGCGCTTGAGACCCGAAGGACTCGCGCCGGCCGCGACGTTGCGCAGACCTTCTTTGATGAGGGCCTGGGCGAGAACGGTCGCGGTCGTCGTGCCGTCACCGGCCACGTCGTTGGTCTTCGTGGCGACTTCCTTCACCAACTGGGCGCCCATGTTCTCAAAGGGGTCTTCGAGCTCGATCTCACGAGCAATGGAGACACCGTCGTTCGTGATGGTGGGCGCGCCGAACTTCTTGCCGATGACGACGTTGCGTCCCTTGGGTCCGAGCGTGACCTTGACCGCGTCGGCCAACTTGTCCACTCCGGCTTCGAGGCCGCGTCGAGCGTCCTCGTCAAACTTCAAAATCTTTGACATGCGTCTTCTTTCGTATTCAGATGAGGTGGCGAGCGCAGCTCGCCACGCGGGCTACTTAGAAACGGTGGCGAGTACGTCGCGACCGGAGAGAATCAAGAGATCCTCGCCGTCGACGGTGATCTCGGTGCCGCCGTACTTCGAGTACACGACGGTGTCGCCTACCGAAACGCCGGTGGGGATGATGTCGCCGGTAGCGTCGGCACGACGGCCGGGTCCCGTGGCGAGCACTTCACCCTGTTGGGGCTTCTCTTTCGCCGTGTCGGGAATCACCAGGCCCGAAGCCGTGGTGGCCTCAGCGCTGTTGGGACGAACGACGATGCGGTCTTCTAGTGGGTGCAACTTCATTCTTCTTGCCTCCTGAGCAATTAGCACTCGATACTTGCGACTGCCAATT
>DATCCC010000006.1:0-15756 GCA_036511495.1 Acidimicrobiales bacterium | reverse complement strand
TCGCCTTTGGCTTCACCAACTTCGAGAACTTTCGAATACGCGCCCTGCTCTATGCCGGCAAACCCAACTTCAGAGTCCTCGACTCGATGGTCGTCACGTGATCAGCGAAGAACGGCTCGCCCCGCTGAAACCGGAAGAGCCATCAATCATCACACCGAAAATCGGAGCGGGTGACGGGGATCGAACCCGCATGGCCAGCTTGGAAGGCTGGAGCTCTACCATTGAGCTACACCCGCGTGTCTCTTCAGACAGGAAGAATCATTCTAGGCGCCACCATTAACCTGGTGGCGTGGATGAATCGCTCTTCGATCAAGTCGGCGGCGAGCCCTTTTTTGTTCAACTGGTTGACGCCTTCTACCAAGAGGTCGAGAACGACGAGACGCTGCGCCCGATGTACCCCGACGATTTGACCGAGTCCAAGCGCCATTTCATGCTGTTTTTGGTCCAGTACTGGGGTGGACCGGGTACTTACATGAAAGAGCGTGGTCACCCCCGACTGCGCATGCGCCACGCCCCCTTTCGCGTCACCAAAGTCGCTCGTGACGCGTGGCTCGCGGCGATGTCGTCGGCGTTGTCGAGCGTGCGCGAACAGCTCAACGACGATCAGTTTGACGAATTAACTGCCTACTTTGCAATGGCCGCACAGCAGATGAGGAACGTCTAGATTCGACGAGCGAATCGGCCTTGGCCGATAGCGGCGCCGAGTAAGACAATGAGACCGCCAACTGGTTCATACCAGGCGAGCGCTTCGTGCAGAAAGATCACCCCGACGATAACCGCGACGACGGGCGTGAGGTAGGTGACGGTGCTCGCGATTGAACTACCCACAGCGGCGATGACTCGAAAGTTCCACATGAACGCGAAGCCACTGCCAAAGATTCCGAGACCGAACACGCCACCGATGGCCTTGACGGTAATGCCGTGACCGTTGAAACCATCGATCAGAAACGTCGGTAATAGGGTAAAGGTCGCGAGAAGGAGCTGGGAACTCGCGAGGGACACCGGCGCCAGTCCTCGCGGAATGAGGTAGCGCTTGGTGTAGGGAAAGGAGACGCCGTAGAGGGTCACCGCGGTGAGAAGCGCCGCCACCGCCCACCAGGGATTCGAGCCGAAACCGCGCCAGACGCCCAGGACGAGTAACACGCCGAGCAAGCCGACACCGAGGCCAATTAATTGGTGTCGCTGCACGGGGTCGTCACGGAACACCACGATGATGAAAAAGAGCGACGTCAGTGGCGTCAGCGCGTTGATGATGCCCGCGACGATGGACGTCGTTCGTGTTTCGGCGAGCGCGAAGAGAATCCCGGGGATGATGTTCAGGCACATCGCCACGACCCAGAGGTGGGCCCACACGACGCGCTTTCTCGGCAGTGACACGTGACGGACCTTGGCAATGATCAGCAGCGTGAGCGCACCAAGAGCGCAGCGCGCAAAGGCCACGCCGAAGGGCGTCAGGAAACCGAGCGCGTATTTGATGAAGAGGAATGAGCAACCCCACGCAATGCCGGTCGCCACGTACGCCGGGAGCCAGGAGCGTGTTGGGGCAGTGGGCATGAGCGAAGAATAGAGGCGGTGACCTCGGTCGTGATCCCTCCGCGTTTTTCTTCTCTCGACTCTTTACGCTAGAAGGTATGAGTCGGCGTGATCTTTGGCGAGAAGATGAAATTCGCGTCATCTCAGTGACCCCCGTCTCACGCGGGGTTCTGCGCCCGACGCTGGTCACCTTGACGACCATTGCGCTCATCGTTGAGGGTGCCTCGAGGTATCACGAGGTCCACCGGTTCGAGGACTGGCTGCTCTTAGTTCTCGTCGCGCCTCTCGCGGTCGTCACGTTGACGAGAACGTGGCGCTGGCGATCGCACAAGGTGCACGTCACGAGCGATCGGGTCATCATCGAAGGCGGCGTCCTGGGTCGCCAACGCTCTTCGATCGAGTTGCGCGACGTGCTCGCGACCAGAGTCGACCAGCGCGTGAGTGAACGACTCACTCGACGGGGATTCTTGGTCCTCGAGACGCTGGCTGGACCCGTGGTCATTGGCCAAGTACGCCACCCGTCAGCGCTCTCTCGGTTGATCGACGCCGAACGCCGAGACGAAGTTCGCCAGTCCCTTCCCTTGGACACAGTCTTTAGCGTCGAGGAGCAAAATTACTTTCCCGGCGAGGTTCGACCCGACGAGTGGCAGCGTCGCCGTTACGAATGAGTTGTAATTAATTCCAGTACGGTGAATTCGTGACTAACCGGTACCGCTGCAACTCGTGTGGCAATCTGACGCGTTTTGACGTTGTGGAAACGACGTCCGTTCGATCGTTTCATCACTACAGCGTGGGGGGCGACCTCAGCATTGAAGAGCCCGAGATTATCGCGCACAATGTCGAATCGGTGTCGTGTCGCTGGTGTGGTCACGGACGTGGCGTTGAGGTTCTCACCGAGTTCGAGTGAGCGACCCTCGTCCTCGGTCTTTCGATCCGCCTCGCGATCGCGTAGTGGCAACAGTGCTGCGAGGGGTGTCACTGAGCGGTGAGGACCACACGATTGAGTTCAGCCGCCTCACGTTGGTTGCTGCAGTGAAGCCACACTGCGATGGATGCCACGACTTCATCTTTGGAGATTTGAGCGAATTTAGGGCAGTCGACGTGGTCATCGTGAGTGCCCTCGCGAGCGACGACGGCGAGTGGGACGACGCCACGCAGCCAATACTGGTGGCGCCAGACGCGATGAAGGAACTTCGTATTCTCGCAGCTCCGCACTACGTACTCGTCGATCCACGGATCGCGCGCGTGGTTGCCGAAGGCGTCATCTTTTCACCGGTGCAGGTCGCTCACGAGATTGCTTCGTTTCTCGTTCTATGACATGTCACACGCTCTTGAGAGAGTGTGATCATCGAAAAGGGGAAATGAAATGACAAAAGAAATTGAACTTTCGATTAGCTGTCACGAATGTGTTCGGCGCGCTACGCCCGACTGTTCGGACTGTCTGGTCACGTTCATCCTGGGTGACACACCCGAAGAGTTGGTGATGACCGCCGAAGAGGCCGACGTCATCCACCTCTTCACCTCCGAAGGACTCGTGCCCACGCTCAAGTTTCGCTCGGCGCACTAGCCACGACGACGTGCAGAGGGTGGCTAGCGTGGTCCCATGGCCCGCCACCTCCTGGTGACCAACGACTACTTGCCAAAGACTGGCGGTATCCAGGTCTACCTTCACGAACTGTGGCGTCGACTCGAAGATGGTCGCGCGGTTGTCTTGAGTGCCTCGTCACACGAGGACGCGACGAGTTTTGACGCTTCGAGCGACGTGGCTATTGAGCGCGTGGCGAACGCCACCTTGTTTCTACCGACGTGGAAGGCGTATCGCGCGATCGAAGACGCAATTGAGCGCCACCAGCCCGACCTCGTTCTCTTCGATCCGGCGTGGCCCCTGGGACTCCTTGGGCCGCGTCTCTCTCGTCCCTACGGCGTCATCCTTCACGGCGCGGAAGTCACGATTCCCGCACGGCTACCGTTCGTCGCTTCGTCACTTCGCTACGTCCTCAAGCGCGCCGAGGTGGCGATCTGTGCGGGAACGTACCCCGAAGAAGAGGCCCGCAGAAACGCCGCGGAAAATCTCTGCCCCACGATTCAGATTCCTCCCGGGGTGGACGTGGCCCGCTTCGTGCCCCTAGGCGACGTGCAACGAAGTGACGTTCGTCGCGAGATGGGCTTTGACGACGACGAGTTCCTCGTCGCTTCGTATTCCAGACTCGTGCCAAGAAAGGGTATGGACACGTTGATTCGCGCCAGCGCGTTGCTCGCGAAGAAGTACCCCCAGTTTCGCGTCGCCATCGGCGGCGCCGGACGCGACCTTGCGCGCCTCGAGCGACTGGCCATCAAATCACGGGCGCCGGTGACGTTCCTCGGTCGCGTTGACGACGACGCACTGCCACGATGGATTGCTTCGAGTGATCTGATGGTGATGGACTGTCGCAGTCGCTGGCTTGGCTTAGAGCAAGAGGGTTTTGGCATCGTTTTCGTGGAAGCTGCCGCGTGTGGCGTGGCCCAGGTCGCGGGCCTCTCCGGCGGTAGTCACGAAGCGGTGCGCGATGGTGTCACGGGGGACGTCGTTGAGAACACGCGAAGCGCGCGAGCGCTCGCGAACGTGATCGAGTCGCTCATGCTCGAGAGTGAGCGCCGACACTCGTTCGCCCAGCGTTCTCGAGAGATGGTGCTCTCGGAGTTTTCGTGGGATCGCCTGGCTGAGAAACTTTCGAGCGAACTTGCGCCCTTTGACCACTTCAACGCCCAAACTTCGTTGCTCTAAGGTGTCGTCGTGACCCAGCGCGCGACAGAGTCGATAACGGTCAACGCGTCGCCCGACGTTGTGTACCGCGTCGTGACCGACTTCGAGCACTACGCCGATTGGGTGAGCGATCTCAAGAGGATCGAAGTGCTGGACCGCGACACGCTGGGGCGTCCGGTTGAAGTTGAGTTTCGAGCAGCGGCCTTTGGTCGCTCGACAACCTACGCGCTGCACTACGACTACGGCCGTGCGCCCGAGATTCTCACGTGGTACCAGACGCACGGAGACTTAACCTCGACCCTTGTTGGCCAGTACCGATTCGATGCCTCCGCTGAAGGGACGCTGCTCACCTACGATCTCGAAGTGGAACTACTCGTGCCGATACCTTCCTTCGTCAAGTCGAGAGCGGCGTATCGCATTCAGTCGCAAGCTCTTCGAGAACTCAAAGCACAGTCGGAGAGGTCCGAGTGAGCGACGTCGCGATCGGCATCGACGTCGGAGGAACCAAAGCGCTCGCTTTGATGGTGGCGCGCGATGGACGAGTGCTCGGTGAGATGCAGTCCCAGACTCCTCACGACGAGGGATTCGGCGCCGGTGAAGCGACGACCAAAGTTCTCGTTGAACAGGTCTTCGAACTCTGTGAGCGACAGAGTCTCGATCCCGCTCACGTGCCAATCGGTCTCGGTTTGCCGGGCATGGTGCGCCGAGACGGACACCTCGCCTTCGCGCCGAATCTTCAAACCGCCTCGGGTGCTGACCTGGGAACGTTGCTCGGCGACGTCTTGGGTAACTCAAGCGTGTTCTGTGAGAACGACGCCAACTGCGCGGCGCTCGCGGAACACGAGTGGGGTGCGGGACGAGGGATTCGTGACTTCGTGATGGTGACCCTGGGCACTGGCATTGGCGGAGGCGTCGTCGCCGACGGCGAGCTGGTGCGCGGTCGCAGTGGTTTCGCGGGCGAGATTGGCCACATGGTTGTTGAGGCTCGCGGCGCGCGATGTCCTTGCGGTGGACAAGGGTGTTGGGAGCGTTACGCCTCGGGCGGGGGACTGCATCGCATAACCCGCGAGGCCGCCCTCGACGGACGCCTGGCGTCGCTCGTTGAACGATGTGGTGGTGACGCGAAGCGAGTGCGTGCCGAAGACGTCACCGCCGCCGCCGCGGAAGGGCTCGACGAAGCAGTGGGGTTGATGCGAGAGGTTGGATGGTGGCTCGCGCTCGGCTTGGCGAACCTGGCCGCCATACTTGACTGTGGTCACTTCGTAATCGGTGGTGGGCTGTCGAGTGCGTCAGAACTCGTCCTACCGGCCGCGCGCGAGTTCTTGGCGGAACTCGTTGAAGGTTACGAAGCTCGTCCGACCATCACCGTCACGACATCGATGTTTGGTCCACGTTCGGGCGCCATGGGCGCCACGCTCGTGGCCTTTGCGGGCGTGTGAAACTCGGCGTCTTGCTGCCGACGTTTCGCGACGACGCCACTGACGCACTCGGCGTCGCGAAGAAAGTCGAACGTGCGGGGCTTGAGGGCGTCTTCGCCTACGACCACCTTTGGCCTATGGGTTCGCCGGAACGCCCCTCGCTCGCGCCCTTCGCGGTGCTCGCGAGCGTCGCCGCGCAGTGTCCGAGTCTCTTCGTTGGTCCACTCGTTGCGCGCGTGGGTCTCTTTGGAACGTCGAAGTTGGTTGAGCAGTATCTGACGCTTGAGGCGTTGGCGCCGGGGCGCGTGATCGCGGCCATTGGTACTGGCGACCATCTGTCGGCGGCGGAGAATGAAGCGTACGGCTTGGAGTATCGCAGCGCCGACGAGCGGCGTGCGCTGTTGCGAGCCGCCCTCGAGGCACTTTCACCCATCATGGAGTCCTGGTGCGGCGGTGGGGTCGAGACGACGAATGAAATCGCTCGAGAGCTTGGCGTGGCGATCAATCTCTGGGGCGCTGACGTGGCGCGCGTTCGCGAGGTCGCCTCGAGTGGACCGGTGACCTGGGGCGGACCCTTAGGTGAGCAACCGGCCCAACTGCTCAATGAGTTGCGGGCCGCTGGCGTCACGTGGGTGGTCGCCGGCCCACCCTTTCAAATTGACGAACTCAGTGAGTGGCGTCACGCCCGCTAACTCACTACGGTTTATAGATGGAGTTTCGCCGCATAACGGGTCTGCCCCCGTACGTCTTCGCCACGATCAACGGATTGAAGGCTGAAGCACGAGCGCTCGGCCGCGACGTTATTGACTTTGGCTTCGGCAATCCCGATCTACCGAGTCCCGACATTGCCGTGCAGAAACTCGCCGAAGCGGCCAATAATCCTAAGAACCATCGCTACAGTGCCAGTCGCGGTATCCCCAATCTGCGCCTCGCGATCGCGAATCGATACAAGATGCTCTTTGACGTGGACATCGATCCTGACACTGAAGTCGTCACGACCATCGGCGCCAAAGAGGGGCTAACGCACCTCATGTGGGTACTGCTCGGCCCAGGTGACTCCGCCATCGTGCCGAGTCCGAGTTACCCGATACATCTGGCCGGTCCGGGCTTCGCCGGCGCGAACGTAATTACCGTTCCGATGGTGGACCCGGGCGCGAGCACGAACGATCCCGGCGACGACTTCTTTGAAGGCTTGCTCAACGCGTGGAAGAACGCCGACGTAAAGCCCCGCGTCATCGTGGTCTCCTTTCCGCACAATCCCACGAGTGCCTGCGTGGACTTGGCCTTCATGGAGCGACTCGTGGCCTTCGCGCTCGAACACGACGTCATTGTCTGTCACGACTTCGCCTACGCCGACCTCGGTTTTGATGGTTACCGCCCGCCGTCGATCCTCCAGGTGCCTCGCGCGAAAGAGTGTTGCGTCGAGCTCTACACGTTGACCAAGTCGTTTTCGATGGCTGGGTGGCGGGTGGGTTTCCTCGTCGGCAACGCCGAGATCGTGGCGGCGCTGACGAAACTCAAGAGCTACCTCGACTACGGCACGTTTCAACCGGTGCAGATCGCCGCGATCGTCGCGATGAATGAAGCCACCGAGTACCCCGAGCAGTTACGCATGATCTATCAGTCACGTCGCGACACGTTGATCGACGGACTAAATCGAATCGGTTGGGACGTCGTGACGCCGCGAGGATCGATGTTTATCTGGGCGCCCGTTCCCGAGCCGTATCGCGAAATGCCCTCACTCGAGTTCTCGAAGTTCTTGATCGAAGAGGCCGACGTCGCGACGAGTCCGGGCGTGGGCTTTGGCGAAGGGGGCGACGGACACGTTCGTTTTGCCTTAATTGAAAACGAACTGCGTACTCATCAAGCAATTCGAAATCTGAAACGGGCCCTCACAAAGCTCGGCTAACGATTAGGGTCTTCCCGCGCCTTTCACCGGCACGCGGACAACTTCGATCGCGCCGTCGGTAGTGACGGCGGCCTTGAAACGATCACTGGTTGGCGCGGTCATGACGTAGAGCGTCCTTTGATCCGAGCCACCCAGCATGCACGCGAACGCCGTCGTCGTCGTTTCGACGACCGCGGTAATCTCACCACCTTCTTTTACGCGCAGGACCTGATTGGTAAGGGCATTCGCGAGCCAGATCTGACCGTCGGCGTCGAGACACATGCCGTCCGTCGCCACAAAGTCGAGCTGGGCCCAGACGCGGCGATTCGCGAGCGTGCCGTCGTGGTTGATGTCAAAGGCGTTGAGACAGAACGTCATCGTCTCGCCCACAATGAGGGTCTTGCCGTCGGGCGTGATGACCGAGCCATTGGGAAAGGCCATCTTCGCTACGACCTGGATGACGGCGCCCTCGCTGTTCAAGACAACGACGTTGGTGGTGGGCGGCGGTGTCGCGGTCAGCCCTTCGACGCCCTGATCACGAAGCATGACGTCGAGGTCGAAACCGAAGTTGCCGACGTAGCTGACGCCACTTGACGAAGTCACCATGTCGTTCGCCCAAAAGCCGCAGTGCTTCGAGATGTCGGCAAAGAGCGTCGATGTGCCCTTGTGCAGGCGCAGTACCTGGTGATCGGTCATTGAGACACAGAGCATGTCGCCGTTGGGTAACCACCCAAGACCCGACGGCTGACCGGGCACCGTGTGTTCGAGACGCTCCTCAGTGCCTCGCTCGTCAATAGAAAAGATCCCGTGACGATAGAAGTCCGAGAACCAGAGTCGGCCCTCGTGCCAGCGCGGCGCTTCACCAAAGGAGAGCCCTTCGCGTAGTACTTGCGATTGATAGTTTTCCAAAGGCCCCCGATTCGCTACGACGAACCTAGTCTTTACGCGCGATCAAGAGCGCCACGCCAGTTGGCGTAGCCAAGGTCCACGAAGACGGGATCCTCGGGACTGAATCTTTTTTTCGAGTGCCAGAGGTCTTCGAGTTCTTCGAGTGAGTGCCAAAGTCCAACTTCGAGACCCGCGATGCTCGCCGCACCTCGCGCCGTTGCTTCCAAGGATGAACAGCGCAGGACGTCCACGCGCGAGTTCGTGGCCTGGAGTTGGAGGAGCAGATCCATCGCGGCTGCCCCACCGTCGGCTCGAAGCTCTCGCAGTTCGACGCCACCATCACGAAAAGCGTCGGTTATCGCGCGTACCTGGTAGGCGAGCGCTTCGACGAGCGCGCGCGCGATCTCGCCTTTGCCGACCCCTCGACTGAGACCCGTAATTGCGCCACGCGCGTTGGGACGCCAGAACGGTGAGCCGAGACCAGTGAAGGCCGGTACGAATTGAACACCTGACGAATCACTAACCGAGAGTGCGAGTGCTTCGAGTTCACTCGACGCGTCAATGAAACCGAGTTCACGTAACCACTGCACCGCGGCGCCGGCGACAAAGGCCGAACCTTCGAGGGCGTAAGTAGTCGCGCCCTCGCCGAGGCTCCACGCGACCGACGTCAGGAGGCCTTCGATGACGCTCGGCACCGTCGTTCCCGCGTTGGCGAGGAGAAAGGCTCCCGTGCCGTACGTCGCCTTCACGAGACCGCGCGAGAAGCAGGCCTGTCCGAAGAGGGCCGACTGCTGATCGCCGAGGATGCCGGTGATCGGTACGCCGGCGAGTTCTGGAACGACGTCCGTATTGACGGTGGCGAACGTGCTCGCCGATGGGCGTAACGAGGCGAGCATGTCCGGCGCGACGCCAAAGAGATTCATCATGGCGGGGGACCACTGCAGCGTAGAGAGGTCCAAGAGCAAGGTCCTTGACGCGTTCGACGGCTCGGTCGCGAAGACGCCGTTTTTAACACCCCCGCTAAGCATCCAAAGAAGCCACGTGTCAATCGTGGCGAAACTTGGTGCGAGCGCGTGATCAGCGAGACCGTGCTCGATCATCCAGTGCATCTTCGTGGCGGAAAAGTATGAGTCGAGGACGAGGCCGGTAGTTGCGCGAACGTCTGGACCGTGGCCTCGCGTTTCGAGCTCTCGACAGAAGTCGGTCGTTCGACGGTCCTGCCAAACGATGGCGCGATGAAAAATGTCGCCTCGCTCACGGTCAAAGCCGACCGTTGTCTCTCGTTGATTCGTGATACCGAGCGCTACGACGTCGTGATCCGCGACTCGGGCTCGCTTGGCGACCTCGCGGAGGGTCCAGATGGCTAAATCAGCGATCTCTCGAGGGTCGTGTTCGACCTCGCCGGGGGAGGGGAAGTACTGGGTCAGCTCGCGATAGGCCTCGTCGATGACCTCGAGGCGGGCGTCGAAGGCGACGGTACGCACCCCCGTGGTGCCAGCGTCGAGGGCTAGGACGAGTTGCATCCGGGTCAGGCTACCCAGGGAAGGGCGGTCAATATTGGGCCCTAGGCTGGCAGAAGAAGATTTCTGCAAAAGTCTTCAAAAATGTAGTTGACAAGAAGTAATTACAGTGATGTAATAACACAGCATCTAGCGATGAAGTGTGGTCTGACCACTACATGTTGTGGCTGAGGGGACGAAGGGACAAAACCTTTACTTCTCTACTCCGTCGACGGATGCGCGTACTTAGTGTCGGGTAATGGGACAGAAAAGAGAGAGAAATGGCCATCGCACCTCAGCGACTCGGAATTGGACTTCGTCGGTTTTTTACTACTGAGGATCGTCATCCCTACGACGAAGTCGTCTGGGATCGTCGTGACGCGCGAATCTCCAACTTCCGCGATGGCTCCGTGGCCTTTGAGCAACTGAACGTCGAGGTGCCCGCCAACTGGTCGTTCAACGCGACGAACATTCTCGCTCAGAAGTACTTCCGTGGCACGCTCGGTACCCCCGAGCGTGAGACGTCCCTGAAGCAGGTGGTCGACCGCATCGTTGACACGATCGCCACGTGGGGCATCGAGCGCGACTACTTCGTTGACGAAGAAGAGTCTGAAACCTTCCGCGCGGAACTCAAGCACTTGCTCATTACCCAAAAGGCCGCCTTCAACTCACCAGTGTGGTTCAACATCGGCGTGAAGGATGTTCCCCAGCAGGGCAGTGCCTGCTTCATCCTCGCCGTCGAGGACTCGATGCGCTCGATTCTTAATTGGTACACCGAAGAGGGCATCATCTTTAAAGGTGGATCGGGCGCGGGCGTCAACCTCTCAAAGATTCGTTCGAGCGCCGAGGCGCTCGAAGGCGGCGGCACCGCGAGTGGGCCTGTCTCGTTCATGCGAGGCGCCGACGCGTCCGCGGGCACCATCAAGTCCGGTGGGAAGACGCGCCGCGCCGCGAAGATGGTCATCCTCGACGCCAACCACCCCGACATCGAAGAGTTCGTCTGGTGCAAGGCCCAAGAAGAGAAGAAAGCGCGCGCGCTACGCGACGCGGGCTTTGACATGGACCTCGACGGCAAGGACATTAACTCGATTCAGTACCAGAACGCCAACAACTCCGTTCGCGTCTCTGATGAGTTCATGGAGGCTGTCCTCACCGACGGCGACTGGAATTTGACGGCCCGTCACGGCAACGCGACGGTTCGCTCGATGAAGGCTCGTGACCTATGGCGCCAGATCGCTCGCGCCGCCTGGGAGTGCGCGGACCCCGGTCTGCAGTTCGACTCCACGATCAATAAGTGGCACACGTCGTCCAACACCGACCGCATCAATGGCTCGAACCCGTGCTCTGAGTACATGCACATCGACAACTCCGCGTGCAACCTAGCGAGCATCAATCTGTTGAAGTTTCTGCGCAACGATGGACGCTTCGACGTCGACGCCTTCAAGCACGCCGTTGAGGTGCTCTTTAGTGCACAGGAGATTCTCGTCGGCGCCGCCGACTACCCGACCGAGAAGATTGGCGAAAACTCGCGCAAGTTCCGCCAACTAGGCCTCGGTTACGCCAACTTGGGAGCCCTCCTCATGGCGTCGGGACTGGCCTACGACTCCGACGAAGGTCGCGCGTGGGCTGCCGCCATTACTGCCCTTATGACGGGTCACGCGTACGTGACCAGTGCGCGCACGGCGGGCCGCATGGGCCCTCACGAGGGCTACGCCGAGAACGCCGAGCCGATGATCAACGTGTTGCGCATGCACCGCGACGCGTCGTACCAGATTGATGACACGAAGGCGCCCGCGGACATTCTCCAGGCCGCGCAGCACGCCTGGGAAGAAGCGGTCGACTTAGGTACCCGTCACGGCACCCGTAACGCCCAGGCCACGGTGCTCGCACCCACGGGCACCATTGGTCTCTTGATGGACTGTGACACCACCGGCATCGAGCCTGACCTCGGACTCGTGAAGTTCAAGAAGCTCGTCGGTGGTGGCAACATGTCAATCGTCAACCAGACGGTGCCACGCGCGCTGGAGAAGTTGGGCTACTCCCAAGAGGAGAACGACGTCATCATTGCCTACATCGATGAGCACAAGACCATCGTCGGCGCGCCGGCCCTAAAGGCCGAACACCTGCCGATCTTTGCCTGCTCCATGGGTGACAACACGATTCACTACTCGGGTCACGTTCGCATGATGGGGGCCGTCCAGCCCTTCATTTCGGGTGCGATCTCCAAGACCGTGAACATGCCCGAAGACGCGACGATCGAAGATGTCGAGAACTTGCACCTCGACGCGTGGCGACTCGGCATTAAGGCTGTCGCGATCTACCGCGACAACTGCAAGGTCGGTCAACCGCTCTCGACGGCAAAGAAGGACGGCGAGGGTCAGACCACGCCACTCCTTGACTCGAACATTGACGCCGCCGAAGTCGTCGATCTCTACGCACAGATCGCCAAGCTCGAGTCACAGCTCGAAAGCGCGCGCAGCGCGAGCCCCGACGTGGTGGTCGGTGCGGTACGTGAGCGACTCGCTCGACGACGTCTCTCCTCGACCTTCTCCTTCCGCGTTGCGGACTGCGAGGGCTTCGTCACGGTCGGCGAGTACGAAGACGGCCGTCCGGGTGAAGTGTTCATCAGAGTCGCCAAGCAGGGGTCGACGCTCGCGGGCATTATGGACGCCTTCTCCATCTCGGTGAGTCTCGGCCTCCAACACGGTGTGCCGCTCGCGACCTTCGTGCGCAAGTACGCGAACATGAAGTTCGAGCCCTCGGGTATGACCGACGACGCCGATCTTCGCATCGCGACCTCACTCGTGGACTACATCTTCCGCCGCTTGGCGCTGGACTACTTAAGTGTCACCGAGCGTGAAGACCTGGGCGTGCTCTCCACGAGTGAGCGCATCCAACCCACCCTGCCAGAAGTTGTTGAGCAGTCCACGCCGACGATTAACCTGCCGATTCAGGCCGGTCTCTTGGAGATAACGGACAAGCCGATTCACCCCTCAACCACGATTGCTCGTGACGTGACTCATGGAGGAACCCAAGGCGAGTTGATTTCTCGCTCCGAGCAGCGTGACGCGCCTATGTGTTACCAGTGCGGCAACGCCATGCAGCGCGCGGGCTCGTGTTACGTCTGTTCCACGTGCGGCGCGACGAGTGGCTGTTCGTAGTGTCACGTTAGTAATCGAAATTCAGAGGAAAAGGGCTGCGACCTTCCGTAGAGTTGCGTCCGAACTTCAGTACAGAGGTCGCTGGCTTTCTAAAGTTGCCTCCCAAGGAGCAGCATGGCTGATCCAGATGTCGAGCGGTTTCCTGATCGCTCTTGCGGATTTCATCGACTTCGGGTTCTTCTTTCGTAAGTGGATCCAGAACGTTCCCCAGCGATAGGCCGGATTGACCATGGAAACGAGACGAAAGTAATTTGTGCCTTCGAGTATTTACTTCGTACCATAGTAGTTCGTACTCGAGTAGGATTGACTTATGACGGTCGACAAGATGAGTGTTTCACTGGTCCCAGCACTGAGCAGGGCGGTGCGTATCGCCGCTGATCAATCTGGCGAGACTCTCTCGGGCTGGCTCGCTGATGCCGCCCAGGCGAAGTTGCGCGCAAACGCTCTCGACGAATTCCTTCGTGTCTGGGAGAACGAGAACGGAGCCATCACGGAGGAAGAGGTTCGAGATGCTACTGCCAGGCTCGGGCCCATTGAGTCAGCGCCTAATGGTTGGTTCGGTTTTGTTAAGGTCAACGCTTCGGGAGGGAGCCACGAGGAGCTCATCTCAACGATCACTCGCATCATCGAAAGTGGGCATCCGGTTCTCGTTCCAGAACAAGACGTACCTGAAATATCGAGGATGGTGAAGGCCGGCGAACGCATATCGTTTGAAAAGGCCGAAGTTCGAGTGAGCCTTCCAGTCGAATGACTGCCTTAATTTTGGACACTGGCGCGTTCATAGCTATTGAGGGCAATGACCGGAGCACGGTAGCTCTTCTGAAGGCGGCCCAAAGGAACTCACTTTCTCTTCGAAGCAATGGCGGAGTGGTCGCGGAAGTTTGGCGAGGTGGGTCGGGAAGCCAAGTTCCCTTGGCACGGCTACTCGGCGCCGTGGAACTGCTGCCTGTGGATGGTGACTTGGGGCGAGTCGCGGGCGTCCTCATCCGAGTTGCTGGTGGCGGAAGTGCCATTGACGCTACTGTCGTCTCGATCGCTCGGGAAGGGGATCGGATTGTTACTAGCGACCAGAACGATATTCAGGCGCTGGTCAACTTTTCTGGTCGAGGCATCAAAATAATCTCCTGCTAGTTCACGGATTCGTTGCTTCTTGGACCAGTGTCACGTTGCACTTGAAATTCAATGGAAAATGCCCGCGAACGTCGGTAGAGCCGAATCCGAACTTCAGAGAAATCGCTTGGACGTGCAGCGATGGCGCGTCTAATTTACGGACTTCGCGTTGATGACGGTTCTCACCCAGCCGCCAGCGGTCCGATTTGTATCGACAGGTACGCGTTCTACAACGCGCCAGCGTTTTCGATCTCTATCGCCTCGTTGTCACCGTCCGGCGTAAAGCCCAACACCTGTCCGTAGAAGGACAACTCAGCCTCGGCGGTGCGGATGATGTTCTTGGCTTGTCGAAAACCGTGCTGCTCGCCCTCGTAGGCCACGTAGGCGAAGGGGACGCCCTTGTCGCGTAGGGCCTTGGCCATAGCTTCGGCCTGGGCGGGGGGCACGACGGCATCTTCGAGTCCCTGGAACAAGATCATCGGCGTTCGAAGCATCTCGGTATGGAAGACCGGCGAACGCTCCTCGTAACGTGCGCGGGCCTCGGGCCAGGGACCGATAAGCCCATCAAGGTATCGTGACTCAAACTTATGGGTGTCCCTGGCGAGCGCCCCGAGATCCCCCACACCGAAGTGGCTCGCTCCGGCGGCGAAGTCATCGCGAAAAGTCAGGGCGCACAGCGTCGTGTAACCCCCGGCACTGCCACCGTGAATCAAGAGCGCCTCAGGATTCGCTCGACCGCTCCCAGCGAGGTAGCGCGCGGCGTTGACGCAGTCGTCGAGATCCACGACGCCCCAGGCGCCCTTGAGACGTTCACGGTACGCGCGCCCGTACCCGCTGCTACCGCCGTAATTGACGTCCACGACGGCAAACCCTCTGCTCGTCCAGTACTGGACCGCGTAGTTCAACGCGGCGCTACAACTCGAGGTAGGCCCGCCGTGGCTCGCCACGATGAGCGGGGGTGCTTCACCTTGGGGCCCGTCGAAGTCAGGGTTGGTGGGGGCGTAGTAGAGCGCGTGCGCCGTCAGTCCATTCTCGGTCGCGAACTCAATGGGCGCGGGCACTGACAGATACGCCGGGTCGACGCTATTCACGAAACTCGTCGCGAGAACCGTCTCAGCACCGCTGGTGAGATCGACGAGCACGACCGCAGCGGGCTTGTCAGGGGAGCCAACAAGGCCCACGAAGTTGACGCCGTCGGTGGCGACCGAACCGATGATCTTCCAGTCGATGGGTACCTCGCGCATGCCGGTTGCGTTCAAGACGCCGAGGTGACTACCGTCCGACGCGTGCCAGCTCGTGACCAGTGACCCGTCGACCAGGGGTGCGTAGTCCGTCAGTCCAAATTCCCACGCGGGGCTTCCAAACTCGCTGGCCAGTGGATACAGCGCCACTGGCTCGGTGGGCGTGTCGCGGTAAAGGTTCCACCAGTCGGAGCGGTCGGACACGAAGACTAGTGAACCGGTGGCGTCGTATCGGGGCTGAATAACGGACTCGTTGGGATTGCCGACAACCACAC
>DATCCC010000005.1:0-36296 GCA_036511495.1 Acidimicrobiales bacterium | reverse complement strand
CCAAGACCGGCTACACCTTCACCGGCTGGAACACGCTGGCCAACGGCACCGGCGCGAGCTACGCCGACGGCGCGAGCTACCCCTTCACCTCTTCGACCACCCTCTACGCGCAGTGGTCGATCAACTCCTACAGCGTCACCTACAGCTTGGGCGGCGGCACTGGAATCACGTTGCCGACCCAGACCAGCGTCGCCACCGGTTTAACCTTCAGCGTCTACGCGGGCACTAATCCCACCCGGGTGGGCTACACCTTTAGGGGTTGGAGTGACGGTACCAACACCTACTCCGACGGCGCGATGTACACCATGGGCACCACCGATGTCACCTTGACCGCGGTGTGGACCGCCCCGCTTGCCGTGGCCGCTGCGCCATCGATTAGCCAGACCAGCGTCACTTCAATCACGGTGAGTTTCACCCCCGACGCTAACGCCACTTCCTCAATGATCACCCTCTACGACGCGACCACCGCGACCAGCGTCACTTTCTCCGCCAGCGGCGCCACCGCCAGCCACCTCTTCACCGGTCTCACCCAGGGCAACACCTACTACGCCTCGATCACCTCGGTCGGGGACGGCGTGTCGTGGTTCACCTCCGCCGAGAGCGCGCACTCGGGCAACGTCACCTTGTCACTCGGTTCTCAAGTGATTTCGGTCGTGCCTTCCGTTACGAGCACGACATGGTTTGATTTCGTCACGGGTCTACCAACGGCAGTAACGCTTGCCTCCTCGGGATCAAGTGGCGATGGTACCATCTCTTACGGTTTGGATGACGGAACCGTTCATGGCAACGTATCGTCGATTGTCTGTTCCTTAGTCGATGGCACTCTCACCGTAAGTGGTCAGGGCATCTGTTACGTCTACGCGTCAATTGCGAGTGACTCGGGCTACGAGGCAGCCACTTCTTCGGACGTCGCAGTTACATTCATCATCGTTGGACTTTCGACGCCCGCCGCACCCTCGATTACCAAATCCGGCACCAGTGTCACGGTCACTTACAACGCCGACCCCAACGCCGCCTCCACCACGATCACCCTCTACAACGAGACGACCGGCACGAGCGTGACCGTCACCGACGCCAACACTGGCAGCTACACCTTCACCGGCCTCACCCCGGCCGACACCTACTACGCCACGACTACCTCCATCGGTGACGGCGTGAACTACACGAGTTCTACCGAGGGTGCCGCTTCGGCCACCGTCACGCTCGCGACGGTCGCTCTCTCCACACCCAGCGCGCCCACGATCACCAATTCCGGCACCAGCGTTACGGTCACCTACAACGCCGACCCCAACGTCGCCTCGTCGACAATCACCCTCCACAACGAAACGACCGGCACGAGTGTCACTTACGCTGACGCCAATAGCGGCAGCCACACCTTCACAGGCCTCACCCCGGCCGACACCTACTACGCCACGATCACTTCGATCGGTGACGGCACGCACTACACGAGTTCTGCCGAGGGCGTCGTCTCGGCCAGCGTGACGCTCGACAGCGCGCTGGTGGACCCGGGTTTGAGCTTTACGAACGATTCCAATTGGGCCTTCGATGTTACGTATCTCGGTTCGGGCCAGGACTCGGCCAACGTTGGCGAGGCGTACACCGCGGTCGCGGTCTCCGCTAGCCCTGGCGTGATCACGTACGCCGCGAGCGGATGCACGGTCGACCCCAGCTCGGGCGCGGTGACGTTCACCGGTGCTGGTTCGTGCGTTATCACGGCCTCAATTACGGCATCAGGTGGTTACGCGACGTCATCGGCGACATTAATAATTAGTGTGACCGACTCGGGTGGCGGGAGTAATCAGGTCTTCAACCAAATCACGTTCTCCACGCCGCCGGCGAGCCCTGTCGTCGGCGGTTCCTACAACATCAACGCCTCGGCCGCGAGTGGTGGCACCGTTACCCTTACGCTCGACACAACGTCGTCTGGTTGTACGTTGTCGGGGAACACCGTGACCTTCACGAGTCTCGGCACGTGCGTCATCGACGCAATTGCAGTCTCAACGTCGCAGTACCTCGTGGGGACGGGTACCCAGTCAGTCGTTGTAGCTTCGCTCGCCGCCCAGTCGATCACCTTCACTTCGACGCCTCCAGCGACCCCCATCGTGGGCAGTTCGTACACGGTAAGTGCCACGGCGCCGGGCGGGGCAGTGACGTTCAGTCTGGACTCTTCTTCGCAGGGCTGTTCGCTCAGTGGCAGCACCGTGACGTTCAACGCGGCGGGCACCTGCGTGGTCGACGCGAGCGTCGCCGCTAGTGGCAGTTACGGCGCGGCCACCTCAAGCCAGCGTTTCAGCATCGCAATCAAGTACACCGTTGTTTACAACTCCGGTGGCGGGATCGTAAGTCCTCCTCAAGCGACGTTCACCTCGGGTGGCGCCTCGTCGCCCCTGACGCTTCCTACACCGACAAGGTCTGGATACACCTTCGTCGGCTGGTACACGGCTCCGCAGGGCGGTACCGAAGTGGGCGTGGCGGGCGCCGCCTACACGCCTAGTGGCTTGGTGCCCACCCTCAGTATTTACGCCGTGTGGACGCCTAATACCTTCAGTGTCATCTTCAACTCAGAAGGCGGCACCGTTGGCACCGCTTCAGCCACGTATGTTTCGGGCCAACCCGCCCTGTCGCTCCCCACGCCGACGAAGTCGGGATTCACCTTTGCTGGATGGTACACGGCACCGACGCTCGGGACGTTGGTCGGAAATGCGGGGGCCTCCTACATCCCGAGCACGACAGCCACGCTCTATGCCTACTGGACATTGAGCCCGGTAGTCGACACCGTGAACTTTAATAACAACGGTGGAACCGGTTTCGCTTACTCCGTAATCGGCAACGATGGCACGTCGATTGTCGTGCCTGGTGTCGGTACCATGTTGCCTCCTTTGGGCTACGGTACGTTCGCCGGTTGGTCAACCAGTCCAGGCACCCATAACTCCGTCAACGTCAACGCGAACTCGTCCTACTTATTGTCGGGCGCCGTGGGCACCGTTGGTTCGAATATCACGATGTACGCCGTGTGGTTGCCGAGCGCTACGGGCGGCGCGCCGATCTTTACGAGTTCGTTCCAGCCCACCTTCGCTTACGGCGTAGGGGGGGCCCAGTCGGTCGTGGTCACGGGTTCGGGAACGCTCATCCTCTCCGTCTCAACGCTGCCCGTCGGTGTGTCATTTGTTGACAACGGAGGCGGGAACGGCACGCTGACGTTGAATCCAACGTACGCGTTACCGGGCATCTACACGATTGTCTTTACCGCGAATAACGCCGTGGGTTCCAACACCCAGATCTACACGTTTACCGTCACCTCGCCCTACGCGCCGACCAATGTTCTTGCGACAAACGATCTCGCTAATTCGAACTCGGCCATCGTCAAGTGGGACGCGCCGGCGATCGGCGCCGTAAACAGCTACACGATTCTGCCAATTAATGCCACGACCGGCGTCGTCGGTACGCCAATTACTGGCGTGTCAACTTCAACGAACTGCGCTGGCGTCATCGGTCTCTGTCTCGACGTGAGTGGCCTCATTGGCGGCGACACCTACGACTTTGTCGTGACGGCGTCCTTCGACTCCGGTGGTGCGTCGTCGTCGGCTACGTCCAACGACGCGTTACCGACCGCCGTCGCGCCGAGTGGTTCGACAGGGTCGAGCGCCACGGGCGATTCGTCAAACTCTCAGGGCGGTTCGTCGACGGCGTCCCTTGGGACTTCTGGCTCAGTCGGATCCATTTCCGCCACCGCCTACGGTCAAGGAAGTGTGTCGGTGGGTGTCTACAACAGCAACCCGGCCGCAGGAGTCTTTAGTGTCGCGGGTGGTACCGACTCCTTTGACGTCTCAATTTCTGCAGGTTCGCAGTTCGCGAGTCTCAGCTTTGAAGTCTGTGGGTCCGGGACGAGCGGCGTCGTCGACTGGTACGACTCGTTGAACCGTGTGAGCTACCCCGTGTCGCCGGCCCCTGTTCCGGTCAGTGGCTCGCCGGGTTGTTACACGGTGAACCTCTCGCCGACGTCGATGCCCAGTGTCAGTAACGCCTCTCTCTACGGTTCGATCTTCTACGTGCCCGCGACGTCGAGCTCCGTGGTGCCACCGGGCGCGCCGACAAACGTCACCGCGGTCGCTGGTAATACGAGCGCGACCGTCACCTGGGTCGGTCCCTCCTCTAATGGCAGCGCACCGATTACGGGCTACACGGTTATCGCGAACCCCGGCGGCGCCACGTGCAGCGTTAATGGCCCCACCGCGACCTCGTGCGTCGTCTCGGGATTGGTGAACGGCACGACCTACACGTTCACGGTCGTCGCGAGTGCGGGCACGAGCACGTCGGCCGGTGAGTCGAACTCGGTGACGCCCGAGGTCTCGTCGGCGCCGCCGGTCGCACCGGGCACGCCCACAAACGTCACCGCCGTCGCGGGTAATACGAGCGCGACCGTAACCTGGGTCGATCCCTCCTCTAATGGCGGCGCACCGATCACGAACTACACCGTAACGTCGAGCCCGGGTGGTGCCACCTGCACCGATAACTCTGCGATCGCAACGTCCTGCACGGTCACGGGTCTCATGGATGGCACGACGTACACGTTCACGGTCGTCGCGACGAACAGTGCGGGTACGAGCGCGTCGTCCGGCGCGTCGAATGCCGTTATGCCCGCGGCCTCGCCGGGCGCACCGGGCGCACCGACAAACGTGACCGCCGTCGCGGGTAATACGAGCGCAACCGTGACTTGGGTCGATCCCTCGACCAACGGCGGCACTTTGATTACGAGCTACACCGTAACTTCGAGTCCGGACGGTGCCACCTGTACCGTCAGCTCCGCGACCGCGACTTCCTGCACGGTGACGGGTCTAACAGACGGAACGACGTACACGTTCACGGTCGTCGCGACGAACAGTGCGGGTACGAGCGCCACGGGCGATGCTTCGAACTCGGCTACCCCGGCCAAGGTCGTAAAGAAGCCGAAGAGCGTTACGCTGACGGCGAGTAACTTCGCGAGTGGATCATCGACGCTCACCAAGACGATGAAGTCAAAGTTAGCGAAGTTCGCCGCGACCATTATTCGTGATGGCTTCAACTCGATCACCGTGACCGGATTCACTGATAGCCAAGGTACGAGTGCGGTCAACTTGAGTATCGGGCTTCTCCGAGCTAGCGCCGTTGCAAACTACCTGCGTCAGCAACTCAATACCCTCAGTTACAAGACGACGGTTACGGTGCACGTAAAGACCATGGGTGCGAAAGATCCCGTAAAGTGGAACGCTACGCCCGCCGGCCGAGCAGCAAATCGCCGCGTCGTCGTTATCGCTTCCTGATTTACAGCGGCCACGAATTGTAGATCCTTGCAGAGCCGCCACTCACTACTGCAACCCCTACGAACTGACAACACCCTGAAAGACATAACTCGCCCGCGGTGGTCACGTCGTAATCGGGATGCCGAGGGCGGTGGTCACGCTTGTAATTCGATTTCGTAGGGCTGACTCGAAACCTCCACGAACCAAGGATAGGGACACGTTCGTGAGCTGCTCCTTTCGGGAGCACCTTCGGCACGATCAATCGCCTTGAATTGGCGTTTCGGACTACCGAAGGTGTCTTTCATCAAGGGCCCGGCTTCCCGCGCGGTTGAGAGAGTCAACAAGCGAGAGTCGTGACGACCTTGGCATCTGAATCTGGATCTGAATACCACGGTACGAACCAGATAACCGATGCGTCGTCGTCGAAGTTGTTGAGCAACAGGGGACGTTTACTGCTTGATTCGTATTCTTGTTCCATCTGGCGGGAACTCGTCCTGGACCATCAAAAGACGAAGTTCTCCCGGTGTCGACGAAACCGACACCAGGGGAACCTCACCCTGAGATAGTTGCAAACACTGCCCAAGAGCAGCCGAGATCAATTGTTTCGGCTGCCCAAACCACTGCACATGTCGTAACCCACGAGGCACCCGGCTGCGTTACCGCCTTGAGTAACGTCGTAGAAATTGATGGCGTTCGTGCCATATATATAGGCGGAGTTAACCACGACCCCAGAATCAGCCGACCGGGCAGCCCAAATGGGCGTCGACAAGCTGGTCCCGCCCACGGTGTACCAACCCGTGGTTCCATAGAAATTGTTGGAGTTGTACACGAAGACACCAGTGTTGGGGTCCGCGTCGGCGGCGACGTCCGGCGTCGCCCGTTTGCCCGCGCAGTTCGCCTGTGCGTAGGTCGGGTAGTTGGCTTCGCTCGTCGTCGCGGTTTCGTACGTGCTGCAGCCGCCGCCGCCATTGATCCAGCCGGTCTCTGAGGCGACAGTCCCGGTCGACGTCAGGGACAACGTCGTGCCACCGACCGAAATTACCTTGGGTGACGTTGAAGGCCATTCGGTACTGAGACCGGCGTCGCCCGCCGCCGCGAAGTAACTCGCCGTTGTACTCGTGAAGGCCCGGTCGTAGGTCGACGTTTCTGCGCTCAATTCCGCAGCGCCAAATGACATCGACACGTACTGGGCCTTCATCGACGCGTACGTTATTGCCCGTACAAGGTCCGGCACGCTATTCGATGTTGCCTCAACCAATAGAATGCTCGCGCCTGGAGCGATGGCGTGCACCCACTCCACGTCGAGGCTAATCTCTAGGGCCCAACCTTGGTCGAACGCGGGATAGGTAGTTCCTCCAGACCAGTTGATTTTCTGAAAACAGGGGCCGCTCGTCGCGGTGATCGTGCACGAGTTGAGTTGGGGAATGCTGAACTGTGTGTCGAACGTCGCCAGGTCGCTCGCGATGTTGGGGTCATTGTAGGCGTCCACAATGGCGATGGTTTTGCCGGTGCCGGGTAATCCACCGCTAGGAGAAGTGGTGGGGAAGTTGTAGGCGCTAATAATCTGAGCGGGACTTAGAGCATTGACGTTGTCGGCGAACGTATCGTTCGTGCTAACAAGTCCTCGTCCCGAGTTGCCAAAGGGACTATGTCCGGCCACTTGGTCCTCGCCCAGAACGAGCGCGTTACATGAAGCAGCGTTCGCGACGGCTGGACATACCCGAGCGACGGTGGCAGCATTGCTGTTGACCTGCCAAGGCCCGGCGCCTTGAAAAGTCGGCTCGTTTAGGGGTCCCCTCGAGCCACCTGGCGTTCCGGCACCCGCCATCGACGCGCTCTGCAACGTTGCGGCGATCAACAAAGAAACGGTTGCGGTTCCGAGTGCGATCTTGTAGAAATTCTTCTTCATCTCAATACTCCGGATCTGTAGTTCATCGTTCGGTGTGGTCGAAATAATGTGAAGCAACTGGGAGTCAGCCGCCCCACAAGGTACCTGATAAAACGGTAGATTTCAAGGAAAAAAAGCATCAAAAAATTATTCTGTCGATGAGATTGACGACGCGGTGACCTTTCTTTCGAAAAGAGACAAGGTTGACGAAAAGATCTACGCGCCGATGGTCAGTTTGAATCTTGTTCATTACTCAACTGCTGTAGTTGGCGTGACGTCTGCGGTGTGTCGCATTGAGATCGCCAAATTCAAGGAATTTGACCGGCTCGAAGAGAATCCAACTCGGGGAGAATCGTTCTGGTGGTTGCCAATTCGAGGGTTGACGTTGCCTCCCAAGCGATGAGGCAACGCGACCGTACGCGCTTGATGCCCCTTTACTGATTCAACTTGGGTGTTCGCCACCTCGCATCACCGTCCACGATGTCCCGTTTACCGGCTCGCTAAAGACACAGATCGCGCTTCCGGGCACTGGCATCTCCGCAAGAAGAATTGCGCCACCGTGGCGCGGGACGGTCTCGTGGATTCTCTCTAATGAATCAACGACGTAGATCGGATTCCACTTCGCACCCTCACCGGTTTGATCGTGACTGATGCTCGCGAACCACTGCTCACCATTCTGCAAAATCCGCATTTCGCCGTCGGGTGAGATGAGCTGATGTTCGGTGAAGTCCGCGTAGAACTGTCCGGCTTTTTCGGGATCTAAGGAGACGTGATCGAACCAGCCTGGCGCGTTGTCTTCGTACGCGACGCCGAAGCCTTCGAAGGTTCCCGGTTGCCAGAGTCCAAAGGTCGCGCCGGTGGGGTCGACTAAAACGGCCATGGTACCAACGTCCATCACTTTGGTCGCGGGAAGGGCGACACTCGCGCCAAGCTCGACTGCCTTTTGAAGGTCGTCATCGATGTTCGAGGATTTGAAGTACGTCGTGATCTCGCCATGTGATCCCTCATTTTGTCCAAGACCCAGCACCGGAGCGCCGTTGTGTGAGGCAATGGAGTAGTAGCCCATCTCGGGCCCGCCCACATCCCACGTCCAATCGAACAGCGTGGTGAAAAAAGCGCGGAGGTCATGATGCTGCTCTGCGGTTTCGACCATGACGTCGATCCAGATGGGCATTCCGTTGTCGTGGCTTGAAATGGTCGTCATGCTTTTAGCATGACAGAGAGAAAGGGATCTCGCCAGCGGTGAATATTTGTCCTGTTGAACGTAGTTTTTCGAGGTGAACTGCGGGCCGTGAGGAAAAGTCGTGCACTCGGCGCGGACACTGTGTAAATTTCTGTCCATAGGTTACCGGGGGGACACGACGTGAGCGAAGCAACAATCGTTGGTAGATCTGAATCGTCGCACGCGCCACCGATTGATCGCCCCAAGATTCAGGTCGTACCTCTTTGGGGACTGCCCGTCGTTGGGCTCGCGGTCCTCTTCGTTGCCCTGTCGATTGGCTTTAACTGGCGATGGGGACTCATGTTCAACCACGTGGTCGGAGGTGGACTTTGGACGGGGATCGACCTCTTTGTCGGCCTGGTGATTGGACCAATATTGGGGCGACTCTCAATACCGGCTCGTGCTGAGTTCTCCGCCCGCTTTATGCCCAAAATGGTCATCATCATGCCCACGGTCGTGATGATGACGCTCGCCACGGGTTTTCAGGTCGCGCGCTCGCAGGGCAACCTGCTCGCTTCGAGCCCCAATCACGCCTGGTTGATCGTTTCGTTCTGCGTCGTGGGCATCATGGCGACCGTGGCGCTGGGAATATTAGAGCCGGCCAATATCGCGGTGTTGTACGAGATGAATAAACCCATTCCGAACGGTCAACTAATCCATCGGTTGATGCAACGATTCGTCTACACCTCCGGGATTCTCGGGATTATGCAAGTTGCCACGCTCATTATCATGACGAGACTGGGGTCGCGATGAGCGCGCACGACGCTACGGCGCCCGCGCACGAAGTTGATCGACCCCTTCCGCCGATTGGTTACCTCGCCACCGCCTCCCTGGGTCTCGTCGTCGTTGGTGGCATACTCCTCGCCTCCTACGCGCCGCGCGTCGCGCCACTGGGCTTCGCCACGGGTCTCTTGATCGCGGCGGCGATATTGCTCTTGACGGCGGGGGCCCTCTTGGGCCGCCTGAAGGAGTTCGCGTGGGGCGCCTTCGCGACTGTTTTTAAGTGGGCGCTCCTGGCTTATGTCATCACCGCGGGCATGATTGAGTTCGCTTTCGTGCACGACCACACCCGAGGATCGTCGCTCGTGATCGTGACTTTCATGCTGGTGATCTTCGCCTTGAGTGTTCCAACGATCATCGCGTTCACCACCGCTCGTTACGCTGATCCACGGTAGGGCGCGGACCACAGACTCGAGCATTAAGAACGCCCGTTGGCTTCCTTGTGGTAGCGACCGTAGGATGCCTAGAGAATCTTCTAGAAGGAGTCAACGATGCCAACGCGCAAAGCCCGCACTACGTGGACGGGCGGTCTCCAAGACGGAGCCGGCAAGGTCGAACTATTGAGCAGTGGACTCGCCACCTTCGACGTCTCATTTCCCAAGCGAACCGCTGAAGAAGCTGACGGCACGACCAGTCCCGAGGAGTTGATCGCCGCGGCGCACGCCGCTTGCTACTCCATGGCCCTGAGCGCGGGTATCGCCGCGGCCGGTGGGACGCCCGAGTCGCTCGTCGTCGACGTCGAGGTCCGCCTCGGACCAGACCCCGCGGGCGGTTTTCGCATCCCCGAGATCGCCATTACCGTGCGCGGCAAAGTCAGTGGTCTTGACGAGGAGGGTTTCGTTGCGGCGGCGACCGCCGCGAAGTTGGGTTGCCCCGTGAGCAAGGCCCTTACCGGAACGACGATCACCTTGGACGCCGCGCTCGCGTAGGAAGAGGTGCTTGGACGTCGCTAGTTGTCGCGGGCCATTTTCTCTAATACCGGAAGCGCCAATTCCATCACGAGGCGCTCTTTGGGAGTGAGTCGCTCGAGTCGTGAACTGAGCCCCATGGTTCGGTCACTCCAGAGTTCGTCCAGCGCCCTGCGCCCAACGTCGCTGAGATCAATGAGACTGGCTCGCTTGTCCTCGGGATCGTCGCGGCGCTCGGTGAGTGCTTGACTTTCCAGACTCGCCACGACGCGCGTCGCCACCGAAGGGTCGATGGATTCGTGCGTGGCGAGGGCGCTGATGCGCACGGGACCGAACTCCTCCAGTGTCGCCAGGGCGGAGATCTGTGAAGGCGAAAGGTTGGAGTTGCCTTCGCGGCGCAGCGTTCGCGTCATGCGTACGAGTACGTAGCGCAACCGTGCCGCGATCTGGCCGTTGGTCGTTGATGCGTCGGGTGCCGTCATCGAACGACCTCTGCTTCAATGGCGATCTCGCCGGGGACCGTGCCCGAACTCTCGGCCAGTTCGCCGGCGTGGTGCGCGAGCGACCCTTGTCCGTGGACAAATTTGTCACCGCGCAGGGCCGAGAAGAGCGCGCCCACAACCGACATCGCGATCGCGGTGGAAAAGACGATGATCAATCCGTGGTGAAAGGGACTTTCAATGAGACTCGGGAAGAAGTGCTTGCCGGTGAGCGTGATCCACTGAATGTGCGAGACGTGAGCGAGCGTTTGGCTCTTGAGCAGGCTCTTTAGAGGATTGAAACCAAGAAACGACGAGAAGAGGCTGCCAACCGCGGGCACACTCGCCACGGCGTGCGCCTGGGCCGCGACCACGCCGTGGGCGCTCAGACCTTTGAACATGGCCTTGGGTAACGTTTTGGTCAGGCCAATAATCATGAGCGAGAAGAAAATGCCAATGGAGAGCACCATGCCAGTGTTCATGAAGGCCGCTTGAATACCGGCAGCGCCACCGCGTTGATCGGCGGGTACCGAGTTCATGACCGCCGCCGCGTTAGGCGCGGAGAACATTCCACCACCGACGCCATTTAAGAACACCAGGATCGCAAAGATCCAGTACGCGAAGTTCGTGGGGATGAAGAGGAGGCCCACGAAGCTGAGCGCGAAGACGCCGAGTCCGCCCGTGGAAAGTATGCGCGCGCCGTGTCGGTCCGAGAGGTAGCCCGAGATCGGGCCGGCGAGCAAGAAGCCCACGGTGAGCGGCAGCAAAAAGACGCCGGCCCACAGTGGAGTGTCGGTGTAGTTGTAGCCGTGCAAGGGCAACCAAATGCCTTGGAGCCAGATAATGAGCATGAACTGCAGTCCGCCTCGAGCAATTGCCGCGAGTAGACCAGCGACGCTACCCATGAAGAACGCGCGAATCTTAAAGAGTCGAAGATTGAACATTGGCGCCTCGGCCTTGGTCTCAAGAATGAAGAAGGCGAAGAGAAAGACGACCGCTACTACGAATGAACACAACACCAGCGGAGAAGTCCACCCCATAGAACTACCTCCGTAGGGTTCGATGCCGTAGACGATGCCCACCAACAAGGCGGTGAGCCCTACGGCGAAGGTGAAGTTTCCCGACCAGTCGATCTTCGCTTTGGTGCGAATACCGTTGTCGCGAAGACTTAGGTAGCTCCAGACGGTACCAATGACGCCAAAGGGGACCGAGACCCAAAAGACGAGGCGCCAGTCGATGATGGAGAGAAGGCCGCCCGCGATGAGGCCGATGAAGGAGCCACCAATCGCCGCGACTTGATTGACACCCATGGCGAGGCCGCGCTGGTCAGAGGGAAAGGCGTCGACGAGAATTGCGCTCGAGTTCGCGAAGAGCATCGCACCGCCGACGCCCTGGATGAGGCGCCAGAGCACCAGCCACAGTGCCCCCGAGGAGCCGCGGTAGGGATCGAGCGCGAGCAGTACCGACGCAGCAGTGAAGACGGCGAAGCCGAGGTTGAAGATTCGTACGCGCCCGACGATGTCACCGAGACGCCCGAGACTAACGACCAGTACGGCGGTGACGAGGAGGTAGCCCATGAGGAGCCACAAAAGGTAGCCAACGTTGCCCGGTGACAGCGGATTGATGCCGATGCCTCGGAAGATGGCCGGCAGCGAGATCAAGATGATGGACGAGTTGATCACCGAGAGAAAGACGCCCAAGGTCGTGTTCGTGAGGGCGATCCATTTGTAGCGATCGGGGTGCGCCTCTTTCAACATCGACATCGGCGACGCTCACTTTCTATGAGTTTTAATTGCTTGATAACATGCAAGTATATGCTCAAGACCTGACCGACTAAGCAGTCTTTCTGCGCCAATCGCTGTGGCGTCGCCGGGGGTTGCTGGCTTTGACGAGTGCATTTTCGACGGTTAGCCTGACCTAAGTGGAAGTCCGGAGCAGTGATTCGTCGACGGCAGATTTGGTCGTGCTCTAAATGTCCACTACCCACACCGCCACCGTTGATAAGTATCTCGAGGCGATCTACTGCATTGGGGCCGAAGGCGAAGTAGTGCGTCCCAGTCGCTTGGCCTACTGGCTCGCGGTCAGTGCGCCCACCGTCTCTGACGCCCTGCAGCGTCTAAAGCGTGATGGCTGGGTCGAACTCGGTAAAGATCGAAGCGTCACGCTCACCGACAATGGAGAACGCACCGCGACGGCGCTCGTGCGGCGTCACCGCATATTGGAGCGTTGGCTCACCGACGTCCTGGGTTTCGACTGGGCCGCGGCCGACATCGAGGCCGACCGGATCTCGTCGGCGATGTCCGACGCCGTTGTCGACCAACTCGACGCATCCATGGGTTCACCCTCGACCTGTCCTCACGGCAACGTCGTGCCCGGTCGCGTTGCCCCTTATGGCGTACTCGTCGCTCTGGCCGACCTCGAACCTGGTACACCCGCGACAGTGCGGCGAATCTCCGAAGTCGCCGAACACGAAGCACCCGCGCTGTTGTCGATGCTCACCGAACACTCCATTAAAGAGGGCAGTGAAGTGAAGATGACCGACGAGTCGCTCACGCGCAACGAGATCGCCATCACGGTGGCGGGTGTGCCACTCATCCTTTCGATTGAAGCGGCGCAGCTCATTTGGGTCGAGGCGCTCTAGGGCTCAGTATGACGTTTCTCCTTCGCCCCAGTGTTCGAAGATCACAACGCAGCGTGTTGTGGTGAACAGTTTGTGCTGAGATTGTCGGATTTGCAGTCGGCGCAGAGAAGTATGAGTTTGCGACAGACCAGATTGGCGCAGTTATAAAACTTGCTCGTGGGTCCGTCGCAGCGCTCGCAGTGACCCAACGTCACTGTTTCGTTGCTGAACTCTCGATTCATGCGGTTGTCAAATATGTAGAGTGAACCTTCCCAGAGTCCTCGGTCACCGAACTCTTCGCCGTAACGAACAATCCCGCCGTCGATCTGGTAGACCTCGCTGAAACCGCGATTCTTCATCACCGAGGAGAGAACTTCGCAGCGTACGCCGCCGGTGCAGTACGTGACGATGGGTCGGTCCTTTAGATGGTCGTACTTGCCACTGTCGAACTCGTGAACAAAGTCGCGCGTCGCCTTTACGTCGGGAACGATGGCGTTCTTGAATTTGCCAATCTTGGCTTCAAAGGCGTTGCGAGCGTCGAAGAAGATCACCTCGTCGCCGCGCTCGGCGACGAGGTGGTTCACCGCGGCGGGCTTAAGACGTTGTCCACCGCCAATGACGCCGCGCGCGTCGACCTTGAGCTCTCCTGGAGCACCGAACGTCACGATCTCGTCGCGCACGCGAATGCGCAGACGAGGAAAGTCTTCGCCCGTTCCCTCTGACCACTTGAAGTCAATCCCTTTGAAACCCGGGTACTCCCTGGTCTGATTGACGTACTTCTTAATCTGCGACATCGCACCGCCGAGAGTGCCGTTGATGCCGTGAGGAGAGAGGAGAATGCGGCCCTTCAGATCAAGGCCCTCGCACAGCGTGCGTTGCCAGAGACGAACCGCCTCGGTGTCGTCGAGCGGTGTAAAGCGGTAAAAGAGAATGACCTTTTCGGGTTCCACGGGCCAATTTTAATCGCCGCCGCGCGGAGGCTTTCGAGTCAGTTGAACGCTTTTAATGCTGGAAGGGACCACGGGTCGTAGGTGAACATTTCGGGCCCCCAACGGGTATTCATTGGTACGGCTCTACTTTGGGCTGCCGTCGTAGAAGACTCGAGGAGAGACCCGATGCTTACCGTCAAAGCACGGGTCTTTCATCGAAGAGGGCCGAACGCTGATCCAAGCCCGCACCCTCCACGACAACGACCGCCCGGGGTGGACTTGCGCACTAACCACGGCTACGAGATACGGACGTACGGTGGTGACTGATGAGGTCACGCGGACTGTTCGCTCTTCGACGCGCAGTGTCGCGACGTCCATGAAGCCAACGAACACGGAGAGACCCGTGAAGGAGACTCTGGAGGAACGAAGGAGTTCCGAGGCCGCCGACGAAACAGGATTGCGTGAGGCGTTTCTGTCCTACGGCGGTGAGCTCTTTGGTTTTGCGCGCCGGTCACTCAACTCAACTGAACGAGCGGAAGACGCGGTTCAAGAGACGTTTGCTCGGGCGTGGCGCTCACGGGCGCGCTTCGCCGCTTCTCTGGGGTCGCTTCGAACGTGGTTGTTCGCCATTGAACGTCGTGTCATTCTCGACCTCAATTCTCAGCAGATTAGACATCAGACACTCCCCCTTGAGGCGGGGAACGAGCCAGTCTCGGACGACCACGTCGAGAAGGCGATGTTGGGATGGCAGATGGAATCCGCGCTCTCTCGTCTCGCTCCTGAACATCGACTCGTGGTGCTCGAGATGTACTACAACGGCCGCAGCGGTCGTGAAGTCGCAGAGCTCTACGCGATACCTGAGGGCACCGTGCGCAGTCGGGCCTTCTACGCTCTTCGCATGCTCCGACTCCTTTTAGAAGAGGGGGGTTGGGACCAGTGAGTGAACGTGGATGCGAACAGTGGAACGAAGCGATCGCTATGTACGTCTTTGGTGACCTCCCCGTTAATGAGAAGGTCGCGCTACTCGCGCACCTCGAGGGCTGTGACAACTGTCGAGCGCTCGCGACTGAAATGACCGAGACCTTCTCACTGCTGGGGAACGTAGACGCAGGAGCGATCGCGGCATCAGCGTCAGTCTCTCCAGGACTTTCGGTGCGAGTGTTGCGAGATCTGCACCGCGCGGGCGTTCACCAGCGCCGAACTCGAATCGTCGCCGTTGCCGGCGCAGGAGCGATCGCGGCGTCGCTTATTCTTGTCGGTCTCTTCACCGGTACGTCGACGCCGGCGCCCCTTCAGCGTACGGTCGCACTTAGAGGGGCCCCGTCGGTGAGGGCCAGTGTCGTGCTCATTGCCCAACCTTGGGGAACGACGGTGAAACTGCGAGAGCGGGGACTTCCGAGTGGGACGCTCTACACCGTGTCGATGGAGTCCGGTAATGGCACGTGGTGGACGGCGGGAACTTACCGGTCGGTCTCGGGCAAGACCGTCAACGCCACGATGGCTTGTGCGGTGGCTCTACAAAGGATTACCAATGTCGAGGTCGTTAACGGCGCCGGCGTGACGGTGTTGAGTAACTACGAATAGGGGCGCTCCTTCGCCAGTTGGTAACCGTCAATGCTCGCGACGCCAATCGACGCGCGTGTAGGTGGCAAAGAATGTCACCGCGTCGCCCTGGGCGAATCGAGTGAAGAGATGCTATGAAACGTGTATGAGCACTTCACTACATGGTCTTAGAACCGTTATCTACCCGGCGCCAGATCTTGACGCCGCGAAACGGTGGTGGTCGTCGTTTCTCGGCATGGATCCCTACTTCGACGAGCCCTTCTACGTTGGCTTTAGTCCTGGTGGCTACGAACTTGGGTTGTTGCCCGACGGCGATCCGGTCGATGGGGCTCTGGCCTACTGGGGCGTTGATGACGTGGCGGCGGCCGTCCAATCCGCTCGCAGTGCGGGGGCGAGCGAACACAGTCCGATAAGTGACGTGGGCGAGGGCATCATCACGGCGTGCGTGAAAACGCCCAGTGGATCAATCGTCGGCTTCATCTATAACCCTCATTTCGCGTTGAGCTAACGCAACGGAGGAATTTGTTCCTCCGTTAAGTTGGATGTGGTGAAGCGCATCGGACTGATCGGCGGGTTGTCCTGGGAGTCAACCGCGCTGTACTACGCGATGCTCAATCGGCTCAGCGCCGAGGAGCACGGTTCGTGGCAACAGCCGCTCATCTTGGTCGACTCGGTGGACTTCGCGGAGATCGTCGCGTTCCAGAGAGCGGACGACTGGGCTGGGGCGACGGACGTGCTGGTCGACTCGGCGAAGCGACTGGAAGCAGGGGGCGCCACGGTACTCGCCATCTGTGCGAACACTATGCACATCAGTTACGACGAGGTTGCGAGCGCGGTCTCGATACCCGTTGTTGATGTCCGCGATGCTTTGGTCGCGTCAATCAAGGAACGCGGGGCGTCGACCGTGGCGCTGCTTGGAACTAAGTACGTCATGGAGGGTACGTTCTACTCCTCGCACGTAGAACGATTGGGCGTGAAGGTTGTGGTACCCCGCGCCGACGAGATGGATGAACTGCAGTCAATGATCTACGACGAGCTCACTCAAGGTGTTGTGCGTGAAGCATCGCGATCGAGATTCCTGGAGATTACGCAAAACTGTCGGGCACGCGGTGGGGAGGTCGTCGGACTATGTTGCACGGAGTTTGGACTCTACGTGAACCACGACAACGCCCCGTGGCTCTTCGTTGATTCGATCGAGGCCCACGTTGAGGCCTTGTTACGTTTTTAAGACAGCGGCGGCGTCACCACTCCTTTGCCTCAATAGTTAGGAGACAGGAATTGATTTCCGCCACTCTGGATTTTCCGTGGCCCTCAGAGAGGTTCACGATTTCAAGAAAGTTCACCTCCTTTCTCGCGGCGGTCGCGTTGATGGCTACCCTGGCGGGATCCTTCCCTGCGCCAGTAATGGCCAGTCAACTGCCGGGCCAAGTCATTACGGTCCAGGCGGTCGCACCACGATCGGTGGAGGCGGTGGTTCGGGCGTGGAAACTAGAGAGCGATGGGAAGTATGGCGAAGTCTTTGGCCCCGTCCTCGCCTACGTCGGCGCCCAGGGCGTAGGGCCAACGAGAGAAGGACTCGGTCGCACGCCCGCGGGCGTCTTCACTCTGACCCAAGCCTTTGGCAACGAAGCCAACAACGGTATGAAGTTGGCGTACTTTCGAGCGGGGCCCGACGACTGGTGGAATGAGAATCCCGCATCGAGGTTGTACAACCATCACGTACACAGCCTCGTTTCGCCCGGCGGCGCGTCAGAAAATCTGTACTACGCGGGTGACGCGTACGCGCACGCCGTGGTCATCAACTACAACACCACTCCCGTCATTAAGGGCGCGGGCTCGGGTTTCTTCCTTCACGTCAGCATTCATCAACCCACTGAGGGGTGCGTCGCAGTACCGGCGGCGGATCTCAATTGGCTCATGCGATGGCTGACACCGTCCCTACAGCCCGTCATCAGCATTGGTGTTGGTGCGAACGCGAGCGCCATCCTCGACGCGTCGAGTTAGTGTCGCCAGTCTCAAAACGTCGGCCTCCGCCCGCCCATTCAGCAGGAACGACGCGCGATCACTGACCAAAGTGCTCAACCCGCGTCTGCCCTGAGTGTGCTGAGTGGCCACGGCGTTGGTGTGAAATGATGCAGGTAATCGAGTGAAGGGATCAGCGTGCATCTGGAAGCCTTTCAATCGGCGCTTCTTCGCCGGCAGGTGAACGCGCCGACCCACGATGATGCGTTAGAGGAATCCAGTCCCGCGGTCGCGCCTGGTCTCTCGGCTGTCCAAGTTATGACGTGCTACGTCGGCTCAACACCATGATCCAAACTGGCTCGCTCGCAACGATGGAGGACTCGTGACCCAGGGCGAGGAGAACAACGTCATGGGTGAACGTCCAACGATCTATGAGTTTGCCGGAGGCCATGAAGCCTTCGGGGCCCTCGCCGCCGCTCTGCACGAACGTTGCGTCGATGATCCGGTCTTGAGTCATCCGTTTTCTCACGCGCAAGATCCCCATCACCTCGAACACCTCGCGAGCTATTTGGCTGAAGTTTTCGGTGGCCCTCCTTCCTACTCTGATGCGGTGGGTGACCACTCCTCGATGTTGGCCATTCACGCGGGGACGGGAGCTGACGAGGAGTACTCCTCGAGGTTCCTTACCTGTTTCGACCTTGCCGTGAGCGACGCCGCGCTGCCCGATGACGAAGAGTTCCGTCGCGTGTTGCACGACTACATGACCTGGGCGACCAGAGAAGTCGCGTCGATATCGCCACTGGGATCGACGGTTGCTGAGAGCTTGATATTCCCTCAATGGTCGTGGGACGGCGCGCAAACCTAGGTGGGCTTCGATGACGTCGTCGCTTTGGTAGTGGGTCGTGGCTAAACGTCCGACGCTCGAGTTCAGCGCCGCGATAGAGATCGTCGGCGTTAACCCCTACGTGTTGGTCGACGACGAACGAGCGACGAGATTACGACCTGGCTGGCGTCGACCAATGCCGGTGCTCGTGAGGATAAACGGACGACCGGACAGCCCGTGGCGCACCAACATGATGCCCGTGGGAAACGGTGAGTTCTATTTGTATCTCCACGGCGGAATGCGCAAATCCGCGAACGCGAAGGTCAACGACGTCGTGGCCATCACCCTGAGTTTTGACGACTCGTATCGCAACGGCCCCTTGCACGAGACGCCCGACTGGTTCGGAGCGGCGTTGGCGAGTGACGTCAATGTTCTGGCTCACTGGCAGTGCCTCGCGCCGAGCAGACAGAAAGAGGTCTTGCGCTACTTCGCGGGGCTGAAAACGGACGACGCGAAGAAGCGAAATCTTGTGCAGGTTCTTCGCGTACTCGGCGGCGCTCGAGAACGTTTTATGGGCCGCGATTGGACTAACGGTAGTTGAGATCGCTCGATTGGGGTTCAGCTGGGACATTGGTACCGTGTGAGTGGGTTCATCCACTCTCCTAGTCGATGGAGATCGTCGTGACGAGTTCGCCTCATCGCTCCGCCGTTTTTTCTCTTGCAGACGACATCGTCGAACGCGACGCGAGGTCAGACCCCCTCTTCGCCACCGAGTCCGGCATTACTCAGTAGGACCACCTTCTTCCGGACTTTTCTCCCCAGAGAACGTTGGATAATATTGCCAGCACTCAGGAGTACCTCGTGGCATTGAGTGGCCTTTCGCCCCTCGACGACATTGATCGCATTGCCGTCTCCGTCATGGAAGAGCGATTAAGGGCCCGACTAACGCTGCTGGAGTCGGGGGAGTTGTCGCGCGTTTTTTCGGTACTCTCCTCGCCCGTCTTCTCAATTCGCGAAGTCTTCGAACTTATGGGGTCAGAAAGTGATGACCAACTCGTAACTATTGTCCAGCGACTTCGCCAGATTCGTCCCTCGCTCGAAAGTTGGCGCGTGACGCTCGAAGAGTTGGCCGGTAACAATGAACTGCCGCCGCGTCGTCAGGTGATGGGTGTTGCCGAGCAAGCAGCGACGTACGCATCGGGCAGTTACGTGGCCTTCGCGCAACGAGTCGCGCCAAAAGCCGGGGCCGAGAGTGAGCTCGTCGCGGCCGCCCGTGACGCGGACGCCGCGTGCGGCGAACTCTCCGCGTGGATGATCAAAGTGATCGCGCCGCAATCGATCGAGAAAGACGCCACCGGCATCGATCGATACCGTGCCTGGTCGCAGTATTGGAACGGCGCGACGCTCGACCTCGATGAACTTTACGCCTGGGGTTACGCCGATCTGCGTCGTATCAACGCGCGAATGTGGAAGATTGCGCGCGAACTTGCTCCTGAAGCGACGACACTCATCGAGGTCGCTCAGCACCTTGACGCTGATCCCGCTCGCGCCATTATCGGCACCGATGAGCTACTCAAACGACTGATCTCGTTCACCGGTGAAGCGGTGGCGAGACTAAACGGCGTGCACTTTGACATCGATGAGCGAATTCGACTCTGCGACGCGCGCTTGGCGCCTGAAGGATCGGCCGCCGCGCCCTACTACATCCCACCGAGCGAGGATCTCACTCGACCGGGTACGACGTGGTTTCCCACGCTGGGAGCGACGACGTTTTCGTGGTGGAGCCACGCGTCGACGTGGTACCACGAAGGCGTGCCGGGTCATCATCTTCAATGCGCGACGTCAATCATCGAAGCCGGTCGCCAGAGTCGCTTTCATCGCCTCGAGGCCTGGACGAGTGGTCATGGTGAAGGGTGGGCGCTCTACGCCGAACGGCTGATGGACGAACTCGGATTCTTTAGCGACCTTGGCGACGAGTTGGGTTTTCTTGCTTGCCAGGCGCTACGCGCAGCGCGCGTGATGGTTGACATTGGCTTGCACCTCGAACTGAAAGCCCCCGAAGACCTTGGCGAACTCGCCGATCTGGGCGACTGTTCAGGCAGGGTATGGAACGCGGCGATGGCGGTAGCGGTACTCGAGGAGTTTGCGATCCAAGAGCACGAAATGTCGGTCTCTGAGGTGGATCGATACCTTGGACTGCCCGGACAGGCCATCTCGTACAAAGTGGGCGAGCGCGTGTGGATGAGGTCGAGAGAAGACGCGAAGTCCCGACTCGGTATTGACTTTTCGCTGAAGAAGTTTCACGCTTTCGCGTTGGCGCTAGGGCCGATGGACCTGGACCTCTTCGAAAAAGAACTTAGTGCGTGGACGGGCGAGTAGTCCTAGGACGCTCGCGCGAACCACGGCACGACGGGTGACGTTCGTCGTTGGTAGGTCACGTAGTTCGGGTACTTCTCGAGGGTGATGCTCTCGGTGAAGCGAGTCGAGCCAACGAAGAGCAGCGTCAAGAGGACGACGCCCACGACCGTCCACTGCCAAAGAGAGCCCGCCGCGACAACGCCCAGGAAGAATAAAATCCACCACTGGGCGAGCTCGAAGAAGTAGTTGGGATGACGCGAGTAGCGAAAGAGTCCGGACTGGAGGAACTGGCCCTCGGGGGATTGACCTCGAGCGATGGCCTCGTACTTTTTTGACTGAAACGCCCACTGTTGCTCGTCGGCGATGGCCTCGCCGATCGTGCAGACGAGGAACGCGACGACGAGGAGAACGTCGAGCACCCCAAAGGACGTTCTCGCGCGGTCCTCGTAGGCGGTGTAGGCGGGCAGGGTCATGAGCACGAGGATGACGTTCTGGTACAGCACGATGAAAAAGACGTTGAAGAGTTGAAACCGCCAGGGACTCATGCGAGCGCGCAACACGGGCCACCGGTAGTCCTCGACACCGCTGTAGCCACCCTTGCGAGCGAAATTAAAGGTGAGGCGCGCCCCCCAGATGGTCACCACAACGGCCATGAGGTCGAGACGCGCGTTCGTCAGGTGCGCGGACGCGGCGAAGACCCACAGATAGACCACGGGCACGATTGACCAACCGCGGTCCACCCACGACGTGTCACCCGAGACGAGCGAGGCGATCCACGCAAAGAGACAGAACACACTGGCGATGAAGATAACAATGAGCAGCGGTCTCATACGAGAATCAGGACTGCTCCTCGTCTTGTTCTAGCTCAGGATGCTTCGATCGTCGGCCGAGTAGCCAAAGAAACATTCGACCAAACTTGCCGATGTCTTCGCTACGACCGTGCGCTTTGTCGTGGTCGACCCGGTGGCCCGGTTCGGCGCCGCTGTCGTTGGAAAGTCCCGCCAAATGAATATTGTTCGCTTCGGCGCCTCGAGGCACCTTTGGCAGATGGCGCCGCGGTTTTCTTGGCTTGTCCGAAGAAGATCCCATGGAACCATCCTCGCACACGGCGTACGAATCGAGTGAGTCGCGCAGTTCGAACGCGACAGCGTCAATTGACAGCGCGCTTCAGTGCTCCCACGGCGCGCGATTGATCCTTCCTTCAACCGTGAGGGCCCGTCGGGGAGGAGTAGCCGTCGGGTCGTTCGTCGCCGGTGTTGACGAGAGTGCCCATCGACTCGAAACGGCACTGGTGATGTCCTCGACGACACTCGCCAGGTCCATGATCCCCGAGTCGACTTCGACGTCGTAGTGCACGCCCTCGTGGGCCGAATCGGCTTCGTTCGCGGCGATACCGAGAGGTCGATCGCCCCGTTCGGCTTCGCGCGCGGCGGCGATCGTTGGTGAGCAGTGAATGCCAACCCAGAGAGTCTCGACCTCACCAAGGGCGTTCTGCCATCGCTGTTGATCGAGCGCGCCGTCGAGGAACACGTCCTCGACGATGACGTTGACGCCGCTTTTTGCCTGGGCGACGACACTCGCCTGAAAGGCACTAAAGAGTCGCATGAACTCGGGACCGCGACGGAAGAAGCCGTTGTCAATCATGAAGCCTTCGGGGTTGAATTCCAACTCCCTTGGCATGGTCCAGATCACGACGTCGACGCCCGTGAGCAGCCACGTGTCGCTCAGCGACGACTGAAGCTTGCGCCCGATGGTGGATTTTCCAGCGCTCGACCCACCGTTGAGGACAATGACGTGAGCGTTCGGGCGCTCACTCAAGAAGACGAAACGTCCCAAAGGTGATGAATAGGGTCGTGGAGCCCGTAGGAGCCCAGCGACGCCACGCTGAAGAGGCTGCCGTTTGATCGAGTCCCCGCCCGCGACCACTGGGAGTCACCTACGTTCTCGAAACTCTCAGCCAAGGCGTTCGCCGCGCTGAGCAGTTCGTCGCGAACAACAGCGGGGTCCTGGAGGTCGTAGCGATCGTGGAGCGCCGTTTCGTCTTGGTCCCAGTTTAAGAAAGTTGGATTTTCGTCGCTCAACATTAAGTTGAGTCGTTCGTTGAAGATTCGATACACGTCGCGCACGTGACAGGCGTACTCGAGGTCCGACCACTTGTCGGCGTCGCGTCGCGTGCGCACGTCTTTTCGAATCAAGAAGGGAACCCACGCAGCCGCGTTCTCTCGAATGGTCGAGGCGAACACCGAGGTGGGGTAGTCCTCGGCGTTGAATCCACACTCGTCGCAGCGTCGCTCAAGAACCCAAGTCCAATCTTTGGTGTCCGGCATGATGGGCATGGGCTGAATCTACCGTGCCCAGTCCCTACAGCGAAACTAAACGGGTACCTGCCAGAGCACTCGCGTGCCGCCGCCAACCGGTTCTATGGCGAAGACCCCGCCTAATTTCTCGGCTCGGTGGCGCAGATTGGCGAGTCCCATGCCCTCAGTGGCCACGAATGAGGCGTCAATGCCGACACCGTTATCGAAAACGTCGAGGATCACGACGTCGCTCACGCTGAGCGTCACGCGGTAGAGCGTGGCCTGGGCGTGTTTGCCAGCGTTGGTGAGCGCTTCGCGCAGCACAGCCAAAAGATTGTCCGCGATTAACTGACTCACGGCGTTGTCGAGCGGGCCGACGAAGTTGACCTCGGGGCGAGCGCCGAGCATGGGGGAGAGTTCGCCAACGAGGTCGAGCACACCTTTTCGAAGACCACCGGGAATCGCGCCGCTGCCGAGTTCGAAGATGGCCGTTCGAATTTCGGTGATGGTCGCGTCGAGGTAGTCCACCGCCTCGTTCACCGTCGCAACCATTTCACCCATGTCGCTCAGACGAGTCGCTCGATGGAGCGATAGTCCCACGGCGAAGACGCGCTGGATTACCCGGTCGTGAAGGTCATTGGCAATCCGCTCGCGGTCGTCCGAGACGCTCAGGAGTCGAACCTTGTTGTGGAGTCGCGTGTTTTCAATGGCGATGCCCGCCGCGAGTGCCAGGGCTTCGGCGAGGGATTCGTCGTCGTCACTAAAGGACGCCGCTCCAATTTTGTCCGTGAGGTACAAGTTGCCATAGACCGCGCCGGGAGCCCGCACCGGCACGCCGAGGAAAGATTTCATCGGTGGATGATGGGGTGGAAAGCCGTAACTTTCGCTATGGGTGCTCAGGTCATCAAGTCGAAGGGGCGAGGGTTCAGTAATCAAGAGCCCGAGCACGCCTCGTCCGGTGGGACGTGCTCCGATCCGCCTCTCTTCTTCTTCGCTGAGACCAAACGTTACGAACTGCTCGAGGCCGGTACGCGACTCATTGAGCACACCCAGTGCGCCGTAACGCGCGCCGACTAAGCCACACGCCTCTTTAACGAAGTGGTGAAGTAAGACCGCTAAGTCTACGTCGGCTTCAATCATGAGAACGGCGTCGAGGAGTCGGCGTAGTTTCATTGAGTCGTCAATCTTCTGATAAGGCATTGTTCCGATGGTACTCATCACCTAATGCCAGGCCCCGAGCGCTTTTGGACCCCTGGTTATGGCGAGAGAGGAAGACTGCCACAATGGGAGTCATGACCATTCGCGTGTTCCTTCTCGATGACCACGAGATGGTGCGCGAGGGAATTCGAAGTCTTCTCGAAAGTGACGACGATATTGAGGTCGTTGGTCAAGCGGCGACCGTGGCCGAGGCGCTCTCGCGCATTCCCCAAGACCAGCCCGACGTAGCGATACTGGACGTGCGACTCGAAGATGGCAGTGGCATCGAAGTCTGTCGCGAGGTGCGCTCGGCTAACCCCAACATCATCTGTCTGATGTTGACGAGCTTCGCGGACGACGAAGCGCTCTACGCCAGTGTGATGGCCGGGGCCGCTGGTTACGTGCTCAAACAGATTCGAGCCCGCGACCTCATCGAGGACGTCAAGAAAGTAGCGGGCGGCGGAACACTCATGAATCCACGAGACGTTGCTCGCGTGATTGAGCGAATTACGCGCCCTCCAGAATCGTCGTCCGCGCTCAGTACACTGTCACCCCAAGAGCACCGGCTCTTAGAACTCATCGCCGAGGGAATGACCAACCGTCAGATTGCGGAAGCGATGTTTCTCGCCGAAAAGACAATCAAGAACTACGTGACGGGACTGTTGAGCAAACTCAACGTGTCGAACCGCACCGAGGCGGCCATCTTTGCGACCAAACTCAACACTGGCGCTAACGAAGCCGAGAAAATCTAGAGTTGCTGCACTCTGGCGAGGGCGCCTAAATCGACGCCGTTCGTGGCGAGCGCTCTCTCAACACGGAGCCGCTCTTGGTTCGGGAACGCGAAGTTCACGACATCGCACTCAATGTTGAAGGCCTCACAGAGTTTGATCAACGCGCGGTCGTACGCGACCTCAGCGCCGAGTAGACGATAGATGGTGTCGCCACGACCCGAGAACGTTTCAAGCATCTCGTCGTGACACGTGAGAGCGTGTTCAATGAGCGCCTCTTTGGTCAGTTCGTCGGTCCAGTGCTCTAGAGAGTCCGATAAAAGTCTGATGTACATCAACTTACTTCCCCCTCCCCCTTTGTTGGTCGGCCGTCGTTCAGGTCACTTGGTGAGAATCACCTTTAGCGCACCGGTGTCGGCGGCGCGTGAGAACACGTCGTAGGCGGTGACGATGTCGTCGAGGGCGAAGTGGTGCGTGGCAAAAGCGGCCGCGTCAATCTGACGTGAGGCGACGAGCTTCAACAACGTTGGCGTCGAATAGGTGTCGACCAATCCGGTCGTGATCGTCACGTCACGCGTCCACAGAGACTCGAGGTGCAACGTGGCGGGCTTACCGTGCACGCCAATGTTGGCTACTCGTCCACCGGGGCGGACGAGTTCGGTGCACAGCTCGAAGGTCGCTGGTACGCCCACCGCTTCGATAGCGACGTCGACCCCGAGACCGTTGGTGATGCTTTGCACGTACGCAACCGCGTCCGCGGAGGTGTTGTTGAACGTCAAGTCGGCACCAAATCGCTTGGCCGCTTCGAGACGGATGTCCGCGAGGTCAATGGCGATGATGTGGCTCGGCGAGAACAACTTCGCTCCGGTTATGGCTGAAAGGCCAATCGGGCCAGCGCCCACCACGGCGACGGTGTCGCCGGGCTGCACGTTACCGTTCAACACGCCGACTTCGTAGGCCGTGGGCAGGATGTCGGCCAGCATGAGGATCTCTTCGTCGCTGACACCCTTCGGCACGAGGTAGGTCGAGGTGTCGGCGAAGGGCACGCGCACGAGCTCGGCCTGAGTTCCGTCGATGTTGTGGCCGAGGATCCAGCCGCCGCCGCCCACGCATTGGCCGTAACGGCCTTCGCGACAGTAGCGACACGTCCCACAAGACGAGATGCACGACACCAACACGCGGTCGCCCACGGAGAGGTTCTTTACCCCGGTGCCTACTTGTTCTACGGTGCCGACGGCCTCGTGACCGAGGATGCGTCCCGCCGTTACTTCTGGCGTGTCGCCCTTCAAAATATGCAAGTCGGTGCCACAGATGGTGGTGACCGTTACGCGAACGATGGCGTCGGTGTCGGCGAGCAACGTGGGGTTGGGAACTTCCTCCCACGATTTAGACCCGGGTCCTTGGTAGACGAGAGCTTTCATGACGTACCTCTATCTCTGTTGGAAAACGCGAAATTGATTGAATCGTGTTCGAACCGTGGTGCCGGTACCGACGCGCACTCGCCGCCCTCGTCGCTGTTGCGCTCATCGGTCACCACGTGAAGATGGTCTTCGACGTGTTGGCCGCGCGCAATGTAGTGACGGTCGAATTCGGGTGTGGCTCTCAGCGAATCATCGAACCTGACGATCGTGAATTCGAGGGCCTGGGTGAACATGAATCCAGTATGCGCCACTCTCGTTGCCGTTTGGTAGGGACGAAAGTCCCGATTGGTCGTGACCTTCGCCCCTACTACCAGTGCTTGCACGTCGGCGACACTGGAAGGGCAGATTTAATCAAAGGAGAAAAGTATGCAGCGCAAAATATTCGACACGCTCGCTAGCGCGGTTGGACTCGTCATCGTGGTGATGTTGTTGGTGTCGGGTGCTCTCTTGCTGTGGGGCTACGGATTCACAACGTCGAGCGTTCACAGCCAGTTGGCCAGGCAGGACATTGTGTTCCCAACGAGGGCGCAGTTCGCCCAAGCTAAGGCCGGCACGGAAGTGACCCCCGCAATGATTCCCTACCTCGAGAAGTACGCCGGACAACCGTTGACGACGGGTGCTCAGGCTCAGGCGTACGCCGATCACTTCATCGCCGTCCACCTCTCGGAGATGCCGTACGGTGGCGTGTACGCGAAAGTCAGTGCGGCGTCAATGGCCAATCCAACCAATGCTTCACTGAGCGCCGAAGTGCAGACAACGTTTCAGGGCACGACGCTGCGTTGACCTCTTCTTGAGGCTTACGCCTTTTCGGAGTTCGGACTCATCGCACTCTGGGCTGCTATCTCGGCCTTCGTGTTGGCGGCCATCATGGCCGTCTTAGTGGGACTTGGCTTCCGACACGCTCGACGCACGTCCGAGGACAAAGAGTTGGTCCTGCACACGGAGTTCGAAAGGGAACTGGTTAACGCCTAAGCCTTCGGCTTTCACGCAGTAGTAGCTCCTCCGCCCGACCCCTGTTGAGGCCGGGCGGAGTCTTTTGTTGTCGTTGCGCCGGTCGCGAACGTCGCGAACGTCGCGAACGCACGAGGCGTACATTCAAGAACGTGGGCGTCAACGTCAATCTGGTACGCCACGAGACGCGTCGATATAGTTGCTGAAATTGGGCGTTTGAACGGAACTTGGTCATGAAATCGAGCGATGTATGGTCACACATTCACGCTGAACGGGCCCAGATGGCTGAGACGTGGAAGGGTCTGACGCCTGAACAGTGGGCGTCGCCGTCATGGTGCGTGGGCTGGCCCGTGCAAGAGGTCGCGGGCCACGTGGTCGCCGCAGCGGAACAGACGATTCCTAATTTTTTTAAGGACATGGCGCTGGTGAGATTTAATTTCGACGCGTTCGCCGACAAGGACGCGAAACGTAACGCCGCCGCGGGGCCGGGTGAGCTGATTCGTCGCCTCGAAGCTCGAACGACGACGACCAATCATCCGCCGGCGCCGGTGGTGGCGATGTTGGGAGAGATCGTGGTACACGGAGAAGACATTCGTCGCCCCCTTGGACTAACGCACGAAGTTGCAATTGCGGCCCTCGTCGCGGTCGCCGACAGTTGGAAGAGCTCGAACGTTCTGATTGGCGCGAAGCGGCGAATTTCTGGCCTTTCGCTAAGGGCTACGGACACTCAGTGGTCCCACGGTGAGGGGCCCGAGGTCTCGGGACCGATGGTCGCGTTGCTGTTGTCGATGGCCGGGCGCAAAGGGGCTTACCTCGATCTCAGCGGTGATGGACTCGCGCTTCTCGCGAGTCGACCCTAAGTACTCTCGGGCTGCCCGGTCGCGTTCGTTAGCGATTCGCGGGCGATGCGTCTCTGACCCCTCGAAGAACTGGACTACTTCGCTCCGGCGAGGAGGCCTCTTAAAACTGCTGGCGTCAGCACTGTCACGCCCGTTGGCGCGACAATGGAGTCGTTGGCGTGGGCGAGCGTTGCATTCAGCGTGACGGTCGAGTTCCCCTTCGTGCCGTTCGGCGCGGTGATGCCAATCGATCCTCCGGTAGCGGTCGATCCAGACATCGTGAAGGCGATTGAGTATGAGCCCTTTACTGTGGCGGGCAGATTCGTCGTACCGGTGAAAGTCTTAATGATCGGCAGTTCGGCCTTAGCGATCGACTCGAGTGTTCCGGTCTGCGTGTACCCACCCCCGGTCAGCGTTTTGTACGGAGTCGCTTCGATCACGCCGGTGAGTGCGTCGATGACCTGTTTCTCAAGCGCTTGATCCTTCGTGGCCGCCGCCGAAGCCTGTGGCGCTTTTTCCTTGGCGGCGTACTTCTCGATGAGGCTCTTTGGAAGCTCAAACCAGCGGTCGCCGAGAAGCAGTTGGACCGCGGAGAGTTCAGCCGGTGACACGTTCGCGCCCGGAATATCGGAAATCGCCGACGCGTTGACGAAGAGGTAGGCGTTCTGGCCCACGAAGCGTACGTCAACGAGTTGTTGCGATCCGACGTTCACGATGAGTTCGATGTTGACCTTGTTGGTGACCTGCGAGAGGGGCGCGCCCGAAGGATTCGAGTAGCTCATGTCAAAGGAGAGAAGGCTGAGGACCTTCTCGATTTGCGCCGAGCGCGAACCCGAGGCGCTCGCCGTGAGATGGATCTGCACGTTCGGAGACGCGCCCAAGGACGATACCGCCTGATTGAGTGAGGCCGTGACGCCACACGACGCGAGTCCAAGTGACGCCGCGAGCACTGTTACAACCAAGACCTTTTTCACGCGCTCTCCCAGCCCCGCGCCCGAGCGACATCTGTCGAAGAGCATCGAAGGCTACGTGGCACTCACCCGCGGAGTTCGTGGGGGGTGCCCTCAACGAGACGCTACCAGTGGTTCTCGAAGTCCTGTAGTCGAGGAGGGTCCTTTTGTGAGCTGTGCGTAGTTGGTACTGACGTCCGTGCCCTCCGTCAGCGCGTCGCTCTCGCCACCCTCTAAAGTTGCGAAATGAGTGACCCCCACGCCGCGAGCGCCGAGCTCGCGTTCCTTTCCGTCGAAGAGATTGGCCGCCGTTTGGCGAGTCGCGTTCTCACGTCAGTGCAACTCGTTGACACGTACCTTGCGCGCATCGCCGCAGTGGACTCCGTGGGAACGGAGATCGCGCTCAACTCCATTGCCGCTCTCAGCGTTGACGCGCGTGCGGTGGCCAAGGAACGAGACGAAGAACGTGCGCGCGGCGTCTCTCGCGGGGCGCTGCACGGGGTGCCGGTCTTAATCAAGGACAACGTCGAAGCGCTGGGACTACCCGGCATCGCCGGATCGACGGCGCTGGTTGGTCGAACCAGTCGTGACGCCACGTTGGTGACACGACTGCGCGACGCCGGCGCGATCATCTTTGGCAGCACCAATCTCAGTCAGTGGGCCAATATTCGTTCACCTCGTTCTACGAGTGGTTACTCCTCGAGTGGCGGCCTCGTCGCCAACCCCTGGGCCCTTGATCGATCGGCTGGCGGATCATCGTCAGGCTCGGGCGCGGCGCTGGCCGCGGGACTGGCGCCACTGGCCGTGGGTACCGAGACCGATGGGTCGATTGTCTGTCCCGCGTCGGTGAATGGTGTCGTCGGTCTAAAACCCACGGTGGGCGTGGTGCCCACGACGTACGTCGTGCCGATCAGCGCGAGTCAAGACAGTCCCGGCCCCATGGGTCGAAGTGTTAACGACGTCGCGCTGCTCTTTGGTGTGCTCGCTCAGAGCACCCCCCTCAACGTGATTCCCGCGCCGAAGATGGTCGTGGCGAAGAATTGGCGCACGGGACACCCCCTCACCGACCAACTCTTTGACGACGTGGTGGTGTCATTGCGAGACGGCGGTCTCTCCCTGACCGATCGCGATCTCGCGCTGCCGAGCGAGCAAGAGTTCAAGGACGAGGGCGAAGTCCTCTTCGCGGAGTTGCTGGACGACCTGGACGTGTATCTCGCTAGTCGTCCCGGCGGCGGTGTTCGCTCACTCGCCGAGGTCATTAGCTACGAAGACGAACGTCCTGAACAAGAGTTGCGGTACTTCGGGCACGAGAACTTCATCACGGCCGTACTCTCGGGCGGTCGGAACGGTCCGAACTACGCTGAAGCACGAAAGAGAAATCTTGCGTGGGCGATCGACACGTGTCTGACGCCAGGGCTCGAGAGCGTCGACGTCATTATTTCGCCCGCCTTCGGACCGAGTTGGAAGAGCGACCTGACGGTGGGAGGACACCCGGGGCCGGCGAGTCCGGCCACGGTGGCGCCGGCGATCGCTGGTTGGCCCATCATGTGTCTACCCTTGGGCGTCGTTGACGATCTTCCCGTGGGCTTGGCCATTATTGGACGAGCGAACAGCGAGTGGACAGTCATCGAGGCCGCGCGTCAGATTGAGAGAATTCTTCGTGATGGTCAACCATGGCCATCACCCCTGTGGAAGACGCCGGGGAGGGGCTGAGCTGCTTAATCTCCTGGTCGTTAACTGCACGCCAAGTCGCTGAGTACGCACCGTCATTCTTCGCGTCTCTCGAGAACGTGGCTGAGACCGTGGGGGACGATTAATTAGGGATTTCCTCTGCGTTGACGATGTTGTAAGTAGCTAACTAGTCGTACTACTAGTAGTACGAAAGTATGAAAATCAGCGTGAGCCTGCCGAGCGATGACGCCGAATTTCTTGACTCCTACTCGGCGCCCAAGGCATTTCGTCGAGATCGGCCGCCATGCGTAAGGCCGTGCGACTACCGCGAGTTTCGGAACTCGGTCCGGCGTAGGAAGAGGCGTGGGCCGAGTGGGCCAGCAGCGACGATCAACAACTTTGGGAGAACACGTTGAGAGACGGGCTGGCGTAGTGCGTCGTGGCGAAATAGGTCTTGTCAACCCTGAGCCCGCGCGGGGCTCTGAGGCCAGCGAGCGTCGACCAGTCATCATTGTCAGCTACGACGGAGCCAATAGCTCGGCGGAACGATCGGGTCGGGAGTCATCACGGTGGTGCCGGTGACGTCGAATACCGCGCGCGTCTACCCCTTCCAGATACTGATGCCCGCCCCCGAAAGTGGATTGGAGAAAGATTCGAAAGCGCAGGCCGAGCAAGTCCGCTCGCTCTCAGTCGAACGAATCGGGCGCCGAGTCGGAGCGCTTCCACCGCGTTTGTTGACTGCGCTTGATGAGGCGCTGCGGCTTCATCGGGCCCTCTAAATGCTCGGCCGAACGCCTCGGCGAGATTACTGCTGTGACGGCGGGTAGCAACTTTCAGCTTTCCAGTGCCACACCGCAAGAACGTCGTTTGGGATGGAGATTGGGCACGTCGAATCTTGTGCCCCACCGAGACCATCGTTATAGACCGTCCACGAACTAACTCCCTTAGCCCTCGTAAAGAGGTTGTAGGCGCCGTCGTCTTGGTCGCCAATCTGGGCTTGGAGAGAGTGAGGACTAGCGACGAGGCCCGCGGCCGCGTAGTAGACGTTGGTTTTCGAATCGAACGCGTAGTACGTCTTATTCGCGAGAAAACCGGTGAAGTCTGACGCGGGGAGTTGATGGTACGCCGCCGCAGCGTCGAAAAGCCCGTGACGGACCTTTATTGTCACCGGCAATCTCGTGGCCACCTTGGCCTCTGTAGTAGTCGTTGACGTCGGAGCGTGGGCGCAAGCAGCGAGCATGAGTGCGGCAACGAGAAGTGTTAGAACGCTTTGCGACAAACGTCTCATTGACTCACCCCAGAACGTCGTACCCTCAGCGCGACGAATAACCTAACCCTAACGACGTTCACCAGGAGAAACCCATGATCCTCGATCTATTCCGACTTGACGGCAAGGTGGCCATCATTACGGGCTCGGGCCGCGGCATCGGCGCCGCGAGTGCGCTGGCGCTCGCCGAGTGTGGCGCCAACGTCGTCATTGCTTCAAGGACGAAGAGCGATCTTGACACGGTGGCCGATCTCGTCGTCGCAACTGGTCAACGCGCCGTAAGTGTCGTCGGCGACGTCGGCGACCTCGACGTTGTTCGCTCGCTGGTTACGCTCGCGCAGCGCGAGTTTGGTCGCCTCGACGTCGTGGTGAATAACGCGGGCGGCGCGATTCCTCTTCCGTTTCTTGACACCACGCCGGAGTATCTCGAAGAGGCCTTCCACTTCAACGTCACCACCGCGCACGCGCTCAATCTGGTGGCCGTACCGTTGATGTTGGAGAACGGTGGAGGATCGATCGTCAACATTTCTTCGGTGATGGGTCGCGTCGCCGGGCGCGGTTACGGCGCGTACGGCACCGTCAAGGCCGCCCTCTCGCACTACACGCGTCTTACGGCAAAGGATCTCGCGCCGCGAATTCGCGTCAACGCCATTGCTGCGGGTTCAACTGCAACGTCGGCGCTCGAAATCGTGACCACGACGCCAGAGCTGAAGTCGATGATGGAAGACCTCACGCCGCTGCACCGCATCGCCGATCCAGTGGAGATGGCCGCCGCGGTGGTGTATCTCGCGTCGCCGGCCGGAGCGTTCTTAACGGGCAAAGTACTCGAGGTCGACGGGGGCACGGATATTCCGAGCCTCGACTTCGCACTGCCTGATCTTTAAGACATCGCGTAACGAAGACGGTCGAGAACGTTGACACGCAGTAGTGGGGGACACCGAGGTTCCGGAGTCATTGATGCCGAATGAGACCCGCGCCACTAAACGGTGAACCGACGTAGCCGATCGAGAACAGTCGCGCTAGGCCTGGCTCGGCCGACAGACATGACAACTTCGTGACGAATTGCCAATCGGGGTCAGCGGACTGCGTGAGCGGTTGTGAAAAATAGTGCAAGGTGTCACGCAAGGACCAGTTCGGCGCGTTCATTGGACTTTTGATAGAGGAGTTTGGCGGTCGTGGCGCGTGGCTATGGAGCGTGACCTAAGTCACTTCTTTACCCGACGAGGACTCTTTATCAGATGAGGCCCATAAAATGGGTCTTTAGAGTGACGTGGTTTGGAAGCGGAGCGGCGACTGTACCGCGTTTTAGTTGGCCTTCCATTCAGGTGCGCTCCTTACTTTTGCGAAGAACGAAGGCCGAACTCTATGTTGAGCCAGCACGTCTTCTCCCACGACCTTTTGTGTTGTTCACTGTTTTTTCTGCAACGTTCTACTGTTAAGTGCCCGTGAGTTCAAGTAGGGGTCGGGTAGTTCGTTTTTCTTGTCGGAGCCTGGCAATTTCACTCCTCACGTCTGTCGCGCTGCTGGGACTCTCGTATCCCGCGAGCGCTTCTTACTCCACTCCAGGCACTGTCGCAACGCCGACCGCAACCGCAGTTACATCCACGGCCGCAACATTGAACGGATCGATGTCGACGGGGTCCCACCGCGGATCTTCGTCGAACACGTACTACTTTTACTTCTGCTACGAAGCGACGTCGTCGGTGACGAACTGTTCGACTTCGGGCGTCACCGCAGCACTTGCCACCTCACCCTCGCAACCGCTCACGCTCACCAGTTCGACAGTGACGCCAACGCTGTCGGTGGTGGGATTGACGCCGGGGACGCTCTATAACTTCGTCCTATGCAGCGGCACCTCGTCAACAGCAACATCGGACTCTAATTGTGACACGACGGAAGGTTCGTTTACAACCTTGAACGTACCGAGCGCCCCCACCATCGGAGCGACGCCGGCGAGTAATGCCAACGCTGCTGCCACGGTCACGTGGACTGATCCAGTGAGCAACGGTGGCTCGGCGATCACCGGTTACACTGCTTCCGCCTACGTCGGTGGCGTGTCGAATGGTCTAAGTTGCAGCGTCGCGCTCGCCACGGCGACAAGTTGTACGGTGAACGGTCTCACCAATGGCACGGCCTACACCTTTGCAGTAATCGCCATCAACGGCGTCGGTTCCAGTGCGTCGTCCGGCGCGACCGGCGTCGTCACGCCCGCGACCGTGCCCAACGCGCCGACCGGCGCCGCCGCGACGTCAAACGTCAACACTCAGTCGCTCGTCACGTGGATCGACCCCACCAACAGCGCTCCGAGCAACGGCGGCGTCACGATCACGGGTTACTCCGTGCAGTACTCCTCGAACGGTGGCGCCAGTTGGACGAACGCGACTTCAAGTGCCAGTGGTACGAGCTACACCGTCACCGGCCTCACCAACGGCACGGTCTACACGTTCGAAGTCGCGGCCATAAACGCCGTGGGAACGAGTTTGTTTTCGAGTGCCTCGTCGGGCGCGACGCCGGCGACCGTGCCCAACGCGCCGACCGGCGCCGCCGCGACGTCAAACGCCAATACTCAGTCTCTCGTTTCGTGGACGGCGCCCGCTAACGGCGGCGCCACGATCACGGGTTACGCCGTGCGGTACTCCTCGAACGGTGGCACCAGCTGGACGACCGCGACCACCAGCGCCACGGGCACGACCTACACCGTCACTGGTCTCACTAACGGCACGGCGTATCTCTTCGATGTCGCGGCCACTAACGCCGCGGGTACGGGCTCTTTCTCGAGTGCCTCGTCGAGCGCGATTCCGGCAACCGTGCCCAACGCGCCGACGGGCGTCACCGCAACGTCCAACGCCAACGGCCAGTCCCTCGTCACGTGGACGGCACCCGCTAACGGCGGCGCCACGATCACGGGTTACTCGGTGCAGTACTCCTCGAACGGTGGCACCAGCTGGACGACCGCGACCACGAGCGCCGCGGGCACGAGCTACACCGTCACTGGTCTGACGAATAGTACGAGTTACGTGTTCCGCGTCGCGGCCACAAATGGCGTCGGTACCGGATCATTTTCGAGCGCCTCGACCCCTGCGACTCCCGCGACCGCGCCCAACGCGCCGACGGGCGTCGCGGGAACGTCAAACGCCAACGCTCAATCTCTCGTTACGTGGGTGGCTCCCGCCAACGGCGGTGCCACGATCACGGGTTACTCGCTGCAGTACTCCTCGAACGGTGGCACCAGTTGGACGAACGCGACCTCGAGCGCCGGTGGCACGAGCTACACCGTCACCGGCCTCACGAACGGCACGGCTTACACCTTTGAAGTCGCGGCCACTAACGCCGCGGGAACGGGTTCGTTTTCGAGTGCCTCGTCGAGCGCGACGCCGGCAACCGTGCCCAATGTTCCAACGAGCGTCGCCGCGACGTCCAACGCTAATGGTCAGTCCCTCGTTTCGTGGATCGACCCCGTCAACAGTCCTCCGACTAACGGCGGCAGTACCATCACGACCAACTCCGTGCGGTACTCCTCCAACGCCGGCGCTACGTGGACGACTGCGTCCACGAGTGCCACGGACACGAATTACCTCGTCACTGGTCTCACCAACGGCACGGCCTATGTCTTCGAGGTCGCGGCCACCAACGCTGCAGGCACGGGCGCGTTCTCGAGCGCTTCGAGCCCCGCGACCCCCGCGACCGTGCCTAATTCTCCGACCGGCGTCGCCGCGACGTCCAACGCCAACGGTCAGTCTCTCGTGACCTGGACCGCTCCGACGAACGGTGGGGCCAGTATCACGAACTACTCGGTGCAGTATTCATCGGACAACGGAACGACCTGGACGACCGCGACGTCGAGCGCAAGCGGAACGAGCTACACCGTCACTAGTCTCACCAACGGCACAAGTTACGTGTTCCGCGTCGCGGCCACCAACGCTGCCGGTACCAGCGCGCCGTCCAGTGCCTCCTCGAGCGCAACGCCCGCTACGGTGCCTAACGCTCCCACCGCTGTCGCGGGCACCTCGAACGCCAACGGTCAGTCACTGGTCACTTGGACCGACCCCGCCAGCAGCGCTCCGACGAACGGGGGCGCGACCATCTCTGGCTACAGCGCCACCGCTTTCCTCGGGGGAGCGTCGACGGGGTTGAGTTGCAGCGCCTCGGGCGCCACCGCGACGA
>DATCCC010000004.1:0-5937 GCA_036511495.1 Acidimicrobiales bacterium | reverse complement strand
AGGATCGCCTCGGCGCTGACTTTTCACTGAAGAAGTTCCACGCACACGCGCTCGCTCTTGGACCCATGGGTCTCGATCCCTTCGAGGAAGAACTACGACACTGGAACGGCCACTAGGTCAGCCGTCATCCACCTGATGTCGACGCTTCGCAATCCTCTGGACCTAGGATGTGCCTATGGCGATGCGACACGAAAAGATGAAGAAAAAGCCAAAGAAATCAAAGACGATTGCCAAGGCAGAGCACTTTGAGGACGCTGCCCGCAATCCGTTCAAGGTGCCAAAGACCGAGACGAGCGAACAGGACAAAAAGCCCTAGATTCGAGCCTCGCTTCGCTGAAGGTGAGGCGACTCTCTGCGTCAGTTAAGGGGTCGGCGGGTCCTTGCGACGCCGACCGAGGAGCCAAAGGAAGGCTCGCCCGAACTTGCCAACGTTCTCGCTCCTGCCGTGAGCGGCGTCGTGATCGAGACGAGTGCTGTGGACGCCGTCCGAACTCGTCGTCAAACCCGCGAGTTGGATGTTGTTCGCTTCGGCACCTCGAGGCACTTTGGCCATCCGACGCCGACGCTTGCGCGGTTTGTCTCCAGTAGTTCCCATAATCGAATCCTCTCACGTTTGCGCTGTCGAAATGGCGAGACGTTTCAGTTCAGCCGCGTGGTCACGAATGTGATACGTCCCACAGATGATGAAAGGGATCGTGCAGTCCGTACGTGCCGAGCGAACTGACGGTGAAGCGGCTGCCGTTGGAGCGTGTTCCGGGTCGGTCCCACTGTGTCGGTTGGACGGAATCAAAGCGCTCGGCGTACTGCGTCGCCAAGTCCAGGAGCTCGCCATTGACGATGGTGGGATCTTGGAGGTCGTAACGCTCCTCCAAGGCCGTTTCATCCTGATCCCAGTTTTGAAACACGGGACCGTCTTCTTCGAGCATTCGACGGAGCCTCTCGTCGAAGATTCGATAGACGTCGCGGACGTGACAGGCGTACTCGAGGGCGGACCAACGATCCTCGCTGGGTCGAAGTCGGACGTCGTCGCGCTTGAGGACGTCCGCCCACTGCGCAGCGTTCACGCGAATCGCTTGACTGAACGTCGAGGACGGGTAGTCCTTGGCGTTGAAGCCGCACTCTCCACAAGGTCGTTCGAGGACCCAGGTCCAATCTTTGGAGTCGGGGGTAATGGTCATAGAAGGAATCTAACGTTCTAGACGAGACGCAGTTTGGGTACGAGACTTCACGGTGACAGTGCCCCGGCACGTGACCGGGGGCATCGTCATCGTGAGGGACTAACTTGCGGCGTTTCTTGCGGACGCCGGCGGGACATTGAAGACTGTCTCAATCGGCGTGAGTGAACCAGTGACGCCGATGGCGAAGGCGTCCACGGTGCCCGCACCACCGCTCTCGACGTAGAGGTACTTCGCGTCAGGTGAGTGACTACCTTGAGGGATCACTCACGCGCCGCCGCCGCCGCCGCCTCGAAAGGCACCTCGCCGAATGTGACGCGTGTACCTCCTTGGAGCAATTACGGCTCACCATCGCCGCAAGTGGATTGGTCACTCCGGACGAACTGCCGCCCCAAGTCCTCGACACGCTCCCCGAACTCTTTCGAAAGTTCCTCGAAGAAGAGTGACGGCGTCGAATGTGAAGATTCCTCTCGACGTAGAGACCGCCCGTCCCGTCGGCTACGTCTGAGCCCCGCGGATTCACGTAGACGAACAACTGACGAGCGAGGAGTTAGCCGCCCGCCTGCGTGAGAAGGCCCTTAAAGAGCGACGGTGTGATGACCGTAGCGCCCGTCGGCGCGACGATGGCGACACTGGCGTGCGCCGCGGTTACGTCGAGGCCGATAGTGTCATTCCCTTGGCCGGCGACGCCACTCGGCGCCGTCACGTTGATTGATCCGCCAGTGGCGGCCGATCCCGAGGCCTTCACGGTGAGGGTGTAGGTGCCCTTCACGTTCTTGGTCGGCAGCGTAGTGCCGCTCAGAGAGTCGATAGTGGGAAGGACGGCATTCACGACGGAAGCCAGCGTCCCGGTCTCTGAGTAACCGCCGTTGGGCAGCGACGTGTACGCCGTGTTCGCGATGAGTTTGGAGAGATCGTCGAAGATGGCGCGTGCCGCCGCCATTTCCTTGTCGGCCTGGGCCGCGGAGGTCGAAGTCGGCGCGGGCGTCACTGACGTCAAGAGACTCTTCGGGAGTTCAAACCAACGTCCACCCAAGAGGAGTTGCAACGGGGCCACTTGGGTGGCGGGCAAGTTGGCACCCGGGACGCTCGCCGCGGCAGAAATATTGACGAGCACGTAGACGTTCGAGTCCACGACTCGTACGTCGGCCAACGTCTGCGTGCCGGCGTTGATCAAGATCTCCGCGTTGGCCGTTCCGCCCGACTGTGAGAGTGCTGCGCCCGAAGGATTCGAGTAGTTCATATCGAGCGAAAGAACACTTAAAGCGCTCTGCACTTTCGCGGCGCCCGAACCGGAAGCACTTCCAGTGAAGTGCAACTGTAAGTAGGGCGAGGAGCCAAGTGACGAGACGGCCTGATCGATAGTGGCCTGAGCTCCGCAGGAGGCCAGGCTTAGTGAGGCGCCAACTAAACCAACGATCAGCAGCTTTCGCACCGTGACCCCCTTCGTTTTCTCGCGCTGCTCCAGGAAACGGCATCGAGACGCCAGCCTTTGAATTACAGCTCAGAGATCAACAACGGGCCGTCTTCACCCGAGAGTATCAGTTCCTTCCCTCACGCCTGCCAACACCGCGTTCCAAAGCTTCGTCGGGAAACGTCATTCAGTTCCGCCACTGAGGGAGTGGCTTTCGAACGTGCGCCGCGACACGCTCCTCTAGAGTCTCACCATGACTGATCCGCATGGGGCCAGTGCCGAGTTGGCGAGACTCTCGGTCGGCGAGATTGCAACGCTGTTCGCCGAAGGTTCGCTGACCTCGCGAGAACTTGTCGATAGCTGTTTCGGGCGCGTCGAAGCGATCGATCGCGCGGGCACCACCATCGCCCTGAACTCGATTGCCGCTCTCAGCGCCGACGCCCGTGACGTCGCTGACGAACGCGACAATGAGCGGCGAGAGGGAACATCACGCGGCGCCCTGCACGGTGTGCCGGTGTTGATAAAGGACAACATTGAGGCGGTGGGCTTGCCCGGAACTGCGGGCTCTACCTCTCTCATTGGTCGACCGAGTCGTGACGCCACGTTGGTGACGCGACTTCGCGACGCGGGGGCAATCATTATTGGCAGTACGAACCTCAGTCAGTGGGCGAACATTCGCTCACCGCGTTCGACGAGTGGGTACTCGGCGACGGGTGGTCTCGTCGCCAATCCGTGGGCACTTGATCGCTCCGCGGGTGGATCGTCGTCCGGATCGGGCGCCGCGCTCGCTGCGGGTCTCGCGCCACTCGCGGTTGGAACGGAAACGGACGGGTCCATCGTTTGCCCGGCGTCAGTCAATGGTGTCATTGGACTGAAACCAACCGTAGGTACTGTCCCGACGAAGCACGTCGTGCCGATCAGCTCGAGTCAAGACAGTCCTGGCCCCATGGGACGAAGCGTCAGCGACGTCGCTCTCTTCTACGGCGTTCTCGCACAGAGTGACGCTCCCAAGGTAGATGGAGTGCCCACTGTTGTCGAAGCGTCAAACTGGCGAACGGGTCACCCCCAAACTGACGAACTCTATGACGACGTGGTGAAAGCACTTGAAGGTGATGGCTTCGCCATTACAAAACGCGAACTTGCGCTCCCAGGAGAGCAGGAGGGGCGTGATGAAGGAGCGGTTCTCTTTGCCGAACTCTACGACGACCTGAGCTCGTATCTCAAGGAGCGACCGGGTGGAGGCGTCTCGTCACTCGAAGACGTCATTGCCTTCGAAGATGAGCACCTTGATGAAGAGCAACGTTTTTTCGGCCACGAGAACTTTCTCTTGGCCGTTGACAGCGGTGGTCGAAATGGTCCCGCGTACGGCGAAGCTCGAAAGAGGAATCTTGCCTGGGCAGTGGAGACGTGTCTGACGCCCGCCCTTGAGGGCGTCGACGTCATCATCGCCCCGGCGTACGGACCGAGTTGGAAGAGCGATCTCGCGGTCGGAGGTCACCCGGGACCAGCGAGTCCGGCCTCGATGGCCCCGGCCATCGCCGGCTGGCCCATCATGTGTCTGCCCATCGGTCTGATTCATGGACTGCCCGTTGGCCTTGCGATCATCGGGCGACCTCACAGTGAGTGGACGATCATCGACACCGCACGGCGAATGGAGAGAACCCTGCGCGATCGGACTCCGTGGCCCGCGCCGGTTTGGAAGACGCCCTCCAGGGGCTAGGACTTCGCGCGCGGAGCGTTCGAGGCTGCGCGGTAGTCCACGTCTTCGAAAGTCTCACTAGCAGCCAAGAATCTTGGCCCGTCGTCGATCATCACGACGCCGCGCGACCGCTCACCTCACGCGTAGTGCGCGTCTCGCGAGGCTTCCGTCATGAAGGTGGATAACAGGTGCCTGCTTTCCAGTTCCAAATCTTCACAACAGCGGAGGGGATGACGAGCGGGCACTTCGTGCCCGGCACGCCACCCAATCCGTCGTTGAAGACCGTCCAACTCTGCGTGTTCGCCGCTCTCGTGAAGAGGTTGTAGGCGCCGTCGTCTTGCGTACCGACTTGAGCCGGCAACGAATGCGGACTCGGTTGAAGTCCAGCGGCGGCGTAGTAGTTATTGGTCGTTGGATCGAATGCGTAGTAGGTCGCGCCGGGGTTGAGGCCCACGTAGTCCGTCGAAGGAAGTTGATGGTACGCAGCGGCGGCGTCGAGGAGGCTCTTTCGTACCGACGGCGTGACGACTAGATTGCGAGTCGTACCGCCCGCGAGTGAGGCGGTGCTGGTCGACGTCGACGTCGCGATGGTCGCCGGCGATCCGCACCCCGAGAGCACTAGAGATCCGGTGAGCACCGCGGGGAGGATGAGCACTGGTCGTTTCATCATCACCAATCGTTTCTTCGCGTCTCCGGACCCAGTGTAAGCAAGCACCGCGAGCGCAGTGGAGGCGGGTATCGAGAGGTGAGTTACGCCATGAGCGTGTGGCTCTTGACCTATTGGTAGTGCTCTCTACTGCGTGGTCGCGAGGAGTTCGTCGAGGAGGCTCCGAACGCGTGTTTCGATGTCATCTCGAATCGTACGAACGTCGTCGAGTCCGTTGCCCGAAGAAGGGACCGTCGGAGCGGGTTTTTCGTCCCCAATCCTCTCGGAGCGTCAGGTGGGGGGTCGTCGTTATAGTTACTCGAAATAGGGCCCATCGCGGAGAACGATCTTGAAATCCACTGACGTCTGGAAGTACATCCACGAAGAACGTCTCCAAATGGCTGACACCTGGGCCGTTCTCACTCCCGAACAGTGGGATGCCGCGTCGTGGTGCCCTGGGTGGTCGGTTCAAGACGTCGCGGGACACGTCGTCGCCGCGGCGGAACAGACGCCATGGAACTTTTTCAGGGACATGGCCAAAGCTGGCTTTAAGTTCGACGTGTTCGCGGATCGCGTCGCTAAGCGCAACGCCGCCACTGGACCCGAGCAACTCATTCGCCGCCTTCGAGCTCGAACGACCACGACGAATCACCCACCCGCTCCCGTCGTGGCGATGCTCGGTGAGATCATCGTGCACGGCGAGGACATGCGTCGTCCGCTCGGCATGACGCACAGCGCGCCGGAAGCGGCGTTGATCGCGGTCGCCGACAGTTGGAAGAACTCAAATATTCTCATTGGGGCGAAGCGACGTATCGCTGGACTGCGCTTACGAGCAACCGATAGTACGTGGACGCACGGCGAGGGTCCGGAAGTATCCGGGCCTATGGCGTCGTTGGTCTTGGCGATGTCGGGCCGCAAAGGTGCCCTCTCCGATCTTTCGGGCGATGGGCTCAAGACGTTAATGGCTCGCCCGTAGGGAGGGCTGGTCATCGCGCAGTACCTC
>DATCCC010000003.1:0-57585 GCA_036511495.1 Acidimicrobiales bacterium | reverse complement strand
GAGATATACCTGTTCCCATTTCGAACACAGCAGTCAAGCCCACCTGCGCCGATGGTACTTGGGGGTTCCTCCCTGGGAGAGTAGGTCGCCGCCGGGATTTCTTGAAAGACCCCCACCGAAAGGTGGGGGTCTTTCGCATTTTTCCTCCCAAAGGAGAGCCGAGAAGGCAGTGCGGTAGGCGTGAGTCTCTCGCTTCGTCGCAAGCTGACGATTGGAGTAGCGCCAGCCGTCGTTCGCGTCCCAATCACTACGTCCCTTGCGATACGTCGTGATGATCGCAGTGGGTGGTTTCGACAGTTCGTATCGCAGCCGCAGGTCCTTGCAACGTATCAGGTAACCTGATACGTTGCAGTCTTGATAGTGGCGTTCTCACGGATGCCGACGAAGGGCATACGAAGGGTCTTCAACTTGACCCTGGCGCGGTGATCCCTTCGCCGTGCAGATGGGAGTTGAGCCGCTCGGAAATAGAGGAGTTAACGTGACATCGAATCCAAATGCAAGAGCCGAGAGCCGGTCACTTGGAAAGTGGAGTACGGTTCTCGCTGACGTCGACGGTGACGGCATCGCGTGGGTGACGCTGAATCGGCCTGAAAAACGTAATGCGATGAACCCCAAATTGAATGAGGAGATGCTTGAGGTCCTCGACGTCATTGAATGTGACGACAACGCGAGAGTGCTCGTTCTGACCGGAGCAGGTGAGTCCTTTTGCGCAGGGATGGACTTGAAAGAGTATTTCCGTGAGATTGATGCCGGCGGACCGATAGCGCGGATTCGCTCTCGTCGCACTTCGAACGAGTGGCAGTACCGTCGGCTCATGTTCTTTGCTAAACCCACCATCGCCATGGTCAATGGCTGGTGTTTCGGCGGCGCGTTCACCCCACTCGTCGCGTGCGATCTTGCGATAGCTGACGAAGACGCAATCTTTGGTCTATCGGAAGTTAACTGGGGTATTCCACCGGGGTCTGTCGTGTCACGGTCGCTGGCGGAAATGATTCCCGCTCGAGACGCGATTTATTACATCATGACGGGAAAGACGTTCAACGGAACCGAAGCTGCCGCGATGCGACTGGTGAACGAGGCGGTCCCGAGTGAGCAACTGCGAGACCGCACGACGGAACTAGCGAAACACGTTGCGTCAATGAACCGAACAGTTCTCGAGGCGGCAAAGACCGGCTTCAAGCGAGCACGTTCAATGGAGTGGGAGACCTCGGAAGAGTATCTCTACGCCAAACTCGACCAGTCAATCGCGAATGATCCCGAGCACGGGCGTGAGCAGGGAATGAACCAGTTTCTCGACGACAAATCGTTCAGGCCGGGCCTCGGGGCTTACAAGCGTGACTAACGCATCGCCCGACTCGCCCAAAGTCTCGCGCCACGCGATTGGTCGCCTGCTTCACCCGCGATCAGTCGCCATTGTTGGTGCGTCTGATGTGCCAGCGTCGATTGGAGGTGCGCCGATTGCCCTGATGGAGCGTTTTGGCTACGTTGGTGATGTTCATTACGTGAGTCGCACTCGTACCCAGATCAACGGACGGCCGTGTTTCGATTCAATCGAGAGTCTCCCTTACGGCGTCGATGCGATCGTCCTCGCGATCCCAAAGGCTGGAGTCGCAGACGCAGTCGCCGCAGCGGGGCGTCGGGGGGTGGGGGGTGCCATTGTCTTCTCGTCCGGTTATGCGGAAGTCGACGCTGACGGCGCCGAGCAACAGTTAGAGCTCGCGTTCGTGGCGACGGAATTTGACCTGGCCCTCGCGGGACCGAACTGCCTGGGTCTCATAAATTTCGCCGAATCCGCCCCACTGACATTTGGAGACGTCTCGCAGAATCGTCGCGCGGGCGGTCCGAGTCTCGCCATTATTTCGCAGAGCGGTGCCATGTCGTTGGCCCTCACGTACGCAGCGATGGCTCAAGACATCACCATGAGCTACACCATCTCGACGGGCAACGAAGCGGTGCTCGGCATCGAAGACTTTCTGGGCGTGATCCTTGACGATGAAAGCGTGCGTGCCGTGGCGCTCCTTATCGAGCAGGTCCGAAGACCGGCTGAGTTCATCGCGCTGGCACGAGTCGCGCGTCGGCGCGGCGTCGGACTCTGTGTTCTCCACACCGGTCGTAGTGTCCGTGCACAGGCTTCGTCGCTCTCGCACACCGGTGCGATTGCCGGTGACCAAGAGGTGATGCGAGCAATTCTCCATCGAGAAGGTGTGTTGTTCATCGATTCGCTCGACGAGCTCATCGACACGGCGTGCGTCTTGGTTAAGTGTCCGACGCCAAGTGCCGACGGTGTCGCGTTCATGACTGACTCGGGAGCGGCCAAGACGTACGCCATCGACGTGAGCGACGACGTCGGCCTCCTGCTTCCAGAACTGTCTCCGTCGACCCTCGTGAAGTTGGCTGAGGAGTTACCGGCGTACGCTATTGCTAGCAATCCAGTGGACATCACCGCCATGGGACTCAACGATCCAAGCCTTTACGGTCGAGTCGCATCGGCGCTACTTGGTGACGAAGACGTTGGTTGTCTTGTGGTCTCTGCGATGCCGGGTTCGAACGTGCAGGGCACCCAGCAGGTGGAGGCACTATTACCGGTACTCGCTACCGCTGACAAGCCAGTTATCTATACCATCATGGGAGGCGAGTCACCACTGCCTCTGGAGAATACGGCCAAAATTTTCGATGCTGGTCTGCCCTTGTTTCGCTCCCCCGAACGAGCACTTCGCGCCGCACGAAACGTGATGCAACGTTCCCGCACGGTGCGCGAAGCGGAATTTCGAGTGATACCTGGAGAATATACCGCTCTTGATCTCGACGTGCGCAATCCGCTGAGCGAACTCGGCGCCAAAGCATTGCTGTCCCGCGCGGGACTGCGAGTTCCTTCGGGAGAATTGGCGACTGACGTTCGCTCCGCCGAGGCCGCTGCGGCGAAACTTGGCTATCCCGTGATATTGAAGATTGTCTCGCAGCAGATACCCCACAAGAGCGACGTCGGCGGAGTTGTCGTAGTTGCCAGCAACGAGGAACTGCGCCGAGCGTTCGCAGAGATGCTCGTTCAGGTTCTTGTAGCTCGACCCGATGCCATAGTCGACGGGGTTCTCGTGGAAGAGGTTATAAGTGGGGGAGTCGAAACTATTGTCGGGGCACGTCGCGACGTTAGCTGGGGGGACACCGTTCTCGTCGGCCTCGGCGGCGTTTGGGCGGAAGTCGTCAACGACGCCGTTGTCATTGCGGCGGATGCGGACCGGAGCGAAATTCTCACCGCGATCAATTCGCTTCGTGGCGCCGTCACGTTACGCGGCGCTCGAGGCGGCGAGATGTCAGACCTTGCCGCTCTCGTGAGCGCGGTCGAACTTATCGGCGGTCTTCTACGCGCGACACCCCAGTGCGCGGAAATTGAGGTGAATCCGCTCCTGGTTTTGCCGAATGGTGCTGGGGTTGTGGCGCTCGACGCTCTCATCGTTCCGCGTTCGTATCCGGCTTTGGCGACGGGGGCCGCGTGAGAAGGCGGTTCGCGTAAAACTGTGACGTGGAGTGTCGAGCGTCGACGCTGATGTCACCTGGCGCGCCCGTCGACTGGGTCGTACGAACCAGATGGCTACTTTTGGGGCGACAGATTCCGGACACAACGATTCAATAGATGTTGCAGTTTCATCACTTCTGCGGCGGGGAAGCCGTTGAACATCTGTCCTTCGAGTTGATCGACGGCACCATCACAGGACTCGAGAAGATCGCGACCCATAGTGGTGAGATTGATCCGTAGAATCCGGCGATTAAGTTCGTCGGGTTTTCGTTTGATGTAGCCCATATTTTCGAGTTCAGTAACTGTTTGATGCGCGGATTGAGGCTTAATAAATGATCGAACCGCAAGTTGCGCTGACGACATTCCCGGCCGTACTCGTAACACGCTGAGTGCGGTGTACTGAGTCGTCGTGATTCCGTGTTCACGACAAATCCTGTCAAGGTGTGCGCGAATCGCTAATTCCAGCTGTTTCACGACGTAAATGACTCTTGGTGACGGGACGGTGACCATAATCTTGTCCGCCTCCCCCAGGAAACTCCACCATTCGTTTCTCGTAAGTCAGTTTACCTGATACGTAGAATCTCGAAGCCACGCAGTTGGAGGGAACATCTCGATGCGAGCGGCAGCTAGTCACACGGGCTCGCCGCTTTGATCCGTTCGTCCTTCAAGGTGGGCGTCACGATGTCCGGGTCGACGCCTACGCAGCTTGCGGCGTGAACGTGTTCAAACTGCCGCCAGATTGTTCCATCGTCAGCGCTGCGTCGGTCGGTCCGCGAAGGCCGGACAGCAGCGTTTACGTTCTGACGCAATCTCGCGCTGGTCATTTTCGTTACAGTAGTTAGTTGTAACACATTAGATAGTTCACGTGTGAAGGGACGGGCATGGCGATAGATCAGGGTAAGTCGGCCGGTCTTGAGCGGCGTCAACGCGACCCCGAGCGGACGAAGTTGGAGATTCTCGCTGTTGCCACCCAGGAGTTCGCCAATCGAGGTTTCGCTGGCGCGCGCGTGGACGAGATTGCCGCCCAGACGCGAACTACTAAGCGCATGATTTACTACTACTTCGGCTCAAAGGAGTTGCTCTACATCGCCGCTCTCGAAAAGGCTTACGAAGCCATACGCATCACCGAACAGAGCGTGGACATCGACAATCTCAATCCGGTCCAGGCGGTGCGTAAGCTCGCGGAACTGACCTTCGATCGCCATGAAGCGAATCCCAATTTCAGTCGCCTCGTCAGCCACGAGAACATGCAGCGCGCCCAGTTCATCACGGCCGGTGGCGGGTTTCCTGGGCTGGACCGTCCGGTCATCAAGATGCTCCAGCAGGCGCTCGAACAAGGTCGTCTCGAGGGCGCTTTTCGCCGAGACATCGACGTCTTTGACGTCCACATGCTCATTAGCTCGTTCTGCTTCTTTCGGATCAATAACCAGTACACCTTCTCGGCCAACTTTGGCCGGAATCTGGTCGAACCCAGTCGACGCACGATGTACCGCCAGATGATTGGTGACGTGGTGATTCAGTACCTCACCAGTTCACCGACCTAATCGTCGCCTAGCCTGAGCGTCGACGTAGACGCTGGCCGGGTGATTGTCTAGTTGTCGAGTTGGGTCTGTAACTGGTTGAGTACTCGGTAGCAGTCAAGCACCGAGTCGATCGAAGAGTTTGGTTCGTCGTTTTCACGAATGGCCCGGAAAAATTCACGATCCTGCAGCTCGATGCCGTCGATCGAAACCGCGACCTTCGAGACGTCTATTGGCTCGTCGTTGCCGGTCGTGAGATCGTCGTATCGCGCGAGATACGTACCGTTGTCACAGATATAGCGAAAGAACGTGCCCAGGGGGCCATCGTTGTTGAAACTCAATGAGAGGGTGCAGATTTTCCCAGATTGCGTTTTGAGTTGAATCGACATGTCCATGGGAATACCCAAGGTCGGGTGTACCGGTCCGGCAACGGCGTAGGCTGTTTCGACTTTTTCGCCACATTGGTAGGCGAAGAGATCGACCGTGTGGGCCGCGTGATGCCACAAGAGGTTGTCGGTCCAACTTCGGGGGTTGCCCAGCGCGTTGGTATTAGTGCGGCGAAAGAAGTACGTCTGCACGTCCATCTGTTGGACCGCGAGTTCTCCGTCAATAATTCGCTGGTGTATCCACTGGTGTGAAGGATTGAAGCGTCGCGTGTGTCCCACCATGGTGACGAGGCCGCGGGCCTTTGCCTTCGATGCTACGGAAGCGACCGCCAGGACGTCATCCCAACTGTCGGCGAGGGGAATCTCGACGAGGACGTGTCTGCCGGCTACTAAGGTCGCGATGGCTTGCTCGGCGTGCATCTGGGTGGGCGTGCAAAGAATGACGGCGTCGACGTCGGGATTGTCCAACGAGTCTTGAAGGTCGACCGTGGCCTGGGCCGCGCCGTAGCGGCCCGCGACCTCTTGGGCTTGTTCGATGGTGCGACTGACGATCGAGACCACCTCGACGTCGTCGATTCGCGTGAGCGCGTCGAGATGCTTGATGCCAAAAGCTCCGGCTCCAGCTACAGCGACGCGCACCATCTTCTCGTTCTCGTTAGTTGGCTTTGAGCACGAGGTGACCCACCGCCGTGTTGGACGCGGGCACGTGGTAAAAGCGATGAAGCAGTTCTACTGCGTCGCCGAGGGCGCCGCGCATAATGAGCCACATCACCATTTCGATGCCTTCGGAACCGGACTCGCGCAGATACTCAATGTGGGGGATCTTTCGCAGGTCGTCAGGGTTCTCGGTAATCGTGTCGAGGAAGGCGTTATCGAACTCTTGATTGATGAGTCCGGCCCGGGGCCCTTGGAGTTGGTGGCTCATGCCGCCCGTGCCCCACACCTGCACGTTGAGGTCTTCGTCGAAGCTCTCAACCGCTCGACGGATAGCTTGTCCCAGTTTGAAACAGCGCTCGCCAGTGGGTGGGGGATACTGAATGACATTCACGACAATGGGCACGACTTTGACGGGCCACGCGTCGGGTTGGCCGAACATTAACGAGAGCGGCACGGTGAGACCGTGGTCGACCTTCATCTGATTAATCACCGTCATGTCAAACTCGTCGAGGATTAAAGACTGGGCCATATGACAGGCCAAGTCGGCGTGACCGATGACTTTCGGTACGGGGCGTGGTCCGTAGCCTTCGTCAGCAATGAGGAACTCGTCCGCACAACCAATCGCGAAAGTCGGAATAACTTCGAGTGAAAAGGCTGACGCGTGATCGTTGTAGACCAAGACAATGACGTCGGGCTTTTCATTCGCGATCCATTTCTTGGACCATTCGTAACCGGCGAAGAGCGGCGCCCAGTACTCAGTGTTGGCGTTACCAAAATCCAAGGCCGCGCCAATCGCGGGAACGTGACTCGTGGTCACGCCGGCGCTGATGCGCGCCATGGTTAGCGTCCCTCCTTGATTGAGCGCACACCTTCGGGAGAGCGACCGCCGTGGAGCATCATCGCGGCGTACTCCTCGGTCGACATGTCGGTCATGGAAGCGGCGGCCGTTTGGAAACTAATACCGTCCGAAGCGAAGATCTTCGCGAGGAAGTAGATGTTGCCTCCGTTGGCGATCATGGCGTTGTAGTCACGGTCGAGTACGGCTTGTTTCTGTTCTTTGGTGAGTGACCACTCATCAAGATAAGAGCCTTCGTCACCCTTGAATCGTTCACGGTTTTCTGGCTTCATCAAACTCATGCAGAACTGGTTGAGTTGAAATCCTTGGTGAGAGCGTTGGGCGGTGAAGACCGTAGTGCCAGGGATGTCGTCAAACTCTGAGTTATCGACCATGGCCTAATTCTCCTCCCAATAGAGACGAGTCGGGTTGTCGACGAGCAGTTTGTGCTGAAGTTCTGCGGTTTTGGCAATGTGGGGAACAAAATCAACGAGTTTTCCGTCGTCGGGGATGGCGTCTTTCAAGTTGGGGTGAGGCCAATCGGTACCCCAGAGAACCCGGTCCGGAAAACTCTCGACGAGCTTTCGAGCAAACGGAATGGTGTCGCGGTAGTTCGGAGGACCGGAGAGCGACATTCGCTCGGGGCACGTGACCTTCGACCAGAAGTTCTCGTGCTCTCCCATAAGGCGAAGGAACCGTTCAAAATCGGGGCCGTCAACAGGCTTAGTGACGTCGGGTCTGCCCATGTGATCAACGACGACTGGGGTTTCGAGCGAGGTGAAGAAGTCCCAGTGCTCGGCGAGGTCGGCCGCTTCGAAGTAGATGACGACGTGCCATCCCAGCGGGGCGATCTTCTCGACGATGCGGTAGTAGTACTCGTCGGATTTCGGGTCGACGAGACGACGAACGTAGTTGAATCGCACGGCGCGAACGCCACGTTCGTGCATCTCACGCAACTCGTGCTCACTGACGTCGGGCGCGATCGTCGCCACACCCCGGCAGCGATTGTTCGACGAGTCGAGCACGTCGAGCATCGCGGCGTTGTCGGTTCCGTGACAAGTGGCTTGGACGACGACGTTCTTTTCGAAGCCTAGAAAGTCCCTCAGGTGGTAGAGCTGTTCCTTGCTGGCGTCACAGGGCGTGTACTTGCGCTCGGGCGCGAAGGGGAACAGTCGACCTGGTCCAAAGACGTGACAGTGGGCGTCAACGGATCCACCGGGTAGTTGAAAGGTGGGCTTCGTCGGGTTGGGATCGAAGGATAACCAGTCCGCGTCCATGGTGAAGGTGGTGCTCACGAGAGACCTCGCGCGTTCAGTGAGGCGTCGAGGCGAGGAAAGACCTGCCGCGCGTTACCAGAGTAGACCTGTTCGCGTTCTTCGCTGGATAGTGTCACGGCGTCAACGTAGCGCTTGGTGTCGTCGAAGTAGTGACCCGTCTCGGAGTCGACGCCGCGCACCGCGCCCACCATCTCAGAGCCGAAGAGGATGTTGTCGAGATCGATGACGTCAAAGAGGAGATCGATACCGGGCTGGTGGTAGACGCAGGTGTCGAAATAGACGTTCTTCATGAGGTGTTCTGAGAGAGGAGGCTTGTCGAGCATGTCGGCCAGACCTCGGTAGCGACCCCAGTGGTACGGAACCGCTCCGCCGCCGTGTGGAATGATGAATCGCAGATCGGGAAAAGTGGCGAAGAGATCGCCCTGGAGAAGTTGCATGAAGGCGGTCGTGTCGGCATTCATGTAATAAGCGCCCGTCGCGTGGAAATTAGAGTTACAACTCGCGGAGACGTGGATCATCGCCGGTACGTCAAGTTCCACCATTTTTTCATACATCGGGTACCACGACGGGTCGGTGAGGGGCAACCCATTCCACCATCCACCACTGGGATCTGGATTGAGATTGAGACCAACAAATCCCATTTCAACGACGCATCGCTCGAGTTCTTTAATCGAGTTGTCGATGGGCACACCAGGAGACTGGGGGAGCTGACAGACACCGACGAATGTCTCGGGATAGAGCGAGACCACTCGACCAATTAAATCGTTGCAGGCTCTCGACCACGCCTCGCTGACGCACTCATCGCCGACGTTCTGTTCCATGGCCGACGCCCTGGGCGAGAAGATGGTCATGTCGGCGCCGCGTTCGCGAAGGAGTCGTAACTGATTCTGCTCAATCGTGTCGATAATTTCTTCATCCGATATGACGGGATAGGACGGGAAAGGTTCTCCCGCCTCAAACGCCGCGACCTGGCTGCGGCGCCAGAGATTGTGGGCTTCGGGAGCGGTGGTGTAGTGCCCGTGACAGTCAATAATCACTGTCGCTCCCACACCAACGAGGGCACGAAGACGTCGCCACTCATCAAGAGTCGGGCGGTGCGCAGTAGCGCGGCGGCGTGGACGATGATTTCACCGTTGTCAATCGAGACGGCCATCGAGACGCTGAAGTAGCCCGTGGGGTGCTCAATATCGAGCGTCATCTCTGACGACGATCCGGTGACGTCCGCCACTTCGTTGGCCACCGATCCCGGAATGAGACAGGCCGTTGCGACGGAGACCGCGCCAAAGACACCGATCGCCTCGTGAACCTTTTTGGGAATGAAGGTCCGTGTCGAGACGACGCCACCATTTTTTGCTGGCGCGAGCAAGCTCATCTTGGGCACTGTGGACGACGTGACTTTCCCCAAGTTCATGAGTGGTCCCGCGAGGAGGCGAATCCGTTCTACCTTTTGGCATACGTCAGTATTCGCTTCAATCTCGTGGGGATCTTCGTAGCCCGTCAATCCGAGGTCTTCGGCCCTGATGCAGACGACGGGCATTCCGTTGTCGATGCACGTCACTCGTACGTTATCGATCACGTCAACGACGTTGCCGGTGGGCAAGAGACTGCCACACGTCGATCCCGCCACGTCTAGAAACTCGATGGTAATCGGAGCACTGGTGCCCGGGACACCGTCGATGTGTGCGTCCCCCTCGTAAAGAACTACACCGCCAGGAGTCTGGACCTGTGCGACGGCCAAAGTTTGAGTGTTCTCCATCCAGATGCGTACGTTCGTGACCCCGTTATTCGCGTTGAGCAGTCCTTCTTCGAGCGCGAAGGGGCCAACTCCCGCGAGCAAGTTGCCACAGTTTTGGTTGTCGGAGACTTCGGCTCGGTCGGGCGACACCTGAAGAAAGAGATAGTCAACGTCTGCGTCATTTCGCTGGGATCGTTGTACCACGGCGACCTTGGAGGTGAGAGGGTGCCCGCCACCCATACCGTCAATTTCTCGAACGTCGGGAGATCCCATCGCGGCGAGGAGAACGGCGTCGCGCGTTGGGATGTCGAGGGGCAAGTCGTTGGCGTGAAAGTAGAGACCCTTCGAAGTCCCGCCTCGAATCACCAAGCAACGAAGAGCAGTCTGTGAGCTCACGCCGGTGGCTCGTCGACGTAGAGAAGTCCGCGTTCCGCGAGTTTTTCTCGCATTGAGTACATGTCCAAACCCAATTCACCAGATGCCAGACGCGCACGCTTCTCTTGCTCGTTCGCTTCGCGCTGTTCACAGGCGTCGCGCACGCTCTCGGCGTCCTCGCGACGTACGACGACGATGCCGTCATCGTCGGCGACGATGACGTCACCGGGACGCACGTAGGCGCCAGCGCACACGATGAGCGTTTGGACGTTGGCGGGAGTCTCTTTGACGGTGCCCTGCGCGCTGACGCACTTTGACCAGACGGGAAACTTCATTGTCGTGAGTTCAGCAATATCGCGTACACCCGCGTCAATCACGAGGCCTCGAACGCCGTGGGCGACGAGACTCGTGGCGAGAAGTTCGCCGAAGTATCCATCGTCGCAGGGACTGGTTGGAGTCACGATGAGCAGATCGCCCGGCCGCGCCTGTTCTACGGCGACGTGGATTGACCAGTTGTCACCAGGGGCGACTTCGCAGGTAAGAGCGTTGCCCGCGACACGAACGGGTCGGTAAATGGGGCGAAGTCGCGAACTGAACAGCCCGACGCGCCCTTGGGCTTCATGAATCGTCGCCACACCAAACGCCCCGAGAGCGTCAACGAGTTCGAGGTCCGTTCGTGGTGTATTGCGAACAACTATCGCCATGAACCCCTCCAGGAAGCGAACGTCGTGCCATTAAGTCTGCCGGGCCTCGCGCACTTGCATAAGTTTTAATTAACTGAACAGTACACTATAGCGGCGTCGACACTGGTGTGTTTTATTGACACTGGTTGCGGGAGTCGCTGTGGCGAAGGAGAGGGTTGTGAAGGAACTGCGTACACAGGTCGTCATCATAGGCGCCGGCCCCGCGGGACTTCTCCTCGGCCAGCTGTTGCTTCGTGAAGGCGTTGAGAACATCGTGCTCGAACGTAGGAGCCGTGAGTACGTGGAGAAGCGCACTCGGGCGGGCGTCATCGAGTTTGGTATCGCGAACCTGATCGAAGAGGCCGGAGCGGGCGAGCGAATGCGGCGCGAGGGCCTCGTACACCACGGTGTCGAATTTCGACTCGAGCGCACCTCGTACAGAATTGCGGCAAGTGAACTCGCCGACGGTAAGCCAATCACGGTATACGGACAGCAAGAAGTGGTACGCGACCTCATAGCGCTGCGTCTCGATGCCGGCGCACCGCTCTTCTTTGACACAGAGGTAAAGGTCCTTGAAGGTCTCAACTCGGACGCCCCCTGCGTGGAAGTGGACAGCGCTGAGGGCCCGATTCGCATTTCTGGTGACTACGTCGCGGGGTGCGACGGAAGCTTCGGCGTCGCCAATCGCTCGATTCCTTCGTCGCTGCGACGACAGTACGAGCGAACGTTTCCGTTCTCCTGGTTGGGCATTCTGGCCGAAGCGGTACCGACGACCGAAGAGATCATCTACTGTCGACACGAGAGTGGCTTCGCTCTGTACTCCATGCGCTCGCCGACGCTCAGCCGTCTGTATCTCGGTGTGCGACCCGAAGACACCTTGGATCAATGGTCCGATGAACGAATCTGGGGCGAACTCAATCTTCGCTTGGCGATAGACGAGATGCCCGAAGTAACTCAGGGTCCCATCATTGAGCGAGGCATCACCGCGATGCGCAGTGTCGTCATCGAACCCATGCGATACGGCAGGCTGTTTTTGGCGGGTGACGCTGCGCACATCGTGCCCCCGACGGGAGCGAAGGGAATGAATTTGGCACTCGCCGACGTACGCGTGCTCTCTCGGGCGCTCGTAGAAAAGCTAAGGAGCAACAATGACGCCTTGTTGGACGCGTACTCCGACACGTGTCTCGAACGCGTGTGGCGCGCCGAGGAGTTCTCGAACTACATGACCCAGATGCTGCACCCCAACTACGACGACGACTTCGAAAATGGTGTGCAGATGGCGCGTCTTCGCCAAGCCGTCACCTCACGCGAAGCGTCGACCCTGCTTGCGCGAAACTACGTCGATCTCAACAGTCTTTAAAAGGGGTAGATCGGCAGTTCGCTCTGTGCGGTGACCCACTGGGTTTCGGTGTAGGCGTCAAGGTTGGCGAGACCACCCATGCGCGAGCCGTTACCCGAGCTGCCCGTCCCCCCAAAGGGGATGACCGCTTCGTCGCCGACGGTCTGGTCGTTGATGTGAATGGCGCCGGTAGTGATTCGACTGGCGAGTTCGAGTGCACGAAGTCCGTCGTTCGACAAGATGCCGAGTGAGAGTCCATAGGGACTCTCTGACGCCAACGAGACCGCTTCGTCGAGCGACGAGTACGACACGATCGGTGCGACGGGGCCAAAGACCTCCTCGCAGTAGGCCCGCGAGGAGGTGTCGACGTCAGTGAGAACTGTCGGGCGGTAGAAGAGTTCTTCGTACGTCCCACCGGCCAACAGCGTGGCGCCAGCCAAGACGGTCTCGGTGACCATGGAGTGCACCCGGTCTCGTTGCTTGGCGTCGATGAGGGGTCCGAGCGCTACTTGACCCGTCTTTGGATCACCAACTGGTAAGTGATTGGCGTGCTCGGCCAGGACTCGCGCGTAGTCGTCCACGATCTTGGCGTCGACGATGTGGCGACCCGTCGTCATGCAGATCTGGCCCTGGTGCATGAATGAACCGAAGGCGCCCACAGACACCGCCTTTTCTAGGTCGACGTCGGCCATGACGATGAGTGCCGAATTCCCACCTAACTCAAGGTGCACGCGTTTGAGATGTTGCGCGCCCAGTGAACCAACGCTTCGACCAGCCGCGGTAGAACCAGTGAAGGCAATGACGCGAACCTTCGGGTCAATGACGAGGGCCTCACCCACGTCGGCGCCTCCGGGCAACATCGAAAAAACGCCTTGGGGCAGGCCCGCCTCTTCAAAGACTCGGGCCAAGATCACGCCTCCGCACACGGCAGTGCGGGGGTCCGGCTTCAAGATGACGGCGTTTCCCAAGGCGAGTGCGGGCGCCACGGAACGGATCGAGAGAATGAGGGGAAAGTTGAAGGGCGCAATGACGCCCACGACGCCCGCCGGTACCCGTCGCGAGAAGCTCAGTCGTGGCATCTCACTTCGAAGAAGTTCACCGGTGGGGTGAGAGGCCAATCCGGCGGCTTCAAAACACTCTTCGGCGGCGACGTGAATCTCGAGTCCGGCCTTGGGACCAATGCCGCCGGACTCGCGAACGATCCACCCAGAGAGTTCGTCGGCGTTCTCCAAGAACAGTTGGCCGGCTTTACGTAGTACCGCACTGCGCTCAGTGAAGGGGAGCGCGGCCCAATCCTTCTGCGCGGCTTCGGCGACGCTGGAGGCCTTGGCGACGTCGTCAACGCTCGCCCGACCGCTTCGAGCCAACTCTTCTCCAGTCGCGGGCTCGAGAACAGCCGCGTCGCCCGCGCCACCGGCGCACCAACCATCGAGCAAAATCTTCCCCTGCCATGATGCGGCGTCGAGAAACGACATAATGTACCCCCTAGTTAAAAGTTCCTTGTTTCTTTATCACATATTTGGTAACTTCGCTCACAAGAGCAGTGTTGAGACATTCAACGAAACCAACTAATCAATACTCTCACTAGCGGGGGCACCATGTATTTACGAGATAATTGGTACGTCGCAGCGCTGAGCGGCGAACTTGACACAAAGCCACTTTCAAGACAGATCCTTGGCGAACACGTCGCGATCTTTCGAAGTGAATCGGGCCGCGTCGTGGCTTTCGCCGATCAGTGCCCGCATCGGGGCTACCCACTCTCGTTGGGCAAGGTGGTCGGTGAGCAGTTGGTGTGTGGCTATCACGGCTTCACTTTTGACCGTTCGGGCACGTGCGTCGCCGTTCCCGGTCAGGACCGTATTCCGAGTAAAGCGGACGTGCGAAGCTACCCCACTGTTGAACAGGGAATTTGGGTCTGGATATGGATGGGACACGGTGAAGCGGATCAGTCAAAACTTCCCGTTACCCCGTGGCTCGTCGATAAGGAAAACTGGGCGACGGTCTCGGGCGTGGCCAAAATCAACGCCTCCTTTGACCTACTCGTGGACAATCTGCTCGACCTCTCACACGAGACGTTCTTGCATAATGGATCCATTGGCACGCCCGAAGTGGCGACGACGCCCCTCGAGGTCGAAGTCGATGAAGAGTCCGGCGTCGTTCGGGTCTTTCGTCATATGAACGCCGTGGACTGCCCTCCGTTCTACTCTCGTACAACTGGTCTTGAAGGCAAAGTCGATCGCTGGCAGGACATTGAATACACGCCGCCGGGCTACTACTTGTTGCACGCGCGCATCGCCCCCGTCGGTCAACCGCCGCTGCCGGACGGAACTGACGACCACGCCTTTCACATGAAGATCTTCTATGGACTGACGCCTTCCAGCGAGGGCAAGGTCTACGACTTCTGGGCCTTAGCACGAGACTTTTGCGTCGATGACAGTGAAATTGACGTCTTCCTCGACAAGATGCAGATCGACGTAGTGCAAGAGGACGTTGACGCGCTCAACATTCTCCAGTCACGGATTGAAGAGCGCCGCGAAATCAGCGAAGTCAGCGTCAAGATCGATCGCGGAGGTCTCGCCGCTCGCCGGATGCTCGCCGCAATGAAGGACCCGGCCACGTTGCGCGAGGAGTGACGTTGGGACGGCTTGTTTTTTAAGGGAAATCAGGATTGAGCACTTATGTACGGAATAGTGTGTTAAGAACTACTCAACATTACTGGGGGGACAACAAATGACAGAAGAAATGAAGTCCGAGAACTCAAGTGGCATTCCCGGTTGGGGTGGTATTGAGTTCGGCCGTCGTCTAGGACTAAAAGCTGCGGGAGCGATCGCGGCGTCGGGAGCGCTCGTGTCGCTCGCGGACGTCTCGGCTGCTCACGCCGCGTCGAAGTCCGCGACGATCAAGATCGGTTACGTCTCGCCGCGCACTGGTGCGTTGGCTGACTTCGCCGGACCTGACAACTTTGTGTTGAAGGAGATTCGCGCGTCGAGCTACTTCGCGAAGGGGATTACCATCGGCAAGACCAAGTACAAGATCGAAATCACTGAGAAGGACACGCAGTCCCTCGGTAATGTCGCGGTCCAAGTAACCCAAGAGCTCATTAACTCTGGCGTCGACCTGATCTTGGTGAGTTCTGCTCCCGAGACCACGATCCCGGTCGCCACCACCTGTGAGCAGTACAAGATTCCTTGCGTGTCCACGGTGGTGCCGTGGGAGGCGTACTGGGGTGGTTTTGGAGGAGGGATCTCGCCCCAAGGCGGTGCTACCGGTACCGGCCCGATCTACAATTCGATGTTCTTCTTTGGTGTTCCACAGTTTGTGGGCACCTTCGTGCCAATGTGGCAAAGGGTCCAAGCGCAGACCAAGTGCAATAGCAACGTCGCCGAGATGTTCCCGAACGACTCGGACGGCAACGCATTCCGCGCGGCGTTCGCCCCAACGGTGGGCGCAATTTATCCAAACGGTGGCTACAACTTTGTTGACGGTGGCCCGTACACCGACTTGTCAACTAGCTACACGTCGATGATTGAGACATTCAAAACGGGTGGAAAAGGTGGAGCAAACTGTGACCTCTTCATCAACTGTCCACTACCCCCGGACTTCCAGACGTTCTGGACCGAAGCGTCACAACAGAACTACAACCCGAAGCTCGCGACGGTCGCCAAGGTGATGCTGTTCCCAACAGACGCGTACGCTCTAGGCGATCTGTCGAACAACATTGCCACCGACGCCTGGTTCACGCCGTACTCACCGTACAAGTCGTCGTTGACGGGTATGACGGCGAATGAATTCTGTACCAAGTACCAGACCGAAAACAATGGCAAGAATGGGCAATGGGTTCAGTCCATGGGTTCGACGTACTCGCTCTTTGAGATCGCCATCCAAGGTCTGAAGAAGGTAACGAGTCCTCATAACCGACTGGCTCTCGCGAAGGCTCTCCAGAGTGTGAACTATCACGGCATGTGCGGTCCGATCAACATGAACTCCAAGAGCGCGAACCCGATGGTCGCGAGTCCGGCTAAGGGCATTGCCATGATTCAGCCGGTGGGCGTCCAGTGGAAGCCGGGTTCGAAAGACTTGGTCGGTCACCATAAGTACCCGTGGTCGCAGTGGGTCGTTGACAACTCTCTCAATAAGAAGATTCCGCTCAACGGTACTCTCGAGCCTACGAACGCCTAACTGGTTACTAAGTGTCACTGCTTCAACTGAAAGATGTCTCTAAAAAATTCGGCCAAGTCGTAGTCAGTAAAGAGATTTCCTTCCAGTTGGAGCAGGGCGACGCGGTAGGCATTGTTGGTCCTAACGGCGCGGGTAAGACCTCGCTCTTCTCGATGATCTCGGGTGACATCGCGCCCGATTCGGGAGAGATTCTCTTAGAGGGCCGCAGTCTCGCGCACGTCAGTGCCGCGAAGCGCGCGCGGGGGGGAATTGGGCGCACGTACCAGGTACCTCGACCCTTCGAAAATATGACGGTATTCGAAAACGCTCTCTTGGGGGCCCAACAGGGAGCCAGAGCTCGGGGCCAGAAGAGTTACGCGCTGGCGTACGACGCATTGGAGCGAACGGGTTTGAGTGTTTTCGCCAATCGACAAGCGGGAACGCTGACGCTGTTGTACAGGAAACGTTTGGAGTTGGCTCGAGCTCTCGCGACGTCGCCTCGGGTGTTGCTCCTTGACGAGATTGCCGGTGGTCTCACCGATCTCGAAGTCAACGAACTCACCGGCATCATTCGTGGTCTACGGACCGAGGGCATCGCGGTGGTGTGGATCGAGCACGTGGTGCGCGCGTTGATAAACACCGTGGACCGATTGCTGTGTTTGGCCGGTGGCGTCGTGGTGGCTGACGGGGAGCCCAAGGCGGTTCTCGCTTCGGACGCGGTTCGTGCGGTCTACCTCGGTGGAAGAGCGGTAGGAATCGCGGCGGCGAATGAGTGACTCGCTGCTAGAGGTGAAGGAACTGAGCGTCTATCACGGTCAGCTACGTGCGATCGACGACGTCACTTTGAGTCTCCGTGAAGGGGAGATACTCGCCATGATTGGGGCGAATGGAGCGGGTAAGTCGACGTTGCTTCGCACGATCGCCGGACTCCATAAACCCTCTTCGGGCGCCGTTCTCTTTGAGGGCACGGACATTGCGAAGTTGACGCCCAATCGTCGCGTCGCACTCGGCATCTCACTCGTACCCGAGGGTCGAAGGCTCTTCGCGTCGATGACGCTCGAGGAGAACTTGCAGGTCGGTGCGTACCGCGCCAACAAAGGTCCGTTTTCAATCGAGCGCGTCTACGAGCTTTTTGATTGGATGCCGAGTCGACGAAAGCAGTCGACCTGGCAACTTTCAGGCGGCGAACAACAGGCCGTGGCGATCGGGCGAGCCCTCGTGGCGAATCCCAAGGTACTGCTGCTCGATGAACTCTCACTCGGCTTGGCTCCGATTGTCATTGAACGTATCTACGCTTTGGTCCCCGAGATCGTCGCCCATGGGGTGAGTATCTTGCTCGTCGAGCAAGACGTTGCCCAAGGTGTCGCCGTCGCGGATCGCGTGCACTGTTTGCTCGAAGGTCGAACATCACTTGTCGGCACGCCGCCTGATCTCACGTCCGATCAGATAGACCGCGCATACTTTGGCGCGGACATCAGCCATTCGAACACAACGGGAGACGCCGCCGAATGATTTGGCTCAATATCGTCATCCAGGGTGCCCTCGTGGGCGGCTTCTACGCCCTCTTCGCCTGTGGTCTCTCTTTGATGTTTGGAGTGTTGAAAGTCATCAACTTGGCCCACGGGGACATGGCCGTCGTCGCGGGATACGTTGCGGTCTTTCTCGCGCCACACCTTCATATTCCTGGGCTGTGGTCGTTTGTCATAGTGGTGCCTCTTTTTGCTCTCGTTGGCTACGTACTGCAGCGAACACTGATTCAAAAGAGCATCGACCGTGACCCCTTTACGACATTGCTCGTCACGTTCGGCCTCTCGGTGGTCATCGAGAATCTTCTGCTCGAGATCTACAGCGCCAATGGACAGACGGTGAACATTGGCCAACTGATTACTAAGTCATGGCACCCCGCGTCGATCATCTACGTGTCTTACGTATCGCTTGGCGTCTTAGCGGTTGCCGTCGCGGTGCTCGGCGTTCTGCAGCTTTTCCTCTCCAAGACTGGTACGGGTCGCCTCATTCGGGCCGTCGCGGACGACCGCGAGGCCGCTCAGCTGAGCGGCGCCAACTATCGCCACATCTTTGGTATCGCCGCCGCCATTGCGTTCGCGACGGTGGCTTTAGCGGGTATCGCGTACGGAATGATGACCCAGTTCGCTCCCACGTCTGGTGGCATTAACTTGCTCTTCGCCTTCGAAGCAGTCGTTATTGGCGGCATCGGTTCACTGTGGGGAACGCTGGTCGGAGGCATTGCGTTGGGCGTGGCGCAACAGTTCGGCGCCCACATCAATCCCCAGTACCAAGTGCTCGCTGGCAACGTTCTGTTCTTGCTCGTATTGGCTGTTCGCCCGCAGGGGCTCTTTGGAAAGAAGACGGCACTCTCGTGAGTCTCTTAGATCCTTCTTCTCGCTCGCTCGGCGCACTATCTATTCGTCGCTCGACGAAGCCGCCCATCTACACCCTGGTGGGAGTACTAATCCTCGTGGCACTGCTCACCGCGGCGCCGTGGATTTTCCCGGCGGAATGGTCGGCGGTGTTACTGAACTTTTTCATCTTGGTCATCATGGCCACCATGTGGAATCTTCTCGCGGGTTACGCGGGCATGATCTCCATTGGACAGCAAGCGTTCATTGGTCTCGGTGCCTACGCGACGCTTTTCTTTGCTCTTAAGGGAATGAATCCCTTCTTCACCATTCCTGTCTCAACCGTGGTCTGTGCCGTAATCGCGGTGCCGGTGACGTTCCTGCTCTTTCGACTGCGCGGAGGTTACTTCGCAGTCGCGACATGGGTGGTATCGGACACGGCGATGCTCGTGATATTGACGGTTGCGTACTTAGGCGGGGGCACGGGAAAGGCCATGCCGGGGCTACAGGGTCTCAATCCGACCCAGACCGCCCACGACGCGTACCTCGCGACTTGGTTCGTGGCGCTGACTGTCGTTACTTGCACGTACCTATTGCTGCGAAGTCGCATGGGCCTCGTGCTGGCCTCCATTCGTGACAACGAAGTAGCCGCTCGCAGCTCTGGCGTGAACGTCCAGTCCGCTCGACGACTCATCTTCGTTGTCGCCGCGGCCGGGTGCGGGGCGGCCGGGGCCGTTCTCGCGATCAGTCAACCCTTCGTCCAAGCGTCGAACGTCTTTAGTCTTCAGTGGGCTGCGGAGATGCTCTTCGTGTCGATGATCGGTGGACTCGGTACGATCGAGGGTCCGATTATCGGGTCGATCATCTACTTCGCGCTTCAACAGACGTTGCAGCAGTATGGCGTCTGGTACCTGATCATCTTCGGGTCGCTGGCCGTGGTGGTTGCCCTATGGCAACCCAAAGGAATCTGGGGAGCGTTCCGAGAGCGATTCCACTCTGAACTCTTGCCTGTCGGTTACTGGATTCGAGAGAGTAAAACGAAAGAATAAGTCAAGCGCTACGGATGCCTGAGAATGAAGTTGTCGATCGCGTGAGCGAAACCTTCGTCGTCGTTACCAGTTGAGACGTAGGTCGCTTTTTTCTTGACGTCGTCGGTGGCGTTGCCCATCGCGATGCTGACACCTGCGACTTCGAACATCAAGAGATCATTTGACATATCACCGATGACGGCAATTTCCTGGGCGTCTATGGAAAGAGTCTTCGCGAGATACTTAACAACGCTACCCTTATTAGCATCGCGGTGCGTGACGTCGATGTAGTACGTCTGCGAGCTTGTTGCCGATGCGCCGTCGCCGAAGCGCTCGCGCAATGTCTGCGTCGCGCTCGCCACTACCGCCAGGTCGTCACTCACACCGACGATTTTGACGATGCCGCCACGCACCGCGTCGAAGTTCTCTAGTTGCGAGGGACCGAACTCGCACACGAGCGCTTCGTGTTCGACGTGCGGTCCCTTGAGGTCGAGGACAAACCAGTCCGTATCTTGATAGACCCACACCGAGAGACCGTGCGCTTCGAGAATCTCAATAACCGGTCCGACGATGTCGTCGTTGATGGTCAATTCCTGGAGTGTCTTCAGTTCGTGGTCGACAATGAGGCCACCATTAAAAGCGGCAATTGGCGTCGTCAGATTGAGTGGTTCGATGAGCATCGCGAGACCTCTTGGCGGGCGTCCGCTAGTGAGCGCGAAAAGTACGCCGTTCTTCCTCAGCCGTTGCACCGCGTGGATGGCGTCTTCGGTCAATCCCTTCTCGCGGTCAACGAGTGTACCGTCAACGTCAGAGAGTACGAGTCGAATCAAGAATGTGCCGATTCAGGAAGTGTCCAGTGATCAGGAGCGACCACCAGTTCACTGGATTCTGGCCCCCACGAGCCTTTCGCATAGGTAGCGATAGGGGATGGATGCTCGAGTAGCGGCGCGGCGACCTCCCAAAGGCGCTCGATGCCGTCGGATCGAGTGAAGAGTGCCTGGTTGTTCAACATGACTTGCAAGATGAGGTGCTCGTAGGCTTCGAGATTATTGGATTCGGTGAAGGAGTCGCTGTAGCGAAAGGTCATGGTGGCTGGCCCGAGCGTCATCTCGGGACCGGGCTGCTTGGCGAGGAATTTGGCATGAATGGTACCGGGATCGTCAAAGTCCACGACCAGTTTGTTGGCGTCGTGGTGCGAAGCGTGCTCGGACCCGGGGAACATGCGCATGACGGGTTCACGCAGGCCAATCGTGATGAGGTGGCGACTTTCGGCCAAGCACTTGCCGGTGCGCAGGTAGAACGGTACGCCCATCCAGCGCGGGTTCTCGATTCGAGCGCGCAGGGCGATGAAGGTCTCGGTAGTGGAGTCGGGGGCGACGCCGTCTTCATCGAGGTATCCCTCGTACTGACCACGAACCACCTGGACGGGGTCGAGTTTGCGCAGTGAGTCAAAGACCTTGCTCACTTCGTCGCGCAGCGGTTTCGCCATCAGTGACGTGGGTTGTTCCATGGCGAGAAAGCCCAAGACTTGGAAGAGGTGGGTGACGACCATGTCGCGAAAGGCGCCAGTCTTCTCGTAGAAGTCCCCACGGCCCTTAATCGAGAGGGTCTCGGGCACGTCGATTTGAACGAAGCGGACGTGATTGCGGTTCCAGAGAGGCTCGAAGAGTTCGTTCGCGAAGCGCAACGCGAGAATGTTGTCAATCGACTCCTTGCCGAGAAAGTGGTCGATTCGAAAGACCTGGGACTCGTCGAAGTATTCCGTGATGTCTTCATTGAGTTTGATCGCCGACGCCAAGTCCGTGCCAAAGGGCTTCTCACAGATGACCCGCGCTCGCTGGTGCAGGCCCTTTTTACCAAGTAGGTGAATGACTTGGTGCATTGCGTCAGAAGGGATTGCCAGGTGGTAGAGGCGGCGTACTTCGCCGCCAATGGCTGCCTCGGCCCGCTGGACGGCCGAGGCGAGGCTGTTGGGCCCGTCATCAGGATCAATGGCGAAGAAGAGATTCTCTGCAAAGGCTTCCCACTCCTTGCCTTTGGGCTTGTCCGACGCGAACTCGCACACGGCGTCGAACGTGTACTTACGAAACTGCTCGTCGGTCATAATCGACTGTGGTCGAGCGCAACCGATGATTCGGTAGCGCTCAGGTAGCAGTCCAGCGACCGCGAGGTGATAAAGACCTGGAAGAATCTTGCGCTTGGCGAGATCGCCCGAGACGCCAAAGATGGCGATCACGTGGTTGTCGGGTCGTGGTCGTTCTTTAAGTGATTTGGGGGTACTCACTCACTGCCTTCCTCTTTATTACTGCGCTGTACGTCACGATCAATTATGACCCACGGGCTGCACGGTCGGCCATAATCAGCGAAGCGTTGGCCTCAACGTTGCCCGCAGGAATTGACGTGTCGCCGTTGAGCAGTTTCGTGAGTGCCTCTTGCTTGTCTTCACCACTCACTAACCACAAGAGTTGGTCGCTACGCGCCAGTGCCGGGTAGGTGAGTGTCATGCGGCGCGTGCCTTGATAGAGATCGCTGAGTGCGACGAGACGGTCCGTGACCTCAAGAACGGGATCGTTAGGGACGAGTGAGGCGCAGTGCCCGTCGGGCCCAAGACCCAAGTGAACAAGATTGAAGCGTGCGGGCAGGATCGAGGCATAGCGATCGGCGGCGGCGTCGAGATCACTGTCGTCTACGTCCATGGCTTCAATCTGTACTGGTGTTGAAGCGAGTCCTTCTCGGAGGTGGGTGAGATTACGAAGGTCGTCCCCGTCGAGGACGACGCGCTCGTCGACTTGATAGATGATTGTTCTCTCCCAATCGACGTTCTCCTTCGCGAGTTCGGCGAGCATCATCCAGGGACTCTTGCCACCACTGACCGCGAAGCTGAACGAACTCGCGCCACTGGTCATGCGTTGGGTTTGTTCAAGTACGTAGGCCGCGGCGGCGCGTGCGAGTGCCGCGGTGTCGTCGAAGACTTGGAGTTCGTGACGCACTAGGACTTTTTCTCCACGTGCCCACCGAACTCTGAGCGCATGGCGGAGAGCACCTTTCCCGTGAACTCACCCAATCCGCGCGACTCGTATCGTTGCCACAGCGACGCACTGATGACCGGTGCGGGCACCGACTCGTTGATGGCCGCCTCTACTGTCCATCGACCCTCACCAGAGTCAGAGACCTTGCCGCCAAACTCACTCAGATCAGGGGATTTAGCCAGGGCGCTGGCCGTGAGATCAACCAGCCAGGAACTGATAACCGAACCGTGGCGCCATACTTCGGCCACCTCAGTCAAGTCAAAATCAAAGTTGTAGTACTCGGGGTTTCTAAGAGGTGCGGTCTCGGCGTCGGCTTCGGCGTTGGCACCCTTAGCACCAACGTTGGCGTGTTTAAGGATGTTGAGACCTTCGGCGATGGAGGCCATCATTCCGTACTCGATGCCGTTGTGAACCATCTTGACGAAGTGTCCAGCGCCGTTCGGCCCGCAGTGGAGGTAGCCCTTGGTCGCCGTACCACTCGGATCACTGCGTCCTGGTGTGGGTTCGGTGCCGTCATCGCCGGGCGCGATCGACGCAAAGAGCGGGTCGAGGCGCGCGACTACTTCGTTCTCGCCACCAATCATGAGGCTGTAACCACGCTCGCGACCCCAGACACCACCGCTCGTTCCACAGTCCACGTAGTGGATACCTTTGGCGCCAACTTGGTGCGCGCGGTCGATGTCGTCTTGGTAGAACGAGTTGCCTCCGTCAATGACCGCGTCGCCGGCGTCAAGAAAACTCACCAGTTCGTCGAGCGCCTTTTGCGTGACGGCGGCGGGCAGCATGAGCCACACCGTTCGGGGTACGGCGAGCTTGCTGACCAGGTCCCCCAGCGAGGACGCGCCGACGATGTTCTCACCGCTCAATGAGCTCACCGCGTCAGCGTTGACGTCAAAGACCACGCAGTGGTGTCCGTCGGCGGTGAGTCGTCGTACGAGGTTCGCGCCCATTCGCCCGAGCCCCACCATTCCCATTTGCGTTGGCTTATTCGTGGTCATGAGTTCTTACCGTCCTTTTTGAGCGATCGATAGTAGGTAATGAGGGCGTTCGTCGACGAGTCGTGACTTAGCGTCGTCGCGTCGACGCTCGTTAGTTCAGGAATGATTGTGACCGAAAGTTGCTTGCCGAGTTCCACGCCCCACTGGTCGTAGGAGTCGATGTCCCAGATCGTGCCCTGAACAAAGACCGAGTGCTCGTAGAGAGCAATGAGCGATCCGAGAAAATGAGGCGTCAGTCGGTCAGCGAGAAGGACGTTAGACGGCCGGTTGCCCTCCATCACTCGGTGTTTGATGGCTCGTTCGTCCGCGCCCTCACGGCGCAACTCTTCTTCGGTCTTGCCAAAGGCGAGGGCTTGAGCCTGGGCAAAAACGTTCGACATCAAAATGTCGTGGTGTTCACCAAGCGGATTGAGACTGTGGGCGAATCCAATGAAGTCGACCGGGACGATGGTTGTTCCTTGGTGAATCAGCTGATAAAAACTGTGTTGGCCATTGGTACCGGGTTCTCCCCAAAAGATTGCACCGGTTTCGTACGACACGTGATCGCCATTCAGCGTGACGTGCTTACCGTTGGACTCCATGGTGAGTTGCTGCAGGTACGCCGGCAACCGGTGTAAGTACTGGTCGTAGGGCATAACGCCCACCGTGGGAAAGCCAAGAAAGTTTCGATTCCACACCGCCAGCGTACCCATCAACATAGGCAAGTTCTCTTCAAACGGCGCGTTAAGAAAGTGTTCGTCCATCGCGTGAAAACCCTCGAGCATCTCAGCGAAATGTTCGGGACCGATTGCGAGCATCGTCGAGAGCCCAATGGCACTGTCCATTGAGTAGCGACCGCCGACCCAGTCCCAGAAACCGAACATGTTCGCTTCGTCTATGCCAAATGCCTTCACCTTCGCGGCATTGGTTGAGACGGCCACAAAATGTTGCGCCACGGCCCTTTCGTCGCCGAGTTTTTCTACGAGCCAGTCACGGGCCGAGGTGGCGTTAGTGAGCGTTTCAAGGGTACCGAAGGTCTTAGACGAAACAATAAAAAGCGTCTCGTCAGCCTCAAGGTCGCGCACCGCCTCGACGAAGTCCGTGGCGTCCACGTTCGAGACGAAACGAAAGGTGAGGTCGCGTTGGGAGTAGTGGCGAAGCGCCTCGTAGGCCATGACGGGGCCGAGATCAGATCCGCCGATACCAATGTTGACAACGTTCTTAATCTTCTTACCTGTGGCGCCTCGCCACTGACCACTGCGCACGCGCGAAGAGAATTCCGCCATTCGCTCGAGAACTTGATGGACTTCAGCCACGATATCCACGCCGTCAACGCTCAGCGTTGCGTCCTTCGGCATGCGTAGTGCGACGTGTAAGACGGCTCGATCCTCTGAAACGTTCAGGTGTTCACCAGCAAACATTGCGTCTCGGCGTGCGGCCACCTGGGACTCGTCGGCCAACGCTTTAAGGAGCGACATGGTCTCTTCGGTGACGCGATTCTTGGAGTAGTCAAAGTAGAGGCCGACGGCTTCGACGTGATACTGCGTTCCACGCCGCGGATTGGCGTCAAAGAGTTCGCGAAGATTCGTCGAGGAGAGGGCGTGGCAATGGGTGGCAAGAGCCTTCCACGCCGGTCGTTGGGGTAAGGATTGCGCTGTCATTTATATGTTGAACCTCGTCACCAAGTTAGTGGCACGCGGCTCGTTGGCCAACAAGAAGTCATCTCGTCGCTTCTCTCGTGTCGGGGTCAAAACGATTCGTGTTTGGTATAGCAACGTGTGGACCAATGAGGCCAAGACGCTTGACGCCGTGGCGTCGCTAGATGAACTACGCGTTCTTAAGTTCTCGTTCGTTCAGGAACTCCGACCACGCGTCACCAACGAGGCGCGCCGCCCGCTCGACCTCATCGAGTGAAGGCTCAAGTGAGGACAACGCTTCGAACGTCCACGCGGCGTGGTCGACTTCGATCGAACCGTGCTCAATCCAAAAGGTGACCGCCTCGTCAGACGCGCAGTAGTTCCCTTTGAGACCGGCGGCTTTCGAGTCAGCGATCGCCGCACCTCGGCTCTCGTAGGCCAACAGCCCCGCGAGAGCAGACACCGGGCCACGACGCTGGACTTCGTGGTAGGCGTTCAACAGTGACGTCGTCGATGGCGACATTGGCGCCTCTCCGTCGTTGTAGAAATGCGCAAACGAATGAAAAAGCGCTAAGTGGCTTGGCGGTCCGACTTCGTCGGAGAGATTGGCCGTGACGTAGTCCTTGGCAAATCCGTCCGAGAGCTGGTCGCTCAGTTTTCCAAGAAACGACGGCAGCATCGCCTCAAAGTGTCGGTACTGCTCCGCGTAGTGCGTCAACTCGTCGCGACGTAGCTCACCATCTTCCCAGCGCCTGTAGAAGGGGTGACTGAGCAGCTGGCGATCGCGCAGTGTTTGGTTGAAATGTTGAAGAAGTTCAGCGTTCATACAGTGAATGCAACACTCGCTGTCGCTCAGAGGAGAGTATCTCGGCGCTGAGGAAAACGTCGACGAGCGATGCCACCATCTCCAATCGCCTTCGGTTCTCACTTCAGTGAAGGAGCAACGTTTCGCGTCGACTCTCCGGTCAGTCCACGCGAAACCTTCAGGTTCTGTACTTTTCGCCAAAAGATAGACTGGTTCGTGCCCGCATCGAATCCTCCCTTTCGCAAAGCGCCGTCAGGTCGTAAGGCTTCGGGCCCACCAAAGTTCCCCTCTGGTTCGAAGTCCTCTTCTGGTCGGCCCGTAGGTCGGCCCAAAGGAGCTCAAAGTAAGCCACGATCTCCGTCGTGGCGAAGCGACAGCGCGGCGAAGCCGGACTGGCGTGAGGGCGATCGCCGTGACGATGCCCGAGCGCCCTACGAACGTCGTACTAAGAGTTCCGACGCTCGACCGGCCCCGAGGGGCACTAGCGCGAAGCGGACGACTCGCGACGAAGGACCGACATCGCGTGGTCCCCGTGATGACCAGGATCGCTACCCGAGAGCGCCCCGTCCGTCTCGAAAAGATGGCGACGGTCCGACCCCTCGTCGCTCGAGTGCGCCGCGTAGTCCTTCGTCTCGAGCGTTGGGACCTCCACGTGGTCCCCGTGATGACCAGGATCGCTACCCGAGAGCGTCCCGTCCGTCTCGAAAGGACGGCGACGAAACAACGCCTCGGCGCTCGAGCGCGCCTCGTAGTCCTTCGTCTCGCGCGTCTGGACAACCGCGCGGCCCCCGCGATCCCAAGGATCGCTACCCGAGAGAGCCCCGTCCGTATCGAAAAGAAGGCGACGATGCGACCCCTCGTCGATCCAACTCAGCTCGATCTTCGTCGGCGCGCCCAGAACGCTCGTCTAGGTACAGAGTTCCGGCACCCCTTTCGCCCGAGCAGCTAAAGCGCCAGCGCGCAGGAGAGCGCGCCCGCGATAAAGGGTGGGGCAGCGTTGCGCGAAAGGGTGCAATGAACATCACGAGCACCGGACAGGAACTCGGCGACGCCAAGAGTCAGGGTCGCACCCCTGATCCATTGGGTCCTTGGGAGTCGGTTGAGCGTCCCGCTGCCCGAAGTGCTGAGTCACCAAAAGCGCAGACACGCGCAAAGTACGCGTTGCCGGGCGACGTCGCGGCGAACGTGCGAAAGGCCTTCATCGGTACCTCGTACATGCGCGAGAAGATGGTCATGACCCTTACGAGAGCGGCCGAGGCGTACGACCGCAATCGTTACGAAGAGGCGCTACGACTTGGCCGCGTCGTGGCCGACGCGACGCCCGGCGTGGCGGCGGTGCGTGAGCTCACCGGGCTCGGGGCCTACCGCGCGGAACGTTGGGCCATGGCGAAGATTCACCTGAGGGCGTACTTTACGATTACTGGCGATCCCGAGCACTTGCCACTCGTGATGGACGCGGATCGGGCCAATCACCGCTACCGGGCAGTCGAGAAGACCTTTGGCGAGCTCGAAGAGAGTGAACCAACGGCCGAGGTTTTGGCTGAAGGTCGCATTGTTTTGGCCTCGACCTGGGCGGATCAACAACGCTACGAAGAGGCCATCGAACTCCTCACGCGGGCGGGTGCAACGAAGAACTTGCGCAACCCTTCGTATCGTCACGTGCGTCTCTGGTACACGTTGGCTGACGTCTACGACCGCGCCGGCGACACGACGTCCGCCCGAGAACTCTTCTCGCGGGTCGTTCTCGCCGAGCCCGACGCCTACGACGCCGCGAATCGTCTCGTGGAACTTGGTGCCACCTTGCCGAGGAAGAATCGCAAGCGTCGAACGACGCCGACGTCGAAGAAAAAGGTCGACTAGCTCATTGCGGCAATAGCCGCGCTGAAGGCAATGGCGGGCCCCCTGGTGTCGCCAACCAGGCCAATCTGCATCTTGTTCATCATGTAGGCGACGGTCAAATTGATGTCCTGGTCCATGATGATGATTGATCCGCCGAAGCCGCCCCAGTAACAGGCTCGTGGCCCAAGGGGCACGGCGCTACTCGCGAGTCCGTAGCCGAGACCGAAGTTGACGTCAAAGTCGAGCACTTGGTCGACGCCACTGACCTGCACGTCAAAGATCTTGTCGCCGGTCTTTTCACTGAAGAACCGGTGACCCTGGGCGTGACCATTGTTCGAGATGATCTGCTGAATGGTCGCGACGGAACGAGCGTTACCGTGACCGTTGGCGGCGGGAATCTCGGCCGCGCGCCACCACCGGTGGTGCGGTGCAGTTGCGGACAGGGCCGGCGAAGTGAGCGTGCGGCGACCTATCGAATCGCGTCCCTGGGGGAGTACCTCTGGAGAGGTGGGAGGAATGACGAGACTCACGCGATGCTCTTCTGACTCGGGGAGTCCGATGAAGAAGTCTGCTCCGAGCACGTCGGCGACCTCACTCTTAAAGAATTGACCAATGGTGGTGCCCGTGATGCGACGCACGACTTCGCCAATGAGGTGACCCTGGGTGAGAGCGTGGTAGCCCGACACGGAGCGGTCGTCCCACCACGGAGCTTGGGCGGCAAGGTCGTGCACACACTGGTCCCAGTTCGCGAGGTCCTCTGGCGTGATGGCGTCGCTCCAGCCCGGAAGGCCCGCGGAGTGGTTCATGAGGTGGCGCACTTCGATATCGGCCTTGCCGTTCGCAGCGAACTCGGGCCAGTAACTGGCGACACGCTCGTTGAAGTCGAGTTCACCGCGATCGAAGAGCATCAACGCCACGAGGAACGTCATGGTTTTGGTCGTTGACCATACGTTGACCAACGTGTCGCGTTCCCACGGCCGGGTCTTAGCTTCGTCAGCGTGGCCGCCCCAGAGGTCGCAGACCAACTCACCTTGGTGAAAGACTGCGACCGAAGCCCCAATGTCGTCGCCGTTGGCGATGCTCGTCTCTAGTTGATCGCGAAGTCCCTCGAACTTCTCCGTCGTCGTTCCCTGAACGAATGTCACGGTTCCCCCCAATCGTCATCCATACAAAACTCTACAACTTATACAGATTAAGACGTCATGCCCTGAAGCCCGACGAGCGAACGCGCGTGTTCGATTTCGCCCATGTGGCGCAGCGCGTGCTGGTAGATCCAACACTCCAGGGCGTCGCTGCGGGTAATGCCCGCTTCTCCACCGACGCGAGCTGAAAACGTGTTCGCGATCGTCGCGCCGTAGGGCGCATGGACAACAACCTCGCTAAAAGAACTCGGTTCAATTGACGTAACGAAATTCTCGGTGGCCTCAAAGACGAGTCGCTGGAAGCTCTTGAGCGCCTCAAAGTCACCCACGCGTTGGTGCATCATTTCCTCGACGCTCTTGGCCTTGCCGTCATTGACAATCGCGAGACCAATGTCGTGAGCCCAGTCGTCGTTGAATTGGGGCCGGGGTCCACCGATAAAGACCACACCGGCGTCTTCTATAAGGACCTGATGGACGAGGGAAAAAGCAATGGGCAGCGTGGTTGGTTGCGTGACGGCATTGACGTGCTTGACGGTCATCGTGTCGCACGCGTCGTAGTACAGGGAGTGCGCCGCCGCGAGGCGTCGAACGAGAGAGGATCGATAGTCGGCGTCCATGACGTCACCTTATCTACCGACGAGTAGACACTTCGGGGGCAAAGACGGCGACACGACAAGAAAAGCGGCAGGGAGCGAGCTTGTAAGATTTGGCGATGGACATTGCCGCACTCTTAGGCGACGAAGCGTCGTCACTCCTTGACCACCAGGCCACGGCCTTTCCCAAAGAGTGGCTGAACCTGCCCGGTCCCCAGTTCCTGAGCGACAATTTCTCCTGGACTGATCGCTCGCCGACGGTGCTGCGCAACCTCGGTACCCTCTACAACCACGGCCGACTCGCCAAGACGGGCTACGTGTCCATCCTCCCCGTGGACCAGGGGATTGAACACTCCGCGGCGGCCAGTTTCGCGCCCAATCCCGAATACTTTGACCCGGCGCGACTCTGCGATCTCGCGATCGCGGCCGACTGCAACGCCATTGCTTCCACGTTGGGCACGCTCGGCGTGGTCTCACGGCGTTACATCCACCGCATCCCCTTCATCGTGAAGATCAACCACAACGACCTCCTGCGTTATCCCAACAGCTTCGATCAGCAGCTCTTCGCCTCGGTCCAACAAGCGGCAGATTTGGGCGCGGTGGGCGTGGGCGCGACGATTTATTTTGGTTCCGAAGGATCGGTGCATCAAATTGAGGAGATTCGTAAGGCATTCGCCGAAGCGCATCGCCTGGGCCTCTTCACCGTGTTGTGGTGTTACCTGCGAAACGACGCCTTCGTCACGGGCGGCGTTGACTATCACCTGAGCGCGGACTTAACGGGTCAGGCGAACCACCTCGGTGTCACCATTGAAGCTGACATTATCAAGCAGAAGCAGCCCGTGAACAACGGTGGCTACAACGCCGTCAAGTTTGGCAAGACTGATCCACGGGTGTACTCCGAACTCACGACCGATAATCCGATTGATCTCACTCGTTGGCAAGTCGTGAACTGTTACGCCGGTCGTATCGGGCTCATTAACTCTGGCGGTGAAGCCAAGGGCGCCGATGACTTAGCCGGCGCGGTGCGTACCGCGGTCATCAACAAGCGGGCGGGCGGTCAAGGTCTCATTCTTGGACGCAAGGCCTTCCAGCGCCCCATTGACGAGGGCGCGGCACTCGTGCACGCCGTGCAGGACGTCTACCTCGATCACTCCATCACCATCGCCTAGTTATACGCTCGATTCGTGAGTGTGGACAAGGACGTTGACGCGGGTTGGCTGACGTGGCCCAACGCCATCACGATGGTTCGACTTGCTTTGTTGCCGGTGTTCTTTTGGTTGCTCTTTGCTACTGACCACCGGGCGATCGCCGCGTGGTTACTGGCCACGCTCGGGGCGACGGACTGGATAGACGGCTTCGTCGCTCGCAGGTTCCACCAGGTCTCCAACGTCGGCAAGATTCTTGATCCCACGGCCGACCGCCTGCTCGTCATTGGAGGACTCATTGGCGTCGCGGCGGCGGCGGGTGTTCCTTGGTGGTTCGCCATTGCGATCTTGGCTCGTGAACTCATTGTCTCGATCTTGACGGTGGCCCTCGCGGCATTGGGCGCTGCGCGCATCAACGTGCTGTGGTGGGGAAAGTTCTCAACGTTTGCCCTGATGACGACATTTCCACTGTTCTTGTTGACCACGAATCCTCACCACGCACCTCTCCAGACGTGGCAACACGATGCTCGAATCTTCTGTTGGATCGTAGGAATCATGGGACTGGCCGTGTCGTGGCTCGTGCTCTTTGGCTACGCGAAGCCGGCGCTGGCGGCACTGCGCTCTGGACGCCAGGGTCGAAGAAATCTTGTAAGTTGACTCGCATGCAGATTCCCAGTGAACTTCGTTACTCGAGCGATCACGAATGGGCCAAACGAGACGGCGACGTGGTGCGCGTGGGCATCACCGACTACGCCCAAGACGCCCTCGGTGACGTGGTGTTTGTCGATCTACCCAAGGTCGGATCGACGGTTGTGGCGGGCGGTGTACTCGGTGAAGTTGAGTCAACGAAGTCCGTCTCAGAAATCTACGCACCGGTCGCCGGAACGGTCTTGGCGGTGAATGACACGTTAAGTAGTTCACCCGAATTTGTTAACGCCGATCCCTACGGAAGTGGATGGATCTGTGAGATAGAGACGAGTTCAAGCAATGAGTTCGACGCACTTCTTGACGCTTCTGGTTACGAGGCCTTGACGACTTCTTGACCCTGACGGCGAATTCGAAAGTTCACTAGTGTGAGTCTCGTGAACTGCCGTCGCTGTGGAGAGATACTCAACGCCAACGCGAATTTTTGCTGGTCCTGTGGTGCTCCCCAACACGACGCGACGTCACCTGAAACAATTGCGGTGCCGGTAGTTAGTGCACCTGACGCAATGCATCCCGACGCGAACAGGGGTCCCCAAGGTGAGCACCGTGACGAGCTAGTGATCGCTGCGGGACCACAAGCAGGACAACGCATCGAACTCGGTGGTGACGTTACGACGGTTGGCCGTCACGAGGTGAGCGACATATTGCTCGATGACGTCTCGGTGTCGCGTCACCACGCGGTCTTTACGCGTACGGCGAGTGGACGAATCACCCTTCGCGATTTGAACTCACTGAACGGTACTTACGTCAATGGACGAAGGGTCGAAGAGACGACGCTGCACTCGGCGGACGAGGTGCAGATTGGAAAATTTAAACTGGTCTTTTGGGAGGCGACGCGATGAGCGTGAATATCGGCACAATGCGAATCGGCGAGGTGCACGCGCAACTACGAAAGTTCTATCCCGATATCGAACTTTCCAAGATTCGCTACTACGAAGACAAGGGACTCGTCGAGCCGAGTCGGAGCCGCAAAGGGTATCGCCTCTACTCCGAGCGCGACGTGGACTGTCTGCGCGAAGCTATACGCCTCGCCCAAGAGGAGTTCGTGCCACTTCGCGTCGTACGACTGCGACTGCTTGAGCAAGGTCTCTTGTCGACACCAAATGTTACCTCGAGCACACGTCAGGTGGCCCGTGAAGCGACCATCAACGTCATTTCCACGTCCGCGCCAGTGCCGGCACCGGTGGTGAGTTCGCGAGCGTCGGCTGCACACGACGCTGACATTACGCCGATCAAGCAGTACTTCACGACGAGCGAACTACTTTCGACGACTGGCCTTGCTCCTGAGGAGTTCAATCAGCTCCAGTCACTCGGCCTCATCATCCCCGTCGTTATCGACAACGAAACCATGTACGGCGCATTGGAAATTCGCGTGGCCGCTCTCTCGAGGGCGTTACTTTCTCGAGGCGTGGATGCTCGTCTCCTGGGATCACTGCGACGCATCGCCGAACGCGAAGTGGGCGTGATTGATGAGCTGACGTTGCCACTGCGCCAGGTCGGATGTGAGCTCTCTCGTGGAGAGATTCTCGAGATCAGTGCCGAGGTCGCGCGCGAAGTCACCGCACTGCGCAGTGTGCTCGTTGAGCGCGAGATAGCTCAGTACCTCCAGGGCTAGACACCGCGGCGCGAAGTAGTCGGGTCTAGGCTGGATTCATGATTGAAGTGGTCCTTCGCGCTGTTCGCGTTGACGTGGGTAGTTCAACGCCCCTCTTGCTGCTTGAAGAGGTGGGTGGTGAGAGGGTGTTGCCCATCTTCATTGGCGCTCCCGAAGCCGCGGCCATTGCGTACGCATTGCAAGAAGTTGAGTCACCACGTCCGATGTCGCACGATCTGATGGGCCACATTGTTACGGCACTCGGCTCGAAACTCTTTTCGGTCGAGATTAACGAACTCGTAGACAATACTTTCTTCGCAAGTTTGCGCCTCGTGCGCGCGAACGAAGAGATCGTGGTCAGTGCTCGACCCAGCGACGCGGTGGCATTAGCACTTCGCGTTGGTGCGCCGATTCTCGTGAGTGATGCTTTGATGGCGGTTGAAGGCAAGGTGATGCAACTCAACTTTGACGACGAAGACGAGGAGTACGTCGAACTGGAAGCGCCGAGTGAGGCCGATTTGGTCGAGCGACTTCGCGAATTCCTCGACCAAGTTCGACCCGAGGATTTTGGTTCGTGAGTCGTGGCGTTAAGTTGTTGGCCGTCTTTTTAGTCTTTGTCGTCATCTACACCGTCAGTCGTCACGTCATAGGCGCACCGAGTGCGACGACCACGACGACGACAACGACGACAACGACGATTACGAGCACTACCCTCGCCGCCAACATCTGTTCGGCCAGCGACTTCACGGGCAGCTACAACGAGGGCGGAGGCGCGGCGGGCACGGTCTACGCAACCGTGACGTTGCTGAAGTCGACGTCCGGCTCGTGCACGATCAAGGGCTGGCCGTTGCTTACGCTCCAAGACAAGCTGGGCGCCGTGTTACCAACGACGCTCGTTGACGTTCCCTCACAGGGCACTGGATTTCAGTTCTTATCGACGCAGGCGAACGCGGCGCCCTCGACGGTGACCCTTACGCAGAATGAGGCGACGATTTTCGCCTTGGCCTACTCCGACGTGGCAACGGGTACGGCGGCGTGCGAGAGTGCGGTGACGCTGAGCGTTCAGTTCGCGAGCCAAGGCGCCGCGATCAGCGTGACGCCGGCCTACCCGGTGCAGCCCTGCAATGACGGCCAAATCTGGCTGAGCCCTTTCTACTAAACCACGACGTTTCTTAGTAGCTGAGTTGAACGACGACACGACCTCGCGTCGCGCCGCGTCGGACGTCATCGAGAGCTTCGGGGATTTCTTCCAGCGGAATGACGCGGTCCACGAGCGTCGAGAAATCAATTCGCGTCGCAACGTCGCCGAGAGCGCTCCACACCCGTTCGCGCGTCGATGGAGTCGCTTCAACGGCGTCAATGCCCAGTAGCGCTACGCCACGGGTAATAAAGGGGAAGAGCGACGTCGACAGGTCGGCGCTGCTCACGAGCCCACTTGCGGCCACGGCCGCGCCGTAGCGCAATGAGCGCAGGATCTGATGCAACGTGTCGCCACCCACGCAGTCAATCGCGCCGTCCCAAAGCTCGCTACCCATGACGCGCTCGATTCGGTCACTGACGTCAGTACGTCCAATAACTTTCGTCGCGCCACGATCGAGGAGCCACTGTGATTCGGCGGGTGAACCCGTCGACGCCACGGGAGAGAATCCTCGAAGGGACAGGTAGGTCACGGCCTGGGACCCGACGCCGCCGGTCGCACCGGTCACTAAAATCAGCGCGCCCGCTTCGAGACCTCGTTCCTCGAGAGCGAGCACGCTGGCCATGGAAGTGAATCCCGCAGTACCGATCACCATGGCGTCGAGCGTGGAAATCGTCGAAGGTAACACGGAGATGTAGCGAGAGGGTGCGTAGACCTTCGAAGCAAAACCGCCGTTTCGTCCAACGCCCAGATCTCCGCCGTGCACGGCGACGCGGGTGCCCGGGGCAATGGTGCCGTCACGCGACTCTTCAACAACGCCGGCGGCGTCAACGCCGCCAACGAGTGAATCGAGTCGACGTACGCGACTTGGCGCGCTGGCGACCATGGCGTCCTTGAAGTTGACACCCGAGTACTCGACGCTGACAAGAATGTCGTCGTGGTTCGTGGACGAGAGCGCGACGTCGCGCACACTGCACTCGAGTTTCCCGTCAATCTCACTCACTACAAAGGCTTTCACATACCCAGAATACGCAGTGTCGTCGTTGCCCTCTTGACGCAATACGATTCCAAAGGTGAGCCGAATCTTCTTGAACGATCATCCCACCTGGGCTCTGTTACCAAAGAAGAAGGGTCGAACCATTGTCCTGTTGCACGGTGGACTTAGTAGTAGCGCGAGCCTGCTGCGCGTGCTCGGACCACGACTGTCAAAGAGTTTTGAACTAGCGGCGTTCGACCGACGCGGCCACGGACGGACCGCCGACACCGAAGAGCCGTTTTCCTACGGGTCGATGGCGGACGAGACGATTGCCTTTCTCCAACTGCTTCAGCGTCGGGTCTACCTGCTCGGGCACAGCGACGGGGCGAACGTCGCGCTACTCGTTGCCCTTCGACGACCGGATCTTGTGCAGCGAATGGTGATGGTCGGTGGTAACTACCACCATGAAGGACTGGTCGCCATGGATGATTTCACGCCGGCGAGTACGGGATTTCCTGAGTTCGCCCAGCAGTTCGGCGAGCGCTCGCCAGACGGCGCTCAGCACGCTGGGACAGTCGTGAGTAAGTCCCTGACGCTGGTGAGGGAGCAACCAACGTTGAGGGTACATGAGCTGCGCTCGATGTCGGTACCGGTCTTGATAATCAGCGGCGATGATGATGTGGTGACGCTCGATCACACGGTGTCAATGTACGAGGCTTTTCCCGAAGCGCAGTTGGCGATTCTTCCCGGTACCTCCCACGCAGTCTTGAAGGAGAAGACGAAAGTGTGCGTTCGCTACATCAAAGAATTTTTTCTTGGACCGATTCCCCCCTCGTCACTGAACCCGATTCGCCGTACGGCACACGACTCGAAGGAGTAGGTCTCATCGCGTTCCTTCGTCGCCTCATCAGTAAACTTGACCCCATGTGGGCGCGTATGTGGATTGTGCGCGATCGAGGGATGACGCGTTGGAACGGGCTCGACGCGCTGACGGCCGACGGCATTCTCTACGCGCTCGCCGCCTGCTTCGCACTCGTACTCGGCTGGACTTCAACGCAGTCAGCCCAGTGGCAGTGGGGGTACATTACGGTAGGACCTTACGCGATCGTCGCCGTTGTCGCGCTGGTGCTTGGTCGTCGAATGTTGCGATTTGAGAATCTAGTGCGCGTCGTACTTCTCGGCATCGTTCTCATTGGCGCGGTCTTCATTCCCTTAGGTCTCGAAACGCAGTGGCGTTCGCAGAACGGTGGTCACGGTTACGCGCAACCTGAGGTCGGGGTGATCGAGCGTTCGGGCGAGTTGCTCGCCAAAGGCCAGGATCCCTATCGCGTCTATGACAAGCACGGCCATCTGGTGAACGAGATAAGTGGCCTTCCGGCGTTCGAGTCCTTCTTTCCCTACTTTCCCCTCATGGGAGTCTTCGGACTTCCCGCGGCGGACACCCACGGGAGCGAAGGGCTCACTGACGCACGAATCATTATGACGTTGATGACCCTCTTCGCCAGCGGGTGGGCGCTGGCGTTACTACGACTTTCCAAGAAACAAAAGATTCGCGTGGCGCAAGTCCTGATCGCTCTGCCAACCGGCGCGCTCTTTCTCTCCACGGGCGGCGACGACATGCCCATTCTCGCTCTCTTGCTCTTGGGCGTCGCTGCGTTGCAGCGACGCCAGACAAATCTGGCGGGCATTAGTTTGGGTCTCGCCGCGGCGATGAAACTGACGGCGTGGCCGATGGCCGCCGGTGCGCTCCTCGTCACCCGTAACAAAGCGGAACGTTCAACGTGGAAACGGTTACTACTCTGGATCGGGGCGATCGTGTTAGTGACGACCGTTCCCTTCGTCATTCGAGCACCGGCCGCGTTCATGGCGAACGTCTTTGCCTTTCCACTGGGCCTCGCGGGCGTCTCGTCACCGGCGGCGAGCGCGCTACCGGGTCACATTCTCACGACCTGGATCCCGGCTTTGGGCCACGTCTTAGCGCCGGTGTCGTTTTTGATTGGCGGATACTTTGCGACAAAGTACGTTCATCGCCATTGGCCACTCTCACTCTCGCGGTTGCTCGCTCTCATGAGCGTGACTTTCGCGCTCATGATGTGCGTGGCGTCAGCGACGCGAATTGGTTACCTCATCTACCCACTGAACTTTGCTCTCTGGTCTGCCGTCACGCACGAGCAAAAGGTGCCAGCACCGGACCTCGTCTTGACCTAACGATCTAGATCGTCTCAGAGTTCTGGTAGATCTGGAACGTCCAGTTGACGCTCGTTTGGCTTGACTTTGAAACGGTTATACCCACGACCCAGTAGAAGCCGTCGTTGCCGGCCTTTTGAAAGAGTGATTGAGGCTTGCCGTTGCTCGCTCCCTGAGAGAAGAGACTCCAACCCCGAGCTTCCAACTGGGCGTTGAAGAAATTGAGAAGCGAAGGACTGTTAGTATTTGCCGTCGCGAGTGGTTCGTAGCAGTCGAAATCGCCAGCGCCGGAGTTCGGTGTTTTGGCGCCACTCCTTGGTACGGTACCCACGGGTAACACGAAGGCGTCGGTGATATTAGAGGGAACCTCCTCGGTCTGAAGGCAGTACTTCAGAGCCAGCGTCGGTGTCGTGTCGCGATGAAGCCCTCCGACGACCAACGGGATGGTCGTGGTCTCTTTGGAAACGCCTTGGTTGGCGACGAGATTGATCACTAGGAAGACTATGAGCATCACTACTGCCAGACCGAGTATGGCGGCGGCTGGTAAAAGACTGGTGGTGGTCGTTAAAGGCGGCTTTGAATCATCACTCACTCGCTCCATCCTAAATGGTCGATTGGTCCGCGCCCCTCGCCCAAGCGCCAGGTCGACGCGCCTTCGAGGGCGGCGAGAACGAAGGACTTCGCGTCGCGCGTGGCATCGAGAACATTTCGATTGAGACTTAATCCCGCGGCGATCGCCGACGATAATGAGCAACCAGTGCCGTGATCATTTTGGGTGTCGATTCTCGGCGTGTCAAAAACAACGAGGTCGTCGCGACTGAGTAGTAGGTCAGGTGCTCGATGAGTGTCGGGAACGTCGACGAAGTGTCCTCCCTTGATGAGAACAAAGGCGCAACCCATCGCGAGAATGGTCCGCGCGAGTGCGTCGAGGTCGTCGAGGCTCTTGACGTCGCGAACATCCACGCCACAGAGCACGGCCGCCTCGTGCAGGTTCGGCGTGACGACTTCGGCGAAGGGGAAGAGCGCGTACTGGTACGCCTCGACGCCACCCTCAGCCATGAGGACGTGACCGCTCGTGGAGACGAGAACGGGATCCACCACGAGGTGGGGGAGAAGTCCTTCTTTCGCGAGAGCGCCGACCCGTTCGACGATCGCGGCCTCGGCCAGCATGCCAGTCTTCGTGGCTTTGACGTCAAAATCGTCCACGACGGCGCGTACTTGAGCCTCCACGAACTCAGCGTCGAGCGTTTTAACGGCGAAGACCCCCATCGTGTTCTGTGCCGTAATGGCGGTCAGTGCCGTCGTGGCGTGGACACCAAAAGCGTGAAAAGTTTTAATGTCGGCCTGGATTCCCGCGCCACCACCCGAGTCGGAACCAGCAATTGATAAGGCAGTGACGGGTTGCACCCGTCAATCTTAGTAATTGATGTTCGTTAGTACGCTGGGTTCGTGGACGAGCTCTTTCAGGTTGGATCGTTTAGTTCCTCGTCTCGCCTCGTCGTAGGCACGGGCGGATTTCGATCGATGGACGTACTTGAAGCGTCGATTCGGGTCTCTGGCTCGACCATTGCGACCGTGGCGCTGCGACGCGTCGATCCCAACGTCAAGGGTTCCATTTACGATCTACTCAAACGCTTGGACGTTACGTTGTTGCCCAATACGGCTGGCTGTTACAGCGCGGATGACGCTTTGAAAGTGGCCGAACTGGCGCGCGAGGCATTCGATACGCCATTAATTAAACTTGAAGTCATCGGTGACGATCTTACGTTGTTGCCCGACACAACCGAAACCTTGCTCGCGGCCGAAGAGCTTGCGCGAAGGGGCTTCGAGGTGTGGGCCTACACCTCCGATGATCTCATCGTCGCCCAACGCCTCGAACAACTCGGCTGCGTTGCCGTGATGCCCCTCGGATCGCCCATTGGCTCGGGCCTGGGCATTCGTAACCCTCACGCAATATCGCTCATCACCGATCGCTTGGACGTTCCGGTACTCCTGGACGCCGGGGTCGGCACCGCTTCGGACGCGGCGCTGGCGATGGAGTTGGGTTGTGATGGGGTGTTGGCCGCCTCGGCGATGAATCGAGCACTCGAGCCCGTCTTGATGGCTGAGGCTCTTCGCGACGCCGTGCGGGCCGGGTACCTCGCGCGGCGTGCGGGCCGTATTCCCACTCGTTTGCACGCTGAAGCGTCCTCGCCCTCGCTCGGCCGTCCCGATCTATTTGCCGATTAGGCGGTCTCGAAACTACACTCGTGTAGTCCGTCGAGATAGTCTGGACAAGCCTCGGTCGGGAGGGCCTACGTATGACTGATTCCATAACTTTTGGCTATAGCGGACCGACGGTGTGTCGCCTAACGGGCGTTACGTACCGCCAGTTGGACTACTGGGCGCGCACGCAGTTAGTGACGCCTTCTATTACGCCGGCGTCGGGGAGTGGTTCGAAGCGCTCCTACTCCTACAGTGACGTGTTGGAAGTAAAGGTCATCAAGTCTCTTCTCACCTCAGGCGTCTCGCTCTCGCGCGCTCGCCAAGCTGTTGAGTGTCTTCGCAGTGCACTTGGTGCCGATCTCGCCGCCAGCAGTCTCGTCCTCTCCGACGCCGGGTCGGTCCTGGCGCACGATGACGGTGAACTCGTGGACCTCCTGCGCGGGGGCCAAGGAGTTTTCAATATCGTTCCTCTCGCGAACGTGGTCGCCGAGCTTTTGACCACGATTCGTCAAGCGCAGTTCGAAACGTCGGAGAAGGCGGCCACTTCGGCGTGACCCCTTCGACGTTGAGTGACGACGCGCGTCGTCGCCACCCGTGCGTGGTTCCCAGTTCAGTTCAGTCGTTCGCTCACCCGAGTGAACAACTCTTTTCGAAGTTGCTCACTCTCTACGGTCACCCGTGGATTTACGAGCCCCTCGAATTCCCTTTGGAGTGGAACGAGCGCGGCGTACCCGTCCGCGGTTTTCGCCCGGATTTCTATCTCACCGAGCAGCGCCTCTTTATCGAACTGACAGTCCTCGAACAGCGACTCGTCACCAAGAAGAATCAAAAGGTCCGCCGCTTCCGTGATCTCTATCCCGAGATCCCACTCCTCGTGGTCTACCAACGTGATTTTCACGATCTGTTACGTCACCACGACCTTCGTGGTTTTGACGATCGAGCGGCCTAGAAGAAACTATGAGTGACCGTCGACCGTTTCTCTTCGACCTGCACGTCGAACTTGGCGCCAAAATCGTTCCCTTCGGCGGATGGGAGATGCCTCTGCAGTACGGCACCGGGACGGTCGTTGAGCATTTGGCGTGTCGCAGCGACGCCGTGGTCTTTGACGTGAGCCATCTTGGCACCGTTCGCTGTGACGGTACCGAGATGTTCGACGCGCTCCAGACAACGTTGACCAACGACCTGACGAAGGTCGCCCCAGGGCGGGCCCAGTACACCCACCTACTGAACGACGGGGGATTCGTTGTCGACGACATCATCGTGTGGTGGGTGAGTGAGAACGAGTTTGACGTCATGCCGAACGCGTCGAATACCTCGGGGGTCACGTCGGCGCTACCTGGACGTGACGTCACCTCCGAACGTTGCATACTCGCGGTTCAAGGTCCTAACGCCAGGTCCAAGGTCGCTCTCGTTGATCCTCGCTTTGCCGAGATCGGACGTTTTCGTGTTGGGCGTGTCGACTACGAGGGCGTTGAAGTTCGTGTTGCGGGCACCGGTTACACCGGCGAAGCGGGACTGGAGATCGCCGCACCCAACGACGTCGCCGAAAGAATCTTTCGCCGTCTCGTCGAGTCCGGGGTGACGCCAGCTGGACTCGGCGCGCGCGATACGTTGCGCCTGGAAGCCGCTCTCCCTCTCTACGGCCACGAACTCACGTTGTCTTCCACGACGCTCGAGGCGGGACTCGGGTGGGTTCTTGGCTGGAAAAAGGGGACATTTCGAGGGCGTGCGGCAGTTGAGCGCGAGCGCGAACGCGGTGTTGCACGACTCTTAACCGGTGTTGCCACCAAGAGTCGCCAACCACTACGTGACGGCGGCGAGGTCCTGGTCGACGGAGTAAATGTGGGCACGTTGTGTTCGGGTAACTTTTCACCCGTGCTGGGACACGGCATTGGCATGGGACTCTTAACACCGGGCCTCGATGTCGGACACGACGTGACCGTGGTGCTCCGTGGTCGCGACATGCCCGCTAGCGTCACGGCGCTCCCTTTCGTTCGAAAGGAGTCCTAACGTGGCGGACTACTTGCCGCACACCGAGAACGACGTTGCTTCGATGCTCGCCTTTCTTGGCATGAACTCACTGGATGATCTTTTCGCGCACATCCCGGCGAGCGTTCGCCTCGCCCAAGGACTGGCCCTCGACGATGGACTAAGTGAGCCCGACGTCGCGGCCATCTTCGATGGCTACTCCGACGCCAATAGAGCCAAAACGACCGCGATGACGTGCTACGCGGGCGGCGGCGCGTACGACCACGAAGTGCCGCCCGTCGTGAAGGCGCTGGCGAGCCGTTCGGAGTTCGTCACCGCCTACACGCCGTACCAACCTGAGGTCGCCCAGGGTGTCCTGCAGGCAATTTTTGAGTACCAAACACTGATTTCTCGCCTGAGTGGACTGCCCATCCCCAACGCGTCGCTCTACGACGCTGCGACGGCACTCGTCGAAGCACTCAACATGGCTCACGGCGCGACGGGCAGATCCAAGATGGTGATTTCGTCGGGTATTCACCCGCACTGGCGACAGGTAGCGCGGACTTTCGCCAAAGGTACGGGTCACGAGATCGTTGAGGTGCCTCTCCTTGACGGCGTCACCGACTGGTCGAGTGTCGACGTCAGCGACGCCGCGGCCGTCGTCGCGGCCTATCCCAACTACCTCGGCGTACTTGAAGATCTTTCGAAAGCTAAGGCGCTCGCGGTAGCGAGTGGCGCACTCTTCGTCGTGGGGGCCGATCCCGTGGCCGCCGGTGTCCTAAAGACGGCGGGTCAGTGGGGTGCGGACGTGTTCGTCGGCGAAGGACAGGCCTTTGGCACGCCGTTGTCATTTGGCGGTCCCTATTTGGGACTCTTCGCTTGCACTGAAGCTCAGGTGCGTCGTTTGCCCGGCCGCATTGTGGGAGAGACGGTCGACTCGAGTGGTCGCAAGGCGTTCGTGACGACACTGCGCGCGCGCGAGCAAGACATCCGCCGCGAGAAGGCGACGTCGAACGTCTGCACGAACCAGACGTTGATGGCGGTGACCGCGGCGATCCAACTCGGCTGGCTCGGCACCAACGGGCTCCGAGAAGTGGCGACGCGTTGCGCCCAAGGTGCGCACTATCTCTTTGACGAGGTGCTCCGGATTAACGGCGTCGGGGCCGCTAACAGCCAACCCTTCTTTCGCGAATTCGCGATTCGACTGCCACGGTCGGCCAACGACGTCATTGCCTCAATGGCCGAACAGCACGTCCTCGCTGGCCTCTCGGCGGGAGCACTCTGTGAAGGCGATGATCCTTCGATCGAGAGTGGTATCGATCGTGTACTTCTCGTGAGCGTCACCGAACGACGTACGAAGGACGAGCTCGACCACTACGTGAGAGCGTTACAAGAGGTCATTTCGTCATGAGTGAAACGCCAGCACCGGGAGGGCGCGCCGCGTCGGCGCCCATCATGGGCCACGAGAGTGAACCCACGCTCTTTGAGATGTCGGTAGCGAATCGTTCGGCCTATCAACTCAGAACAACCGGCGTACCCGCGACGCGCCTCGGTGATCTCATTCCGGGCGACCACCTCAACGCGAACGTCGTTCCAATAGCGGAAGTCTCCGAGCGCGATCTCGTGGCCCACTTCACCCGTCTGTCGCACCGTCAGTTCTCGGTGGACCTTGGCATGTACCCACTGGGTTCCTGCACCATGAAGTACAACCCTAAATTCTGTGACGCGATTGCGAACGACCTCGGACTCAACTCCGTGCACCCCGGAACGCCAGCGTCGCTCAGCCAAGGATGGCTCGAGATCCTGGTCACCTTGGAAGAGAAGCTGTGCGCGGTCACCGGTATGAGTGCAGCCACACTTCAGCCGGCGGCCGGCGCCGCCGGTGAACTCACGGGTCTGCTCTTGATGCGCGCCTACCACGAGGCCAACGGCGACGTTCGACGGCGAGTGCTTATTCCCGACTCGGCGCACGGGACGAATCCCGCGTCGGTCACCCTGGGTGGTTACGAAGTGACCACCGTCCCTTCGAACGAACGAGGTCTCGTTGATCTTGAGAAGTTAAAGACGGCATTGGGTCCCGACGTGGCTGGCATCATGCTGACGAATCCGAACACGGTGGGACTCTTTGAAGAAGAGATCACCGAGATCGCGAAGGCGGTCCACGACGTCGGTGGTCTGTTGTATTACGACGGCGCCAACTTGAATGCCATTCTTGGCGCGGTGCGACCGGGCGATATGGGTTTTGACATCGTGCACATGAATTTGCACAAGACGTTTGCCACGCCTCATGGAGGCGGGGGACCGGGCGCGGGGCCCGTCGCCGTAGCGCCTCGATTGGTCGAGTTTCTCCCCGGACCTAGAGCGACGAAGGTCGGAGGGACGTTCGAGTGGGTGACGCCGCCACGTTCAATTGGTCGTGTTCACGGGTGGCACGGTAACGCCGTAGTGCTCGCGCGCGCGCTCGCCTACATCGACGTGCACGGTGGCGACGGGTTAACCCGTGTTGCTCAACACGCCGTGCTGAACGCCAATTGGCTTCGCCACCGCTTACGCGAGATTCTGCCCGCCGCCTACAATCGGGTGTGCATGCACGAGTGCACCCTTACCGCAACCGGTCTAAAGGCAAAGTACGGCGTTCGTGGTCTCGACGTCGCAAAAGCGCTACTTGAAGAAGGCTTTCACTCACCCACGGTCTATTTCCCACTCATCGTTGAAGAGGCGCTGATGTTCGAGCCGACCGAGACCGAAAGCGTCCAAACACTCGAGTCTCTTGCTCAGGCGCTGGAGAGAATCGTGCAGCGGGCACAAGATGACCCCGAATCACTGCATCGAGCGCCCCAGAGCACCCCGGTCTCGCGCGTCGACGAGGCTCGTGCCGCCCGCCAACTCATTGCCACCGCGGACGCAGTTCGATAAGACCAACTCGATTGCTTTTCTTCAATAAAAGGCGAAGAATACGGAGTTGACTGTCGAATGTAAACCTCGTCGTTCGTCGGTATCGGTGAGGCTCGAGATTCGGGGCTCAGAAGGAGTCTGGACATGTCAGAGTATTTAGTACTTATCTACGCCGACGAAAGCAAGTCGGCCGCTGCAGGCGAAACATTGGCTAACAAAATGATGGCCGGACACATGGAGTTTGGCGAGAAGAATGGTGCGTCGCTGCGTGGTGGCAACGCCCTTCAGCCAACGTCGAGCGCGACGACCCTTCGCCGTGACGCTTCGGGAAAGCTCGTCGTCACCGACGGGGCCTTCGCCGAAACCAAGGAAGCGCTCGGTGGTTACTACCTCATCGAAGCGTCCGATCTTGATCAGGCGATCGCCATAGCGAGTCAGGTGCCTTCGGATTTCGGCGGCGTCGAAGTTCGTCCCATTAGGGTCCTCGGCTGACCAAACCTACTCAGCCCGCCGATGTTGAGGTCGCGGTGGCCAACGCGTATCGCAGTGAATGGGCGTACGTGTTGGCCGCGACCATTCGGGTGACCGGCGACATCGACGTGGCTGAGGAGTGCGTGCAAGAGTCTTTCTCGAGCGCGCTCGCGACCTGGACGTCGACGGGGATACCCGAGCGGACGGGCGCGTGGTTGACGACGGTTGCCCGACGCAAGGCCATTGACGTACTTCGTCGCCAGTCGACCCAGGATCGAGTTCTGAGGAAGCTCATGGTGCCATCAGAGGGGGATTTGGCCTCCGACGCGGATCTGCCACTTATTGACGATGATCGACTCCGCTTGATCTTTACTTGCTGCCACCCGGCACTCTCCATTGAGTCCCAAGTAGCCCTGACGCTCAAACTCCTTTGTGGGCTCACGACCCTTGAGATTGGGCGCGCGTTCCTGGTCAGTGAAACTGCTATGGCGGCTCGACTCACGCGCGCCAAGAAGAAGATTACGGCGACCCACATCCCCTACCGCGTACCCACGGCGGAGGAACTGCCCGCACGTGTCGACTCAGTTCTCTCGGTCATCCAACTCGTCTTTACGACTGGACACACGGCGCCGTCGGGTTCGGATCTCGTGCGGCGCGATCTCGTTGAACGCTCGGTCGAACTCATCCGAATGCTCCGAGTACTACTTCCCGGTAACGGAGACGTTGCCGGACTTCTTGCGTTGGTGACCTTGACTGATGCTCGAAGAGTCACGCGCACCGACGCCGAAGGCACGATGTTGTTGTTGTCAGAGCAGGACCGCTCCCAGTGGGACCACGAAGCCATTGCAGAAGGAGTGGAGCTCGTTAGCGAGGCCCGTCGCACTCGCCCCGTCGGACGTTTCGTACTCATGGCTGGCATCGCCGCTGTTCACGCCGAAGCACCTTCGTGGGAAGAGACCGAATGGCGTGAGATTACTGCCCTCTATGACTTATTGCTCGATGAGTGGCCATCGCCAGTAGTCGCTCTCAATCGTGCGGTTGCCATTGGTTTTTCGGAGGGACCCGAAGCAGGACTCAACGCACTTGACGCACTTGTCGACGAACCGTACCTCACTGGGTACAACTATTTTGCGAGTGCCCGTGCCGACTTTCTTCGTCGATTAAGTCGAGTCGATGAGGCGCGAGACGCCTACGAAGAGGCCCTGGGCCTCACCGAGAATCAGGTAGAACGATCGTTTCTCGAACGACGATTAGAGGAACTCTCTAATTCAAAGCAGTTCAATGCCTAACCGGTAGATCCTGCTGTGCTTACGCAGTTTCTTCGTCAGTGACGGTGTTTATTCGAGTCAAGACCAGTCGCAAAAGACGGGCGAGTTCATTTTGTTCGCTGACGCTCAATGCACTCACCGCGAGGGTCTCGCGTTGGTTGAACTCTGGAAACACTTCTTCAATCAGTCTCTCGCCGGCTTTGGAAAGTCCGATGGAGACTCGACGTCGATCGTCACGGTGGGGGATTCGCTTGATGAGCTTTCGAGCCTGCAGCGTCTTCATCACCCCCGTCAACGTTCCTTTGGTCACGCCCGCCTCCGCCGCGACGTGACCGGTCTCTTGTTCGCCCCAGATCCAGAGCACCCAAAGAACAGTAAAGGCCACCCAACTGAGGTCGTAGCCGGCCAGCAGTGAGCGCTCCATGTGATTACGAACTGCCGAGCCTGCACGGTAAATATTCGACACGGCGCTCATTGCGGTGAAGTCGAGTTCGTGATGTTCGAGTCGTGCGCGAATGTCACGCTCGGCCTGAAAAACAACTTTTGACTCTGAACTCGCGATGCGACGTGACACCCTTAGGCCTCGAGGGTGGTGCCACCATTGAAAGTGGTGCCCACCGATCGAAAGTAACCACCGAGTATTTCCTTCGGTGCGATGGACGCCAGTTCTTCGTTGGGCGAGTCAAAGACGTCGAGCGTGGCCGATCCGACGTAAGCCGGACCAAGATCGACGTTGACACCGGCCATCGTCACCACTTCAGAAAGTGAGTCGATCTCATTGAACTCAATGCGAGGGAACCATCGATGGTGCAACATCGCGTGGCCGTTGACGAAACCATTGGTGTCGCTCTCACCCTGCAGCGTGACCGTCGCTTGGGCGAGTCGTCGATCGTTCGCGGCGAGAGTCATGCCGAAACTACCTCCGGCCTCTAAGCGGGGACCAGCTTTCCCCCTCGTCACGGGGCGTGTCTGATGAATCGAACCGAGTTTCTTGGGGTATCCCTGGAGGTAGCCGCGTACGAGGGCAAAGTCCTTATCGACCCAGATAAAGACGCACCGGCTGAATAGGCGGCTGTCGTAGCGGCACCGCACGACGACGAATGCCTCTTTGTACTGCGAGCGAATCGGATCTAGTAGTTCTTCACCGTTGTCGCCACAGCTCTGCCAGTCGGCCCAGATGAAGGCGACCGCGCCCGGATCCTCGTCGTCGTGAGCGAGCGAGACACCATCGGGGAGTAGCGCGGCGATCGCTGACGGATCCGTTCGGTACTCGACCGTGAGAAGATCGCCGGAGTAGTGCCAAGGAAGCGGCGGCAAGAGAGACGCCCGGCCGCTCTTAGTACGAGGGAAGGGAATCCCACGAAGTGTCACTTTATGCTCCCGTCCAACCGCTGAGCGGTCGGTCAAACCAAACGTGCACCTGACCGGTGCCGATGGAGTTCTCGTACTCTGAGAATAGGCGACCTGGCGCGACGCACTCGCGTCCGCCGAGCGCAGCAATCATCATCTGGTAGTGCGCGAAGCGTCCTTCGGGCTTAACCTTGAAGAACTCGGGCAGATTGTCGACGACGCTGGCGTGGTCGCCCTTCAACCACGCGTCAATCACGGCGTGGTCGGCCAGCCGCGCCTCTTCAGAGAAGATGTGTTCTTCACCAGCCGCTTCGTGTTGACGCAATGTGCGCAACGTGTGGAACGTGTGGCTCAGTGCGCCGGAGGCAACGAGCACGACGCGGTGGTCGCTCTGTTCGATTGCCTTGGCGATGACCTTGCCCACGATGTCGAAGTCACGTGGTTCCGAGGTCTGACACGTACTGACCGATATCCAGGCTTCCTCACCCTGGAGAAACGAGAAAAAGTTAGTGGTTGCGTACATGATTGGCAAGTGTTCGTTGTCGATGGGCGTTATCCAACATTCGGGCGTCTCGTCCGCAATCTCGCCGACCAGTTTCGCGAACGAAGGATCTCCCTTGACGTCGTACGGCACGCTGGACATTCCTCTGGGCAACTCTTCGGAAGTGAAGTAGCCCACTCGCCGCTCATCTGAGGTGATAACGAACTCCACCGTCGTGAACCAGTGACTGTCAAAGACAATGACGAGGTCGGGCTTGAGGACGTCAAAGACTTCACGGCGCAGTCGGTGCAGACCGCTGTGAAGGGTGCTTTCGTTGCCGTTGTTGAGGGCCCGTCGAACGTCTTCGGGTAGGACGATGGTGGGGACGTGTGCGAGAAATCCGGCGCCGACTATTTCACCCATTGGTGGTCTCTTCCTTCACTTGGTATGTCTTGAGATCGCTATAGAAGTCCAGGGCGTAGTCGCCGCCTTCGCGCCCGATGCCACTAATTCCAATGCCGCCAAAGGGTGCCGTGAGATCGCGCACGAGGAAACAGTTTGCCCAGATCGTTCCCGCCCGTACTTCGGCGCCAAATCGATCGGCCTTCTTTTGATCTGTTGTAAAGACCATGGCCGAGAGTCCATACTTTGTTGAGTTGGCGAGAGCTATGGCCTCGTCTTCGCTCGCGAACGTCTGCAGGGTCAACACGGGGCCAAAGACTTCGTTCTGAATAATCTCGGCGTCGTTGGAACTCGGCTCAATCAGGGTTGGTTCGAACCAGAGGCCGTTGTCGCTTAGTCGCTTGCCACCAAAGAGCAGGGTGTCGCCGTGCTCCATGGAACGTTCGACAAATCCTTCGACGCGCGCGAGGTGTTCTGGATGAATGAGCGGAGAGACGCTCGTCTCTGGATCGCGACTGTCACCCAGCACGTGTTGTTGGGTCGACTCAACAAATTTGGTGAGGAATTCGTCTCGAATGCTCTCGTCGATGATGAGGCGGGTGCCAGCGAGGCACACCTGTCCGGCGTCGTCGTACATCAGAGCGGCCTTCTCGGCGGCGAGGTCCAGATCCGCGTCGGCGAAGACCACGAAAGGTCCCTTACCGCCCAGTTCAGCGGTGAAGGGAACGAGATTCTGCGCGGCGGCGACGCCGATGCGGCGCCCCGTGGCCGGTGAACCGGTGAAGGAGATCCGTCGCACTCGGGGATCATTGACGAGAGCAGCGCCCACTTCGCTTCCGATGCCCTGCACCATATTGAAGACACCCGGTGGCAATTCCGCCTCGAGCGCGAGGTCCATGAGGATTGAACAACTAAGTGGCGACCACTCTGCTGGTTTCAACACGACAGTGTTGCCAGCAGCCAGCGCGGGCGCGCACTTCCACGTCGAGAGCATGAAGGGTGCGTTCCACGGCGTGATGACGACGGTTGGACCAGCCGGCATTCGAAGCACCGCGTTATGCGTTCCATTCGAGGCCCAACGCCTCGACTCGTAGGACTGCGCGAGATCGGCGTAGGCGCGAAAGTTGCGAGCCCCACGGGCGATGACGCGAAGTCGGAGACTGCCTTCCAACATGGCCATGTCGAGGCACTCAACGACGGCAAGTCGCTCGATGTTCTCGTCAATCAGTTCGGCGAGACGGCGCAAAAACTTGCCGCGTTGATGCACGCCAAGGGCCGCCCACGAGGGGAAGGCGTCTACCGCGGCACTGATGGCGAGATCCGCTTCTAGCTCGGTGCCTCGAGAAACGTCGGCAAGCTTCATTGACCAATCGAGCGGCGAACGATCCTCGAAAGTCTCCTTCGACGACACGCGTACGTTGTTGATGAAGTGGCCCGTCGCTACTGCGAAGCCCGCGACGTTGATCCGTTCCTCGCTCATGACTCGAACTTGGGATGAACGAGCGGGTAGGGGAGGGCCGAGCGTTCGGTGGACTTGGGGCGACGCTGTCCTCGAAACTCCCAGTCGCCTCCGAACGCCGTGGAGAGGACCTCTTCGCTGGCCGTTGGCTGAGCACCGACTTCGACACTCACCGGCTCTGGCGAGCCCACCACGTGGTTGGTTAGCGCGCCAAGACCCTCCACTTCAACCGTCACGACGTCGCCGGGTTCAACTGGTCGAGAGTTCGCCGGCGTGCCCGAGAGAATGACGTCGCCGGGTTCGAGCGTGATGAGTCGGGCCAGATCGGCAACGAGGTAGTGCATGTCCCAGGCCATCTCGTCGGTGGATCCGTCCTGAACGACTGCACCGTTCACCAACGTGCGCATTGACTTTGCGTGAAAGTCCCAGTCAACAACGAGTCCAGGACCAATCGGACACAACGTATCGGCGCCCTTTACCCGAAGCATCGACCCCGCGTCCGTGTCGCGAAAATCGTGCAGTCCAAAGTCGTTGGCAATCGTGTAGCCAGCGATGTACTGGTGTGCGTCGGCCATCTTGATGTTTCGTGCCGTCTGACCGATCACGATGGCGACCTCGCCCTCGTAGTTCAAGTAGTGGCAGTTGGCGGGGCGAACCACCGCACCGTGGTGAGCGTTAAGAGCGGAAACTGGCTTTTGAAACCAGGTCGGTGCTGGTGGTAGCGCGACGCCGAACTCGCGCACTCTTGAGACATGGTTGAGGTGACAACAAAGGATCTTGGTGGGGGAGACCGGGGGTAGATGTGCGGCTTGGGCCGCCTCAACGCGTCGTCCGTCGGCGGCGACCAACACGTCACCGTCCCGTACGACGTCCACAACGTTGCCGTCGAGAAGAATGCGTCGATGCTCCACGCGACCTCCGAAAGTCGTTTGTAATCAAATGATTCTCATACCTTACAAACGAGGTCGAGAATTGCGTGCTACTTTCGCAAAAGTCATCCCAGGAGGCCCCATGACCAGTTCATTCGATCGAGTTCGGGTTCTTTGGCCCGACCATCTGGGTCTGGCACGTGGGAAATACGTCCCGGCCAGCCTCGCCGACAAGGGGGCCCGTCACTGCACCGGCACGTGGGCCTTGGGCTACGACCGGGGGATGACGCCCGAAACTCCCGGTAGTCACTGGAGCGAAGGGCTCCCTGACTTTGAAGCCACCTTCGACATGGCCGATCTTCGTCCGAGCTGGGAAGCCAACACCAAAGTCGTGGTGGCCGATCTCGAAAGGGAAGGAGTGCCGTTCTCCGTCTCGCCGCGCGCCGCACTTCGAAAAGCCGTCACGGATTGGCGAGCCCTTGGTTACGAGGCCTACGTCGGAATAGAACTCGAAGCGTACGTGTACGTCACCGACGGTGAAGGTGGTTGGAAGCCCATGGAGACGCCGGGCGCCTTCGTGTACGGCACTGGACCAAGCGTTGATCCTTACGGACTCATCGACGCCATCTGGGCGGCCTGCACGCAGGCGGAGATTCCCCTGGAGTCGGTTAACTCTGAGTACGACACACCCCAGTTCGAGTTCACGTTGCGCTACTGCGACGCGTTGAAAGCCGCCGACGACGCCTTTCTCTTTAAGGTCCTCGCGCGCGAAGTCGCGCACCGCCTTGGCCTCACGGTGACCTTCATGGGTAAGCCACTGAGTGATCGAGGGGGATCGGGACTGCACGTGAACTTCTCCTTTCGAGACGCGAACGGCGAGAACGCGATTAACGACGAGAGGGCCGCGAACGGATTGTCAAAACTTGCGCTCCATTCCATCGGAGGGCTGCTCGAACATCATGGAGCGTTAGCGGGGTTGTGCGCACCAACGGTGAACGCGTACAAGCGACTCCGTCCGGCGTCACTGTCGGGCTACTGGGCCAACTGGGGGATTGACCATCGCGGGGCGACCATTCGCGTGCCCGCCGAGCGGGGCGCGGGCGCTCGACTGGAGCACCGACTCAGTGACGGCGCCGCGGTCGTGCACACCGCCGTGGCCGCCGTCTTACAGGCCGCACTGCTCGGCGTGAAAGCCAAGACCAATCCGGGAGAGCCCGAGAGCGGCAACGGCCTGGACACCATCGACGCGACCGTTGGCGTGCCCGCGTCGCTCGCCGAAGCGTTGGACGTTCTCGAAGCTGATCACGAACTCTGCGCCGCGGTCGGACGCGATCTCGTCGCTCAGCACGCCACGGTTAAACGTGCCGAGTGGGATCGCTACACGTCAGCGACCACCGATTGGGAGATAAGAGAGTACTTTCCGTTTCTCTAGCGCCAGGTGACGCGAATAGGCAAGTTCTTGATGCCACTGATGAAGTTCGAACGTAGCCGTTCGGGTTCACCAACGAGCTCGACGCTCTGCCAGCGCAGAGCAATCTCTTCAAAGAGCACGCGCATCTCCAAACGAGCGAGATGCGCGCCGACGCAGAGATGAGGACTGTGCAGGCCAAACGCCACATGGTCGTTGGGCGTACGGTCCGCCCGGAACTCCTCGGGGCTCTCAAAGTGATCTTCGTCGTAGTTCGCTGACGCGTACCAGAGGACAACCTTGTCGCCGGCTTTCAAACTCTTGCCGTTGAGTTTGACGTCGGCGGTAACGGTACGACGAAAGTGCATCGTCACCGTTGTCCAACGCAACATCTCTTCGACCAAGCCTTTTCGCTCTTCGAGAGTCATGGTGGGCATCGCGGCGAACAGTTCCGGGCGCTCAATGAGCGCGAGAAGACCGCCGGTCATTGTGTAGCGCGTGGTGTCGTTGCCCGCGGCCACCATCAACGTGAAGAAATTCTTCAGTGCTAAGTCATCGAGAGACTCCCCGTCGGACGTGGGTTCGAGGAGGGCGGCCAAGATGTCGTGCGTTGGTGTGAGGCGACGATCTTCCAGCGCTTGGGTGGCGTACTCGAAGAGTTCCAGCGCGACGGGACTGCGAAAGGGGAGGAGGCGATAGGCCGACGTGTCGACCTGGTCCACCACGTAGTCAGTGAAGTCCGGGTCACTGTTGCCAATGAGGGCGTCACCGCGCAACACGAGCCAGTCCAAATCTTCGTCGGGTAGTCCGAGCAGCCGACCCAGCATGCGCATGGGCAACTCACGGGCTATTCGCTGGACGAAGTTGAATTCGCGTTCTCCGTTGAGAGAGTCGAGCACCTCGATGGCCAGTTCGCGCACCGCGTCTTCGTACTGGGCAACGGACCGCGGCGCGAAGGGACGACTGACGAGTCGGCGAAGTCGCGTGTGCTCGGGTGCGTCCATCTCCATCATCGTGCGACGGGCCTCGGTCTCTTCGGGGTCCATGTCTTCGAGGCGAATCCCGAACCGACTGGAAAAAAGTTCGGTGTTGCGACTCGCGAAAAGAACGTCGTCGTAGGTCGTCAAACTCCAGAACCCTCGACCACCGTCGGGCTCTTCAGTCCAAAAGACGGGATCGTTCTCGCGCAGGAAGCGGAACGTCTCTCGCGGGACACCGTTGACGTAGGTGTCGTGTGACGTGATGTCAGCTAGCGGCTCGACCATCAACCTTCTCCAGTATGTTTGATACCAAACGAATTTCTATTCAAGCACAGTACGTCGAGTGGCCCTAGAATGACCTTATGGCTCGACCGCTGATTGGTATCTCCGGACGTCGTTGGCCGGCTTCAGCGCTGGGCACCAACGTACCCCCGGCCATGAGCGGAATTCACTTCGACCTTCACTTCACTGACTACCCACGCTCGATCGCCCTCGCGGGCGGACTTCCCGTTGAACTGACTCGTGACGCGGACGTCCCAGAGATGGTGGGGCATCTTGACGGGTTGGTGCTCACTGGGGGAGCGGACCTCGACCCCGAGAACTACAACGAACCGCCGCACCCCGATCTGGGCCACATCGAACCTGATCGTGACGTCTGGGAGATCGCACTGTTGGCGGTTGCTCGAAAGAGAGATATTCCGGTACTCGCGATCTGTCGAGGTCTCCAGTTGGTGAATGTGGTCTTTGGGGGCACGCTTCGTCAGCACGTGGAACTTGACAACGGTGCCGGGCACCCGCAGTGGGACGTTGACGGACACGAATTCACGCACACGGTCAACGTGTTCGAAGGCACCGTGGCCTCGCAGCTCTTCCCTAAAGAGATTGGTGTCAATTCGTTGCATCACCAGGTCGTCGAGAAAGTTGGCGATGGTTTGGTCGTCTCCGCTCGGGCCTTTGACGGCGCAGTCGAGGGACTCGAGACGCCTGATGGAAGAATCGTCGCCGTGCAGTGGCACCCCGAACTGCTCGCCAAACCCGATCCGACGTTCCTCTGGTTAGTGCGACAAGCGAGCGATCGTCTCCCCGCCTAGCGAAAGGGAATGTCTCGAGGGTCGGAGCCCCCGAGGACATCAAAAGGTGTGGTACTTGACGCCGGTCATTTGAACCCTTACGGTTTAGCGATTAGCAACGCGGGCAGTGTCTCGCGAGAAATCCGTGGGGGGAATATGGCTAAAGACAGTGCGGCCAAAACGTCGCTTGGTGGTAAGCGAAAGCTCACGTTGATTGACACGATTGCGCAGTCGGTAGGACTGATGGGTCCCGTGTTCTCGATAGCGTTTCTCGTCCCGCTCGTGGTAGGAATAATCTCGGCGACCGGTAATGGGGCTGGTAATGCGGCGCCGCTGGCGGTCGTGATTGCCGCAATAGGTGTTGTTGGTTTGGGTTGGATCGTTGCTGAGTACACGCGAAAGATTCAAGCGGCCGGGTCGCTCTACGACTACGTCACCGACGGTCTCGGTGGGCGAGTCGGCACCGCGGCGGGGTGGCTTTATTACGCAGGCATCTTGGCTCTAGGTGCAGGAATTCTGCCGATGATCGGCGGTACCATTCACGACACCATTCAGGCTGAGTTCAATCGAGCTCCCTTTGGCTACTTCGTCTGGGACTTGATTCTCTTCGCCGTAGTGGGGGCGATCATCTACTTGGGTGTCGCACTTTCAACTCGCGTACAGCTTGCCTTGGCGATGATCTCAATCACGGTGGTCTTAATCTTTTCCATATTCGTCATCATCAAGAGCGGGGGACTGCACCACCTCTCGTCTGGCTTCTCGCCCAGTGGCTCACCCACGCACTGGAAGGGCGTCTTCTTCGGCGTTCTCTACGGCGTTCTTCTCTTCACTGGTTTTGAGACGTCGGCGAACCTCGCTGAAGAGACCGAACGACCCGAGCGCAATATTCCTCATGCCGTACTCATCTCCGTTGTCGCGATTGCTGGCTTCTACATCATTGGCTCATTCGCGCAGGTATCGGGCTTTCACTTCAATTTGAGCGCGCTGGGAAAGAACGCGGGCGCTCCACTCTTCACGCTCGCCGGACCAAAATCGGCGGGTGGTTTTGCGGGTGTTGGAATTCGTCGACTCGTTGAACTCGTCGTCATCTTTGACATGATCGCGGTGTTAATCGGATGTGCGGTATCGGCGTCGAGGGGAGTTTTCGCGCTCGCTCGCGATAGCCGCCTGCCCAAGACGTTGACGAGGATCTCTCACCGCGGCACCCCCTCGGGGGCCATAGTCTTTGTGCTCTTCGTCTATGCCGTGATCATTTTGCTGGTGACGTGGACGACGAGTTTTGCACTTTCGGGCTTTCCGGAGTACTTCTCGATGTTCAGTTGGATGTCGACGTTCGGTGGTTTCGCGATTGCGGTGATCTATCTCTTCATTGCGCTCGGCGCCCTTCGAGGGCTCCGTTCCGGTTCCAGAACCTGGAAGCTCTACCTCGCCTGCCTCGTCGGCGGTCTCGTCACGATCGCGGCTATCTACGGGGCGATCTACAAGGTCACCGCACCGACCGTCTGGGCTCCCTACGCCGGCTTCGCGGTACTTGCGATAGGTCTCATTGCGGCGGGACTGATGCCGCGGACACCTCAGGGCACGGCGGACTTCTCTGGTCTCAGCGAGACCGACCAAGGGCCAATCAAGATCTAGGGCAGAGTACCGTCTCGTCGGTCATCGATAAGCGGCCCTCACTCCGACGATCTAGTGGGCGAGTGACATCCCGAGCGCGAACAGGCCACCGCAGAGCAGTGGGGTAGTGACGATCAAGGTGAGGGAGTAGCCCCAGTGGTGTTCTCGCTGAAGGATGGCCGGTATCGCGAAGGCCGACGAGAACGTGGTCAGTCCCCCGCAGAATCCGGTCAGTACCACGTCGTGTAGTCGAACGTCCGCCGTGCCGACTAGTCGGTACGCCGCGTAGCCCGCGACACCACAACCCGCGGCGTTCGCCGCTACCGTTGCCCAGGGGCGCCTTGTTGGATGGTGACGTCGAACCGCGTACTCGACGGCGTAACGCACCACACACCCAACGCCTCCGAACAAGCACACGAGCAGCAGCGTCATCGTCGGGGCACCACCAGACCAAGCCACCCGCCAACAACTCCGCTCACGATGGCGCCTAAGGCCACCAAAATACTCCCCCATACCGAGAGGTGCCAGATTGACGCCAGGTCGACAAAGAGTCCTGAGTAGGACGTAAGGCCGCCAAAGAAACCCGTGATGACGAGGACGCGAGTGAGATTGTTGGGATCGTGCTGACGCAGGGGCCCCCGCAAAAGACGGGTGGCGAGATAGACGCCAACGAAGTTGATAATCAAGAGCGGCCAGGGAATCTGGTTGGGCCAGGTCGCCAGGGCCGAAGTAGCGGACGGGATGTGATCAAGTTTCACAAGCTCATCGCGCAAAAAAGTACCCACGATGCCCCCGGCGGCCGCGGAAGACAACACCATGACAAATTGGCGCGGCTTGAGAGTAATGTTCGCGCTCATCGGTACTAAGAAACTATCGAACCGCCTCCTTCAAGCAGGGAATAGATGGGTAGAGAGGTAATTCGGAACTCTTGCGTGGTCAATGTCGCTTCGTGGTACCGTTCACTTAGGACGTCCAGACCTCGCCTCCTTCTCGCCTGACACTTCGTCAGACGTAGAAGTAGAGAGCATGAAATGGGTCTAGCTGGAATGAGTCTCGGTGTCATTGCAAACGAGGGGCGTCCGCCCCATCCGTTATCGCTGCCATCTCTCGTAAGTCAATGGGACCCGCACAGGTTGCGTTGGATATTGCGAGTAATGAATCGTACCCGAGGACCACTTTTGTCGCTGGGTGTTTCAGAGTTCGAGTGAATCGAAATAGTAAAGGAGATATATGGATAAGGAACAAGAACCGTTGAAGCGGCCGAGTCGTGATGGTTCGGATGTAATGGGAGGCGCAGACGAGGGCGTTACCAGCGCAATGGGCCAAGGTGACCGAGACGACGCGTACATCGTTGAGGTCGACATTTTGAGCGAAGATCCCGATGATGGCGTCGTGGAAGTTGACGCGTACATCGTTGAGGTGGACGTTCCGCGCGACGATGCCGTTGGTGGTGCCTCTGGAGGGGACTCGGAGACCGTTGGGGGTAAAGATTTACACGGCGCCGACGCCGTCGG
>DATCCC010000002.1:0-123961 GCA_036511495.1 Acidimicrobiales bacterium | reverse complement strand
GGACCCGCCTGGCGCTGCAAATCAGGGACCTCATCATCACCGCACCGGCCGTGCTTCGCGAGTCAATACCCGCCAAGACTGCCGATCGGGTGGCCCACTGCGCGAAGTTCCGTCCGGGGAATGTCCGCAGTCCCCACGAGGCCACCCGACAGGCGCTCAAGACGTTGTCGCGCCGTTACCAAGACTTAACCGACGAGATGCGCGACCTGACGAAGCTCCTCGACGAGCTGACCAAGGAGGCGAACCCGGCGCTGCGCGCCGCCAAGGGGGTGGGCGTCGACGTGGCCTCGATTCTGCTCGTCGCCGCGGGATCGAACTGCCAGCGTCTGCGCAACGAGTCCGCCTTCGCCGCCATGTGCGGCGTCTCGCCCATTCAGGCTTCGTCGGGCCAGACCAACCGTCACCGCCTCAACCGATCAGGCAATCGGCAGGCCAACAACGCGCTGTGGCGCATCGCCATGGTTCGCATGACCACCGACGAGGAGACCAAGACCTACCTGGCTCGACGCACGGCCGAGGGCAAGACCAAGCGCGACGTGACCCGCTGTCTGAAGCGTCACCTCGCCCGTGAGGTCTTCTGGCTGCTTCAGAATCCCGCTTACGAAGAGATCGGACCGCACCTGCGCACGACGAGGACTTCAGCGCGCATCTCCCTCCAGACTGTGTCGGACGACCTCGGCGTGTGGCCCACCAAGGTGTCACGCATCGAACGAGGACTCGAGCACGATCCCGAATTCGCTGAGCGCTATGAGGCCTGGCTGACCAATAAAACAGCGGCTTGACAAACATAGGAGCATCATCCCAACGGGTCTAGGCTGGCCCGAATGGGGGGTCAATCCAGGCGTCCGTGGTGGCGCTCTCAGAACGCGCGAGCATTGGCGCAACCGTGGCGCTCCACGAAGCGAGAGGTATCCAGCGGTCTCGTATCTGGCGCTGGCGGCGGATTCTGGACGGCTGCCGTGACCCCGTTGCCCTGGGGCTGGTGTGTCGCTATCGGTTTGGTTATTGCCGTAGCAGGGGCCTTTACGCCGTGGCTAATTGTCTATATATTCGGACTTTTTACGGCGACCGGAAGAGATGCACGAAGCCGACTGTCTGAAATTGAAGCTCAATTGAGCCTCGCCAAAATGGCTCCTGATGACTCACATGAAGATATTCGGAAATTTCGGATTGCGCTAGCGACTGGGCAACTCTTGCGCCAACGATGCCCACAGGCAAGTCGGACCGAAGGCTCATTGGAGTTCAATTTGGAAGTCGATCAGTGGGTAGAAGACGTGACCGAACTACTAAATCCGTGGCCCCAGTTCCAAAAGCAGTTTTCGGGCGAACTCAATTTAAGTAGTCGAACCGGGAGACCTTTGGTTTCCCAGATTCTTGATGAACGGATAGGGCTCCTGGTCACGATACTGAAAGCAATAATTATCCCAAATAAGGTCGCAACATGACCCTTTTGTCATCGCACACAGCGCCAGGTATTTCCTCTTGAACTCCCATCATGGGACTCGCGGGGCGCCCTCGAAGCGATAGTACCGGGACGTTTCGTTTGAAACGAACGTACTTAGTCCACTAAGGCTTGGTAGACGAAGCGCTGAAGTTCACGTCGAATCGGGTACGTCCCACTTGGGAGTAGCTGCGTGTAAAAGCCTACGGTGAGATCCTCGATCGGATCGACCCAAAAGGCCGTGGAGGCGGCACCACCCCACGCGAAGGAGCCTTCTGATGTGAGCGACTTGTTCTTGCGTCGATCCGTCACGACCGACATGCCAAGGCCAAAGCCGACGCCGGCGTAACTCGTCTCGGAGAATGAGCCGAACGCGAGCGTCTCTAAGTCGCCGTCATCAGGCAGGTGATTCTCCGTCATCAGCTCTACGGTGCGACTCGAGAGCAGTCGCGCGCCGTCGAGTTCGCCGCCGCGCAACATCATCGTCATGAATCGGTCGTAGTCGTGGGCCGTGGACAGCAGTCCCCCGCCCCCGCCGAGGATCCTTGGTGGATGCTCGACCGTTTTGGCCAGCTCCTCGTAAGGATAGGACTCAGCGTTGATCGGGACGTAGAGCATGGCGAGTCGGTCGATCTTCTCCTCGGGACACCACCACTCGGTGTCGTTCATGCCGAGGGGATCGAAGATCCTCTCCTTCATAAAGACGTCGAGTTGCTGCCCGCTCCAGATCTCGATAAGTCGCCCGAGCACGTCAAAGGAGACGGAGTAACTCCACTTGCTCCCGGGCTGAAAGAGGAGCGGGCTCGTGCACCAGTCATCGACCGCTTGGGCTAAATCGGCACCCCTGGCGAAACCGAAGTCGTAGCCCTTGGCACGATAGATCGCGTCAACGGGGTGGATGTAGTTAAACCCGTAGGTCAGCCCGCTCATGTGCATCAACAAGTGGTGCACGCGCACCGGTTCCAACGCCGGCACGGTCAGAGGTTTCGTAGGTGTTCCGCCGGCCCACACGCGCGGTTCCTTCAAGGAGTCGATCCACTGACCAACTTCGTCGTTGAGATCGAAGTGACCTTCTTCGTAGAGCATCATGACCGCGAGTGCCGTAAGGGGCTTGGTCATCGAGTAAATGCGCCAAATCGTGTCGTCGGTAACGTCCAACGCTCGCTCGCGGTCGCGGTGGCCGCCCTTGTCGCTCCAGACGAGCTGACCCCCTCGTGAAATGGTCGCGAGCCAACCCGCCAGGCGCCGGTCGGTGACGTAGGAATCGAAGAAGGGCTTGATGCGCGCGAGACGATCGGGCGAAAATCCAAACGCAACGGGATCGACTTCAACCTCGAGTGACGACATGGTCACCTCACTTTCTTCAGCGAGACTAGAGGAGAACGTTGCCCCTCAGGAACGATCGAGTGCTCGACGCAGCACGTCCAGAGCACTAATCGCGCTGTACGCGCGAACCCGTGGACGATCGCCGGGTAAGCGCAACGCCACCGACTCAACACTCGCGCCAATGGCGAGACCCACAAAGACCGTGCCCGCTATCTGGCCGTCTTGTTCTTCGGGTCCCGCGACCCCGGTGACGCTGAGCCCAACGTCCGCGCCGAGCAGGGTTCGAACGCCGCTGGCCATGAACTCGGCGGCGCTGGCACTCACGACCGGTCCCTCGGGAACGCCCAGGAGGTCGAACTTGACTTGGCTGGCGTAACTCACGACACCGCCGCGAAACCACCCCGACGCACCCGCGACGTTCACGAGTCGACTCGCGATGAGTCCCCCGGTCAACGACTCCGCGACCGCGAGCGTCAGACCACGCGCCAGAAGGCGTTGCGCGACGACGTCTTCCATCGATTCGTCGTCGGCGCCAAAGATGATCTCACCGAGTTTTTCGACGATGAGGGCCCGCACGAACTTTTCTTCTTCCGCCAAGAGCGCCCACGCGCGCTCGTCGTCCACGCCGCGCGCGGTGAGGCGAACTTTGATGCCCTCAATGCCCGAAGCGAGAAAGGCAATAGTCACTTGGCCGCCCGCGGCGAGCGCCTCGAAGCGCTCGCCCACGGCTTCGGCGAGGGCGGACTCACTCGCGCCCCACGTGCGCAGCACTCGACTGCGTATCACCGCCGTCTCGCCGGCGTCTCTTTGACGCTCGAGTAGATCGGGCAGAATCGCGCGCTCGAACATGTCGCTCATCTCATAGGGCACGCCCGGCACGGCGTAGACGACCTTCAGTCCAACCGAGCAGATCAGTCCCGGCGCCGTGCCACGAGTCTGAGGGATTATCGTCGCGCCTCTCGGAACGTCGGCCTGGAGAAGGTTGTTGTCCGGCATCGTGCGACCGCGCGATTCGAACATTGCGCGAATACCTGCGACGAGGTCGTCGTGACGCTCGAGAGGCACGTTCATGACTTCAGCGAGTGCGGCGCGCGTGATGTCGTCCTGGGTTGGTCCAAGTCCACCACAGACGATCATCGCGTCACTGCGCGCGAGGGCGGTGCGAAACGCCAGGACAATGCGTTCGTGATTGTCGCCGACGTGCTGGTGAAAGTGTGACGAGATGCCATTCGCCGCCAAGCGCTCGCCGAGCCACTGCGAGTTGGTATCGGGAATCTGTCCTAGGAGTAGCTCGGTACCAACCGCGACGATCTCAACGCGCACGCGCGACGACCTTCCTACCCGCCGCGTAGTACTGCCACCCGGTGTAGAGCGTCAGCGCCACGGCCAGCCAGATCGTCACGAACGCGTACGCCGGGTGATGTCCCGTGAAGGGCAACACGCAAAAGCCAATGGCCCAGTCCTGGGTGAAGGTCTTCCATTTCGCGAGGCGACTCGCGGGAATCGAGATACCGCGCTTGGCGGCGCGCGAACGATAGACGCTCATCAGCACTTCGCGCAAGGTAATAATGATCGCCGGAACAACGAAGAAGGTCAGGCCGTGCGGGCGCGAGATAATGACCGCGTACAGAGCCCCGAGGAGGACCACCTTGTCCGCCAGTGGGTCGAGAAAGGCGCCCGACGTCGTGGTGCCGTGACGCCGCGCGACGATGCCGTCAAAGTAGTCCGACGCGCCAACGGTCAGTCCGACGATGGTGGTCCACCATGAGACGCGATTAAAAATGATCATGTAAATGAACACCGGCGCGATGACGAGACGAAAGGCCGTCATCATGTTCGCGGGCGTGAGCAGTGCGGTTGGCCCGTAGGTGCGTTCAGTGCTCATCGCGCGACCGCTTCTAGGTCCGTTCCGTGGCTCGCCACGATCTCACATTCCACCATCGATCCCACGATAAGTGTTGGATCGACCACGACAATCCCGTCGATCTCGGGACACTCGCGAAAGCTTCGCGCCACGCCCGGCGCGTCGATTAAGAGTTGCTGGCGCGTACCGACGAGGGCGTCGCGCTTCTTCGCGGTGATGACGTCTTGGAGTTCAGAGACTTCGCGCAGGCGCTCCAGGGCCAGTTCGTGCGCGACGGGACTGTCCAGATCGTTCGCGTAGGTGCCGACCTCTGAGGAGAACGTGAAGAAGCCAGCCCAGTCGAGTTGCGCTGCTTCGACGAAGTCGAGCAGCCGGCGTTGGTCGTCTTCGCTCTCACCGGGATAGCCCAGAATGAAGGACGATCGAAAGGCCGCGTCGGGTTCCGCACGACGAATAGCGGCGATGCGCTCTAAGAAACGGTCCCCGTCGCCCCAGCGGCGCATCGAGCGAAGGAGTGGCCGCGACGCGTGTTGCAAGGAGAGGTCGAAGTAGGGCACGCCCGTCGCGAGAATCGTTTCGATCAAACCTTGGGTCAATCCCGATGGATACAGGTACAAAAGTCGCACACGATCAACTTCGGCGCCGAGGGCCTTCGTGAGTTCGATCAACGGTTGCGTGCCGCCCTCGTCGAGGACCTCGACGGCCTCGCCCCGTCCCGCGCGGCGCCGGTCGTGCCCCCAACTCGCGAGGTCTTGGGCAATCAAGATCAATTCCCTGACGCCGCCCTCGACGAGTGCCCGCGCTTCGGTGAGAATCTCTTCGTTCGAACGCGAGCGTTGGTCGCCACGAAAGGTTGGAATGGCGCAGAAGCCGCAACGTCGATCGCAGCCTTCGGCGATCTTGAGATAGGCCCACGGCGCCTTGGCCTTCGGGCGAGGGAGATTCAAGAGATCGAATGACGAGGTGGGACGAGTGCGCAGCGACACCGGCGTCGAGGGCGCGAAGGCGGTCAAACTCTCGCCAAAGCCGGCCACGAGGTCGACTTCGGGTAGCGCGGCGGCGAGTTCGTCGCCGTAACGCTCGGCCATGCAGCCCGTCACGACCAGTCGGGCACCGTTACGTTTTCGATCCGCGAGATCGAGCACCGTTTCGATGGACTCTTCACGGGCCGCTTCAATGAAGGCGCACGTGTTCGCCACGACGAGATCGGCCTCTTCGGGGGTCGTCGCGACGACGTAGCCCTGGGACCCTAAGAGCCCCGCCAACTTGTCGGAGTCCACGAGGTTCTTGGGGCACCCGAGCGTCTCGATCCAGTACCGCATCACGCCCCCCTCGGTAGCGGCACCGAGCGCGACGCGCTCGGTCGTTAATGGCGGAGAGGGAGGGATTTGAACCCTCGGGCCCACTTTCGCAGGCCGCATTCTTAGCAGGAATGTGGTTTAAACCGAACTCACCCACCTCTCCCTAAGGGAAGAGCCTACTAAATACTCTCTACAAGGACCATTGCGCGTTAAGCACCTAAAAGCACATCGAACTATCGCTTCGTCATAGGGCGTGGCCCTTCATCGGAGGTGGCGCCAGTCCCTCGGAACTGGCGCCACTCGTAGCGCTGAAAGGTGTAACTAACTGGTGAAGCCGTGCGCGCTTTCAATCTTGGTGACAATGCCCCTCGTCGGGGCGAAGAACGTATTCGTCACCGTGGTCCATCCGCCAAGTTTGCTCTCCAGCGTCAAGTTTTTTGGTGCGTCGAAGACGTCCTTTTGCGCGCTCTGCAACGAGAGCAGCGAGGTGCGGAAGTGGTTGTAGACCCAAATCGTCTGACCGGCGTCTGAGTAGAGGTAGACATAGAGCGCCACCGCTGCAGGATTAGTGAGCCCGGTGGATGTTAACGCTGGAGGGTTGTGAATCAGTACGCTCCGCTGGGGTTTGACGATTTGGACTTGGCCGTCCACCGTGTTCGCGTGGTCCGCGTCCGCTTCGTGGGCCAACAACCGTTCACGGTCTGGCTCGAGGCGGCCGACGAGGACGCCGTGGCCGTGACGGCGAGGCTAAGGGGAAGCAGCGCGGAGCTGACTCCGACGATTCCACGCTTGATGAACTCTTCATGAATACTTCCCTTTGTATATATTAATTTCTATTGATTTAGGAGATATTTCGGCAAGCCTTATCGGATTGGCTGAAACGAGTCAAGTCATCACCAAATTTCTTTGACTCATCGAGGCCGATTCGTCCGGGAGCGCGCAGGAATTGCGACGCACTCAAGCGTTACACTGACGGTCACTCAACGTGACGTCCCACTCTGAAAGGATCCCTGTGCGTGCTCTTCGACTCGCTCTCGCCGCAGTTCTTGGTGCCTCAACCCTGACCACGCTCGCCGCGGTCTCGAGCGTGGGCGCGACCACGGCCCCCACCGCGAGTCAGGTCGCGACCTGTAAGTCCAAGATTCCCACACAAGAACACACCAAGGGAACGTTAACGGCGGCGACCGACGACCCGGTCTACTCGCCGTGGTTCGAAAACAACAAGCCCACCAACGGTAAGGGCTACGAGTCGGCTTTGGTCTACGCGATCGCCAACGAACTCGGTGTGACCAAGAGCAACGTCAAGTGGGTCACCGAACCCTTTAACTCGAGCTACGTCCCAGGACCTAAGTCCTTCGACTTTGACATTAACGAGATTTCTTACACGGCCACTCGAGCGCAAGCCGTGACGTTTTCGAAGAGCTACTACAACGTCCAACAGTCCATCGTCGCCTTAAAGACGAACGCCATTGTCACGAAGCACACGCCTAAGGAGTTGAAGAGTTACCTCTACGGTGATCAGATCGGCACGACGGGTCTCGCCTACATCGACAACCACATCCAACCCACCAGGCCCGCCAACGTATACAACACCCTCGATCAAGCGGTTCTCGCCTTGAAGACGGGGCGAATCGACGCGATCGTCATCGACACGCCCACCGGTCAGTACATGGCCTCATCACAGATACACAGCGGCAAGAAGTTGCTCGCTACGCAGGTGGGCCAGTTTCCCAGTGTTGGTGAACACTACGGTCTGCTCTTTACCAAGGGCAATCCTCTCGCTGCGTGTGTCAACGTTGCCTTGAGCGCCCTCGAGGCGAACGGGACCATCGCCGCACTGCAGAAGAGGTGGCTCGGCATCTACACCAGCGTGCCCGTCATTAAGCCCTAAGAATCGTGACGCTGGGCTTCGACGCTGAATCGTCCAGTGAGACACCGAATCTTTTTGCCCCACGGCGCAGTCGAATCTTTGTAGGTCGACGCGGCGTCGTGGCGAGCACGATCTCCACACTGGTCATACTTGGCCTGATCGTGTCGGTGTTATTCGTCGCTCCGGGCGGTGCCTCGTTTCGCCACGTCTTCTTCGACCCTCACAACATGTGGGTGGCGTGGGTCGGTAATCCACGAAAGGGGATTCTCGCCATCAAAGACGGACTGGTGACGAACATTTGGATGTTCCTCGTCAGCGAAGTCATCGTGTTGTTCTTTGGCCTGACCCTCGCGTGGACTCGCATGAGCCACTCTCCGGTGCTCTTGCCGTTTCGTATTCTCGCCACCGCCTACACCGACATCTTTCGCGGCATCCCACTCATCCTCGTCGTGTTCATGGTGGGCTACGGTCTCCCTGCGCTCGAGTTCGGCTTCGTATCCACCCAGTCGAACGCGATCTACGGCGTCATCGCTCTCTCGCTGACCTACAGCGCCTACGTCGCCGAGGTCTTTCGAGCGGGCATCCTCGCGGTGCCGAACGGTCAACTGCTCGCCGCTCGCTCACTCGGTCTCACGCACGCCTCGACGATGCGACGCGTCATCTTGCCCCAAGCGGTACGAACCGTCATACCCCCGCTGTTAAACGACTTCATCTCGCTGCAAAAGGACACCGCGCTCGTGTCGGTCTTGGGGGCGGTCGAGGCGACGCGCGCGGCCCAGATAGCGGTCTCGGTGACCTTCAACGAAAGCGGTCTCACGGTCGCCGCCGTCTTCTTCTTGGTCCTCACTATTCCCATGACGCGATTCACTGATCGACTCCTCGACAAAGACCGCGCGCGACGACTCGTGCTGGCCACGTGAGCGACGTCGTACTCGAGCTGGACGCCGTCGTGAAGCGATTTGGCGACCACGAAGTCTTGAGCGGCGTCTCGCTACAGCTCCGTCGCCACGACGTCGTCTGTCTCATCGGCGCCTCCGGTTCGGGCAAGTCCACGTTGCTGCGTTGTGCCAACATGCTCGAGTCGATCGACGGCGGCTCGGTGAGCCTCTTTGGCCAGAGTTTGATGGACCCGCGCATCGATCCCGACCTCGTTCGCCGTCACATCGGCATGGTCTTTCAGTCGTTCAATCTCTTTCCTCACCTGAGTGTGCTCGACAACATTCTCTTGGGACCAGTGCGCGCCTTGAAACGTAAGGGGAGCGACGTGCGCGAAGAGGCGATGACGCTCCTCGGGCGCATCGGACTAGAAGATCGCGCCGACGACTTTCCCGACCGGCTTTCTGGGGGCCAACAACAGCGCGTCGCGATCGTTCGCTCATTAGCGATGCGACCTTCGCTGTTGTTACTCGACGAAGTGACGAGCGCGCTCGATCCCTCCCTCGTCGGCGAGGTCCTCGATCTACTCAGCGACCTCGCGCACCAAGGCACGACAATGTTGATCGCGACGCACGAGATGAACTTCGCGCGCGACGTCGCCCACCAGGTTGCCTACCTCGACGCGGGCGTACTCGTGGAGAAGGGAACGCCCGATCAGATCTTTCGTAACGCCGTCCACGCCTCGACGCGAAGTTTCCTCGAGAGGGTCAACTAAGAGGCCCTAGCGCGCAACTCGGGCAATTGCATCACCATGTCAAAGAGTTCCTGGTCGCGGTCCCAGGTGAGGTGATCACGCACGTCCTCAATGGCGAGCCACTTCAACTCGTCGACCTCGTCGTTGGGCTGGAACTCACCGTCGTCCGCGCTCATCAAGTAGTACACAACGATCTTGGGCTTACCCTTGCGGTGCGTGTAGTTCGTCGTCCCAACGAATCGCTCGACGTTACAGCGCAGTCCGGTCTCTTCGAAGACTTCGCGAAGGGCTCCCTCTTCGAAGGTCTCGCCGTAGTCGAGCTTGCCCTTGGGAAACGTCCAGTCGCCGCGGGCCTCTCGGTAGATGCAGGCGACTTCGACGCGACCACCGAGCGTTGTTCTCGTCACGATGCCGCCCGCGGCCCGAATGAGGTCATCGGGCGCGTCACTAGGGATGATGAGCTCGCCACTCATGAGGTACACGCGACTAACGGTAGAGGACGAAACACGCAACCTCGCGGATGACCCGCCGTCAAAGTTGAAAAACCCACCGTACCTAGAGTAGTAACAATGTTCATTGGCGCCCTCCCACTGCTGTGGCGACTCAGCATCCTTTTACTCGCGGGCGTCGCTGCGGGCATCGCCAACGGAGTCGCCGGTGGCGGCACGTTCATCACGTTTCCCACCTTGTTAGGTCTGGGCATTCCGGCACTGCAGGCCAACCTCTCGACGTCCGTGGGTGTCGTGCCGAGTTATCTCGGATCACTGCGCGTGTTTCGTCGTCAGTTAGCGCCCCACAAGCGACTCATTCGCTCCTTAGCGCCGTCGTGCGTGCTCGGCGCGACGACGGGATGTGCGTTGTTGCTCAACGGATCGGCTTCGACGTTTCGATCAATCGTGCCCTGGCTCATCGGCGCGGGCACAGTGTTGTTCGCGACGTCACCACTCATTACGAAACGACTCGCCCACATCGAGCACGATCACCCGGCCCGTCGCTGGACGCTCTACGTCGGCATCTTTCTCGTGTCGGTCTACGGCGGTTACTTCGGCGCGGGGCTCGGCATCTTGCTCCTCGCGGTCATGGCGCTCGCGTTGCCCCTAGAGATTCACGAACTCCAAGGTCTTCGAAACGCTCTTTCGATAGTTATCAACGTCAACGCCGCGATCATCTTCATCGTGCACGGACACTTAGCGGTCCAGGCCGTCGTGATGTTGCTCATCGGCACGCTCATAGGCGGTTGGCTCGGTGCACTGTTGATAGTGCGACTCTCCCCGACCTTGGTGCGAATACTGATCATCCTCATTGGCGCCGCCACCACGATCAAACTCGCGGTCAGTTGATTTAATTCTCTACTAGCTCACTAGTATTTTCTCGTGGACAATTTCTTCTCGTTCCCCAACCCCGTTGACAACGCCGCCGCGCGCACCGTGGGCCTTGGTGTCGTTGTTCTGTCCGTGCTCGCCTTCACGACTGGTTGGGCGTGGCTCCTCATTCCCCTCACCTACGGATTCGCGGCGCGCGTCGCGGCGGGACCCAAGATCTCACCACTCGGCACTTTCGCCGTTCGCGTAGCCGCACCGCGCCTCAAGGCGTGGCGGGGCAACGTGCCGGGCCCACCCAAACGCTTCGCCCAGGCCATGGGACTTTCGCTGAGCCTCGCGGCGCTACTTACTTGGCTCAGCGCCGGCTGGCTTGACGCGAGGTGGATCCTGTTGCCACTTATCGTCGCCGCCGGACTCGAAGGTTTCGCTGGCTACTGCTTGGGCTGCACCATCTTTGGCTGGCTGATTCGCCGAGGTCTGGTTCCCGAATCAGTCTGCGCGGAGTGCGGCGACCTCACCGAGCGCTACAAACGCGCTCATCCCACGCCCAGTTAAGAATTCGCTTATAAACGCTGGTCCCGACCGCGTGGCGACGTGGTCCTTTTCCTAGGCTGGAGCGTATGCGGGACTCCACGACGCGTTCTCGGTGGGACCTCATCGCACTCAGCACAGTGTTGCTTTCGCTCGCTCTGCCCGTGACCGCCTTAAGCGCGAGCGCCAGTGAGCCACGCGTCGTCGTCGCCGGAGTGACGCCAGTTCCCACGAACGACGTAGTGGTAAACAAAGTCATCACGACGTCCTTTGACGTTGCACTAAAAGTGAGGCACCAGGCTGAGCTCAGCGCGTACGTCGCCAGTCTTTCCAACACGGCGTCACCGAACTACCACCGTTACCTCACGCCCACGCAATACGCACGTCGCTACGGCGCCTCCGCGTCAGCAGTGAGTGCCGTTCGAAGTTATCTCCAGAGCAATGGTCTCCACGTCGGTGCCCTTAGTAAGGGCCGCAACATCTTGAAGGTAAGTGGCACGACGACGAACATCGCGCGCGCGATGGACGCGCGAGTGCAAACAGTTCGACAGCGCGACGGGGCACTCGTCGCGCACCTAACGTCTTCGGCCACATTCCCGCCGTCGCTCGCGAAGGACGTGGTCTCGGTGGCGGGACTCTCTTCCGTACAGCCCGTGACAACGAGCATCGAACACGCGAACGCCGTCGCCGCGCCGATGACGTGTGCCGCATCCGGCACCTCGACGGGTAACACACCGAACTCCGTCGGATTCTCGGTCCAACAACAGGCAAATCTCTACGGTCTTTCTTCCGCGTGGGCGGCCGGCGACACGGGCGCGGGACAGACGATCGCCGTCTATGAACTCGCCAACTACGACTCCAGCGACGTGAGCACGTTCTTCAACTGTTATGGACTCACGCCAGTCATGACGACGCCGATCAACGTCGACGGTGGGCCAATAGCGTCCGACAACACTACGGTTAACGGCTCTGCGCCACCAGAGGAAGCCACGTTGGACATCGAGGAGGTCGCCGCGTTGGCGCCGAGCGCCACCATCGAGGTGTATCAAGGAACGAACGTCGGCAACGGACCAACGGATGTCTACTCACGGATCGCCAGCGATAACACGGCCTCCATTGTCACCACCTCGTGGGGAAGCTGCGAAGCGGACTCCAACGGTGGAGCACAGGCCGAACAGGTGATTTTTCAAGAGATGGCTGCGCAGGGCCAGACCGTCCTTTCAGCGGCCGGCGATAGCGGTTCGGCCGACTGCCAGGGCGACGGAACTGGTGGCAAGCCAGCCTTAGGGGTCGACGACCCCGCCTCACAGCCCTACGTCACCGGCGTCGGCGGCCTGACCGTTAACTCCATCAGCCCTCTCGAGGAAACCGTGTGGAACAACAGTGGCGCCGGCGGCGGCGGCGTCTCATCCCTCTGGAGTCAGCCAGCGTGGCAGACGAAGCCGAGCATCACGACGAAGGCCTTGACGGGTGGCATGCGCATGGTGCCCGATCTTTCGGTAATGGCTGATCCCAACACGGGCTTCATCGAGTACTTCACCGGTTCGACGGGCGCCACGTGTCGACGCAACTGCGGAGCGGGTTGGCAGGGCATTGGCGGCACGTCGATCGGAGCGCCGTTGGTGAGTGCGCTGGTGGCCGTCGCGGCCCAGGCGTGCCCTCTACTCCCCGGTGGTCGGCTTGGTTTCATCAATCCAACGCTGTACGCCATGCCGGCAACAGACTTCAACGACGTGACGTCCGGTACCAACGACTTATTTAGTCTTGGTGCGTACTCCGCCGGACCTGGTTACGACATGGCGTCGGGGCTCGGGAGTCCTAACGGCGCAGCATTCTTGGCGGGTCTCTGTCCCGTACCGTTCTCGCCAACCAAGAGTACGTTCGCCTTCTCAAGTAACTCTCCGCAAGCGGCAACGGCTGGCCCAACGCTCAATGCCGTGCTGCGCGACATGAATGGCAATCCCGTCGCTAACGCAAATGTGGAAGTTACGGCGACGGCGACGTCCGGTCTTCTAAGTATCGATGGCGTTGTTAGTAGCCAAAGCGGCGCTGGCAACGCGAGGTTACTCGTCACGAGTGACGCCACCGGTGCTCTTACATTGACCGTCTCTTCGTCCATTGCCCAGAATGTACAGGTCAGCATCACCTACGAGGGTCAAACGATCTACTCGCAGCCGTTGAGTTTCAAGGCTGCGTCGAGAGCCGCGACCAAGCCGGGTCCGCCAACGATTTCGAAACTAACGCCACTGGTTGGTGGTTTCAATCTCACGCTGGAGGTACCGGCAAATACCGGTGGCGAAAAAATCTCGTACTACCAGTACTCACTCACGAGTGGCAAAACGTGGGTCACCATCGCTAAAGGCGCGCTTGCGACCAGCGTCACAAAGTTGACCAAGCACAAGTCCTACACGGTGATCGCGCGAGCAATCAACGCAATTGGGGCGTCTCTCGCGTCCGCCGCAAAAAAAGTCGTAACACGTTTGTAGTAATTCACTGAGCTCACGTCCAGAGACCAGAGGCGCACATTTGCCCACCCCTAAACTTTGCAATGGTGACGGTCCGTGTCGTGAACGCGTCGCCAATCAAAGGACGCGAGTGAAGTTTCAACGTATAGCGCTGATCGGCGTCGTGTTGTTAGCGAGCGTCTACGTCGCGGAGGGCTCTTCGCGAGGGGCTACTACCTCGGCGCCCGCGGGGCTGCCGCTCTATCAGTTCGCCGAGACGGGCGCGCAACCACTCCCCTGGAATGCCAAGTCGCTCAAGAGTGAGTTGAACGCGACGACGATGCTCGGCGGACCCCACGGAGCAACCAACGCCACCGAAGGTGTTCTGGCGTATCGAACGAACGACAGCCACCTGGCGCTCTTCGCCCAAGCCCTGGGCGGGACCACGCAGTGGATGGACCTCACCCCGAACAACGACGTCCCCGTACCGGCCGCTGATCCCATTCCCTTCTTCGACCCCTCAAACAACGTCGAGCTTCTCTACGTCGATTCGAAGGGGCACGTGATCTTGTTGAGTCCCAACGATCCTGACACCGCTCTCTGGAATCATCTGCACTTTGATACGCCGTGGCGTCCCTACGTCACGACAGATCTTTCGGCTCTCACGGGCGTCGTCGCCGCGAACGGACTTCCGAGCATTCAAGTCTCAGGATCAAAGGGCACCGTGGCCTATCGAACCGCGAAGAACACCGTAGAAGTACTCACGCTCAGCTGGGCGGCCGGTCAACCCATACCGATCTATAGCCAGAACGCCTTCACCGTCTCCAACATAAGTCAAGCGAACACCTCAACTACTTCCTCAACATCCACGACCACCACGCACGTGCCAACGACAACGACGACGCACGTGGCAACGACGACCACCACGCACGTGGCAACGACGACCACCACGCACGTGCCAACGACGACCACCACGCACGTGCCAACGACAACCACGACGCACGCATCCACGACCACGACGCACGTGCAAACGACGACCACGACACTCGCCACCAGCGCGACAGCCTTCGCCAGTGACCCCGTCGTACTGCCCGGGCTCGCGTCCTCTTTCGCCACCATCCTCAACAACGGCGACCTCGCGGTCTACACCAATACGGGCGCGACCATCAAGACGTGGACTGCCTTGAATCTCACGTCGCTCACGGACTCGCCCACCGTGTCGGGCACCCTCGCACTCGGCATCAGCCCTTCCAATATCGACCTCGCGGCCCTCACCAGTTCAGGCAGTGTCGAGCTCTACACCTCGCAGTACGCCTCAGCGCCTTCAAATCTCACCAGTCATCTCCTCAACTCGAACCAAGAGGTCTGGAACGCGCAAGATCTCACGGCCCTGGCTACTGGCGCGCCCCCGCTCAGCGGTGCCTTGTCGGTGCAAGTGACGCTCAGCCAAGTCGCCGTCGCGGGCCAAGCGGCCAACTGGGGCGACCTCTTCGTCCTCACGAACCCGACGGGATCTTTCAAGTGGAGCGCCACGGACGTCTCGGTCACCGCGGGCACGTCGGCGCGCACCGTGGGCAGCGTCGTCGCTGGTCTACAACTAAACGGGCAGTTAACGCTCTACGCGGCAGGGGTGAGTTCGCCGCCTCCCGAAGGGGTGGGCGTCTACGCCATTCCGAGTGCCAAGTGGTCCAAGGCGATCAGCGACGGTTGGCCCATCATCTCAGAGACCGGAGGCCTCGGGACCCAGAGCGCGCCGTGGGTCGGCTTTACGGGATCGACCACCGTGGCCAACTCGCCCGACTTTCTTTTGGGCCAATCAATCTACAACGCGCACAAGCGCGTCACGTGGCTCTCGTTTTGGACGGTCTCGGGCCCGCTCGCCAATCAAGCGCAAACCGCAACCGACTACTACGCCCACGGGTACGCCGCGGGCGTGTGGGTGGCCACCCAGATCGACGCGTACCGCGGGCTCGGCGTAGGACTAAAACCGGACTGGGTGATCTTCGATCCCGAGGGCTACCCCGATAACCACTCCAACCTTGACGCACCCGGAGGTTCGTCGGCCGGCAAACTCGCGAAATACGCCACGTACTGGAGTTCGATTTTGAGGGGCTGGCAGAGCGGCATCAACTCCGTTGATCCGCAACTGAACGCCGGGGTGTACGTCTCTCAGTCGGAGTATCGCAACTACTCCCTCTCGACACTCTCGATGCCCGTCTTCGTCGCGCTGGCCTTTAGTGGTGGCGGGCCCATTCCGGTCGCCGGCGCCGCGGGCAGCAACGTACGAGGCTTCATCTCCTTTGGCGCAACATGCGCACCGGCGACGACGCTCGCGCGAGAAGCCACCACGTTGGAGAATCCGCCCTGGGCCGGACAGTTCAACACGTTGCAGTTCAACGCCGGGGTGTACTGCGCGCCGCCGTCGGCCTAATCGCCCCATTAGTCTTAGCCCCATGAGCGATACCCCCGACCCCAGCACCAGTAAGTCGCAAGACCTCAAAGCGCGCTTTAAACAGATGACCCAGCCACTCGTGGACACGCTGGACTCCCGTTTAAGCGCCCAAGTCGACAAGCGCGTCGATCAGCGAGTGGACGACACCCTCAAGGACCGGCTCTTGGTCATCGAGCGCGCCGTTGGCGACCTCGACCGCGCGGTCAAGGATCTGCAAGACCGTCTAAAGGACTAAGACTTCTTCGTCTCTTTCGAGCGACGCAGTCGGTTCTGTTGAAAGGCCCAGCGAAGCGTCAACACACAGAGCACCACGATCGCCACGAGGAAGAGAGTAAAGACGGCGGCGAACACGCCACGAGGCTAGGTCGTGTCACAGGGTAACGCCAAACTCTTTTCATGACTTCTCTGCTTGACGCTGCTCCCCTCACCGTGATGGACGTTCTACGGGGCGAGCGCGAGGCGAGACCTAGCGCGAACGTGACGGCCGCCGCCGGGCTTCGCTCCCAGCTCGAAGACGGCGTCTTCGAACTCGTCGGTCCCGACCTGCTCGACGTACCGCTGACTATTCGCGCCGCTTCCCTTCGACCCAGCGTCCCTATCTACGACCTCGCGAGCTCACCTCTCGCCCAGGTGCGCGGGATCTTGATCACCCAGGCACTGCGACTCTTGAGCGTGGGCGTCGACATCGGCGACGCCTTCTACGACGCGCTGTCCGCCTGGCGCGCTGACGCGGGCGTCAACGATCTCACCAACTACGTCGAGCGGTTAGAGAGCGACGAACTGGCCCGACTCATCACCGACGTCACGGCGCACTGTCTCACGCTGAAGCGTTCACTGGGCACACTGTCGAGTCGGTGGCTGCCGCGCACGTCACTGCGTGCCTATCAACGCCTCGCCGGTGGCAACGTCGTGCTCCGTGACGTCATTGACCTCATGGTCGGCACGACAGCGAGTAGCGACGCGTCCGTGGCTCTCCTCGACGTGACGACCTCGCCGCTCTCTGAGGGGAGCGAACGAATAATGCGCTACCACGCACTGGTGCAAACACTTCGCACCTCGACGGTTCCCCTGCGCACGTCCATGTTCTCCACCGCCACGGGCGAACTCTGGAGCCTCGACGTCGATCAAGAACTATTGCAACGTTCAGTGGCCGACGTTCTCGAAGTAGTGGCGCAGTTGAGAGGGGCGACGTGACCACGCTGACGCATCGACGACTCTCACGACACGTCCTCAATCGATTGATTGACGAGGCGCCCACCGAGCCAGTGTCGTTGACCGACGATCACCGTCGATCGCTGAGCGCACGCTTTCGCGCGGTCGCGAGCAGTGACCATCGTCGCCTCGACGCGTGGATGGTCGAACGAGCGGGTCAACCCTACGACGCCTTTCGTTGGTCGCCCGTGACGGCTCGACGCTCGATCGGCAACGCGGCACTTCGTCGAATGGTGGACGATCCCACCCTCACCGAGTTCGCCGCGGTGGATATTGAAGTTACTGATCAGCTCTTGCGCGCGGCCGCGGGCTACGCGCGAGGCGGGTCACTCAGTGCGTGGCTCGCGTCCTCGACGCCCTCGGTCGTCGGATTGGTCAGCGCCGAAGCCGCGAACTGGACGACGCAACTCGGTGAAGCGACCGAAGGAATCTTTCGTCCGTGGTCGGTCGCGTCCAGTGACGCGTACTACGACGTCGCGCGAGCTCGCACCACCCTTCGAGGCCGTCGCGACCTCGTCGTCGCCAACGGTCTTTCACGTGTTGTGCTGCGCGTTCGCGCCGGCGCACCGGGCAAGAGCGCCGGACCGGGACTTCGCGCCGACCTCACGATTGACGCTCTGGCCGAGCCCAATGGACTGGCCGCCTCTCGCGTCCTCGGTCTCTGGCCCGAAGCCGGCGTCGTCTTGAGCGTGGACGCCACGATGGATGATTTGCGCTCGGGCGCTCGTGACCTCGTGCGCACAGCCGTTGCCTGGCAGCGTCATCGACTGCGAAACGCGGCCTAGGTTTTAGCGGAGAGCCCCGGCTACTAACGTGGTTCAGTCATGTCGCTACGTTCCTCCCTTAGAAATATTGCCATCATCGCCCACGTCGACCACGGAAAGACGACGCTGGTGGACAAAATGCTCCGCCAAACTGGCTCTTTTACGGCCCACGAGGAGATGACCGACCGCGTCATGGACTCGGGTGATCTCGAGCGCGAAAAGGGTATCACCATCCTCGCGAAGAACACCGCCGTTAAGTGGAACGGCCTAACGATCAACATCATCGACACCCCGGGCCACGCCGACTTTGGCGGCGAGGTCGAGCGGGGCCTCGCCATGGTCGACGCCGTCATTCTCCTCGTCGACGCGGCCGAGGGTCCCCTGCCCCAGACCCGCTTCGTCCTTCGCAAAACCCTCGAAAAGCGCCTGCCGGTGGTACTGGTCATTAATAAGGTTGACCGTCCTGACGCCAGAACCGAAGAAGTGGTCGCCGAAGTGGAGAACCTCTTCCTCGACCTCGACGCCGACGAGCACCAGATCTCCTTTCCAATTCTCTACGCGAGCGCGCGCCAGGGCTGGGCCTCCCTTGATCCGAGCGACACCGGGGGCGACCTCACGCCGCTCTTTCAAACCATTGCCGACTTCGTTCCGGCGCCCGAGTACGAAGAGGGTCACGGTCTCCAAGCCCTCGTGTGCAACCTCGACGCCTCGCCCTACCTCGGTCGACTCGCTCTCTGTCGCGTCATCAACGGCACGCTCGAGCGCGGCCAGCGCGTCGCCTGGTGTCGCATCGACGGCACGATCGAACACGCCAAGGTCACCGAGATGTTCATCACCGAAGCCCTCGAGCGAATACCGGCCCATAGTGCCGGCCCCGGCGACATCGTCGCGGTGGCGGGCTTTGAGGACATCTTCATCGGCGAGACGTTGGCCGACGCCGACAACCCCGAACCCCTAGAGCCGCTGCACGTTGACGAGCCGAGTCTGTCCATGACTATTGGCATCAATACCTCACCGCTCGCCGGCACCGAAGGCAAGTTACTCACCGCTCGCATGGTGAAGGACCGCCTCGACAAGGAACTGGTCGGCAACGTCGCGTTGCGCGTGCTCACGACCGATCGCCCCGACGCCTGGGAAGTACAGGGCCGCGGCGAGCTCCAACTCGCGATTCTCATCGAGACCATGCGCCGTGAAGGTTTCGAGTTGACGGTCGGCAAACCGCAGGTCGTCACGCGCGTGATCGACGGCAAGTTGAACGAGCCCATGGAACACGTCACGATCGACTCACCCGATGACTTCGTGGGTCCCATCAATACCTTGCTCGCCACGCGCAAGGGCACCATGGTCGACCTCGTGAACCACGGCACCGGCTGGGTGCGCATGGAGTGGCGCATTCCCGCTCGAGGACTCGTTGGTATTCGAACCGAGTTCATGACCGAAACCCGTGGCTCGGGCATTATGCACACGACCTTTGACGGCTACGCGCCGTGGATGGGTGACATTCGTCTTCGCCAAAAGGGCACCCTCGTCTCGGACCGTCGTGGCGACACGACCGCGAACGCGCTGCTCGACCTCGAACAGCGCGGCGTGCTCTTCGTTGGTCCCGGCGTCGAGGTCTACGAAGGCATGATCGTGGGAGAAAACGCGCGCTCTGATGAGATGAACGTCAATCCCACCAAGGAAAAGAAACTCACCAACATGCGCGCGTCGGGGAGCGACAACACCGAACGCATCGCGCCGCCGACGATCTTTTCGCTCGAACAGGCGCTCGAATTCATCGCCGACGACGAAGCCGTCGAGGTGACGCCCAAGTCAGTGCGACTGCGCAAGGTCGTCCTCGACGTCGCCCAACGACACCGCCTTCACAAAAAGAGTTCGTAACTCGTTCAACTAGAGTTGTCCCCGGAGGGATGACAGAGCGGACGAATGTACCGGTCTTGAAAACCGGCGTGGGCTTGCTCACCGTGGGTTCAAATCCCACTCCCTCCGCCAATTGACGCGAACCCCATTGACTAGACCACACTCATGAGAGTTGAAGGGGCTAGAGGTCGAAGTCCTTATTAGGACGAACGACGATCTCCGAGACCTGGACGCTCGCGGGCTGGCTCAGCGCGTAGTACACGGCGTCAGCGATCTCGGAGGGCTTGATCATGATCTCGTTCAGGACTTTTTGCGCCTTTTCCAAAATCTCGTCGGGCGGTCGCTCACCGGCCACGACCGTGTACTCAACACCCGACATCGCCAGAAGACCTTCGTGCGCGGCGGCGTCAACGTAGCGGCCAATATTGGTCGCTACGAGTCCCGGCATGATCGTCGTGATCTGAATCGGGTCCTCCAAGAGTTCTTGACGCAGTGAGTTCGAGATGACGTTCACGGCGTGTTTGGTCGCGCCGTAGACACCCGAGTCGGGACTACGCGCCGCGACCGAGGAGATGTTGACGATGTGACCGCGAGTGCCGGTGGCCCTCATGGAGCGCACCGCCGCTTGAGAACCCACAAGCAACGCGAGCACGTTGGTCTCTTGCATCAGACGCCAGCTCTCGACGTCGGTCTCCAGTATGGGACTTAGAAACGAGACCCCGGCGTTGTTCACGAAGACGTCGAGCTGACCCCTCGCCTTCACGGCGACGTCCACGAGATTCGCCATGGTGGCTAAATCGCGCACGTCCGCGACCACGATCGTCGCGTCGCCACCGCTCGCTTTGATTCGAGCGGCGCTCTCTTCCATGGCCGCGTTGTCGCGACCCGATAAATCCACAAAGGCGCCCTCGGCGCCCAGGCGCTCGGCGATAGCCCGTCCAATACCACTCGAGGCCCCGGTAACGACGACGCTCTTGCCCGCGAGTACTTGATGAGGGGTGATGAGGCGCCCTTTTTGAGTGACCACCCGCACGAAGTGGTTGAAGAAAGCTACTTCGTCGCGAAGTGCTGCTGCATCGGGGTGACGTAACTCTTCTCCCAGCCTCCGTTTTCGTAGCCCAACTGGTCGTCGGGGACGTTCGAGTGGCGAACGGTCATCAACGTGCCGTCGCCGTTCGCCTCGAGGAGGACTTCGATCTTTGAGTCTTCGTGTTCGTCGGTGAACTGCGACGTGCGCCACGTCTGGACGATGCGCGTGAAGGGCTCGAGTACGAGGTTCTTGCCGTGGATGTAACCGTCCCACGCGTCAAACTCTCCGCCCAGCGCTGGATCGATGTGCGCGACGCCACCGGTCATTGCCGAGTGCCCTTCGCTCGAGAGCCACGCTTCGTAGATCTCTTGGGGTGTCGCGGGAATCTGGCCCACTACTTCAAAGTCGTACGCCACGACGTTCTCCTTCGTGCTCCGGCGACGAAAACGCCGCGTCGCTTCTCGGCGTGGGTAAGCCTACGTCGCGCCGGCGAAACTTACGAGGGGCGCACGCGAGCGCGAATGGCTTCAATCCACGTCGCGGCCGAACGTCGAGCTTCGACGACTTCTTCACGCCGATCAATTGCCACGTCGCCGGTGACGGGATACGAGCCCAGGAACTTGACGCGCGTGAGGTGGGCCTGCAAGTCAGTGAGACAGTCGGCCACCACGTCGTCGGCGACGTGGCCCTCGAACTCGATAACGAAGCAGTAGTCACCGAGTCCGCGCTTGGTGGGTCGACTCTCGAGCTTGGTCAAGTTGATGTCGCGCGCGGCGAAACGACCCAAGATGCCGTACAGCGAACCCGGCCGATCGGCGTCTTGGAAACAGACAATGGTCGTGCGATCGTGTCCCGTGGGGGCCGCGACGAAGTCGCGACCCACCACAACGAAGCGCGTCTCGTTGTCGGGGTGGTCTTCTATGTCCGACGCGATCACCTCGAGCCCAAAGATCTCGCCCGCGAGGGAGGACCCCACGGCCGCCCAAGGCTCCGTGGACTCAGCGACGTCACGCGCGGCCTGTGACGTGGACGTGGTCTGCTGCGTCGTGAGTTGGTGGGCGTGTACGAACTCTCGTACCTGAGCGAGAGCGTGAACGTAGCTTCGTACGCTCGTGACCTCGCCGAGCGCAACGCCCGGGCGAGCCAAAAGGTGTAGGTGGATGGGCAGCACGATCTCTTGGAGGATGAGAAGGTCGTGGGAGAAGACCAGCCCGTCGATGGTCGCCGAGACCGTCCCTTCAAGAGCGTTCTCGATGGGCACGAGGCCCTGGTCAACCGAAGCGTCGGCGACCGCGGCGAGGAGATCCTCGAAGGTGGCGAAGGCCACCGGCTCGGCGTTCAGAAGCGTCGCGACGGCTTCGTGGGAGAACGAGCCCTCGGGTCCGAGATAACCAACGCGGGCGCTTTCCATGACGGGATGTTAGTTCGAGACCCAAAATGGCCGTGCGGGAGCGCGTTCGCGCATGTCGTTGGAGGTCGTACGATAGCGAGGGACCAAAATCGAGAGGCTGTGCAATGGGGCACGAAATGTTTGACTACGACACCGAACTCGGTGACGCCGTCTTTGAGTACTGCCGCGAGCGGCTCTCGATGAATCCCGTGCCCCTCGACTTCGGCGCACTGTTGCCGATTCCCGAGCACGCCTTAGAGGGGATGATCCGCCGCGAAGGTCGAAACGCGCACGAGATCCTCGACTTCTTTAAGGACACGCTCGCACCCTCGGTGGTCTCGATTGACTCGCCGGGCTTCTTGGCCTTTATTCCAAACGCCCCCACCAAGAACTCACTGCTCTTTGACATGGTGGTGGCCTGCTCGGGACTGAACGGCACGAGTTGGCTCGAATCCAGTGGCGTTGTCGTCGCGGAGAACCAGGCGTTGGAGTACGTCGCCGACGCCGCAGGACTGCCCCAAGGATCCGGCGGCGCCTTCGTCTCGGGTGGATCGATCGGCAACCTCTCAAGCCTGACCGTCGCTCGCGACGTCGGGCGCACCAAGCGCCCCGAGATCAATCCTCGCGACGTGCGTTTCGCCATCTCTGAGGACGCCCACTCGAGCATCGGCAAGGCGCTGCACGTCCTCGACGTCGACTCGCTCATCGTCAAAACCGACGACCACCGCTTCACGCGAGACGCGCTCGAAGCGGCGCTGGCGCGCGATCCCCATCCCGAGAACGTCATTGGCGTCGTCGCCACCGGCGGTACCACGAACGCCGGGATCGTAGACGACCTCGAGGGACTCGGTAGCTACGCGCGCGAACACGACCTGTGGTTTCACGTCGACGGCGCCTACGGTGGCGCGGCGATCTTTTCTTCGACGCATCGTCATCTCTTCAAAGGTCTTCGCCACGCCGACAGTTTCATCGTCGATCCCCACAAGTGGCTCTTTGCGCCGCTGGACTGCTGCGCGTTGATCTACGCCAATCCGACCGTCGCCCGCAAGGTCCTCGCGCAACAGGCGAGTTACCTCGACGTGTTGCACGAGAGCAACGACCAGCACTACGACTGGAACCCCTCGGACTTTGGCATTCACCTCTCACGTCGCGCGCGCGGCTTGCCCTTTTGGTTCTCTCTGGTCACCAACGGCGTCGCGGCCTATGAGTCCGCGGTTCAGCACGCCATCGATCTAGCCCAACGCGCCCAAGAACTCATCGACGAATGCGACTACCTCGAGATGGTGCGACCTTCGAGTCTCTCGATCATCCTCTTTCGACGCAAGGGCTGGAGCGCCGAACGCTACAACGAGTGGAGCCACGATCTACTGCGCAGCCAGGTGGCCTTCGTCACGCCCACCAAGTGGGAGGGTGAGACCGTCGGTCGCATGGCGTTCTTGCACCCCAACACGAGTGAAGAGATGGTGCGCGCGATACTGGCGTCGATGCACGACTAGCGATTCTCCAACAACGGATCATTGGGATTGCGCACCACGTCGCCGCGCTCGTTCTTTTGACGCCACGCAATGCCACCGAGTGCTTCAAGGACGACGCGGTTGCCGAGGTACGCCGTGATTTCGGCGTGGTCGTAGGGCGGTGAGACCTCGACGACGTCGACGCCCCCCACCGGCACACTCATCGCTATTCGTCGCACCGCGTCGAGCAGTTGGCGACTCGTGAGTCCTCCGGGCTCGGGCGTTCCCGTGCCGGGGGCTGAGCCCGGGTCCACGACGTCAACGTCGACCGATAGGAACACCGCGTCACAGTCCACCATCGCCAACGCCAGCGCCTCGTCGAGCACTTCATCGAGTCCGCGTCGTACGATCTCGCTCATTTCGAACGACCGCATACCCTGTTCGGCCATCCAGTCCAAGGTCTTTGGTTCGGGCCAGTAGCCGCGAAGACCAATTTGGAGGAATCGATCACCGCGACAGGCCCCCGATTCGATCAGTCGACGCATGGGCGTGCCGTGGCCGTAGAGCGAACCCATCTGACTGTCGCCGGTATCGGCGTGGGCGTCAAAGTGGATGACCGACACGCGACCCCAGCCAACGTGACGCGCCACCCCCGTGACGTCGCTCAACGCAATCGTGTGATCCCCACCGAGAACGATGGGTATCACGCCGGCCTTCGCGACGCTCGTCACGCGGTCCTCGAGTCGTGACAGCGAGAGTTCGACGTCACCAGACGGCATCACGACGTCACCGAGGTCAACGACGCCGAGGTCCACGAGACCATCAACGCCCAAAGCCAGACTCGGGCGCATACCGTCGCTCGGCAAGTAGTCCGCCGAACGCATGGCTTGTGGCCCGAAGCGACATCCCGAACGGTGTGACGTGCCCCCGTCAAAGGGCGCGCCCACGATCGCGGCCTTGGCCGATGACCAGGTCGCGTGATCGTCGGGGTCGCCCGCGGGGACACCGAGGAAGGTGTAGTCGGGACCGTAGAGATTACCTACTCGCGTCATAAACCTCGATTCTAGAAATCATTTCATCCTCAGGTAAAGGCGGCCGCGAGCTCGGTCGCGATCTCGTTGAAGTGCCGCGCGAAGATCGAGAAGTGACCCTCGTCTTCGATTCGGTGCCTACTCGCTCGTCGAAGGTGACGAGCGAGCCACGCACCGTGGTTGGGTGGCACGCTTAAGTCCGCGTCGCCATAGAAGAGCGCGACGGGAACCTCGATGGCCGTGACGTCGAAGCCCCACGGCAGGAGGAAGGCTCGATTGTCGTCGTAGTAGCCGCGCCACCCCTTCGCGAAGCCGTAGCTCATCGCGTCGGCGAAGAGCGCACGGACCTCGTCGTCGGCGAGAACCTTCCGGTCGACTTCGGGCAGTAGACCACCCATGAGTTCAATCGCGTTGTCCTTGGTCATGTCGGCCATGACGGCACCCGCCGCGGCCAGGTACTCCTCGTAGAGCGTGCCACCCTTGGCCGCGAGGGTGAACTCTTCGAGGTTCTCTGGTCCCATTCCTTCGGTCCAGTCAAAATCGTTGGACGGAGGCGCGACGCTCGCGAGCGCGACGGCCCGTCGACACCGCGGCGCGTCGAGAGCGGCGCAGGCGAGCGCGTGCGGTCCCCCGCCCGACCAGCCAACGACGGCGTAGGCGTCGCGGCGAAAGTGACGCAAGGTGGCGCGCGCGTCATCAACAACCGAGGCAACGGTGCGACCTTCGAGGCGTGTGGACGCGCCGTAACCGGCGCGCGAGGACGTAACGAGGAAGTAGTTCCCCCGCTCAAGCAGGGGTTCGAAGAGACGAAAGGTCTTGTAGGAACCGGGCGTGCCGTGATGAAAGAGCACCGTGTGACCGGAGGGATCGCCCATCGTCGCTACCTCGAGTTTGCGTCCATCAACCAGGTCAATGATCTGTTCGTGCATCTGCGCGCCTCTCCGCTCTGAAGCCTTCCTTACCCTAGGCTTCGCCAATGACCCCACGTCGCTCCGTCAGCGCCTCGCGCACCATTAACGCACCCGCCTCAGCTATCTTCAACCTCCTCGCCGATCCGCGCCAGCACGCTCGTCTCGATGGCTCGGGTGCGGTGGTGGACGTCAAGGACGCCCCCGAACGCCTCTCGCTGGGAGCGGTCTTCACCATGCGCATGAAAATGAAAGCGAACTACACCACGCGCAACGTCGTCAGTGAGTTTGTCGAAAATAAATCAATCGCTTGGCACCACAAGTCCGGATTCATCTGGCGCTACGAACTCGACGACGTTGAGGGCGGAACAAAGGTCACCGAGTCCTTCACCTACGACAACCCGCTCGGTTTGATCATCTCGATGACCAGCATTCCAAAGAAGAACCAAGAAGCGATGAAGGTGACGTTGCTGTGTCTCGAGCAGGCCGTTACCCCGTAGCGCGCAGGGCCACGCCCGTGTTCAAGAGTTCTACCCAGGTCTGGCCGGGCGTAAGGACGAGGGTCTTGCCCTTGAGGCTCTTGTATTGGATAACGTCCGACATCGAGGCTCCCCTCGACCACGTTCCCACGACCTTTCGCCCGGCCGTAAAAATTGTCACCGGGCCCGAACCCTGGAGATTGGCGTAGGAGTTCTCGGTGCCGATGCCGTTGACGTAGTTCACGTACATGACAACCACGTTCTTGGGTGACTCGCGCACCCCGGTGCCCGTGACGTCGGGCGCGCCAAAGAGGGTGCGATCCCACGACTGAGTCGTCGGGTCCCAGGTCCACGTGACTTGATAGATACTCGGGAACGGCACGACAAAGCTCGCGACCGTCGGGCCGACGGGCTTCGTCGTCGCCGCGCGGTAGCTAAAGAGTGCCGGTGGCGGCGTGGGCGTGCCCTTAAAGGCGAAGAGTGCTGACGCGACGGCAAAAAGATTGTGGGGCGCGTAGAGCGCGTTGTCGCGGAACATCGCCGTGCCGGCAGAGTTCTCGTCAATTAATTTCACCGGGGCCGTCGAAATGCTCGTTATGGCGTAAGGCGCGCCTCCCGAAAAGGCGAAGATGCCGCCCAGGGGGAACACCACCTGGGTATCAGTCGGGCGCACGGAGCGCACCGGTCCGACCTTGGCGGGAGCCTGGGAGTTGAAGATGGCGGCCAGTCGAGTGATGCCGCCGTTAACGATCTCTTCGTAGACCACGTCGGCCTGATCGACACCCCACTGAGGCAGCGCTTGGGGCGTGTCTTCAATCTTGACCGTCAGCGCTGGGCGCAACAACGCAGCTCCACCCGGGTCGGGCAGGCCACTCAAGGGAGCCGTGGGATAGACCGGGGCGGGTTTGGTCGTCGTGGTCGTCGTGGTCGTGGTGGTGCTGTGCATCTTCGAGTACACGCCAATACCAACACCGACCACGATGAGTGCGACCAAGAGATAGAGGAATTTGCGCATGCGTCAAACTTAGTAATAGACCACGTAGTTTTGGGCCTTCTACGTTTCGTCGACAAGAAGTTTTACGATTACCTTATGGGGCAGTTGCGTCTCAGGACTGAGGTGATCGGATCCCTCAATGACGCTCCAACCGGTCGCCAGGTAGAAACCCAGGGCCGTGTCGCGGGCGTTGGCCCAGAGTTGCTCGGCCCCGCGGGCTCGAAGCATCCCGCTCGCGGCCTCTAAGACCACCGCGCCGTACCCTTTTCCCTGCAGGTCAAAGTCCGTCGCCATATAGCGCAACTGGTACGTCACGAGGTCTTGACGTATCGGCGGCGTCGAAGAAAAGAACGACGCGCTCACGCAGAGTCGCTCGTCGAGGAAGCCCGCCACGTGCAGTGACGCCTCGTCTTCGTCACGAAGATCGACGACCGACGTATTGGGATCGTCGCCACGAAGGACTCGCCGACGCAGTTCGTAGAGGCGCACCGCCGGAACGGGCCACACTGTGAACTCAGGATTCGACAAGTGATTTCCTCATCGTTATGAGAGTAATCGCGGCGTTACGGTGCATCATGAACGTCTCGCCCGTTGGCTCGAAGCCCAACTTCAGATAGAACGCTCGGGCTCGGGCCACCGTTGAACCCACGTGCAAGAAGAGTTCACTCGCTCCCTCGGCGCGAGCCCAGTCGTTGACTTCGCCGACCAGACGCTGCGCCGTGCCCGTGCCCCGTTCTGCGGGCGTGAGGTACATCCCGTACATCCAATGGGTGCCGGGGTGTGCGTCGTTGAGGCCGCCGGAGATCATTCCTACAACTTTTCCGTCGCGCTCGGCGAGATAGAAGCAGCGCTTCGCAGCGAAGGTGCGCCACTCGTCGTCAGAGAGGAGCAGCGCCTCGCCGTACGTCGAGCCAAAGGCGTCGGGCGTGTCACGCAGTGCCTCCAGTCGAATGTCACGAAGCGCTGACCAGTCGTCGATGAGCGTTCGTCGCAGCACGACTGTTGACTCACTCATCGATCACGACGTCGCGAGCGCCAAGCAGTTATCACTTCTCCATCATTTCACGGGCCACCAGCACGGTCACCGTCAGTGCTAGAGCTCGTCGTGCAACGTGGGTTGCGCGCCTCGATACGGCAGTCGAGCGGTGTAGATGGAGTAACCGTCGATCTGACGCACCAGCAACGTGGCGATGACGGTCGCGGCCATCATGGGAATCATGATCGAAAATCCGCCGTGGGTGAGCTCTAAGACCAGTACCAAACCGACGAGGGGTGCCTGCATGGTCGCGCCGATCATGGCGGCCGCGCCGATCAGTGCGAAGGCCCCCACGGGCGTTCCGGGCCAGAGGTGGATCCACGCCGCGCCGAGGAGTCCCCCCAACACGGCGCCCGTGCTGAGAAAGGGTGTAAAGACGCCGCCCGCCGCGCCGCTGCCCAACGTCAGCGCGGTGACGAGAGGCTTTAGAGCGAACAGCGCGAACAAAAGACCCGTACTGCCGACCCCGAGGAAGGCTTGGTGGGCCATGTCCTTGCCGTTGCCAAAGAGTTGCGGGTACCACAGACCCAGCACGCCCACGACCAAGAAGGCCGGTGGCATGACCCAAAAAATCTGCGCGCCCTTGGCGCGGTGAAACGACACCCAGCCAATGAGGCGGACGTAAAAGACGGCGAGTAAGCCAATGACGACGCCGGCCAAGAGCGACCACACCATTAACGACGTACTGAAGCGATAGTTCGGAATGTCCGCGTACGTGGCGCCGCTGGGTAGGTAGATCCACGCCACCACCGTGGCAATCAGTGACGTTGCGAGTGCCGGGAAGACCACCGGCAACGCAAAACTGCCGTACAAGACTTCGGCGGTGAAAATTGCACCACCTAAGGGAACGTTGTAGACCGCGGCCAGACCCGCTCCACCGCCGCAGGCCACCAGGAGTCGTTTCTGAGCCGGCGTCAAGTGCAACCAACCAGAGACGACGCTGCCCGACGCGCCACCCATCAGTTTCGGCGCGGCTTCGCGGCCAATTGAGGCACCAAGGCCAATCACCACCTCAGAGACGATGGAGGTGAGAAGACTGCGTCGGGGTGATAAGTCACCGTCGCCATTCCACACCGCTTCGTCGATCTCGGCCTTTTCATTTTTCAGATAGCGACGAATCAGGTACCAGGACATCGCACCAGTGACGCCCGCCACCAAGAGCGAACCAATTCGACGGAGTCCCCCCACCGCCGCGACCGCGTCTTGGAAGCTGCCCGAGTGGTAGTTGAAGGCGCCGCGCTCGGCGAGTGCCAAGATCCACATCAAGAAGTCGCCAAAGAGTCCCGTCGCGACGCCGGTGATCACGACCGCGAGCCAGAACGCGGGCGTCAGCGCTGCGTCACCATCGTGGGTGACGTTGGGCTGCTCCATCGCACCCCGTCCCGAGGCGATCCGACGTTTTATGAGGGGTTGAGGAACGCGCTGGCGTTCACTCTCGCCACTTGACTTAGCCACGCTTGCTCACCTCAGTTGACGAAGACCCATGGTAGTCGTGAGTACTTCGACGTTAGAAGGCTTCGCAATTCCAACATCATCACTAGATGTTGTTCATGAGCCTCCGTAGGTCTACTCGTCCGTGAGGTTTAATGGACCTTCGCCAAAGTCGTCGTGCGCAGTTTTGGCGAACTGGCCCCTTTGCGGAAAAAAGGTACTCCAAGGAACCTGACCTCGACCCACCAGCCCACGAGCGAGCGGCGTGCGAGCAAAGATCGCGCTGAAGAGCCAGCCCACCATGTAGGCGAAGAGCACCGCGAAGAGCATCATGACGAGCCACGGCACGTGTCGCAGAACTCCCCACTCGAACATCCAGCGGTGAAGAAAGATGATCCAAATCATCTGGGAGAGATAGATGCCGTACGCGGCCTCGGACCCAGACTTGGTGATGGCGCGCGTACGTGCGCTGCGCTTGGGACTGACGAGATAAACGCCGAGCAGGTAGACCGCGATAATTGCTCCCACGTCGTAGGGAACAACCGAAAAGGCGAAGGGGTCCGCTCCTGGAGCGAGAGATTTAGGCAGGCCGTCGTGGTGGCGATAGAGGTAGTCAAGCAAGATGGGCACCGCGCCAAAAATCACGGTCCAACTGAGCAGCGCGCGTTTGTGGCGAATGACAAAGTCGTGAAAGCCCTCCAGGTAGAACGCGGCGACCACGCCACCGAGCAAATAGAGCGGGTAAGAAAATACCAGACGTGTCTCGAGTTTGGACGGGATTGAAAAGCCGAGCCAGCGGTGGCCGACGGCCATGGGATAGACCAACTGCCAGACCACCGATCCGAGAACGATGTAGAGATGCGACTTGGGGTAGCGACGGATGAACTTGAAAATGCAAGGAAAGACGACGTAAAACTCCAAGAGCACGATCAAGAAGTACAGGTGGTAGTAGCCCGTCGTGAGCGCAAAGAGAAAGTTGTGAAAGCCCGCGTGGCTAAAGATCGCCGACATCGGCAGTCGGTAGTAGGGAAACGTCGTAGAGGTCTGCATCGACGCGATTGGAAAGTAGATCACCGACCACACCAAGTACACGAGGCCAACCGCCATGAATCGGCGCTTCCAGTAGTGGCCCAACTTCACGGTCATACTGTCGCGGTAGCTGTACGCCAACATGCACGCCGACACGAAGAGAAACGCGTCGCGTGAGAAGTGCGTCAATGTCAAGAGACCGGCGGCTAGGAGACTCGTCGAGAGGGGCGAGAAGTAGATGAGCGCGTGCGTCGAGATGACCGCCGTCTGCTTGATCGGACGCATCGCGTCCACGTGATCGAGGCGTTGTCGCGTCCCGCTCGAGGGCGCCTCGGTGGCTGAACTCATTGCTGTCCTTGATCTGCTGGTTGCGTCGAACTATTGGGCAAAGGAACTACAGGCGCTCTTCGTAGATAACGCAAACGTCACCTTCTCGAAGAGAGCCTTTGCGAATCTTTCCGGTGGCGTGCGTGGGGAACTCACCCACGACCTTCACGACGGCGGGACGATACGCCTTCGAGAAAGCCTCCGACGCGCTGAGGCGAATGCGCTGGACGAGATCGACTAACGCGCCTGGTGAATCCAGGGTTTCAGCGTCGAGTGGTTGCACGTAGGCCACGGGCACCTGACCAAAAACCTCGTCGGATTCGCCAATCACCGCGACGATGGCCACGCCCTCGACGGTGGTGAGCAGGTTCTCAATCTCCAGGGGATAGATTTTCTCTCCGCCACGGTTGATGACGTCGTCGGTGCGTCCAACGATGAACAGGTAGTGGTCGTCGTCGAAGTAACCAAGGTCACCGGTTCGAAGCCATCCTTCTACGTCGAAGCGATCGTCGTAGGCGGCGCTCTCGTAAGCCCTAATGACCGTTGAGCCTTTGATCTCAATGTGGCCAACCTCAGTCTCCGTGGCGGCAGCGTCGCCGTCCAGGGGCACAATTCGCACGTCCACACCAACGGGCACGCCCACCGATCCTGACTTTCGTACGCCGTCCAGTGGATTCGCACAGATCTGACTCGCCGCCTCGGTCATGCCGTAGGACTGAATGATGGGGATACCAGTGGCGGCCTCGAACTCCTCAAAGAGCATCGGGGACAGTGGCGCCGAGGCCGATCGAACGAAGCGGACGCGCCTCGGAGGTGACTCGTCGCCGTGCAATGTCACGAGTCGTGAAATAATCGCGGGTACTGCGTTGATCCACGTCACTTCAAAGTCGTCGACAATCTTCCAAAAGCCGGTGCGGTGAAATCGGTCGTCGAGAACGAGGGACGCCCCGGCGACGAGGGTCGCCAGCAGACCAACGACCTCGGCGTTCACGTGCCAAAGCGGCAACGGATTGAATCCACGATCGTCACCAACGAGCCCGTTGTGACGAGCGATAAGCGTCGCGGTGTCGAGGAGCTGTTGCGCGGGGAGTGCCATGACCTTCGGCGTGCCGGTCGTGCCCGACGAAGAGAGCAGCACGCCGCCCTGAGTAGCCGCGTCTTCGAAATTGAGGTTTAGCTCGGATCCGATGAGGCGGCCGCTCGTGACGTTGATCCAGATCAACGAGGCCGACGGTGGCGCGCTCCGATCACTAAGAACCGCTGTCAAGCCCAAGGCTTTCGCTCGTTGATCAACGTGATACAGGTTTTGTTGGGTCACCGTCGGGTCGAGCGGCGCCACCCATACCCCAGCCGACAGTCCCGCCAAAAACCACGTCGAAAACGTCAGCGGGTCACTAAGCAAGAGACCTATCCGCGCACCAGCGTTGAGCCCAAACTGACGCAAGAGGCTTTGGCGTTCCGCCACGTCGCCGCTGAGTTCGCTAAAGGAAAGGGTCCGAGAACTACGCGCGCCAAAGAGATAGGGCGCCGACCCACGCGAAGCCGCTTGATTGGTAATCAGAGCTTCGAGGGGGCGAAAGTGAGGGTGAAGTGAGGATGGCTCCATTAATGAACCAGTTAATACATCATTCGATGATCAACGTAGTGCTTGAACTCGATGAGATTCGATGAAGGGTCACAGGCAACGAACGTCTGGTGTACTTCAACCTTTCCCTCAAAACGTAACTTCACTTCACTGAAGAGGGGAACGTCGCGCTGTTTGCACAGTTGATAGAGAGCGTCGAAATCCTCTTTCTCGCGAAACGTCACACCGAAGTGATGCGGGTACATCGGCAGATCCTTCATGGGCGTCACTTCAGCCGGTGCCTCGGTCAAGTGGCAGACGAGCTGGTCACCAAAGAAGTCGATCGTGACGCGGTCGTCGTATCGCCGAGCCAACTTGCCACCGAGCTTCGTTACGTAAAAGTCCAACGTCTCATCGAGATCGTAGGCAGGAATGGCGAGGTGAAAGACGTCGCGGCTCTCTCTCATAGTTCCTCTTAGTCTTCGTCGTGATGGCCACGCTCGAAATCGAGCAACGTTTCACTGCGCAGTCCCAATCGAATCGTTTCCAGGGGAATGATGTCGGTGACCGCGATGTTGCCCAGGTTCGCGTCAGAACCCACGCGCTTGACGAAATAGGTTTGGAGTTCCGTCGAAGGGGCCTCGAAGAGCAACTTCGCGTGATCGATCTTCGCCGAGAGGATCTCTTCGATCAGGCCGTAGCGCAGTTCGCCATTGGATCGACAGATGCCACCCTTGCCACCCTCTCGTGTTTCGAGCGTGACGAGATGGGCTCCGGCGTCGATATCGGCCTGAATGTACTGAATCCACTTGTTGGGCGCCATGGTGTCCGACGTAACTTGATCCTTCGATCCGACCTCGGAGATGACGTTGAAATCGTCCGAAAGCCGTTTAACGTAGTCGGCCTTGTCGTCGTTCGTCAGGTCAATCGTGCCGTTAGAGACTTCGACGAACTTTGCGCCGTAGCCGTGCGCCAGCGCGCGAAACTCATCGAAACGCTCTTGCACTATGTACTTTTCGAAGAGGGTGCCGCCAAGGTAGAAGTCAATATTGGCGTCCTTGACGATGTCGACCTTGACTTTGAAGTTCTTGGTCACGACAGACGTGCCCCAACCAAACTTCACAAAGTCGACGTAATCGCCGTGACTCTCGACCAGGTCGGCGAAGTGGCCCAGCGGCACGCCGTTGTCAATAACCATCGTCACACCTACCGATCGCGGCTTGGCGGCTCTCGGTGGAAGTTGTAATGGCATTCCTCAATGTTACCGGGGACGGAACTCGCTTCTTTAGGGTGAAGAGGGTCTTTCCTCGGTTCACCCCTGGAATTACCTACATTGGTGCCACGAGGTCACGGCGACACTCATGGAAACACCTGATAATCAACCCTCCTCGCTGGTTGATGTCGAACTCATTCGTACTTTCACGACATTAGTAGCCTGGCTTGCGTGACCTCTGCCCCCGAGAGTGCGCTCCCGATCACGCTGATACGTCACGGCGAGACCGAGTGGAACGCGCTGCACATTATCCAAGGCCAGGACAACACCGCTCGCCTCAATGACAACGGTCGAGAACAGGCACGAGTAGCCGGAGAGACCTTAGGGGACATGGGCTTTCAACTCATTGTCGCTAGTGACCTCGCTCGCGCTCAAGAGACAGCCTCCATCATTAGCTCGATCCTTTCGCTCGACGTTGCGATTGATCCCCTCCTTCGAGAACGCGCCTTTGGTGTGCTTGAAAAGGGGCCCGCCTCAGCGTTGTTGTCGACCCACACGGGCATCTCGGATCACGTGCTCGTCGATCCCGACGCGCGGCCCCCCGAGGGCGAGTCCTTTCGAGACATGGTTGAGCGATCAGCACTCTTCCTCGATCGGGTCGCCACTGAATGGTCGACGAGACGGCTGCTCGTGGTCACCCACGGCGGTACGATTCGCGCGCTCCGGGCGGCGGCGTGCGGAACGCCGCTCGACGGACTGATCTGGGACCGGGTGGTTAACTGCAGCCTGTGGACGATTCAACCGCTTATGGCGCCCTAGCTACCAGCCTCAACTCAAATCTCGAGGGCTCGCGTCCTCCTGCGACACGCTCCAGTAGGCGCGCCGTCCCACAACGAAGGGCCCAAGTGGCGTGCGCATGACAATCTCCGTGAACACGTAACCCAACATGAAGACCACGATGAGCACCGCCACCACGACGAAGGGCCACGGCACGTGCGCGCGTACGTCGGCCTTATGCGACGCGCGCAGCAACATGGGTATCCAAATCATCTGTGAGAGGTAGATACCGTAGGAGGCCTTCGACGTCGACGCCACTACCGATCGCGTTCTCGCACTGCGATGGCGACTGACGAGATAGACGCCGAGCAGGTAGAGACAGAGCACCGCCCCCGCGTTGTAGAGGATCGCTAGCGGTGCGAGTACGTCAGAGTTCGGCGCGAGAACCGTCGTCACGAACGACGAACCCGTCACGTAGTCAAGACCCACCGCGAGCGCCGCGGCGACGACGGTCAGTCCTAGAACGACTTTCGCGTTTCGCAACATCCAGAGATGAAAAGCGCGGTAGTTGAGTGCGACGATCATGCCACCGAGTAGATAGATCGGGTACGACAGAATCAATCGCGTCTCGAGTTTGCCACCTTGCACGAAAGGAAGTAGATGGTGACGAATGGACTCGTCGTAGAAGATCTGCCAGAACATGGCGCCGACCATGATGTGCACGTGCCAGCGCCGAGCGCGGCGCAGCCACGCCAAGAGAAGAGGAAAAATCAGGTAGAACTCAAAGAGCACCACGATGAAGTAGAGCTGGTAGTAACCCGTAACGAGGAGCGTCAAGAATTCGTGCAGGCCACTTGGACTTATGAGGTAGTGGTACGGCAGGTCATAGAAGGGATAGTTGCTCACGGGCTCGGCCGAGATGAAGACGTAGTAAATGATCGTCCACGCCAGGTACGGCAGGCCCGTCAAAATGAGCCTGCGCTTCCAAAAGTGGCCAAAGTTGAAGGGCTTTGCTTCAAGGTAGGTGTAGGTCAGCACCAGGGCAGAAATGAAGAAGAAGGAATCGCGCGAGAACCTCGTTAAGAGCAACGTAGAGTTCACCGTCATGCTGGCGCCGAGTGGGGCGAAGAAGATGAGCGCGTGCGTCCCAATGACCGCCGCCTGAGACAAAGGACGCATCGCGTCCACGTTTTCTAGACGGGCCGTCGATTCGGTAAGCGGCACCGCCGCGGGACTATCGGACACGACTACTTACCGTAATCGTTGCGGTGTTCGAATCAACACTCATTGATTCCCCCTACGGGTTAACCCCACCTCGAGAGCGGGCGCGCGTCGAAGACGGCTCGTCAACTTTGTAGTCTCGTGGTATGAGCTGGCCGCCGCCAGAAGTACCTATCGACGCGGCCCTCGTCACTTCGCTGTTGCGCGCGCAGTTCCCCGACCTCGCGGACCTTGACTGCTACAACGTTAGCGAAGGCTTTGACAACTCCTTGTGGCGACTCGGCACGGAACTCGTTGTTCGAATCCCCCGACGTGAGATTGCGGCAGGCTTCACTGAAAACGAACTGCGATGGTTGCCCGAGATGGCTCGCCACGTGTCACTCGCGACGCCACTCCCACTTCGGGCGGGCGTAGCGACCAGTGATTTCCCCTGGCCGTGGCTGATCGCGTCGTGGCACGACGGCGAGGCCGGTGACGAGATTGACCCAAAGGTGCGCGGGCGTTCGGCCAAGAAGATGGCCATCTTCCTACGCGAACTCCACAAGGAAGCGCCAACCGAGGCACCGTTCAACCCCTTTCGCAGCGTTTCACTCGCCGATCGCGAGGCATCGCTGTACTCGCGCCTCGGTGACTTAAGAGAGGACGTGGACTTCGAGATCGTGGAGGCCCTTTGGAAAGGTGTTCGCGACACTCCACGCTGGGAGTATCCGGGCCGTTGGCTTCACGGTGACTTTCATCCGGGCAACACGCTCTACCGCGACGGCGCACTCGTCGGCGTGGTCGACTTTGGCGACATGTGCGCGGGCGATCCGGCGGTCGACCTCGCTGGCGGACTCCTCTCGTTACCGTACACATCACTTCAAGAGTTCTTCGACACCTACGAGCGATGCGATGAGGCGACGCTGCGACGCACCATTGGCTGGGCCGTTTTCTTTGGTGTCATGTTCGTGTCATTGGGCCGGGACCGCACAAGTTATCTAAGCATCGGGCAGCTGGCCTTGGCGAACGCGCGCGAGTTAGCCGCGACGCTCTAGTTCCGTGGAAAAACGCCACCGAACTTAGTCCGTAAAGCTCAGCGCGTGGAGGCGTCGACCCATCTCTTGCGCCTCGGCGTCACCGCCAACTTCGACGCGAGAGTAGAGCCACAACAGCAGTTCGTCGCTCCTCGCCGACAGGGTAGGAACGCCCGATAGAACGCCAGTGGAAAAATCAACTGTGCCCGGTGTTGACCCGTCGCGGACGGTCCAGCCATCGTTGGCGTCAGTGCTCCAAAGACCCAAAATGCCCGCGAGGGGATCGCGGGGGGGATCCGCGGGGTCTACTTCGCTCGACACCGAGAACGACAGGAACTCAGGTATCGAGTCCGTCGCCACGTCAGTCGCGATCGAGAACGGCGCGCCGACCGCGTGAGCGACGTCGAAGTGGTGCACGACAATTTCTTGAACCTGATGACGAGTGACGAAGGCCACGTCGCTTTGCGCTGGGGCCCACGTCCAGACGTGGTCTCTCTGATTCGCGCCTCGAAGCACCTCCACGAGGTGGTCGGCACCCGCCGAAAAGCGCTCGACGAGTTCGGACTTCTCCACGTCAACCGGCCGACCATCTTCCGCTCTCTCGGTGAGGCGCTGTTCGACGATGGTCGCCCAAAACCACTGCACTTCGATGAGGTGGCGCAGCACGTCCCCTACCGCCCACCCCGGGCAGTGTTCGACCGCGCGGTCGAGCGCGTCGCCAGCGATGGCCGCCAACGCGTCACTGTGCTCTTTTATGGCGTTGGTGTGGGACTCGACCGAAAGCGTCACGGCACCACCATAACGTCGACGCCCTTGACGGAACGTCGTGACTAGTTCGACGAAGGGCGGAGTTCTTCTACGAGCGTTCGAACTCGACGCTCAATTTCGTTGCGTACGGCGCGAACCACTTCCAGCGACTGCCCGGCGGGATCAGTCAACTCCCAGTCGTCGTAGCGCTTGCCCGGGTAGTAGGGGCATTCGTCACCGCAACCCATCGTCACGATCACGTTAGAAGCCATCGCCATCTCGTCGGTGAGCTTCTTTGGCTCTTCACCCGTGATGTCGAGGCCAACTTCGGTCATCGCCGCGACGACGGTGGGGTTTAACGTCTCGCTTGGCGCCGAGCCGGCCGAATAGATAGTGAGTTCGTCACCCCCGAGTTCTCGAGCGAAAGCGGCCGCCATCTGTGAGCGGCCAGCGTTGTGCACGCAGAGAAAAAGAATCGCCCGTTTCGCGCTCACGCCAACTCCTTTACGGGTGGGAACAACGCCGCCAAGAGAGCGACGCCGACGAATCCGCCGATAATCTCGGCGCCGATAAAGGACGGTGCCGACGACGGCGCGATGCCGGCGAAGGTGTTGGAGAACATCCTTCCCACCGTGATGGCGGGATTGGCAAAGCTCGTTGACGACGTAAAAAAGTACGCGGCCGCGATGTACGTACCCACCACTATGGCGATGAGCCGCTGGTTCCCGTTTCGCTTCAGAGCAAAGATCGCGAGCACCAGTCCCGCCGTCGCGACAATTTCGGAGAGGAAGTGAGCGCCGCTCGCGCGATCCTTCGTGGAAAGCGCCACGGGGACCGAGTACATCGCGTCCGCCAGCACGCAACCGCCCCCACAGCCAACGACTTGCACGATCAGGTAGAAACACGCCTCGGACCAACTAAGTTCCCCCGCGCTCGCCGAGGCGAACGAGATGACCGGATTGAAGTGGCCGCCCGACACGGGTCCAAAGATCACGATCAGGACGAACAGTCCCCCGCCGGTGACCAACGCGTTCTCCAGAAGTTCAAGGCCCAGGTTGCCGGGTGAGAGTTGCTGGGCGGCGATCCCCGAACCCACGACCACGAGTGTCAACAGTGCGCTGCCCAGAAATTCGGCGAAGAGTCTTCGCCACAGTGGTGCCACCCAGCCCATACGTAGCGTCACCCGTTAGCAGCAGGCTGGCGCTGAAAGAGCGACGTCACCGTCGACACCGTCGGTAGTCGAACAACACAGAGCGTCGCCCGAAATCGTCGTCGACTCGACGTCGGCCAGCACGGTGTACACCTCCCAGCGCGACTCGTCAGGTCCTTGCACCCATACTTTGTCCTGCAACGCGTGACAACACGTCGTGCCCTCTTCGAGGTCGATCTTCATCCCTTGGTCCACGAGGTACGAGGTCGCCTCGACGACTTCACCAGAGGTCATCACTTCGACGCCGAGATGATTGATGGTGCCGGGTTCGCCCGCTCCCTCAAAGAGCACCAACTTGAGCGGCGGTTCACTGATCGCGAAGTTGGCGTAGCCGGGACGGACTTTGGTGGGCGGAGTCTTGAAGAACATGGAGTAAAAGTCGATGGCCTCGTCGAGGTTCGAAACATTCAGGGCAAGCTGCAGGCGTGACATCAGGATCCTTTCATTGATGATTGTCAATATGACAAGATACCTGTTAGATTGACGATTGTCAATATAAGGAGTTTTCATGGCCACGCGAGCACTTTCGGCGAACATCCTGTGTTGTCCCCCCGTTTCACAGCGCGCTCTCGACGCGGAACAGGCGACCACGCTCGCCGCCATCTTTTCCGCACTCAGCGATCCCGTTCGCCTGCGAATTTTTTCGATAATCGCGAGCGAAGGCGAAGTTTGCAGCTGTCATCTTGAGGGCCCGCTCGCGAAGAGTCAGCCCACGATCTCTCACCACACCACGAAGCTTGCGGCCGCCGGCCTCATCGAAGGCGAAAAACGCGGCCGGTGGATTTGGTGGTGCCCAATGCCGGCGCAACTTGAACTCGCCGCCCGCCTACTTCGCGCGTAGCTGTAGCTGCGCCGCGACTGAGGACGAGTCGGTTCGGTGGGGGCGTGTCAGCACCCTGAACTACTTTCTAGGTGAGGAGGGTGAGGTGGCGACGTCGCGCGTGTACATCGAAGAAGGCACAACCTCGGTCTTTGCCGTTTCTTTGGACTGGCCGGGCTGGTGTCGCCGCGCGAAGAGCCCAGACCTCGCCATCCAAGCCCTCGATGAGTACCGAGAGCGATACGCGAAGATCGTGACCGGAACGTTTCGACCCGGCGCCTTTGAGATTGTTGGTACCGAAAAGGGAAACGGCACGACGGACTTTGGCGCGCCCGACGCGAGGGGCCCCTGGGACCTGGTCCCCCTCACGACTCGTGAGTTGAATCGCCAGATCGCCGTACTAAGGGACTGTTGGAACTACTTCGACGCGATAGTGGACGCGGCGCCCAATGCGATGCGACGTGGTCCTCGAGGCGGAGGTCGTGATCGTGACGCGGTCGTCGATCACGTTCGTGAAGCGGAGCGGGCCTACTGCTCACGGGCTGGCGCTCGCGTCGCGCCCCGGACGCCCTGGGATGAGCAGCGCGACGTCGTAATCACCACGCTTCGCTCCAAGAACGCGATCGCGGCGTGGCCTCCCGCCTACGCGATTCGTCGGTGCGCGTGGCACGTTGTAGATCACGCCTGGGAGATTGAAGACAAAAGTAAGCACGACGCGTAGGTGACACCCTGGCCGAGTCGCTACCTCGCGAGGTCGAATCGAAGTTCCAACGCGCGGTCGGCGTTCTCAAATCCCAGTCGCTGATAGAAGGAAAACGACCCCTCCGACGGGTGCGTCACGAGATAGCTCAACCCCATCGAACGCGAATCTTCAATTAGCTCGGACATGAGCGAAACGCCGAGTCCCTGATTTCGAAAGTTGGGCAGTAGGAAGACGCTTTGCACCATTCCCGCGCGCCGTTCAAAGATCGCCGGACCTGGAATGCGGTCGATGACGACGAGCCAGGCGCAACCCACGGGCACGTCGTCGACCGTGAGTAGATACCCCAGGTGCGACGCAGCGTGGTCGGCGTACCAAGAACGAAATTTCGTCTCAAAGTCCTCGATGCCTTCGCCCTTCTCACCAGCCTCTTCGGTTCGCCACCGATATCGAAGGGCAGCCAAATCAGAGAGGCGCGTTTGGTCGGTTCGAAACGCTTTTACGTCGGCGGCCACTGGAGGGTTCCCCGTCGTACTAGATCGGCGTCGGTGACGTTCGCACGAGCGTGTAGTGCGTGGCGCCCTCGCCGGCGACGACGTCGCGAACTTCATACCCCTCGGGCCACTCGCCCGCTACTTCAAAGAGCCGTTCGCCCACACCCAGATAGATGGGTACCACGGAGACGCGAAGCTCGTCAATCAGTTGGGCAGTGAGAAACGCTCGCAGCGTAGCCGCACCGCCTCCGACGTGTACGTCGCGGTCCTTCGAGGCCTTTCGCGCCTTCGACACGACCGACTCGATCCCGTCGTTCACAAAGTGAAACGTCGTGTCACCCAGTATGAGATCGGAACGTTCGTAGTGCGTCAGCACAAAAACGGGGTGGTGAAAGGGTGGTTTGTCCCCCCACCAGCCACGCCAATCATCGCCGCTCCAGGGACCCCGGACCGGACCGAACATGTTGCGACCCATGATGGTCGCGCCGGCGTTCTCGCCAATCTCCTTGAACACGCGGTCGTCGACCCCGTCGCTGCCACCGCTCTCGCCAATCATGTCGCGGCCCGATTTCGTGGCGAAGATCCACTCGTGAAGTTGACGACCGCCAAGACCAATGGGGTTGGCTTCGTCCTGATCGGGTCCGGCCATGTACCCGTCAATCGAAATAGACGGTGAAGCCGTTATTCGATGTGTCACTCGATCCTCCTTTCAGCGGCGTTGTCGTCCCTAACACTCCGACGAACCAAGTCCACGATATCTCGCGCTTACGTTTGATGACGTAGTGCAAAGTCCTTCACGGCCGTGGAACTTCGAAGGACGGTCACCTCCGCGTTAGGGGCTCCTTCGCGTGCCTCGTTAGGTACCGACTCGCGATAGACAGCGTGCGTGTTCCACGACCAGAGCACGATGTTGCGTTCGGGGTCGCGTGAGAGCAGGTTGCGAAGAGACTCTCGATTACCGTTCCAGAGTTCCTCGTGGCGCATCGCTCGACGAATGGTTCGTCGCACGATGCGGGTCATCACTTGTCGCTTGGGCAGATCGATAAACACGATGAGATCGGCTCGGGGCCACAGAAGGTCGCGCACCGCCCGGTAATTTCCGTCGGTGACCCAGTCGGTCTGCTCCGCAAATTTTGAGACCACACTTCGAAATGCGTCAACGTCGAGGGGCGTCCAGTTTCGTTGATGGTAGACCGAGTCGAGTTCTAGGTACGGGTAGCCCAACGACGTCGCGAGCGATTTCGCCAAGGTTGTCTTGCCACTTCCCGAGGGACCCTGAACAACGATTCGGCGCGGTCGACTCACTTGAGATTCCTCACCGTGCGACACTGGGACAGCCTACAAAGCAAAAACCCGCAACCTACTACTCGAGGTCCCACAGCAGCCGGTAGTAACGAATCTTCGATTCATCGGGTTCGATTCCGTAGGCGTCATAGACGGTCTCTTCCCAACCGGGCCCGTAGTTCCAGACCGTACTCCACGACGCGATAGCGAGATCGGCCCACCGATCGCCCACGCCAAGTCGCCCCAGATCGGTGTGGGCCGTCCACGCTCCTTCGTCATTGAGCAAGGTGTTGGGTGCACACGCGTCGCCGTGACAGACAACGAGATCTTCATTGGGCGAATTTCGAAGTTCGTTCATCGCGTCGTCAATCCGTAGGCCTTCTAACTCCCACCCAAAGACGTGGTCGCGAATTAGTCCTTCGTGAAACCTCTGTTCTACGTCTCGACGACGCCCTGCGAGCGACCATTCGAAGGGGCACGAGCCAACGTCGAGCGTGTCGTGAAGAGCCCTTAGCCCGCGGCCAATCGCCGTTGTTGCAGTTAAGGGATCGAGTTTCCACCGAGCTGAGACCGCACTCTCGCCGTTGAGGTCGCGAGAGAAAAACCACGTCCCGTCGTCGTTCGAACCAGAGTCGAGCACCATCGGCACTCGAAGGCCAGTCGACGCCCACCGCAGTCGCTCAACTTCGTTCGCTAGATCCTCACCGCTCGAACGTGGCGCCCATTTTACGAACACGCTCGACGTTGCGTCCTCGAGACGGAGCGTCCATCCACCGATCCCGTTGAGCCACACCGCCTCATAGGGTCGGCCGTCGATGAGTCGTGCGAGAGCATCCGGTATCTCAACTGCATCGTTCGGAGGTCCCGCGAGCACGTCTCGAATGACCTAGGGAATCGCGATGACGAGTGAGCGCGCGAGTTCATCAACGACACGGTCGAACATCTTGTTCGCGTTCTTCACCGTGCCCACGTAGTGACCGAAGAGCTCGAAGTTGAGAAACCCGAAGATCTGCGTCCAGGCCATGAGCGCCTTAACGTAGTTTTCTGGCGCCACGCCCGGCATGACCTCGGCGAGTGCGCCCACTTCAAGGTAAGCACTGACGTCGTGCGACGCAGTCGTCGAGAACTGCGGTCGGTCCCCAGTCGTTCGACCTCCGTTGAGAATGTCGCCCAAGACCCGCGCGACTCGGGCGGCGGCTTCAATGGTCTCGGGTGGCGCTTCGTAACCCGGGGTGGGCGTGCCGTAGATAAGGGCGTACTCGTGAGGGTTCTTCTTCGCCCAACGTCGCACGGCCTTTGCTGTCGCGCACCAGCGCGCGTACACCTCAGTGCGACCGAACGCGGCGTCCGTACGCTCGACGCTCGCGCCAAGATCGTTGTAGGCGTCGAGAATGAGGGCCGTCAAGAGATCCTCGCGGGTAGCGAAGTACCGATAGAGCGCCGAAGAGACGAGCCCCATCTCGCGCGCCACTTCTCGTAGTGAGAGACCCGACACGCTCTTCTCGGCGATCAAACGACGGGCCACGGCCTTGATGGCCTCTATTTGGGCGCTGCGCTGAACTGCGCGGGGGGTCTTCGTTTGACTCATCTGGCCAGTATCTCACTTAGAGAGCAATGCTCTTGCAATGGTCACCACACCGTGCCATACTTTTAAGAGAGCACTGCTCTCTCAAAAAAAGGAGACATCATGTCCGAGTATCTAATCGTCGGCGCGGGCCCCCTAGGCACCGCGGTCGCCCATCAGCTGGTCAAACAACAGCACCACGTCCTCCTCGTAACCCGAAGCGGCTCTGGTCCAGATCATCCCCTCATTGAACGAATGAGCGTTGACGCGTCCGATGTCGACACCTTGAGTGAACTCGCTTCCGACGCAGCCGCGATCTTCAACTGTGCCAATCCCCAGTACCACCGCTGGCCAGCGGACTGGCCGCCCATCGCCAACGCGCTACTCGGCGCGGCCGAACGCTCTTCGGCGGTCCTGGTGACCTTGAGCAACCTCTACGTGTACGGGCGACCCACTGGTCCACTCTCGAGTGACACGCCACTGCTCGCCGACTACGAAAAGGCGCAGGTGCGTGCCACCATGTGGCGCCACGCGCTCGCCGCGCACGACCGCGGCGATATCCGCGCCACCGAGGTTCGAGCATCGGACTTCATTGGACCGAACGCCCAAAGTGCGATGGGCGCGCAAGTCATCAAGCGCATGCTCGCTCGAAAGCGTTGTTGGGTGCTGGGCGCGACCGATCAACCACACAGTTGGAGTTACACCGAGGACGTCGCTCGCACGCTCATCACGTGCGCTCAGATACCCGAGGCGTGGGGTCAGGCATGGCACGCACCCACTAATCCCGCGCGTACGCAGCGCCAGGTCATCGACGACTTAGCCGACGTAGCTGACGTGGCGCACGTCAACGTCTCATCGATTCCCTCGGCTGCCCTTCGAACCATCGGACTATTCAGTCCGATGGTTCGAGAGCTACCAACGACGTTGTACCAGTTCACCGCGCCGTTCATCATTGACGACAGCGCCACGAGACTGAAGCTCGGACTCGAACCGACGCCGTGGGCGGACGTTCTCTCCGCGACCCTCGCGTCGGTCACGTCGTGATCGTCAGAGCGTGACGACGTACATTCTCGCGCCGTTGAGATCGCCGGTGATCAGTCGTACAGTCTCTTCGATACTCAACGCCCCGGTGTCAATCACGTTCCTCTCCAGCTCGCCGAGATTCTCAAACTGGGCGTAGAGGTGACGAATCGGCCCCTCATCGCTCAAGGCGCCCGCGTGTTGGGGATCGCTTAGTCGATCAACTGAGCGAAAGAGGCAATCTTCGATGGGTGGTCGAAGCACTATGTAGGAGATGGTCGCGTCCATACTCTTGAGCTCTTCGCGCACCAAATCAAAGAACCACGGTCCGATAATGCCCTCCAACACCGTTGCGTAGCCCGCCCTCAAGAGGCGCGTCGCCGCGGCCAGAGAGGCGGAGATCATCGCTCGATTCTGTGACGCGGACTCAGGGAGCCAGGGAGGAATCGCGCCACGTACGATGGCGGCCCAAAAGAAGTCCGACATGACCGCGACCGACGGGTCGTGGGCCGCGGCGACGAGTCGGCCCACCGTCGTCTTTCCCGAACCCGGCGGCCCAGTGAGAATCAAGAAGGGTGCGTCGTCCACCGTAAGAATATATCGACGATGGTACAGCGTTCGGTTCTAGAGCGCGAGGGCCTGAGAGAGGTCGTCAATCAAATCGTCGATGTCTTCGATGCCCACGCTGAGACGAACGAGGCTGGCCGGCGGCTCGAGCGACGAGCCAATCGTTGAGGCGTGGGTCATCGCCGACGGCAGCTCAATCAAACTCTCGACGCCACCCAAGGATTCGGCCAGCGTAAAGATCGAGGTTGACTCACAGACTTTGCGCGCCACGTCGACACCGCTCTTGAGCGTGAAACTCACCATGCCGCCAAAGTCACTCATCTGCGTCGTCGCGACGTCGTGTCCGGGATGATGCGCCAAGCCCGGGTAGTACACCTTGTCAACGGCGTGATGGTCGACCAGGAAGGCCGCGACGGCGCGCGCGTTCGAGCAGTGGCGCTCCATGCGAATGCCGAGTGTCTTAAGACCGCGAATCAAGAGGTAACAGTCCAAGGGACCCGGTACCGCACCGATGGCGAACTGGTGAAACTTGAGTTTCGCAGCGATCTCGTCGTTGTTCGTGGCGACGAAGCCACCAATGACGTCGGAGTGACCGCCCACGTACTTGGTCGTGGAGTGCACCACCACGTCCGCGCCGAGCGTGAGCGGGCGCTGTAGGTAGGGCGTGGCGAACGTGTTGTCGACCACGAGGAGGGCGTCGCGCGCGTGCGCGGCGACCGCGAGATCGGTGATCGAGACCACGTTCAAGAGCGGATTACTCGGCGTCTCAACCCAGAGCATTCTCGTCGTCTCGTTAAAGGCCGCCGCCACTGCGGCGGGGTCGCTCAAGTCAACGCACGATACCTTCACGCCCCACTCGCCAAAGATTCGCGTAAGCAAGCGGTAGGTGCCACCGTAGGCGTCGTTGCCGAGCACGACGTGATCGCCGGGCGAGAGCGTGCGAAGCAGCGCGTCTTCACCAGCGAGACCCGAAGCGAAGGCCACGCCGAAACGGGCCTCTTCGAGGTTGGCCAAACACGTTTCGAGGGCGGCCCTCGTGGGATTGTCGACGCGCGAATAGTCAGAGAAGCGTGGCGCGCCCACGCCGTCCTGGGCGTAGGTCGACGTCAGGTAGACCGGAGGATTCACCGCGCCCGTTACGGGATCAGGCTCAGAGCCAACGTGGATAGAGCGGGTATTGAATCCACTCACTTTTCGCTCCTCTGTTCTAGAAATCCCAACAGGTCACTTCTCGTGAGCACGCCCACCGGGTGTCCCCCGTCAAGGACCAGCACGCCGGCTGAACTGCCCAGTCGCCTCGTCAGTTCGGTGACACTCATGCCGACGCCCACCATCGGAATTGAAGGGTCGGCTACCTCTTTGACGCGAAGGTCGAGCACCGAGGGGTCGCGCGTCGTCGCTTCAAGCAGTCCGAGCTCGCTCAGTGACCCCGACACTTCCTTCGCGGCGAGCGGCAACTCGGCGGTCACGGTCACCAAAAGCTGTGAGACGTCTTTCTCACGCATCAGTGAGATAGCGTCGCGAACGAGCACGTCCTCCGTGACGAGGACCAAGTCGGCCAACGTGCTGGCCTGGCGCTTGATTTTCGCCTCGAGTACGTCGCCGGCGTCCATCTCGTGGTGAGGTCGAAGGAAACCAAAGTCCGTCATCCACGTATCGTTAAAGATCTTTGAGAGGTACCCTCGCCCGGAGTCGGGTATGAGCACGACCATGACGGCGTCCTCGGGCAGTGAACGCGCGGCGCGCAGCGCCGCGGCCACGGCGGTGCCGCCTGAGCCACCGATCAGGATGCCTTCACGTTGGGTAACTTCGCGCGCCATGGAGAACGCGTCGGCGTCGCTGACGGCGATGACTTCGTCAACGAGCGTGGGGTCGTAGTTCTTCGGCCAGAAGTCTTCGCCGACGCCTTCGGTGAGGTAGGGCCTGCCCGCGCCGCCCGAGAAGACCGAACCCTCAGGGTCCGCGGCGATGACGCGAATGGCGGGGTTCATCTCCTTGAGGTACTTGCCTACGCCCGAGATTGTTCCGCCGGTACCCGCGCCGGCCACGAAGTGCGTCACGCGACCCTTGGTCTGTTCCCAGATCTCGGGACCCGTGGTCTCGTAGTGGGCGCGTGGATTGTTGGGATTCGAGTACTGATCTGGTCGAAAGGAGTTCGGCGTCTCACGAGTAAGTCGCTCGGCCGTCGAATAGTACGAATCGGGGTGCTCGGGCGCGACGGCCGTGGGACAGACGACGACCTGCGCGCCGTACGCGCGAAGGACGTCGATCTTCTCCGGCGCCATCTTGTCGCTCATGACAAAGATGCATTTGTAGGCGCGTTGCGCGGCCACGATGGCGAGACCGACGCCGGTATTGCCACTCGTGGGCTCGATGATCGTCGAACCGGGGCCGAGCAAGCCATCACGTTCCGCAGCGAGAACCATCGTGAGCGCCGGGCGGTCTTTCGAACTGCCCCCAGGATTCGTGGTCTCTAATTTGGCAATGAAGTCACATTTCAAATCTCGTCCGACGTTGGCTAAACGAACCATGGGCGTGTGGCCAATGAGCTCTAAGGGGCTCTCGGCCACGTCCATATCGTCGTAACGCATGACTCTTCGTTTCTCCTAGGGCTACTCAAACGTGCGGCCGGGCCTACAACGTCACGCCCTTACTCTATGGGCACGGGACCACGGCACCCCGTCCACTTGGGCGAGCGAGACGCCACGTCAACGTGGGCCCGGAATGAATTCGCTCATCTCTCCTAGGGGGACGTCCGACGCTTTCTTCGCGCAGGCTCGAACTTGCGCTGCTTCGCTCGCGAAGTTCTAAGAGTGTTGCAAGGCTGACTCGCGACTCGAATATCGCTAACTCGAAGAGAGCCAAAGTCCAATCGCGAGCGTAAACCCCAGCAAGGCCGCGAAGTAGCGAAGCGCATGACCCGGCACCCTTCTGGTCACCGACGGACCGACGAAACTGCCGACGAGGAGTCCGCAGCCCAAAAACAGCGCGGCCTCGACGTGGACAGGCCCAAAGAGCAAGAAGCCCACGGCGGCAACCGCGTCACCAATACCGAGGAAAATATTCTTGAGCGCGTTCGCGCGGGCAAACTCTTGATCCACCGTCAAGAGCAACAAGGCGAGCATCATGATGCCCGATCCTGCGCCAAAGTAGCCGCCGTAGACGGCCATCACAAAGAGGCCCGTCGGAAGCAAGAGGCGATGCATTCGTTCGTCACGGCGTTCATGCCACATTGAAATCTTCGGTTGGATTAGCAAAACCACTGAGGCCAGTACCAATAGAAACGGGACCAAATGATTAAAGACACGATCAGGTGTCAGTAGTAGCAGAGCAACGCCGCCGGCAGCGCCGAGAACCGCGACGAGCGCCCAGCGTCGAAGCCACGGACCCTGACCTCGTAGTTCGGGCCTCGACCCTAACGCGGATCCCGGCAGGGACGCCATCAAGGCAACGGCGTTGGTGACGTTTGCCGGTAAAGGAGGAATGCCGATAATGAGCAGGGCCGGGTACGAGATAAGCGACGTAATACCCCCGGCTGAGCCCAGAACACCAGCGACGAAACCTGCGACAACGAGCAAGATGACGTTCGCGACTGAGATCACAACACCGACGACGCTACCGCACGAGCAATCGCAAAATCTCCGTGGAGACTCAACGCGTCATACTTTAGAAGTGCCGAAGAACGCCAACGTCTCGATACGCGAGTTGTCACTCGAAGAGTCGCAGCTCATTCGCGACGCTCGACGACCCGCCACTGGTTGGGCGCTGGACTTTCCCACTGACGGCGACGTGCGCGTGGCGGCGTATTACGCCGGCATTCCGCCCGCACCTACGCCAGAGCCCTGGACGTCACTATGGCTCATTGTGGAAAGTGACCTCGTGGTGGGCATGCTCGGCTTCAAGGGCGAACCTCTTGCCAATCAGCTCGAGGTCGGTTACGGCATCGCGCCGTCCGTGCGCGGTCGCGGCGTGACCACCCAAGCACTCGCCCAACTGCTCGATCTCATCAAACATCGCGGATTGAAGGTGCGCGCCGAGACGGCTGTGTGGAATATTCCCAGTCAGTCGGTGCTCCGTCATCTTCACTTCAAGGAGGTTGGACGCCGAAACGACCCCGGCGACGGCGACCTCATCGTGTGGGAACTTTTCGGGGACTGATCAGCGATTCTTACGCACGTGCGAGCACCTCACCGTGGACCACGACAAAAACGCCCTCCGGATCGTTCGCCCATCGCCGAAAAGCCTGTGCCATCAAGGCGAGTTCGGCGTCATTCGCGACGCCGTACTCCACGGCCTGGCGAGCAAAGTCGCTGAGTCGAACGCGATCGGCCCAAAGACCGCCCCACCACGCTCGCTCTTCGGGCGTCTCGAACGTCCACTCCGACGACGACACTTCGAGCTCATGGAAACCCGCCGCTCGAACCCACGTGGCCAGATACCGGCCCGCGTCGGCGTCGGCGTGATTCTTCGCCGTAATTTGGTGGTACACGTCTAACCACTGCGTAAGGACCGGGTCGTCGGGCGACTAGGCGAAAGCCCCGTAGTCGGCGTCACGAATCGCCAAGAGACCGCCGGGCTTTAGAACCCTTCGCATTTCGACCAACGCCGCGACGGGATCGCTCAGATGTTGAAGGACTTGACGGGCGTAGACAACGTCAAATCGATGGTCGGAAAAGCCCAGTTCGTACGCGTCGCGAACGGCGAAGCGGAGATTCCCCCGCTCGGGCGATGCGAACTCGTTCGCCGCCGCCGCGATTACCTCCTTTGCGACATCGATCCCGATCACCTCGCCGTTGCCGACTCGACTGGCCAGTTCGACCGTGATGCTGCCAGGTCCACAACCAACGTCCAGAAGTGAGAGGCCGCTGCCCAAGTGCGGCAGGAGAAACGCGGCGGAGTTCTCCGCCGTCCTCCAGCGATGGCTCCGCAACACTGACTCGTGATGGCCGTGCGAGTAACGATCTGGTGTCACCCTCAGAGAGTATCGAGACTCACGACGAACTCGGTCAGAGATACTTACGCCGGCGGCAAAAGCCACTTCGCCAAAACACTGACTTCGCTGATCTCGTACCCGAGGTGTTCATAGAACGCGTGGACTTCTCCCTTCGTCTGGCGCACCATGAGTTGGATCTTTACGACGCCACGCTCCTTGAGCCACTCTTCCCCGGACCTCATCAGAAGCGCGCCAAGACCTCGACCTCGAAGGGCTGGACTCACGGCGAGGTAGTACGCCCATCCGCGATGACCGTCGTTGCCGACCATGACCGTGCCGACCAGTTCTCCGTCGTCTCTTAGGCCCAGCACGGTCGACGTCGCTCCCGTCACCGCGCGCGCAAAGTCCGCGAGGGGATCGTTCCAGGGACGCGTTAGCCCGACCGACGCCCACAACGCCGCCGCCGCCTGCGCGTCGTCCGCGACGAGCACTTCAATCATCAGGTCATGATAGAGCCGTGCATCGGACGCACGCGTTTTCATTGCCGACGCGTCACCCAGTCGATCACTCCGGCACCGTGCCCAACTGATCAGTTATCAGCGCTCTCTCCTCGGCGTCGACTAGAGCGTCGACGAGTCGTTGTGCGGTGGCGTACCACTCGTCGCGTTCACTGGTCTGCCGATTGGCGGCGTAGGCACGAGCCAGTCCCTCGGCGGTGGAGGCTACAAGCCAGTCCGGGTTGCCCGCCGCAAGGGCCCCTTCGTTCGCCCGCTGTGCGAACGCCACCGACAGTGCGCCGTCCTCGAGCGACGCCGCGACGCGTGAGACCATCCAGTCACTTATGACCCACTGTTCCGGGCCACCCACCATTAACCAGAAGTAGCGAGAGGTAAAGGCGATAGTCAACAACTCAACGTCCTCGTCACCCGTGCGGTCTGGTTTTTCTAGCAACTCCCAGCAGCCGTTGTAGAGAGCTGAGGCCAGAGCACGGTACGCGGATTCATCCATGAGGCGAACCTTACGCTCCGCTTCGCCAAACTTTCAAGCGACGCCAAGGTGCCTTTGCCTACCTGTTCGAAGGCTCCCTCGTACGTCTCTGAACGTCACAACGTGTCGAGATCGAGCCTCGTAAATCCTGTCCCGAACAACGTGATCTTCACAGTACGTCCCAACCGATGAAGCAATCCTTAATCGAGCGATACATTCTCGCACAAGTACGTTGGGTTCCGACTCGAGCGGGTCAGGGAACAAGTTGCGATCTACTGCGCTGTCGCGGTGTACACGTCGGTGACGTGGGGTAGTACCACCGGCTCTGGCAACTTCTCCACGACTTTCGCTACGTCATTCATCAAGTCGTCGCGGAGGCGATCCTCCATCACCGAGATATAGCTCGTGCTCAGCACACGCTGAAAGAGGCCGTCGTGAGAGATTGTCTGAGGGTTGTCGAACTTGATCCGTTCTACGTTGGTAAAGGGTCCTGCCGCGATGGCCTCGCTGAAGTCGGTACCAACTTTGTAGGGCTGTTTCTCATCCCACTGCATGGCGCGGCTCAACGCAGCGACCCACTCGACGGACTCGTCTCGTTCATTCCAAATCATTCCGAGCCCGCCGCGGGAACTGAGTACGCGGTGGATCTCGCTAAGTGCTCGGGGCGGGTCAAACCAGTGAAAGGCCTGAGCAACAAACACCGCGTCGACGCTGTCGTCCTCGAGCGGAATTGCAACGTCACTACCGTCGAGAACTTCTATTTCTGGAGACGACGTTGCCAACGCCTTACGCATCGACGCCGACGGATCGACCGCCGTAAGTCGGGCGACGAAGGGAAACATCTGACGACTGAAGATGCCGGTTCCGGCCCCGAGGTCGAGAACGTGCATGCTGCGTTCGATACGCAACTTCGAGACGAAGTAGTCGATGGCCGCCACCGGATAACTTGGGCGCGCCGCGCTGTAGAGAGGTCCGTTAGCGAACCCTCTACGACCTAGATCATCTTTTCGAGCGTTGTCCACGATGATGTATCCACTTTCGAGCGCCAAATCGCCACACACTGGTCTACTGCGTTTCTGAGAGGTGCAGAGGGAAGGCGAGCGTCAATCCGGAGTGTTCTGAGTTATCGCGAGGAGGTCACGGAGTTGTCCATCAGTGGCTCCGGCCAACCATCCTCCCGAGTAACGATTGTCGCTGGTCACTTCAGACGCCGCGAACGATGGCGTCGGCACTCGAGGGTCCGCTTCACCAATCTCAACTTCGGCCAGTAGCAAGCCAGTGTGGCGGCCCTTGAATTCATCGATAGCGAAGGAACGCCCCTCGTGCACGAGACGGTGTCGCCTCTTCGAGATGGTCGATCCGTCAAGAACAAGTAATCGGTCGTAGTCGTCAGAGGATAGATAGATATTGGTGATTTTGAGAAGTGCTGGATTCTCGACGTCAGGTCGTATCTTTTGCGCGAGTTTGTAAATGACTTCATCCTCGCTCGCAATCTTTCGCAAGCGCAGGCTCGTGCCCGTTACGTAGTGATCCGTTATCTCTCGTGCGTCGTTCGCGCCGCGAGGTACGGCGTTGAGAAACCATCGCTGCTCACGCTCCACCTTGGCGTATCTGCCTTCACCTGGGCTGCGACTCGTCACACGACTCACTTTAAGGTCAAGAAGATTTCGACTTCATCGCAACGTAACGCTGTTCGGCCGCGGTTAGGACTCATTCGAGTTCCGGGAGCTGGCGAGGCTAGAGAGCGCTTCTCCAAAGAGCCGGTACTCCGTCCACTCGTCCAATGCCTCAGCACCGAGCGAGGAATAGAAGTCAATGGAAGGCTGGTTCCAGTCAAGTACCGACCACTTGAGACGTTGATAACCCTTCACTACGCACTCTTGTGCCAGGTGGACTAATAGTGCCGTGCCGTAGCCGCGGCCTCGAAACTCCGGTTTGATGAAGAGGTCTTCAAGAAAGATGCCGTGCGTGCCGGTCCACGTTGAGTAGTTGAGGAACCACACCGCGAAGCCGGCGACGTCGTCTTCGTCCGTCTCCACCAAGTCACAAAAGACGCTGGGGGCCTCGCAGAAGAAATTCTCGTGAAGCTGTTCGCTCGTGGCTTTGGCCAACTCGATCGATCTCTCGTAGAGTGCGAGATCCTTAATGAGTTGAAGCATGGTTTCAATGTCTTCGGGCGTTGCCCGACGGATTCTCATTTCGGTGGCCTATTGCGTAACAACGAGAAGAGCGAAGCCGTCGTAGCCCTTGCTCCCGACAGTTTGAATGGCGGTACCCTCGATCCGATCATCTCCGGCCGCAAGCTCTAGAAACCTGCGCACGCCCCTGACTCGTTCGTCCGAACTATCCGTATTTACGATCTCTCCGTCGCGCACGACATTGTCGGCAACAATGACCGTACCGGGCCGAGACAGACGCAGCGAGAGTTCCAGGTACTGTGGATAGTTCTCCTTGTCCGCGTCGATGAAGATGAAATCGAAAGACTGAACTTCTTCATCGATTAAGTCTTGTAAAGAATCTGTCGCCGGGCCGACTCGAACGTCAACCAAATGTCCTAGTCCCGCCCGCTCGAGGTTCCTTCTTGCCACCTCGGCGTGTACGGGTTCTAATTCAAGTGTCACCAGGTTGCCGTCACTCGGCAGTGAACGGGCCAACCAGATCGTGCTGTAACCGCCAAGGGTTCCAATTTCCAAGATTCGTCGTGATCGTTGAATCTTCGCGAGAAGTTCCAGCATCTTCCCTTGATTAGGCGCAACGCTTATCGGTGGGAGTCCGGCAGCCGCGCTTTGAGTAAGAGTTTCCTCTAACGAACTATCAGGGGGTATGAAAAGCGAGACGAGGTACTCATCGACATTGGACCAAAGGTTTTCGTTCACTCGTAAAGTCTCGCATCTCGCGGACTGCCCCTGATCAAAAAGAAAAAACGTGGGACTTCGGCGGGCCAGGTTGATAGTCGGGTTTCGATGCCAGTAAACAATGCACAAGCGAATCCGCTTATAAATGCCGTAGAAGTAACGTCATAACCATGTCATCGCGGCTTGAACCGTCCTGGTCGGTGCTCGCAAGCCACCAGACGTTTGAAGCGGATCGTTGCGTTGACGTCTTCTCTCGGCCCGATGGCACCTTCGGTTTTGAAGAGTTCCGCAGAGACCCCGAGGACCTGGGTGTCTGGACTCCCATCAGTTACTTCTCGCGCCGCGAATACCCGACCAAAAGAGACGCGCTGACGGCGGCTCGTCGGTGCGTCGCGTGGCTCGACCCTCACCTGGATAGTTAGACACCCACGACCAACCGGCTACGCGCTTAGGGCGAGCATGCACACTAAGACTCCGATGAAATCTTTGTAGAACCAGTGCACATTCGTTTATTGCGCCCGGGCAAAAGTGAAAGTTAGTTCGATGACTCACTTACGGTGACGGGGCCAATCAAACTGAATGCACGCACCGTAATTTCGGGACCTTCGCTGGATCGAACATCAATTTTCCGTGAACCCAGAAGAGTAAAACCTCGCAGTCGAATTCGGCTACCACGCGGAACTTGAATGTCAGTGGCGCCGATGACCGTAATAACGGTGAGATTCGCCCCTGGAATAGATGTCACCGGCGCAATAACGCGTGTCCCACCTAGAACGGATGCAAGCACCTCATGTCCCCAGCCTTGCTGAAGCGTGAACTGCCGTCCACCAACCAAGGCGAAATCCATATCGCTCCTTCTGATAAGCGCTCGCTCGTCCTGCCTACCACAATCTGGAAATGGTTACAACTGATGAAAAGGCACCTTGGGCAAAATTGGTTTTCGGGCTTTCAATGAAAAAGTGTAGACACTGGCCCAACGAAATCGGATAACTGTGCGAATCAGACGAGATCTTTTCTCATCCCAATGGCCAGAGGACTGTAGCCCATTGATTCATACAAACCTCTCGCGATCACGTTGTAGCCAAAAACGTTCAGTGCCAACTTCGTGCCGCCATGACTCTTGACGTAGTCCTCCGCGGCGAGCATCGTGCTTCGCCCCAGACCTTTGCCTCGAAACTCCTCGTCGATCACGATGTCGTACACGAACCATTCACTGGGGCTACCCTCTCGTCCTTCGGCGAGCCAAATAGTGCCCACGATCGTCTCATCGTCGACGACGTCAAAGAAGTGTTGCTCATCATTTGGCATGCCGTCGACGAAGAGGGTCTTTTCGTTTCGCTCGATGTTCAAGTCCGCTTCTTCAGACGAAAAACCAGCGCTAAGAATCGACTCTCGGTAGTCCGCCCACATCATCGGGATCCACGCTTTTAGGTCGGCGTCAGACTTGGGCCTAAGAAGAATCATTCCGTCAATCTACAGTGCACCCGAATGTCACGATTCGGTTGAGCCCACAGATATACGGGTCTCACCCCTCAATCAAGAACTACAACTAGCGAGAAGGACCACGCTTACAGCGCTCAGCGAACTCGCTGCGAGTCGTCTCACTGTTGTCGCTTCACGCAAGGTAAACCCGGGTGCCCTTGTCATCAAGACTTAGATATCCAGTGAGAAGCGATAGACACTGGTATCACGACGCTCGAATCCAAGTTTCTGGTACAACGCGTTCGCCGCTTCGCGCGAGGAGCGACTGGTGAGATCGAGTGAGCGTACGCCGCGCTGGCGCGCTTCGTCAACCGCGGCCATCGTCAACGCTTCACCGATACCGAGACCCCTCGCGTCTTCATCGACCACCACGTCTTCGATCCACCCCCGAAGCCCGGTGGGGATCGAGAAGATCACCAACGTCAGGGTGCCGACTATGACGCCATGGTCGCTCGCCACGAAGAGCGTCGCCGCGTCCGAGTCGACCATCGCCTCAACGTCACTCATCGTGAGCACTGGCGCGCTCGAGGAGAGTTGGGGAAGGAGACTATTGAGTCCGTCGAGCAGTTCCGCCGACGCGCTCAGCGCCTTGGTAACCGAGATACTCACTCGTCTCCTCGCCACACCGGACGGCGAAGGTCGTCGTAGAAGACGTCGCGGTGTTCTCCGTCAATCGCCGCGAAGATTGGACCGGCCCATCGGTTGGCGCCAATGCTGGGCGCGGGCAGAGAGTCGCGGGCGAACCATCCGGCGTCGGTGACTTCGAGCGGGTGCAACTTCAGTTCGCCACCGACGGCGCGACAAAAAAAGAGCAATGAATAGAGAGGGATGCGCGACTCACCCAGGCGCATGCCGTCCAACACGCCGATGAGTCGAATGGGCTCGACCTCGATACCCGTCTCTTCGAGAACTTCCTTCACGACCACTTCGGGAGCGGAGTAACCCACGTCACACCAACCCGTTGGATAGAGCCAGATTCCAGAGTCAGCTCGCTGAATGAGTAGTAGTTCGCCCTTGTCGTTCGTCACGGCCGCGCCCACGGCCACTTTTGGCGTCTGATAGCCCGGCACGCCTCGCCCGACCTCCTGCATCCACTGGGTCACGTAACCGTCGGCGTCGACGACGCCCTCGAGGCCCCCGTCAGCGGCCTCCTTCATGTCGCCCGCGATCTTTAGGACCTCTTCGAAGCGCTCGCGTTCGTACTGGCTCTGGGTAAAACCGAGTCCAGTTTTCGCGACGCCGGCGAGCGACTCGGCCCAACGTCGCAACGTCTTCTCGGGAACGGAGCTACTCACGCTTCGACGCTACCAACGCCGCTTAGGCCAACGTGGCGTCGAGCACCTCTTCGAGCGTGCCCACCAGACCCGTGTAGAACACACCGAAGTCGGCGTAGAGGGCCGAGGCTTCGTCAAAACGCATGCCGTAGACGCACTCTTTGAGATCGTCCACGTGCACGCCAAAGAGCGTGACGCCCCACTCCCAGTCGTCGAGTCCCGTCGAGCCCGAGATGACCTGCAAGACGCGGCCCTTGTAGGTGCGCCCGATCGCGCCGTGTTGGCGCATCAAGTTCTCTCGTTCTTCGTAACCCAGCGAGTACCAGTTGTTCACGTCACCGCGACGCTTGGACATGGGGTAGAAACAGAAGGCCTTCATGCCCTCGGGCGGAAGTTGCGGGAAAAGTCGATCGTTGAGCATCTTCTCGGGCATGCCCGCGGCGTACTCACTCACTTCGGTCAACGACACGTAGCTCTCGGCGACTTTGAAGCCCGCGGACTGAACTTCGGACTGGAAACGTCGTAGGTCCCAGAGATTCTCACCCAACACCATGAAACAGACGTCGGCCTTCGCACCCAGAATGGCTACGGTCACGACCTGAATACCGTTCGTCCACGCCTCGTCGATGGCCTTGCGAAGTGAACGGGCCTCGACCTTGCCCTTGGGGTGGCAGAAGAGGTGCAGGACGTTCAGTCCGCGCGAGGGGCCAACCGGAGAAGGAGTCGTCATCACTCCATGCTAGAAGGAATGATCGATTCACGAAAAGTCGGTGTAACGAAAGAACCGCGGGGCGCAGGCCCCGCGGTTCAATCTCTACGTTGGTGCGACTGACTAGTAGTCGTCCATCCCGCCGCCCATCGGGGCGCTTGACTTCTCTTCGGGCTTGTCGACGATGACGCACTCCGTCGTCAAGAACAGTGCCGCGATGGAGGCCGCGTTCTGTAGGGCCGAGCGCGTGACCTTGGCGGCGTCAATGACGCCCGCCTTGATCAAGTCCTCGTACTCGCCCGTCGCGGCGTTCAGTCCTTCGGTGGGCTTGGCGAGGTTGCGAACCTTGTCCACGATGACGCCACCTTCGAGACCGGCGTTGACGGCAATCTGGTTGAGCGGTGCTTCGACGGCCTTGGCGACCATGCGCGCGCCCGTCTGCTCGTCACCACTGAGCTTCTCGGCCGCTTCGATGATGCGTGACTGGCTGCGCAGCAACGCCACGCCACCACCGGGCACGACGCCCTCTTCGATGGCGGCCTTCGTCGTAGAGACGGCGTCTTCGATGCGGTGTTTCTTCTCCTTCAGCTCGACTTCGGTCGCGGCGCCCACTTTGATGACGGCCACGCCACCCGAGAGTTTGGCGAGACGCTCTTGGAGCTTCTCGGAGTCGTAGTCCGAGTCGGTGTTTTCGATTTCGGCCTTGATCTGGCTGATGCGCGCTTTGATGTCCTCTTCGGACCCCGCGCCTTCAACAATCGTCGTCTCGTCCTTCGTGACGACGACCTTGCGGGCCGTGCCGAGGAGTTCGAGGGTCGCGGTATCGAGCTTGAGGCCAATCTCTTCAGAGATAACGGTCGCGCCGGTCAAAATCGCGATGTCCTGCAACATGGCCTTGCGTCGTTCGCCAAATCCGGGTGCCTTGACGGCGACGGACTTAAAGGTGCCACGAATCTTGTTCACGACCAAGGTCGCGAGCGCTTCGCCCTCGACGTCTTCGGCGATGATCAACAGTGGTCGACCCGACTGCATGACCTTTTCGAGCACGGGCAGTACGTCACGTACCGAGGAGATCTTGCCGGCGACGAGAAGAACGTACGCGTTCTCCAAGACGGCCTCTTGACGCTCCACGTCGGTGGCGAAGTACGGCGCGATGTAGCCCTTGTCGAAGCGCATTCCTTCGACGAGGTCCATGTCCATACCAAAGGACTGACTCTCTTCTACGGTGATAACGCCGTCCTTGCCGACCTTGTCAATCGCGTCCGCGATCATCTGACCTATTTCGTCGTCCGCGGCCGAGATCGAGGCGACCTGGGCGATCTGCTCTTTCGTGTCGGCGGGAATCGAGAGGTCGTGCAACGACGCCACGGCCGCCTCAACGGCCGCTTCGATGCCCTTCTTCAGTGACATCGGATTCGCGCCCGCGGCGACGTTCTTTAGACCTTCTCGGACCATGGCCCAGGCGAGCACGGTCGCGGTCGTGGTGCCGTCACCGGCCACGTCATCGGTTTTCTTGGCCACTTCTTTAACGAGTTCGGCACCGATCTTCTCAAAAGGGTCTTCGAGGTCGATGTCTTTGGCGATGGAGACGCCGTCGTTGGTGATCGTGGGAGCGCCCCACTTCTTGTCCAGCACGACGTTGCGGCCCTTGGGTCCAAGGGTGACGCGAACGGCGTCGGCCAACTTATTCATGCCGCGCTCGAGGGCGCGACGCGCCTCTTCGTCGAAAGCGATCAGTTTCGCCACGGTGGTTCCTCCTAGTGCGTGACACCTTTTGGTGCAAAGCAATATTAGCAGTCTCTAACAGAGAGTGCTAACGGGGATTTCAGCCCCCGGCAACCGCCGGGACCAGGGAAACGATCTGACCCGCTTCGAGCACGGTGTCGAGCCCATCGAGGAAACGAACGTCCTCATCGGCCACGAAGACGTTCACGAAGCGACGCAGCGCCCCTTGATCGTCGAGCACTCGCCCCGCGAGGCCCGGGTAGGCCACGTCAACGGCAACGATGGCCTCTCGAACGGTCCCGGCCTCGACGGGTACTTCGCCCACACCACCGACGAGGGCGCGAAGTTGACTGGGCAGTCGCACCGTGACGCTCATGAGGCGGCCACCAACTGGTGAAAACGCAAGGCCTCTTCAGCGGCCTCGAGCGAGGGCGTGATCGTCGAACTGACCGTCGCGGTCTCGACAATGGCGTCGAGCGTTTTTAGACCATGTCCCGAGATAATCACGACTATGGACTTATCGCGGTCAATGGTGCCTCGGGCGATCATTTGACGAAGCGACGCAATCGTCACGCCGCCGGCGGTCTCGGCGAAGACGCCTTCGGTTCTGGCCAGAAGTTCAATGCATTCGAGGATCTCGTCATCGGGCACTGATCCACAGTCGCCGCCCTTCGCGCGGAGTTCGTCGAGCACGTAGGGACCGTCGGCGGGATTACCAATGGCGAGTGAGCGCGCGATGGTATTTGGACGCTGCGGCGTGATGAAGTCGGCGTCCTTCGTAAAGGCCGTCGCAATGGGCGAGCAACCTTGGGCCTGGGCGCCGAACAACACTGGCGCCGCGCCGTCAACGAGGCCCAGATCGATGAACTCCCTAAAGCCCTTGGCGACCTTCGTGAACTGACTACCCGAGGCCAACGGAACCACGACCTGATCGGGCGTGCGCCAGTCCAGTTGCTCAGCTATCTCAAAGGCGAGGGTCTTCGAACCCTCGGCGTAGTACGGACGAAGGTTGATGTTGGCGAAAGCCCAGTCGGGGTGTTCGGCGACGAGTTCCACGCAGAGGCGATTCACGTCGTCGTAACTGCCTTCGACACCGAGCACCGTGCCGCCGAAGATCGCGGTCATGGCGATCTTGGACTTCTCGAGATCGGCCGGAATGATGGTGACGCTCGGCCAACCAATGAAGGCCGCGTGCGCCGCGACCGACGTGGCGAGATTGCCCGTCGACGCGCAGGCCGCTGTTGTAAAGCCCAGTCGTCGCGCACTCGAGAGCGCGACGGAGACGACGCGGTCCTTAAAGGATCCCGTGGGGTTACGAGTGTCATCCTTCAGCCAAAGTTCTCGTACGCCGAGGACTTCCGCGAGTCGAGTGGAGCGACGTAGTGGCGTCCACCCCGCCCCAAGGTCCACGGGCGACTCGCCCGGATCAGGTAGCAGTGCGCCGTAGCGCCAAATAGACGGTGGCCCGTCCTGGATGGACGAGCGGGTGAGCGCTCGCTTGGCGGCTTCGAGGTCGTACTTGACCTCGAGGGGACCGAAACAGTTGTCACAGACGTAGCGGGCTTCGCCTGGGTAGGCGGTACCACACTCTCGACATTGAAGACCAGTAGCGAAACTCATAACTCCCTTTTCATCGTTCGGCCTTTGGCACCTGGTGTGAAGGGAATATCCCGGGACTCACACTGGTTGTCGCGACGTCAAAGGGGCCGTCCCTCAGTCGCTCTTGATGTGGGTTCAATTCTTTCAAATTGAGGGCCGTTTGTCAAGAGCGGGAAAAGAGAACCTAACCTCGACGTCATGATCAGCGTCGAAGTGCCCTGGACCCTCGCGCGTGAATCTTTCACACTCGAGCGCGTGGCCTCGGCGAAAGGCGACGAGTCGGTCGTGGTTGTCATTCCAGCGAAGAACGAAGCGGCCACCATCGGCGCCGTACTCGACGCCGTACAGATCCACGACCACCTCGTGGACGAGCTCGTGGTGGTCAACGATCACTCGAGCGACGACACCGCAACCGTCGCCGATCATCACGGCGCGCGCGTGCTGAACCTCGTGGGACCGGGCGGCAAGGGGGCGGCGATGCGCGCGGGACTCGAGGCCAGTACGTCGTCGCTCGTGGTCTTCCTCGACGCCGACGTGTTGAACACGAACGCGGACTTCGTGGCTCGTCTCCTCCAGCCTCTCCTCGAACGACCGGCCGTCCAACTCGTCAAAGGCTTCTACGAACGGCCGCTGCATAACATGCCCACCGGTGGCGGACGGGTGAACGAACTCGCGGCCCGGCCTATCCTTTCCCTGCTCTACCCAGGGCTCGGGGAGATTCGACAGCCACTGGCCGGCGAAACGGCCGCTCGGCGCGACGCTCTCGAGGCGATCACTCTTGAGCCGGGCTACAGCGTGGAGATTGCCTTACTCATTGACATCGCGCAACTCTTTGGCGTGCACGCGCTGGCCCAAGTCGACCTCGGCATCCGTCGCCACCGCAATCGTCCACTTGAAGAACTTCGACCAATGGCCGTTGACGTACTTCGTGCCGCGCTCGAGCGCTACAAAGTTGACCTACCGAGTCAGAGCTCGGACTAACCGATCGCCGAGTTCGGACCAAGCACAACGATCACGTCGTCGGTCGATGAACCCGCGATAGGAGTGGCGCCGTTCAGCGGTTTAACGGACGACGCGGAAACTTTGATTGTCGAGGCGATCTCGAGAGCGTCATTCTTAAAATTAGGGTTGTAGTACACGATGGTTTTGGGTATCGCGGTGGCGTTGCCTACGGGCAACACGTCCCAGCCTCGGGTCGCGAGAATCTGCGTGTAGTGCGCGGCGAGTCCTGACGTCAGCGTGCTGTTGGCGACTTGCACGCGAACCTTCGACTTCGCAAGGGGCGTGTGCGGTGACGTCGTCGTGGTCGAACCCGAAGCCAACGTCGTGGTGGTGGTCCCAGCGCCCGTTGAAGGCGACGCCGCTCGCACCATCAGAAACGTCGCGCCGATGAAGAGCACGACGATGATCAAGACGACGCTCTGCGAGGGTTGAAAGTGCGACCCCGACGCGTGTGTGTCGCGTGAGGAATGTACGGGGTCGCTCATTTCACCAACTCTAGAGCGATGGAGCACAATTCACTAACCTGAGTAGTTCCAAGCCGGTGTGGCGCAGTCTGGTAGCGCAGGCGATTTGTAATCGTCAGGTCGTGGGTTCGAATCCCTCCACCGGCTCCGCCGGCCCCACCCTCAATTTCTCGAAAATCGTCGTGCGAGAACGGACTAGAGGACGAATACCTCAACGCGAGAGTAGGCCGGCGAGGTATTCCCCTTGATGGAGCCTTCGCCGGCGGCCGAAACGCTCACTCCTTTGACCTTCAGATCTCTGAGTTCGGTCTGTAGATAGTCCGCCACGACCGCGGCACGTCGGTCGCTGAGCGACCTGTCCAGCGACGCGAGGCCCGTCGCCGCGGTATAGCCGTACAACGTGATCTGCTTGAACTTCTTGTCCTTGACGGCCACCGCCAACCGGTGAACTTGCTTCTTCATCGCCTTGGAGAGCACTGACGAGTCCTTCGCGAATTTACTAACTGCGCCATAGAGCACGGGTGAGCGAGATTCGCGCCACTGCGCGTACAACGTCAAAGACGTTGAGAGCGTAACGCTGGCACCGAGCGCGTAAGTCGTGCCCTTTCCATTGACGGCCGTATTCCATGACGTCAAGATGAAGCCGGACTTCACGAGGTCCGACACGCCGGGCAAGGTGACGGACGATCCAGAAAATCCGTCGAGCGACGAAATCGAGCCACTGCCGCCCTCGGACTTGAAGTCGATACTTATCGACGCCATGGGTGTCCACTGCGCGAAGAGAGTCAACGCGTTCGACAACACCACGACTTGACCAAGAGCGTACGGAGTACCCGTTCCGCTGGCCGAGGTATTCCACGCCGTTAAAGAGAATCCGGACCTCTTTAAACTCGACGAACCGGGCAACGTCACCGATGCGCCTGAGGTTCCACTGAGTGGAGACAGCGAGCCACTGGCACCGTTGGCGTCAAAGCCCAGGTCAATCAGCGGTTTCGCCGACCAGTCGGCGTAGAGCGTGATCGACGCTTCCGGCACGTATGGTGCACCCGCAATGCCAACGAGCGTTCCCCCTGAGAGCGCCGTGTACCAACCATTGAAATCGTTATTGGGGAGAGTTGGTAGAGGAAGAGTGAGCGGGGCGTCGCCGACAACGTAGTTATTAGTACTGGGGGCCAGAATTCCTCCGAGAGAAGCGAACGTCACTGTGTACTGATCCGCAATCCACTGGGCATAAAAGGTCTGATCGGCGTTGAGTGCGTATGAAGCTCCCTCGGCGAAGGAGGATCCACTGCCGTTGGCGGCAGTGTTCCATCCGGTGAAGGTGTAGCCGGTATTGGAGACTCCAGAAACTGAGGGCAGCAACACCGATGTGCCAACTGGATCGGTGATGGATGCCACCGAACCAATGCCCCCATTAATCACGAAAGTGGCAGTGTGTGTGGGGATTGGTGTCCATTGAGCGTAAAACGTCTGATTGGCGTTCAGTACAAATGACGATCCGGCAGCGTAGGAAATCCCAGTTCCGTCGGCGGCAGTATTCCAGCCCTTGAACGTGAACCCCGAATTAGAAAGGCCGGCTCCTGTCGGCATCAACACCGTAATGCCAACCAACTGAGTGATGGTTGAAACCGCTCCAGTTCCTGAATTTGAGTTGAAGGCGGCAGAGAACTCTGGAATCGGCTGCCAAATTGCGTACAAAAGAAGCGGTGCATCGAAACTATAGAAAGAACCGTCCGAGAAGGAAGTTCCGCTCCCGTCTGGCTGGGTATTCCAGTCGACGAACGTGTAATTGGTATTGACAAATGAAGGGCTCAGACTTGCCAAGGATAGGAGAGTATCAGTGGAATTCTCCGTCTGTGTTGCGAATGTAGGATCAACTGCATTGTCATTTTCCGAAAAAGTCACAGTATGAAATTGACTTGTCCAGATCGCATATAAAAGTATCCCCACATTGAAGTCATACACTGCGCCATTCGCATATGAAGTCCCGCTCCCGTCTGGCTGAGTATTCCAATCGACGAAGATATGGTCACTGTAAGTAAACGCGGGAGTGAAACTTGCGAAGGGCGTTAGTTCGGCTGTCACATCATTGGTTTGGGTAGTAAATACAGGGTCAGCGCCGCTGTCATTCTCGACAAACGTAACCGTATGAAAACCAGTTGCAAAAGCAGAACTGGGCACTAAGACTGACAAAATCAGAGTCGGCAGCAACAAAATCAATAGTCGTCGTCCGAGCTTCAACCGAATCGAACGCCGGATGCCATTCATGACTCGTCAACCGACGAAAAAAGGGCAGAACTGCAAGTTGTAATCGTACGCAAGGGGTATCCAATTCGAGAGAACATGCGACTGGGAATCAGACGCAAATACGGCGGTCTCAACCTCGATGCGACAGTTCGTACCTCAAAGTTGAAGAACTAAAACCGGGGCACAATGTCATGCTTTCGACACTTATCCGTACTCCGCGGCGATCCGAAATGGCCTCACTCGAACAACAACTTTACCGCTCTCGATTCAAGATTGAACTCTCACGAAGTGACACAAACGCGTTGTTTCGAAATGACTCAAACGTGTTGTTTCGAAGTGACTCAGTCGTGTACTTACGAAATAGCGCGTTGTCGCGCCACTTCAAATGCCGCCACGGACACCGCGACGCCCGCATTCAACGAGCTAATACGACCTAGCTGCGGTATCGACACAACGGTCGCGCAACGTTTGCGAGTAAGTGGAGAAAGTCCTTTTTCTTCACCGCCGACGATCAAGGCGACCGGACCTGATCCCAAGTCCAGTTCGTAGAGGGAACTCTTCGTTTCGCCAGCTAGTCCGACAGTCAAGACGCCAGCTTTGTTGAGTTGGTCGATGGCCGAGGGAATGCCGCCGACGTCACAGAAGGTCAGGTATTCAATGGCACCGGCCGCCGTTTTGGTGACCGTGGGCGAGATCCGAGCCGAGCGGTGACGCGGCACCACCACGCCCGTCACGCCCGCGCCGTCGGCGCTTCGCAGCATGGCTCCGAGATTTCGGGGATCGGTCACACCGTCACAGACCAGCAAAAATGGTCGTTTTACCGTGAGTAGATCGTCGAGACTCACCGTGCTGATTGCGGCCGCGAAGGCCATCACGCCTTGGTGACCCTCGGTCTTCGCCTCGCGGTCGAGCCGGGTCATCGAGATCATGTTGACGGGAATGCGTTGGCGCTGCGCCTCGAACTCAATGGCGTCGAGCACGTCCGAGGCGTCTTGGGCTTCGGCGATGTAGATCTTGTCAACCCTGCGCCGACGTGCCTTCAACAGTTCAAGGACCGCGTGGCGTCCCTCGACCTGATCGCCGCCCAGACCTTCTTTTTCGCGCACGGGCGCCCGGCGCGGTCCGCCGGGCGACGCGCCGTAGCGAGTGTTGGAGCGGGCCGGACGACCCTGAGGAGCCCCTCGTCGTGGCGCGGGTCGCGGACTCACGCTTGATCGTCAATCAGTACAACGGCGCTCGCGCCAATGCCTTCGACGCGGCCCAACGCGCCCAGTCCCTCGGCCGTCGTGGCCTTCACCGAGACCGTCGCGCCGACGACCAAAGAGAGTTCACGCGACATCGCCGACATGTAGGGCGCGAGCGTTGGGCGTTCCGCAATGATCGTGACGTCGCCCGAGACAACTCGGTACCCTTCGGCGTGCACGAGTGCCACGGTGCCTTCTAAGAGTTTGCGCGACGGCGCGCCCGCAAAGGCCGGATCGGTGTCGGGAAAGTAACGGCCGAGGTCGCCCAGGTTCGCCGCACCCAAGAGCGCGTCACAGAGCGCGTGGGTCGCGACGTCGGCGTCGGAGTGGCCGTCGAGTCCGGGTGCGTCGGGCACGTGCACGAGCCCGAGCCACAGCGCGCGATCGCTCCGATCACTGACGCGATGAACGTCGATGCCTTGACCAACTCTCACTGACGACTCCTCTCGACCACGTTCAGTAAATCAATATCACTGAGGTGGGTGATCTTGAAGTTATAGGGTTCGCCGTCGACCACGACAACGCGGGCACCGAGCGCCTCAACGAGACCAGCGTCGTCAGAAGCGTCGGCATTCTCCTCGTGCGCGCGCAACAGTACCTCTCGGCGAAAGGCCTGGGGGGTCTGGACGGTGACCAACTCTTCGCGCGGCAACGTCGCCGCCACGACTATCTCGTTACCGTTCTTCGCGAAGCGCTTGACGGTGTCGGTCAGTTTCAGACCGGGAATCGCGGCGTCAGCGCCAGCGAGTACCGCGTCGACGACCGAGTGAAAGAGCGCCGGGCTCGCCAGCGGGCGCGCCGCGTCGTGCACGACAATGACGTCCGCGTCGCCACAGAGGGCCAGACCAGCGCGCACCGAGGCGGCGCGGGTAGGTCCACCGGTGGCGATGAGGTCGGCTCCCTCACCGTCGCCGTCGTAGTTTTCGGGCACGACCAACACGACGAGGCTCGCGACCGAGCGAGCGCCACGGACACTTCTCGACGCCACGCTCTCACCCTCTAGAAGGGAGAACTGCTTCGCGCCGCCGAAGCGACTGCCTTGGCCAGCGGCCACGACCACGGCCGCGACGGACACGACTAGGGAAGGACGGAGGCGAGCTTTTCTTCAGCCGCTTCGGTGTCCACGTTGAGAGCGAAGGTCAACTCCGAGACGAGAATCTGCCGGGCTCGCGTGAGCATACGCTTCTCGCCCGCGCTGAGGCCCTTGTCCTTGTCACGAATCGAAAGATTTCGTACAACTTCGGCGACCTGATAGATGTCACCCGAACGCAACTTCTCAGAGTGGTTCTTGAAGCGACGTGACCAGTTCGTGGGCATGCGCGCTTCCTTTTTGCGAAGTACGGCGAAGACCTCTTCGACCTCTTCGTCGTTGATCACGTCACGAAGCCCCACCGACTCGGCGTTGGCAACGGGGACCATCAGCACCAGGTCGGTGTAGGCGACCTTGAGCTTGAGGTAGTCCTGTTTGACGTCAAACGCCGTCATTTTCTCGATTTTCTCCACGGTGCAGGCGCCGTGGTGAGGGTAGACGAGACGATCGCCCTTTTTGTACTTGCGCGCAGTCATTAGTAAAGACTCTCCTCAGAGGGGAAACGCCCACGAAAAGGGCGCTTGGGGGATTAACTATTTTACCAGGTTTTGCTCAAACTGTGACGGGTTGTGCGGCACTCATTGCCTCAATGAGCGAGTGACAGCGAGTAATCGCGATGCCCACCACGTCCTCTAACTCACCCTCACTGGGCACAATGACGGCTTTGGCACCCAATCGCTGCGCTTCTCGGACCCGGCGAGTCAGTCCCGACACCGCTCGAAGCTCTCCCGCGAGGCCCACTTCGCCAATGACGACCATCCAAGGTGGCACCGCGAAGCCGAGCGTCGCCGAAGCGACCGCGAGAGCCACCGCCAAATCAACCCCCGGTTCGTTGGCACTCAGACCGCCCGCCGTCGCGGCGAAGACGTCGAGATCGCTGGTGTCAACGCCACCGCGAGACTCCAACACGGCGAGCAATAAGGAGAGTCGCTGGGACGAGAGTTGGTACGCCACGCGACGACTCGAGCCGGACGAGCGCGCGACCAACGCTTGAATTTCGACGAGGAACGACCGCGATCCGTCGTTGGTGACCGTGAGCACGACGCCGGGCACGTCAAGCTGAGGCCCGCGCAGAGCCAATGACGCGTCGGCAATCTCTCTGAGACCTTCGCCTACCATCTCGAAGAGTCCCACTTCACCCGTGGGGCCGAATCGATGCTTCTGCGCGCGAAGTAAGCGCAGCGTGCCGTGACGATCACCTTCAATGCGCACGACGGTATCGACGAGATGCTCGAGCGCGCGCGGTCCAGCGAGTTCGCCGTCTTTGGTGACGTGGCCGACGAGGAGCAGTGCGGTACCGGTCGCCTTCGCGACCGAACACAGCCGCTCCGCGACGTGGCGAATCTGGGGCACAGATCCAACGACGCTCGTCAGCGCGTCGTCGCTCATTGCCGATATTGAGTCAACGACGCACAACGCGCGCCGGTGCTCGTTCACTAAGCGCTCGGCCGCGTCGACGTTGGTGGTGGTCGCGACGTGCAGTCGCGGCGGCACGTCGCCGAAACGACGAGCTCGTTGGGCGACCTGCGCGGCGGACTCTTCGGCCGCGATGAGCAGGACGTCCTCGTCGCGCGTCGCCAGCGCACGCAACGTCATCAGTGCGAGCGTGGATTTGCCGACGCCGGGCTCGCCGTACAGGAGCGTCGTCGAGCCACTCACGAAGCCGCCGCCGAGTACCCGATCGAATTCACTGACGCCCGAGGAGGTGAGGACGGCGCCTTCCTCGCGCACGTCGCGCAACGACGTCGCTTTGACGTGATGAGCTGACGCTCGATTCGTGCCGCTCACCTCGTCGATCGTGTTCCACTCAGCGCACGTCGCGCAGCGTCCCTGCCAGCGCGGCGCGCTCGCGCCACAGAGTCGACAAACGTAGAGCGCGTGGGTCTTCACGCTCGCGAGGTTAGAGCGAGGCTGTGACCTCTAGGCCTGGGTGGTGTCTTCGAAGTCGACGGACGGGGGTAGTCCCTCTACGCCGTCGAACGTGAGGACTGTTCCGTCATCGCCTTCGGCCGTGTCCACCACAATCGTCTGTCCGGCGTGGAACTCCTTGAAGAGAATCTTCTCGCTCAAGACGTCCTCGACGTACTGCTGAATCGCTCGACGAAGTGGTCGTGCACCGAGCTCGGGGTCGTAACCCTTTTCCGCCAAGTACTCCTGGGCCGTCGCGGAAAGCTCCAGGCCGAGGCCTTGGAGACCCAACTGATCGCGCAGACGGGTAATGAACATATCGGCGATGGCCATGACTTCAATCTTGGTGAGTTCGTGGAAGACGATGGTGTCGTCAATACGGTTCAAGAACTCGGGGCGAAAGTGCGCCTTCAAGGCTTGGTTGACCTTCTCCTTCATGCGCTCGTGGGTTATGGAGTCCGTTCCCTTACCGAAGCCAATGGCGGCTTTACGAAGGTCCGAGGTTCCAAGGTTCGAGGTCATGATAAGGATCGTGTTCTTAAAGTCGACGGCGCGACCCTGAGCGTCGGTGAGACGACCGTCTTCGAGAATCTGCAGCAAGATGTTAAAGACGTCGGGGTGAGCCTTTTCCACTTCGTCGAACAAGACAACGGAGAAGGGCTTGCGCCGTACGGCTTCGGTGAGTTGACCACCCTCGTCGTAGCCGATGTAGCCCGGAGGTGAACCAACGAGACGTGAAACGGAGTGCTTTTCCATGTACTCCGACATGTCGAGTTGAATCAACGCGTCGGCGTCGTCAAAGAGAAACTCCGCGAGGGTCTTGGCGAGTTCGGTCTTACCCACGCCCGTTGGTCCCAGGAAGATAAACGAGCCACCGGGACGCTTGGGGTCTTTCAGACCCGCGCGCGTACGGCGAATAGCTCGACTCAGTGAGTTCACTGCTTCTTCTTGACCAATGACGCGCTTGTGGAGCTCTTCTTCCATGCGCAACAACTTCGTCGTCTCTTCTTCCGTGAGTCGGTACACCGGGATGCCGGTCCACACGGCTAACACTTCGGCGATGGTCTCTTCGTCCACGAGGTCAAAGGTCTCGCCACCCGAGGCCTGCACGGTCGCGTCCAAGATTTCCTTTTGAGCAATGAGATCGCGCTCTTGCTCTTCGAGGGCCTTGGCCTGCTCGATCGCGCCGCTGTCCATCGCCGACTCCTTGTCAGCACGAAGGCGGGCAATGTCGACGTCGAACTTCTTCTGCGCGGGTGGGGTGTCCATCCGACGAATGCGCAGACGACTACCGGCCTCGTCAATCAAGTCGATCGCCTTGTCGGGCAAGAATCGGTCCGAGATGTAACGATCGGACATGTTCGCCGCAGCGATGAGTGCCTGATCGGTGATCTTGACTTGGTGGAACTCTTCGTACACTTCGCGCAGTCCCTTCAAGATTTCAATCGTCATCGCGACCGAGGGCTGCTCCACCTTGACGGGCTGAAAACGGCGCTCGAGTGCGGCGTCTTTTTCGATGTGCTTGCGGTACTCGTCAATGGTGGTGGCCCCGACGGTCTGGAGCTCACCACGGGCCAGCATTGGCTTAAGGATCGAGGCCGCGTCGATGGCACCCTCGGCGGCACCGGCACCGACGAGGGTGTGAATCTCGTCAATGAAAAGAATGATGTCCCCGCGGGTACGAATCTCTTTCAAGACCTTCTTCAAGCGCTCTTCGAAGTCACCGCGGTAACGAGAACCGGCGACCAACGCGCCGAGGTCGAGGGTGTAGAGCTGCTTGTCGGCCAGGGTCACGGGAACTTGGTTGGCCACGATGCGCTGGGCCAATCCTTCGACAATGGCGGTCTTACCAACGCCCGGCTCGCCGATCAACACGGGGTTGTTCTTGGTGCGACGCGACAGCACCTGCATCACGCGCTCGACTTCCTTTTCTCGTCCCACGAGCGGGTCGAGCTTGCCCTCGCGAGCGAACTGGGTGAGGTTGCGACCGAACTGGTCGAGAACGGCGGATCCACCGGCGGCTTCAGGGTCACTCTTAGAAGAGCCAGTGGTGCTCGAGGCGCCCGCCTCTTTGCCGGCCTGGCCCGACATCATCTGAATTACTTGGGTGCGAACGCGGGCCATGTCGGCGCCGAGGTCGTTCAAAACCTGCGCGGCGACGCCTTCGCCCTCACGCACGAGGCCAAGGAGCATGTGCTCGGTGCCAATGTAGGAGTGGCCCAGCTGGAGGGCCTCACGAAGGGAGAGTTCGAGCACCTTCTTCGCGCGAGGCGTGAAGGGGGGTGATCCCGGTGAGGGGTTGGTGTTGGCCCCAATGGCCTCTTCCACCTTTTCTCGTACGACGTCAAACGTGACCCCCAAGGCGTCCAGCGCCTTGGCCGCGACGCCTTCACCCTCGCGAATCAGTCCCAAGAGAATGTGCTCGGTACCGATAAAGGCGTGGTTAAGGTCGCGTGCCTCTTCCTGAGCGAGTACGAGTACTCGGCGGGCACGGTCTGTAAATCGCTCAAACAATGGTCGTCCTTTGTTTCTTTTATAAAGAAGTGTAATGGCGCTTTAGGGCAGTTAAACGGTCAACGAGTCCGCAATACGTCGTGCCCAAGGGACTGTCAAGAACCCTCATCTATGGTGGTGACGTGAATCCGCACGAACAACTGGGTCTTGCGTCGGTTGAGAACGATCTAGCGCGCCTCGAGTCACTTCTCGCCGAATCGGTCATATTTGGCGACGCGTACCTCGATTCGGTGACGACGCACCTCATTTACGCAGGTGGAAAGCGTCTTCGCCCGATCCTCGCGGTTGCGTCAGCAACGAGCGGCGAGCGAGCGGCGTCGAAAAACGACCTGCTCGGTGGCGTGGCCCTAGAACTACTGCACCTCGCCTCGCTCTACCACGACGACGTTATGGACGAAGCCGAGATCCGTCGCAACGTCGACAGCGTGAACGCGCGTTACGGCAATCTCATCGCTATCGTCGCTGGCGACTACCTGATGGCCCGTTCCGCCGGCATCGCCGCTGAGTTAGGTGCCGAGTTCGCCAGCCTGATGGCTCGCACGCTCGCTTGGCTCACGCGCGGACAGGTCGGTGAGGTTCGTACGGCCTTTTCGATTGAGCGCAGTGAAAACGAATACTTCGAGGCGATCGAGGGTAAAACCGCCTCGCTGATGTCCACGAGCTGCCGCTACGGCGCCATGACCGCGCAACTCCCGAGCGACGTCACCGAAGGACTGGCTGAGTTCGGACGCTGCTTTGGCATGGTGTACCAACTTCGCGACGACATCTTGGACCTCACGGCGACCGAGAACCAACTCGGCAAGCCGTCCGGTCAAGATCTCGCCGAAGGCATCTATAACTTGCCCACGCTCTACGCTCTCGCTGACGCACGCGTGGGCGATGAACTTCGCGAGCTACTCGGCAAGCCTTTAGACGATGATGACCGAGAGCGAGCCCGCAAGTTAGTCATTGCGACCGACGGTGTCGATAAGACGGTGCAAGCCGCGCAGAGCTATTTACGTCAGGCGCACCAGGCACTGGACGTTGTGCCGAGCGCGGACCTGCGCCGCGGATTTGGCGCACTCATCGAATCACTCCTCGAGGACCTACCCGTTTATTAGTCGCGCAGCGGCTTGAGTGTAGGAAAAGCAATCACCTCTCGAATGTTCGCCTCGTCGGCGATCAGCATCGCGAGGCGGTCCACGCCCATCCCCCAACCCGCGGTCGGCGGCAGACCCCACTCGAGGGCCTTCAGGTAGTCGTCATCGATGGCCATGGTCTCGTCCTCTCCCGCGGCGGCGAGTACGGCCTGCTCTTCGAAGCGGGTGCGTTGCTCAACCGGGTCGATGAGCTCACTGAAGCCATTAGAGAGTTCGCGACCCGCCGCGTAAGACTCAAAACGTTCCGTGAGTTCGGGGTCACGTCGGTGTCGTCGCGCGAGCGGCGAGACCTCGACGGGGTACTCGGTGACGAACACGGCATCGTAGAGCGACGTTTCACAGAGATGCTCGAACAGTTCAGCGAGACAGCGACCGGGACCCCACGACGCGTGCACGCTCACCCCGAGTCGTTCGAGGTGGCCCGCGAGCACACCGCGCGGCGTGTGTACCGAGACTTCCTCGCCGAGTGCCTCGCTCGCGAGGTCCGCCATCGGGCGCCGCGGCCAAGGTGTCGTGAGCGAGAGTTGACGACCCTGGTACTCAATCTCGGTGGTGCCGAGCACGTCGAGCGCGACGCCCGCCACGAGCTCCTCGACGAAGGACATCATGTCCTCGAAGTCCCAGTACGCGGCGTAGAGCTCGAGCATCGTGAACTCGGGGTTGTGACGCGGACTCACGCCCTCGTTACGAAAGACGCGCGCCATCTCAAAGACGCGCTCAAAGCCACCCACGACAAGTCGCTTCAGCCACAGTTCCGGCGCCACTCGAAGGAAGAAGTCACTATCGAGGGCGTTATGGTGCGTCACGAAAGGTCGCGCCGACGAGCCAGTCGGTATCGGGTTCAAGATCGGGGTTTCGACCTCCACGAACCCAGCCGCCCAGCAGCGTTCGCGCAGTGAGCGCAGCACGTCGTTACGACGTTGGAGCGATCGACGCGTCGTCTCGTTCGCCCACAGGTCGGCCTCGCGATGGCGGTAGCGAAGATCGAAGTCCGTGATGCCGGCCCACTTGTCGCCAAAGTTATGTAGTGCCTGGGCGAGGCGCTGCCACGTGGCCACCTTTACCGACAGCTCGCCACGCTTCGTGCGCACCACCTCACCCGAAACCCCCACCCAGTCGCCGAGGTGCAGTTTGGCAAAGTCTTCGAAGTTCTCCGCCACGCCATCGAGCACGAAGAGTTGAATCTCGCCCGAGGAGTCACGCATCGTCGCGAACGCCAACTTGCCCTGGCGACGCAGCAACATCAGTCGTCCGGCCACGCGCACGTTCTGATCCGACTCTTCTCCGTCGCTCAGATACGCGTACGTGTTCTGGAGGGCGGCGGCGTAGGCGTCGTGGGCGAACTGGTACGGCGAAGTCACGGGGTCTCTTTCAAATGATTACGTTCATGAACAATACGCAGTCCGTGCAGCGTTAACCAGGGTTCGACGATCTTCACGTGCTTGGTGTTGGGAGCGATGAGGCCCACGAGTCCACCCGTGCCAATGACCGTCGCCTCACCGAGTTCTTCGAGAATGCGCTCGACGAGCCCGTCCACCTGCGCGGCGAAGCCGTAGAGGACCCCACTTTGTATGGACTCAACGGTCGAACGGCCGATGACCGAGCGCGGACGAACCAACTCCACGCTGCGCAGCGCACTGGCGTGTGAGTAGAGCGCTTCGAGTGAGATGGCGACGCCGGGCGCGATAGCCCCGCCCAGGTACTCCCCCTTGGCGCTGATGACGTCAAAGACGGTGGCGGTTCCCATGTCGACGATGATCGACGCGCCCGGGTAGAGGTCGAATGCCCCGACCGCGTCAGCGATGCGATCGGCCCCGACTTCGCGCGGGTTGTCATAGAGGATTGGCATGCCCGACTTGGTACCCGGTCCAATGACCGTGAGATCGAGATCCCCGAACCACCGATTAGCCATCCGACGCAGTTGGGTCGTCACGCTGGGCGCGGAGGAACAGATCGCCATCGACGTGACGGCCGTTCGAAGGTCGAGTCCCTCGAGGTCGAGTAGTTGCGTGAGCACCATGGCGTGTTCGTCGGGCGTGCGCTCAGCGACCGTCGAGATGCGCCAGTGAAAAGCCAGCCCGTGTTCGCCAGTTGCCCGGGCGAATCCCATGGCGTCGGGCGCGTCGGGTCCCACGTTGCCAAAGAGACCAATCAGCGTCTCGGTGTTGCCTACGTCCATGGCTAAGAGCACGGGCTACCTCCTCACAATCTTGACCGGTCCGTTGTCGATAAGTCGAACACCCTCAACGATTCCGGCCACTAACGCCCGCCGCTCGCCCGTCTCGTCGTCGCTCGAGGGTACCAAGGTCAGTCGATCAACGACCTCGGCGTAGGCAACGTCAATCGCGGCCGCGTCCAGTGTTGCGCGCAGCGTGGCGCGATGTTCACTCGCGCTCGCGCCTTTCTGCGCGACGAGCGCCAGCGCCCGGGAAAAGGCCAATGCGCGCTGGCGACCTTCGCTCGAGAGACGCTCGTTTCGACTCGAGAGCGCGAGACCGTCGTCGTCGCGAACGATGGGACATCCCACGACCTCGACGCCGAAGGCGAGATCGTGCGACATGCGCCGAATGATGCTCAGTTGCTGATAGTCCTTCTCCCCGAAGTAGGCCCGTGAGGGCCCAGTGATCGCAAAGAGTTTCGCCACGACGCTCGCGACGCCGTCAAAGTGTCCGGGTCGACCCGCGCCTTCAAAAGAGTCGCTCAGGCCCATCACCGACACCGTCGTTAACGTCGCCTCGGGATAGTCCGGCCACATCGCCTCGAGCGTGGGCTCGATAAGACAGTCAACGCCGCTCTCGAGAGCGACGCTGAGGTCGTGTTCGGGCGTGCGCGGGTAGAGCTTGAGATCCTGGGCGTCGTGGAACTGACGGGGATTAACGAAGACGGTCGCGAGCACGACGTCGCCTCGCAACTTCGCTTCGCGAAAAAGCGAGACGTGGCCCTGGTGAAGCGCCCCCATCGTCGGCACGAGTCCAATCGTGTGACCCTTCGATCGAAGATCGCTCGCGTACGCGCGCCACTCCGTGACGTCACTCAGTTTGAGCACGTTACGCGTGCGAGGTTAAACGTTGCGTTTCAGCGAGTTCGAAGGCGACGTTGGCCATGGCGACGTAGGTCGAGCGCTCGGACTCGGGTATCGCGGCGAGGTGCACGTCGATGGTCGCCATGTCGGCGCGCGACGCCGGGCCCGTGAGCGCTCCGTGCACGCCGAGGGCCACCACGTCGGCGAGCGCCTGGTGGGCGAGGGACAAGAAGTCGTCGAGCGAAAGTCCCGCCGACTCAGCGAGTTGTTGCACGTGACCCATCAACGCGACGAGGTGATTCGCCGCCACGGTCGCGGTCGCGTGGTAGCGCACGCGCTGCTCGTCTGAGAGATGGATCGCGCGACCCTGCAGCGAGGTCACGACGTCGTCAATGAGATCATCGCCGGCGACGCTATAGAGTGCGCCGCGCAGTCGCGCACCACCCACCTCGCTCGAAGGCAGCGCGGCGAGAGGATGCATCGCGCCGACGCGGGCGTGTCCAGCGAGCTCCCCGAGACCTCTCGAACCAGCGACGTGCGCGACCACGTACTGGTCACTTCGTGGAATCTGCGTCGCCACGGTTTTGATGGCGTCGTCGGGCACGGCCACGAGTACCAGATCAGGCTCACCGAGGCCGTCGAGTTGATCGTGACGGATGAGGCGCACGTGGTGGCCCACGTCAGCTAACGCGACCGCAAAGGACGAGCCGGCCTTACCGGTACCGATGATGGTGATGTTCACTTTGGCTCCATTTCCGTTCCGGCCCCGAGGGTGCCGTTCGGTACTAGCGCAACGAATCGAGTGTACCCAGTTCAACGACACGTCCCGCGCCACCCGCCAACTGGTCGTCGCTGACCAACGACGGCGCCAACGCGCGAAGCGGCACCAAGACAAAGGCCCGCTGGTAGAGCCGAGGGTGGGGCACGAGAATCTCCGGATCGTCACTGGTCTCATCGCCCACTACCAACACGTCGACGTCGAGGGTTCGTGGCCCCCAGCGCACGTCGCGCGTGCGGTGCGCTCCTTCTTCGGCCAACCGGGCGCGCTCGAGGAGTTCACGCATCGTCGCGTTCGTGTTGATCTCAACGACCATGTTCCAAAAGTTGTCCTGTTCGACACCGCCGACCGGCTCAGTTTCGTAGACCTTAGAGAGACGGTACGCGTCGCCACTCGTGACGATTGGTACCGAGCGGGCGAGGTGGTCCCAACGACTACCAACGTTTGATCCAAGAGACAGGTACGCGAGACGCACTACGCGCGTTGCACCGTGCAGCGAACACCTACCGTGGCGACGTCCTCGGGTACCGGCGGGCGCAGTTTTCGCACGGCCACGCACACCGAAGAAATGGCGGCGTCGAAAGCGAGCACCTCGTAGGCCACACGGTACGCCAAGGTCTCGAGAAGCAAAAACGCACCCTCACCGGCCACGCTCGCCGCCAGCGTGAGCACGTTGGCGTAGTTCGTCGTCTCGGAGATGTCGTCGTTCATCGCCGCCTCTTCGAAGGGCCGAACAATGTCGATGTCAAAAGCCAGTGGCTGCGGTCGCTCGCGCTCTTCGCTTAAGACCCCAATGACGGCACTGCAGCGCAGCTCGCGAAGTTCAATGACGTCACTCACGTACGTCCTCGGGCAACTCAAAGAGCACCGAGCGTCCGTCGGGGCCAATCGATCGCTTAAAGAGTCGCTCGACGAGTGCGATCGACGCCGGCACCGTGGCAACCTTTTGGGACCAGACCAGGTAGCCCGCGACCACGCCCAATAGGCGATCGGACACTTCGTCACTATGCAACAAGACGGTCGTGTTCGAAGACATCGAGTGCGCCATGTCGAGATAGCAGGCCTCGAGTACTTCCTTCTGTTGGGGGCCACCACGCAACGCGTAGTGACTCGCCGTAAGACCGTGCTCGAAGTAGGCGCTCATGTTCTGCATCACCGGCAAGATCGAGATGACGCGACCGAAACCTTGATGCTTCAACCAGAGAAGCTCCTCGTCGCGACGCACCTGACGGTGCACCGTGGTTGAACCGCCCGGACGTTCGGAAACCGCGAGGATTCCCTTGTAGACCCAGGTGAAGCCCCTCGGTTCAATGCCGGCCGCCCACTTACCCCTCACGACGTCACCGCGTCGAGCGGGCGCGTCAGGAGTTCTCTAAGTTGAACCGCTTCTCGAACATCGTGCACGCGCACCATACTGACACCTTGAATCATCGCCCACGCCTCCGTGGCCAAAGATCCTTCGAGACGTTGATCAACGTCAAGGGAGCGTTGACCGAGGCCTTCGAGAAATCTCTTGCGGCTCGTGCCAATCAGCACGCCCGCGTCGAATTCGCGGGCCATCGCCACGAAGTGATCGCAGTGCGCCAGCAACGCCACATTGTGTTCCACGGTCTTGCCAAAGCCAATGCCCGGATCGAGCCATAGCTTCGTCACGCCCGAGCCGCGCGCGCGCTCGGCGGCGCGGCGAAGATACTCACTGACCTCGGCCACTACGTCGTCGTACGTCGGGTGGTCTTGCATAGTGGCCGATACACCTTGGCGGTGCACGGCGACGTAGCCCACGCCGAGTTCGCCCGCGAGTTCAACGAGTGACGACGACACATCGTTCAGTACGCTCGCGCCCGCCGCCACGCCCGCCCTCGCCACCGACTCCTTTTGGGTGTCGACGGAGACCGGTCCATCCTGCACCAGCGCTTCAATGACGGGAACGACACGGGCGATCTCTTCGTTCGCCGGAACGCACGTCGCGCCCGGACGCGTCGACTCACCGCCCACGTCGACGACATCGGCACCGTGGCGAAAGTGGGCGCGGCCCCGAGCGACCGCTTCGTCAGCGGCGATCGTGCGCGACGCGGGAAAGAATGAGTCGGGCGTCACGTTCACGATGCCCATCACGGACGGACTTAGCGCCACGTGGACCTTCGTTGATGGATGTAGTTGAGAGCTTCCGCGCGCGACGAGGCGTCGTCGCGAAAGGCACCACGAACGGCGGAGGTCACGGTGGTCATGCCTTCTTTTTTCACGCCACGCATCGACATACAAAAATGTTCCGCCTCCACCACCACGATTGAGCCGCGGGGCTTCAGTTCGCGCTCGATCGCTTCGACGATCTGGGTCGTCATGCGCTCTTGAACTTGGAGACGACGCGCGTAACCCTCGACAAGCCTCGCCAATTTTGACAGGCCCGTGATCTTGCCGTCCGGCGCGGGCAGGTAGGCAACGTGCGCGTGGCCCACGAAAGGTACCAGGTGGTGCTCACACAACGACGTGAAGGGGATGTCGCGCACCATGACCATCTCGTCGTGCCCCACTTCGAAGGTCACCCGCAGGTGTTCTCCAGGGTCGCTCTCGATGCCTTCAAAGAGTTCGACGTACATGTCAGCGACCCGCCGAGGCGTCTCGAGGAGTCCCTCGCGCTCAGGGTCCTCACCAATCGCCTCGAGCAACTCGCGAATGAGACGTTGCACTCGCTCGTGGTCGACCACGTTTACACGTCGCCGACGTAGGTATAGATCGCGTCGAGGTTACGGTATCGCTGGTTCACGTCGAGGCCGTAGCCCACCACGAAGTCAGAGGGAATAGAGAAGCCCACGTACTTGAGCGACTGCGCTACGCGTTGCTCGCCTTCTTTGAGCAACAAGGCACAGACTTCGAGACTGGCCGGGTTGCGCGCGCCGAGGTACTGACGCAAGTAGTTCAACGTGAGCCCCGAGTCGACGACGTCTTCGACGATCAAGACGTCGCGGTCCAACAGATCGACGTCGAGGTCCTTCACGATCCGTACCACGCCACTGGTCTTGGTGGCCGCGCCGTAGGACGACACCGCCATGAAGTCAATCTCGACGGGCAACTCGATCGAACGCATCAGATCGGCCATAAAGTTGACGGCGCCCTTGAGGACGCACACCAGCAACGGCGGATTGGTGGCGTAGTCCTTGGTGATCTCTTGACCGAGTTCGTGGACGCGGTCGTGGACCTCTTTGGCCGACACAACGACGTCACCGAGAACGTTCTTGGCCCAGGCAGCGGTGAAATCGTCTGGCGAATGCCTATCCATGAATGGTCAGCGTAGTGGAGCCGTCTTCGAGTGCGAGGCGCTGACCACGGCGAGCCAAGCGTCGACCCCCGCTCAGTTCCGTCGCGACGACGTCGCCCACGACCACGGTGAGCGCTCGTTCGACCTCGGCGCCGCTCGGTGGATGTTGCTCGGCGAGTTCATCGACGTCAAGAAGTTTGGCCCGTAGCCAGCGACGAAGCCGCGCTCGGGGCCACTCGCGTAACTCACGACAGTCCACATCGCCCAGGGCGCGATCGGCGTCGGCAGCGCCAAGTTCATCGAGCCACGCGCGCTCCTCGAAGACGGCGTCGGCTTGGCGCGCGAGCAGTGGCACGACGTCGCGACGAGCCATCTCGCACATCAGTGGCAGCAACTCGTGTCGCACGCGGTTACGTAGAAAGGCCACGTCGTCGTTCGACTCGTCGTGACGAGGATGAACATCCTCATCGTTTACGTACTCGTGAAGGTCTTTACGGCGAACACCGATCAGTGGCTTGGTCGGGTCGTTCACCATGGGCGACAGGCCGTCGATGCCGGCGCCGCGCATCATGTTGAGCAAGACCGTCTCAGCGAGATCGTCCATAGTGTGACCGGTCATCGATCTCGCAGGGATGACTCGGCGCCGCTCAGCGCGAGCGCGCGCTTCAAAGTTGGCGCCCGGGGCCACGTCGACGTCGTGAATCACGCACGGTACCCCCAGCTGGCGACAGAGTTCGCGTACGTAGTGCGCGTCGTCGCCACTCGTTGGTCTCGCGTGATGGTCAACGTGGTGCACACTCACTTCGAGTTTCGCCGCGAGTGCCAAGAGAAGCAGACCGACCGAGTCCGGCCCGCCCGAGACCGCGATCGTGACTTCGCTCCCGGCGAGCGGAAACGCGCACGCCTCAAGAAGTCGCTCCGCACTTTCTTTCACGAACGTAGGTTAGGCAATGGCGACGCGCGCGTTTCGAGCGCTCACCACCACCCACGCCCGCACGACCAGGTACGTCAGCGCGCTTAACGTGCCAACGAAGAAACCAATGGGCAAGTTGAACGAGTACGAACTCGCGATTGACGTCCACAACGTGAGCAGCGACAGCACCATCGACAAGATCAGTGACCATCTCGGCTGACTCGAGAGCAATCGCGCGGCCGCGGGCGGACCAATCATCAGTGAGAACGTCAACAAGGCGCCCACGACGGGCACGGCGAGCGCGGAAGCGAGGGCCATGACGACGAGAAAGAAAACTTCAATGACCGTGGTATTGAGTCCGTTCGCTCTCGAGAGTTCGAGCGAGAGCGAACTGTAAAGCAACGGTCGAAAAAGCAACGTCAGTCCCAGCCCACACACCACGGCGAGCAGGATGACCGGGAGGATCTCACTACTACTTACGCCGAGAATCTCGCCAAAGAGGAGAGCGTTAATCGCGGGCTCGTAGTCGTTACTCGTTGCTAAAAACGCGGCCCCGAGAGCGAGCATCGTGACGAGCGCGAGCGCGGTCGCGACGTCACTCTTGGCCCACCGGGAACTCGCGCCAATGCCCAAGGCCGCGAAAAGAGCGAACGAGACCAACCCCAAGAGAGGATTGAGGCCAACGAGATTCGCCCCGGCGGCCCCCGCGAAGGCTCCGTTGGGTATTGCGTGCGCGGCAAACGCGGCGCCGCGCATCACGACGAAGAACCCGACGGCGCCCACGAGGAGAGCGATGATCGTACCGCTGATCCAGGCGTTGATCATGAAGTTCGAGAACATCGCTACGACCCACCAACTGCGCGCCACGGTCCGCTCGCCGACGCGGCGCGCCTCGTGCGTAGTGCGACGGCGACCGTCACGACGGTGAACTCAACGACGACGACCATCACGACAAAGAAACTCACGGGCAGACCGCGGCGCGACGGGAACCAGTAGTAACTGTCGTAGGCACACGTGATACCGAGCCACGTCGCCGCGACGCCGAAGAGCGCGGCCAGCCACGACGCCCGAGCAATCGATCGTGATGCTTTCAGTGCGCTCGCCGCAGGGCCAATCAAGAGCGCCGTGGAGAGGATCGAGCCAATAACGATCGACGAAAGCCCGACCGCCGTCGCCAACATCACCATGAAAGCCGAACCGACGACGCGAAGACGCACGCCGCGTGCGGCGGCGAGTTCGGTGCTGAGGGAGCTAAAGAGCAGCGGACGACGGATGAGGTACAACGCCAGGAGAACCAGAACGCTGAGGACGGCGACGTAGGGCAACGTCGACGCCTCGACGGTGAAGACCGAGCCGAAAAGAACGAGTTGGGTCGAGCCCGTGGCGCCACTGCTCGACGCCACGAGATACAAGAACAGCGCCGCGAGCCCCGTCGCCGCGCCCAGCACCACGCCCGTCGCGATATCGCGATCCTTCACTCGCTGCATTCCAATGGCCTCCATCGCGCCGGCGCCGAGTATCCCGCCACCCAAGAAGCCCACGAGCGGCGCGACGGCCGCCAATGAGGCCCCCGCGCCTCCGGCCATCGCGACGTCAGTGAGCGCGTGTCCGGCAAAGGACTGTGAGCGCAGGACTGTAAACACGCCCACGATCGCCGACACCACCGAGACCATCGCCCCGAGAACGAGTGCCGTTCGAACTGATCCGTTAGCGAAGAGCCCGGGTTCGAAGATCCAGTGCACTACTCCACCACCAGCGGCGGATGGTCTGGAACGAAGCGCGTGTTGACCTCGTCGTCCTCATCACCCACAACGAGAATTCGACCGTGTACTTGCACGACGTCCACGTGATGTCCATAGAGCGCACTAAGAACCTCTGTTCGAACCACTTGTTCCGTCGTGCCACTCGCCACCTTCGCGTTCGCGACGTACACCACTCGATCCATTACTGGCAAGAGCGGATTCATGTCGTGCGCACTCAACAAGATGGCGACGCGTTGTCGTGTCGCGATTGTGTGCAAGAGACGAACGATTTCGTAGGCGCTTCGGGGGTCGAGATTGGCGAGCGGCTCGTCTAACAAGAGCAGGTCGGGTCGACTCACGAGAGCGTGGGCCATCAAGACGCGCTGCTGCTCACCCCCCGACAGCGCTCCGACTCGTCGATTGGCCAAGGTGTCGGCCTCGACCGCGGTGAGCATTTCTTCGACCGTGTCATTCGTCGCTCGTGACCGTCGAGCTATCCCGTAACGATGCCCATCAACGCCCATCGCCACAAAGTCGCGCACGCGAACGGGCATATCGGGATCGAAGAGCACCTTTTGTGGGACGTAGCCAATGGACCGATTAGTGCTCGTGATCTCGTGTCCGTGCATCGTGACGGTGCCTTTAGATATCGCTTGCAGTCCCAAGATGACTCGCAACAACGTTGTCTTGCCCGCGCCGTTGGATCCAATGAGTCCCGTGAATTCGCCGCCGTTGATCGAAAAGTTCACGTCGTGAAGAATCACGCGACCCGCAATCGACACGTCCACTCCGCCCACGTTCAAGAGGGCGCTCTCGATGCTCGAGGATGTTTCGTTCGTCATCCGATGTTCTCCGTTGATGTTGAGGTCGTGATTGCCTTCGTCAACGCAGCAATCTCCGCCAACATCCACGACTGGTAGTCGTAGCCCGGCGTGGGCATGGTTTCGTACACCGCGACAACGGGCACGCCCGAGGACTGAGCGAGCGAGCGAAGCGACTGCGTGACGGGACTGCTGACTTGAGCGTTGTAGCACAACACTTTCACTTTGTGATGAGTGAAGAGACTCTGTTGAAAAGCGAGGTCTTCGGGTGAGGGATCAATACCGTTCATAACGTCAGCCTGAAAGCGAAAGGGTGATTCATTGACAAGGCCGAGGGACTGCAGGAGATAGTCAGCGACTGGTTCAGTCGTAGCAACCTTGACACCAGCAAATTTGGCGCGAAAGGCCGTCTCCGCGCTCGTCAGGCCAGCCATCGACGTATCGAAGGTCTTGAGCCGCGCGGTGAAATAGTTTGCGTGTTCGGGCTGTAGTGAGCTCAGCTCGGTCCGCACCGCGTGCGCCACCTTCGACATCGTCTTTTGGTTGTACCAAAGGTGCGGGTTCTTTGTGTCGTTCGGAAGTCCGACGAGTGACTGAACTTCGATGACGTGGCGCGACGTGCTTGGCGCGGCCGATTCGAGTTGATTCATAAACGTGTCGTAGCCCACGCCATTTTGAACAACGAGCTGTGCTGAGGAAACCTCTTGTGCAACGCTGGTGCTCACCTCGAAGGTGTGGGGATCGGTGTTGGGATTACTCATGACGGCGCGCACCTCGACGTAGCGGCCACCAATTTGCCTAATGAGATTGGCGTACTCATTCTCCGCTCCCACCGCCTGAACAACACCCTTGGTGATGGATGGCGCCGTGCCACAGCCGCTTAGAACGACGCCCGCCATGGCGAGCGCCAACCCGATGGCCGCCGCCCGGCGAACGTGGCGGCGTAGCGCGGTGGCGAGGTAGCTCACGGAGTCTTCTTCGGAATCATTCCAAGTACACTAATAAGAATCATTCCAGAAATCAAGTCAAGAGCAGGTACGCTGAAATCGTGAGTGCGACGCGCAATACGGCCCAGCGCCGCGAAGTCGTGGGCGTGCTGAGCCGTGTCCAAGGCTTCATCAGTGCCCAAGAACTCCACGCTCTCATCTCTCGAGACGGAGGGCGTATAGCGCTCGCGACGGTCTACACCCAACTGAAGGCCCTCACGTTGGCGAACGAAGTCGACGTCGTTATGACCGACCGTGGCGAAAGTCTCTACAGGCGCTGCGTTGTCGACACGCATCATCACCACCTCGCCTGTCGACGTTGTGGGGCGACCATTGAAGTGGACGCACCCGAACTTGAAGCGTGGGCCCGCCAACTCGCAGAACTCTACGACTACGTCGATCTTCGCCACGTTCTCGAACTCAACGGAATTTGCGCCGCGTGCCATTCGACGTAACGCTCGACGCCGAGATCCGGGGCGAACTGACGGTCTATCCCGTGAAGAGCGTCGTCGAACTCGGCGTCGACGCCTTCGTCACTGATCGCTTCGGAGGCGTCAGCGTCGGGCCGTATAACTCCCTAAATCTCGGTGACCACGTCAACGATCGGGCGAGCGACGTGAACGAGAACCGCCGTCGCGTGGCGAAGGCGGCGAACGTTGACCGAGCGCACCTCGTCATCGTGCGCCAAGTCCACGGCGCCACGGTGCTGGAAGCGTCGAACGCGATGGCGGAGTCTGAATCGGACGGACTCGTGACGGAGCGAGACGACCTCGCACTGGCGATGCTCGTCGCCGACTGCGTGCCGATCTTGCTGGTGGACGCCGCGTCGAGTCGCTTCGCGCTCGTGCACGCGGGCTGGCGCGGTCTTGCCGAGGGTGTCATCAAACAATCTCTGGACCTCTTCATCGACACCTCGACCGTGCACGCGTTTCTCGGACCATCGATCTCTGCTGAGTCGTACCAAGTCGGCCCCGAAGTGGCCCGACACTTCATGGACATCGACGGCGCGCTCCTCGCTGACGGTGATGATCGTTCGCGACTCGATCTTCGCCACGTCGCCTCCCACCAACTCATCAACGCTGGTGTCCCTGACGAGTTCATCGTTCACAGTCGCCAGGTCACCGACGGCGGCGAAGTGTTCTTTAGCGATCGTGCGCAGCGACCTTGTGGCCGCTTTGCCCTGGTCGCAAGACGGGCCTCGTAACATGAAGAACGATATGAACGACGCAGAAACGAAGCAGCGCGCTGAACTCTTCCGTTACGTCAGTCTCGAGGTAACGGACTCTACGTTGAGGGCCACCTATGAACTTGATGGACTTATCTTCGTCGAGACGGTCGCGTTCGAGGGTGTCGATTCGCTGCAAACGCCCGCGGTAACGGCCGTCGCGCAACTGTGGTTCCTACTCGCGGGACTTTCGTACTACAAGGCCGGGGCCGCCCGCCGTGTTGACCTTGGAGTCACCCCGTTGGGTGACAGGGGCCGGGCACTCCTTCGCGCGTCACTACGCGAAGGACTCGCCGAGTTCGCCTACCGGAACGATCTCTGGCTCGACGACGTCGTGATCACCGGCGGCGTTGCCACTGCTCCCGTCGCGGCCGATATCGACGCCGGTCGCGTCCTCATCCCCTTTGGCGGGGGCATCGACTCGGTCGTCACCACCTCACTTCTCGCTCCGAGTCTCCACCAATCTCTCTTCGTCGTCAGTCCTCCGGGAGGACGCTTCGCGCCACTCGAAGCCACGGCGGCCGTTACGGGACTCGAAATCGTACGCGCTACGCGTGCACTCGATGTACAGATTCTTCGAGGGGACGGCACCTTTTTCAATGGTCACGTTCCCGTGTCGGCGATGATCACGCTCCTCGCTTCAGTGGCGGCGCTGGCCTCAGGGCGCGGCGGGGTCGTGATGAGCAACGAACACTCCGCGTCGGCGTCCAATCTCCGTTGGCGCGACATGGAGGTGAATCACCAGTGGAGCAAGTCGTGGGAGGCCGAGCAGTTACTCGCCGACGCCATTGGCGAACGAGTGGGTCCGGCGTTCGTGGTCGCGAGCTCGTTACGTAATCGAAGTGAAGTGTGGGTCGCGAAAATCTTTAGTGAACTGCCAGCATTTCATCACGTCTTTCGCAGCTGCAATCGAGCGTTCAACCAAGATCCTGAGCTACGCCTTGACGGTTGGTGCGGCGAATGCGACAAGTGCCTCTTTATCAACCTGATGCTCGCGCCCTATCTTTCACGCTTCTCCTTGAAGGAAATCTTTCATCACGAGCCCTTAAGTGACCCCGATCGTGACGCCCAGTTGCGCGTCCTCGTTGGCGAAGGCGTCGAGTTCAAGCCGTTCGAATGCGTCGGCGATCCCGACGAAAGTGCGGTCGCGCTCGTTCGCGTAAGTCAGATGAGTGAGTGGGCTGACGTCGAGCGTTTGCGTGAACTGGTCCACGAGCTCAGCCCCGACCGGAGCTTTGAAGAACTTCTCGAATCACAAGGACCAAGCCGTGTCCCGGCCCACTGGCTTCGCTGACCTCGCTGGCAAACGCGTGGGGATTTTTGGCTACGGCGTCGAAGGACGCGCGACGGTGGCGCGACTCGGTACGGGCAGCGACGTGGTGATTGTTGACGACAGTCCCGACCTCGGTCCCGAGGTCATCGTCACCAGTAGAGGCGGACTCGACGCGCTGCGCGCTTGTGACGTTGTTCTGAAAAGCCCCGGCATCCCGCGCCAGCGCAGTGACGTCCTCGACCTCGAAGTCGGCGGCGTCACGGTGACCTCGGCGCTCAATCTTTGGTTCCACGACACCGACCTCTCACGCGTGCTGGCCGTCACAGGAACGAAAGGAAAGTCAACGACGACGACGCTCGTCACCTTCTTTCTTCACTGCCTCGGCGACGTCGCGCAGTGCCTTGGCAACATTGGCCAGCCTCCCTACGATCCCGCGATCGATACTTCGAAAGGCTGGTTAGTTCTCGAAGTCTCGAGTTTTCAGTGCGTTGATCTCGACGTCGCGCCTCGCGTCGTCGTCGTCACGTCACTGGGCGCCGATCATCTCGACTGGCACGGTTCGCTCGAGCGCTATCGGAGCGACAAGTTGTCACTCACCCGTGCCCCCGGAGAACATCGAACCCTCGTCGCCGACACTGAATCGTTCCACGAGGTTCGAGGTGAACTCGGTGGTGACGTGACCTTCGTGCCAAGTGACCGCACCGCTCTCGCCGCGTCCCTCGGTCTCATCGGAGCCCACAACGACGCCAACGTGGCGTTGGCGCTCTGCGCGGTCGAAGCGCTCACGGGAATCGCGGTCGACGACGTACGAGCGACGGTGGCAGCCAGAGCCTCGAACTTTGAACCCCTCCGCGGTCGTTTGACCCTCGTGGCCAGCGAAGAGGTCAGCGGAGCGACGGTTCGCTACGTCGACGACGGTCTGGCAACTTCGGTCCTACCAACTATCGCGGCGCTCGAGGTCTTTGCGGACGAACCGGTCGCGCTCATTGCTGGAGGTTTCGACCGGGGCGTCGACTACGAGGAACTGGCCCGCGTGCTCACTACGAGGAGCCAACCAACCACGCTCATCACGCTAGGTAACGCCGGAGCCCGCATCGGCGCGAGCGTGCGCGCGCTCGATCAGGGCCTCAATCAACGCAGCGCCAGCACGATGCGAGAGGCCGTCGAATTCGCTCGCGAGTCCCTCGAACGCGGTGGTGTCGTCCTTCTCTCGCCGGCGGCGCCGAGCTTTGACCTGTACCGAAACTGGGAAGAGCGATCCGACGACTTTGTCGCCATCGCTCGCTCCCTCGTACCTCGCTGATCAGCTCGCGACCAGGGGGCGGAGAAGTTCGCTGAAAGTTTGCCCTCCCTGGAGACAGGTACTGAGTAAGGGAGTAAACAATGACTGATGAAGTATCGGTGCTGTTTACTCGCGATGCAGTGCGCTAAACAGCAGTAACGACACCAAGCGACGACCACGTCGCTTGGCCCTAAGGAGACATCGTGAGCGATCACAGCGACTCATCAGAAGAGCGTCCAACGAACGACCACGATCACCACGGTCCCTGGGCCCACCGTGGCCCTCGCCGCGGTTACGGCGCTCGAGCACTCTTTGTGCTCGCCTTCGCGATTGTTGTCGCGGCCATTGCCTTCACCGGTGAATCCCTCGGTCGTCACCACGCCGCCGGCGCGGCCACCATCACGGTCACCGGATCAGGGACGGTCTCGGGCGCGCCCAACACCATGAGCTTCCAGATTGGCGTTCAGACGGTCGCTTCGAGCGCCAAGGGCGCACTCGATACCAACAACTATCGAGTGAGTGCACTCGAGAAGTCGTTACTGAAGAACGGTGTCACGAAAAAGAACATGCAAACTTCGGGTCTGAACATCTACCAAAACACCAACAACTACGGCACCGTCACGGGCTACACCGTCACTGACACCCTCAACGTCTCGACGCACAACCTTAAGAAGGCCGGCGCCGCCCTTGACGCGGCGGCCCACGCAGTGGGTAATGGCATCCAACTCAGCGGCGTGACCTTCTCTATCTCGAATCAGTCCAAACTCTTGGCCGCCGCGCGTGCGCGCGCCGTTAAGAACGCCCACACCGAAGCAGTGCAGATCGCCAAGGGCGGCGGCACCACCGTGGAGTCGATCGTGAAAATCGTCGACCAAGAGAACGCGGGCTCAACCGGGGTCATCTACCCCAGCGGAGCTTTCGCCTCGGCCTCGGCCCTTAAGAGCAGCGTTCCCATCCAAGCCGGCAAGCAGTCCGTCAACGTGACCGTGACCGTTATCTACTCGTTAAGCAGTTAGCGAACCTCGTTCACTGGTTCAATCAACTCCTCGCGAGGCGAAGACCTCACGAGGAGTTGTCCGTCTAGCTATTACTTCACGTCCGGGAAGGAAATCTTCGATCGTCCAAGAGTCCAGGTGCCACGACTTCGCGACTACGGTCGTGGGTTGAACCGAGTTGATAATGACAGAACGTCTCGCGCCGAACGTGGCGCTCACCACGATTGTCCGCGAGTGGGGACGAATTGGTTTCATCGGCTTTGGCGGTCCTCCGGCCCATATTGCGCTGTTTCGCCAACTCTGCGTTGACGAACGAGCGTGGCTCAGCGCGAGTGAGTTTGAGGACGCCGTCGCCGCCGCCAATCTGCTCCCCGGACCCGCGTCGACTCAATTAGCGATTTTCTGCGCGTGGCGCCTCCGCGGGAAACTCGGTGCCCTCCTCGGCGGCCTTTGCTTCATCGTGCCGGGACTCGCGATCATCCTCGCCCTCGCGGTTCTCTTTCTCGCCAAGAACGCTCCCCTCTGGGTCCACGGTGCGGCGGCCGGCGCGAGCGCCGTGGTGCCCGTCGTCGCACTGAGCGCCGCACTTCGACTCGTGCGGGCCAGTTGGCAACGAGCGAACAACGTCACCGAGCGTCAAATCCGGTGGCTCTGCTACTTCGTGGCGGGCGCCGTCGCGGCAATAACGCTCGGCTCGTTTCTCGTGCTGGTACTCGTCGCGTGTGGTCTCGCGGAACTATCGCTTCGCCGCGAACCCTCGAGCGGCCTTACGCATCGCGCTTTCGCCCTGCTCCCGGCGACGTTGACGCCCGTGGCGAGCGGTGGACTCGTGGCTCTTTCCTGGGTGGCTCTTAAGGTCGGCGCGCTCTCTTACGGCGGAGGATTCGTCATCGTTCCGCTCATGCAACACGACGCGGTGGTCACGTACCACTGGATGACGGGCGCACAGTTTCTGAGTGCGGTGGCCCTTGGACAGGTGACCCCCGGGCCCGTCATGCAGACGGTGGCGGTCGTTGGTTACGCGGCGGGTGGTCTGGGAGCCGGTCTGTTAGCCGCGCTCGTGGCCTTCGCCCCCTCGTTCCTCATCGTCATTGCCGGCGCGTCGCACTTTGACCGTCTGCGATCGAGCGCTCTGTTGCAGGGGTTTCTCACGGGTGCCGGTGCGGCCGTTATCGGAGCGATTGCGGGTTCGTCAGTTCCGCTGGCCCGTGAGCTCGCGCACGTGTGGCAGTTTGGCGTTCTCGGTCTCGGCCTCGTGTGGCTCGTAGCTCTTCGTCGAAGCGTCGTCACGGCGCTGCTTGGCGCTGGCGTGCTGGGCGTCATTGCGGTACTGGCCGGTGCGCCGCATTAAGGGGCCAGGTCTTCAACTTCACGATCCATCCAGACGGGCGTAATCGACCCGAGACTAGGACAACGACGGGAATGCGGACACGCTGGCGTTGGAGCCTGGGAGGAGATTCGAACTCCTGACCTACGCATTACGAATGCGTTGCTCTACCGACTGAGCTACCCAGGCGCAGAGAGAAAGATTAGCCGATGGCCACCGGCCGCTCTCCTCGGTAGTTAGAACTCCATCAACGAGAACATCAGATCGTGGAGCAGCAACGACTCATCGATATTGGTGGTGAGGCGGCGATTCGCCACCGCGACAGCGTCTATCGCGCGAAGTGACGCACCCACCCGGTACTCGCTTCGCGCGTCGCCGTTGGCGACGTCGTCGAGGTTTTCGATGAGGCGCTCGCGGTACACGCCAGTCAACGCACTGAAGCCAAATCGCAGTTCGTCGAGACGAAACCGACGTTGCTCGCGGCGAAACTGCGCTTCGACGTCCTTGCGATTCGCGAGCGACCTTTGGCCCATCTCCTTCGCGTCACTCGCGCGCTTCGCCAACTCTTCTTCTTGAAGTTGTTGCAGTGGCGTGATCGCTTCATCGAGGGATCGCGCGATCTCTTGGGCGACCAGGGCCGAGGCGGCCGGCGTGCCACTCAGTCGTTCGGGCACGCTGCGCCACTGTTCAACTCGAAAGACGAGATCGGCGTCGCGCACGAGCACGCGCGCTCGACGCAGATTCCCATTCGCCGCGTGGGCGGCGGCTCTTGCGGCTTCGAGTGGCGCACCGTCCGCGACCAGTATCGACTCGAGGTCCTCTACCGAGAGCGAGCGCAGCTTGACGTCGACGCACCTCGAGATGATGGTGTCGAGTTCGCCCGGAAGCTCCTCGGCGCTCAAGAGAAAGATGGTCCGCGACGGGGGCTCCTCGAGCGACTTCAGCAGCGCGGGCGCACTCGGCGACGCACCGGTCGTCGTTAATTCCACGTCCTCAATGACGACGATCTGGTAGCCGGCGCCGAGGGGCCGTCGCCTCGAAACCCGCTCCGCCTCTCGAATCTCTTCCATGCGCCAACTCACTCCCGAGCGCTCGGCAAAGTGAACGTCGGGGTCCTGTTCGCTCAACACCAAGCGACAGACTTCGCACGTCGCGCATCCATTATCGGGACACTGCAGCGCCGCGGCGAAGGCCACGAGCGAGTCGCGCACGCTGGATCCACTCGGTCCATTGAAGAGGTAGGCGTGCACGGGACTTGTGGCGTACTGTCGCAGCGACGCCACCGCTCGGTCCTGGCCCACCAGTCGATCAAAGACGTCGCTCATCTCACCAGGGTAGGTCGGCCAACCGTTCGTCGATCGCGCTCGCGACCTCGCCTTCGCTGCGTGACGCGTCAATCACGAACCAGGTGGGATCCTTGGCGAGTTCTAAGTAGCCCTCGCGCACGCGCTGGTGGAACGCCAGGTCTTGGGCCTCGAAACGATCGCGCGCGTCGTGAGCCCGTCGTTCGTTCACGACCTCGACGGGCAGGTCGAGCAACACCGTCAGGGTTGGCAGCGTTGTGCCAATGGCGAGTTCGCTCGCCGCGCGAAGCAGACCGAGGTCGACGCCGCCGCCGTAGCCCTGGTAGGCGAGGGTGGAGGCAAAGAATCGATCGGTGACGACCGATCTCCCGCTCGCCAGCGTGGGCTCGATGAGCGTGCGCACGTGATGCGACCGATCGGTCAGCATCATGAGCGCTTCGGTCGAGGGCGCCATGGGCGTCGCGGCGTCCAGGACCCAGCGACGCAGTTGCGCGCCCAGTGGCGTGTCACCTGGTTCGAAAGTGAACAGCGCATCGTGGCTCGCGGCAACTCTTTTCGCCTGCGTACTCTTGCCACTGACGTCGATGCCCTCAAAAGCGAGAAAGACGCCTCGTGGGGCCACTACTCGTCCTCTGCGTGCGCGCTCTTTAGGAGTGCGGCGTTCGCCTCAGCTCCTTGGGCGATCGCCGCGCGCTTGGTGGCGCCCGTTGCTTTCGCCGGCGCCTTCTTCGTTGACTTCTTCGTGGTCTTCTTCGTCGTCTTTTTCGTCGGCGCCTTTTTCGCGGCTCGCTTCGGGGACTTTCGAACGCGCGTCGACGGCTCGGCGTTACGGCGTTCGGCGAGTAACTCACAGGCCCGGTCCAAGGTGATCGCCTCGGGCGTGTCACCCAAGCGAAGCGTCGCGTTCGTTTCGCCGTCGGTCACGTAGAGCCCAAAGCGCCCACTACGCACGACGACCTCGCGCTTAGAGATGGGATCCTCACCGAGTTCGGCCAAGGGGCGTGCCGCCGCACGGCGTCCGCGCGCCTTGGGCTGAGCGAAGAGCGCGAGCGCACTGGCCAAGTCCACCGTGAAAATTTGATCTTCGTTCTCGAGCGAACGCGTCTCTTTGCCCCAGGTGAGGTACGGGCCGTAGCGTCCGTTTTGCGCGACAATCTCCCCGCCGTCGGGGTGGTCGCCGACGCCTCGAGGCAGCGAGAGCAGCTTTTTCGCGTCCTCGAGATCGATCGTCTCGGGCGTCATGGTCGAAAAGAGCGACGCCGTCTTGGGCTTGTCGTTGGGGTCGGTCAACTCACCAATCTGCACGTACGGGCCGTAGCGACCAGCCTTTAGAAAGATGGTCTCGCCCTCGTCGTTGAGCCCCAGCGCGCGGTCGTTGCTCGGTGCGGCCAGCAGTTCGAGTGCGTGTTCGACGGTCAGCGAATCTGGTTCGGTCGCTTCGGGAATCGAAACACGCTCATCACCGTGCACGAGGTAGGGGCCGTAACGTCCCGAGCGCACCGAGACCGCGACGCCGTCGGGCGCAACACCCAGGGGCAGCGAGTTGATCGCCGCGAAGTCGAACTCGTGTTGCTCATGCGTGACGTGTTGGAGGCCGAGTTTGGCGAACTCATTGGTCGCGCTCGCGTCACCGAAGTAGAACTTCTGCAACCACGGCTCGAGGTCTTGGCGACCTTGGGCGATCTCGTCGAGCTGGTCTTCCATGGCGGCGGTGAACTGATAGTCAACGAGGTCGGCGAAGTAGAACTCGAGAAGGTTCACGACCGCGAAGGCGCGAAACGTCGGCACGAGCGACTTGCCCTTTTTCCAGACGTAGCCGCGTCGATCGATGGTCTTCATGACCGACGCGTAGGTCGAGGGTCGCCCGATGCCTAGGTCTTCGAGTTTCTTAATCAACGTGGCTTCGGAGTAACGATCGGGCGGCTGGGTGTCGTGGGACTTGGCCTCGGCGCTCTCCACGGGAACGTCCGCCCCCTCGTGGAGCGCCGGCAACAGTCTCTCCTGATCGGCGAGTTCGGCCTCGGGGTCATCGGTTCCCTCGACGTAGGCCCGGCGAAAACCGGCGAAGACAATGCGCATACCCGTCGCGCTAAGCCCGACGGCGACGTCACCGACGAACCCGTCAATGCCGCGCAGCGTTGCCGCGAGTCGAATCTTGTCTTGGGTGGTGCGCGCGTCGACCATCTGCGAGGCGATCGTGCGCTTCCAGATCAGGTCGTAGAGCGCAAGCTCGTCACCACTTAACTGTCCTTGGGCTTCGTCCAAGGTACGGAACGACTCACCGGCCGGGCGAATCGCTTCGTGGGCTTCTTGGGCGTTCTTTACCTTGCGGTCGTAACGACGAGGTTGATCCGCGACGTAGTCATCGCCGAACATCGAGGCCGCTTGGGAGCGTGCGGCGTTAATGGCCTCGTTGGAGAGCGTGGTGGAGTCGGTACGCATGTAAGTAATCCAACCCTGTTCGTAGAGACGCTGGGCGGCGCGCATGGTCCGCTCGGGATCGAAGCGCAACTTGCGACTCGCTTCAATCTGCATCGACGACGTCATAAAGGGTGGCTGGGGTCGTTGCGTGCGCGGCGTCGAGGTGATGGCCTCAACGTTGAGGCTCCTTCCGGGCAGCGCGCCGGCGATAGAGCGCGCCGCGCCTTCACTCAAGAGCTCGAGCGAGCCCTTGTCGACCATCACGCCCGCGGCGTCGAAGTTCTTGCCCGTGGCGAGTGAAGCGCCGTTCACCGTCTCGAGCGTGGCTTCAAAGGTGGTGTCGGTAGCGCCCAGTACGGCCGTGACGTCAAACCAGGTCGCTGATCGAAAGGCCATTCGCTCGCGCTCGCGCTCGCAGACCAGGCGAATCGCCACCGACTGCACTCGCCCGGCCGAGCGCGCCTTATCCACCGCTCGCCAGAGCACCGGCGAGACTTCATAGCCCACGAGGCGGTCGAGGAATCGTCGACCTTCTTGCGCGTCCACGAGGCGAAGGTCCAAGTCGCGGGTCTCGGTGACGGCTTTGGCGATGGCGGCCGGCGTGATCTCGTGAAAGACCATTCGCTTAACGGGCACCTTCGGGTTAAGCACTTCTTGGAGGTGCCAGGCAATGGCCTCACCTTCGCGGTCCTCGTCGGTGGCGAGGTAGAGCTCGTCGACTTCCTTCAGTGCCGCCTTCAGTTCCGCGACGATCTTCTTGCGATCTGAGGAGACGACGTAAACGGGCTTGAAGTGGTCGTTCACGTTGATGCCGAGTCGCGCCCACTTCTCGCCCTTCACCGCGGCCGGAATATCGGCGGCGCTTTGGGGCAAATCGCGGATGTGGCCAATGGAGGGTTTGACGATGTAGTCCGGGCCGAGCATGCCCTGGATACGGGTGGCCTTCGCAACGGACTCGACGATAACGAGTGCTTTAGCCATGCTCACCACCTCTCAGGTCTCTCACGGCGTGACACGTTATCGCCACCTAGAACTGTCGCTACACAAGTTAGACAGGTTCGACGCCCCTAGGGCGCCATCGCGAGACGCCAAAGCCCAATGGTTGAAGGAATCGCGGGGCAGTTCCCGAGAAAAATAAAGTCGGAGTTTTCTAGTGGTCGCCCTGGGGGGCGGCCACTATCTCATACTGGGGATTGAGAATGACCGCTTCACGTCGAAGTGAGGTGACGGTGCCCTTAACCAAGAGCCTGGTGCCTCGCTCAATACCCGGCACGTTCGTTCGACCCTGAAAGACGAGCGTCACCGAACCGCTGTTGTCGGTGATGACGCATCGAAGTTCATTCACCCCGCTCTCTTGACTAATGGCCATGGAGCGAACACGTCCGGCGATCTCGACGAACTCTCGCTCCATCAGTCCACCGATCGGCGCGGCCGTGGCCGAGCGCGCGGCCAACTTCACGTCGGCGGCGAGGTGCGCGTCGTCACGGAATCCCCCGCGGGTCACCTCGTCGCTTACCGGCTCTTCGGTGAGTTCTCCTTCGGGGATGCGTCGACGAAGCGCGCGGTAGGGAATAATCGTCGCCGCGGTGCGAGGCACGTGCATCACCGCACTCGCCATCTCGTCAGCCGTGCGGTCGTGCAAGAGGCGCTGCAGGCGAGAGACGAAGCCGCGACGCGGCAGGATCACCATGCAAAAAACGTCCGGGTCACGTACGGCGTCGGCGACCAACTCGAGCGCGGCACGGTCCACCCGTCGGTCTTCGCACTCCACGATCTCGAGGCTGATGCTCGCCGAGGCGGTGTCGGGGCTGCCCCAACGGGCCTCGAGCCGCTTGGTGACAATGGGGTCAATGTCAAAGTGCACCGCTCGCACGGAGTAGGGGTTGAGCGAGTTGCAGTAGAGCAGGGCGCGCTCGGTGGGTAGGTCGTAGTTGTCGACGAAGACAATCACGCGGTTCATTCGAATGTGCATCGAGGCCTTGGCGCTATTGGCTTCGAAGGCCTTCTCCTCGCGCAGGTACTGCCGGTGGAATCGAATGAGGCCGTAGTACATGATCGGTCCCACGATCACAATGATCCACGCACCTTCGGTGAACTTCGCGATGATAAAGATGAGCACCACGATCGAGGTCACCGTGGCTGAGAGAGCATTGACGAACACACCACGACGCCATTTTCCGCTCTTCTCTCGAAGATGACGCTTCACCATGCCGGCGCCCGCCAACGTGAAGCCCGTGAACACGCCAATGGCGTAGAGGGCGATAAGGGCGTTGACCGAAGCATTAAACGCAATGATCAGCGTGAGCGAGACCACGCCGAGTACGAGGATGCCGTTGGAGAAGGCGAGGCGGTGGCCGCGCTTGGTGAGTTGTCGCGGCAAGTACCTGTCGGTCGCCACGTAGTTGGCCAGAAAGGGAAATCCGTTGAACGACGTGTTACCGCCGGTGTAGAGGATCAGCACGGTCGCCAGTTGCACGACGTAAAAGATGTAGTGACCAAAACCGTGCGCACCAAAGACGTCGCCCACTTCTTGACCGACCACCGTCGGTGAGCCCGCCGCAAAGGGAAAGGCATGAGTCCAGTGCGCCAAGAGCGTCGTGCCGATTAACAAGAACGCCAACACCGACGACATCACGACGAGAGTGGCTCGAGCATTCTTCGACTCCGGGCGACGAAAACTTCCGACGCCGTTCGAGATTGCTTCGAGACCCGTTAAGGAAGATCCGCCGTTGGCGTACGCTTTCAGCAACGTCAAAAAAGCGAGGCCCATGAGTAGTCCGCTGCCCTGGGTGCCCAGTTTTCCCTGCACCAATAGATGGACCGGGGGCTGAGGAATCATGTGCAGCGTGCCGACGATCTTCTTGTAGTACCCAATGATGATGGTCGCGCCCAACATAACGACGTAGAAATAGGTCGGAATGGCGAAGTAACTGCCCGCTTCGCGCAGACCTCGTAAGTTGCCAAAGATCAAGATCAAGACAACGACGACCGTCATCAACAAGGTGCCGTTACCCACCAGTGGAAACGAAGTCTTCAGCGATGGAAAGGCGGTCGTGAGAGCGGCCGTGCCGGCTGAACACTGCACCGCCACGGTCACCGTGTAGTCAATAAGTAAGGCCACCGCAGCGACTTGGGCAATCTTTGGACCAAAGTTGTCGCGCGCTACGACGTAGGATCCGCCGGCCGTCGTGTAGTACTTGATGACGTCGAGGTAGGACGTCGTGACGAAGAACAACACGCCAATGATGACGAACATGATCGGTACCACGAGTGCGAAAGCCGCGAGTCCGATCAGCGGCGTCATCTGGGTCAATATCTCTTCGGTGCCGTAGGCCGAGGACGAGATACAGTCCGGCGCCAATACGCCCAGCGCGATCGCCCGATTCAGGCGTTCGCCGCTTAACTGCTCAGTGACCAGTGGCTTTCCGAGCAATACTCGTTTGACGCGGTAGTTCCAGGTTTCGGGGTAAAACTTCGCCAAATTGGCGTGCGAGGTGAGAACGGGCGCGCGTTTTGAGTGCTGCTGTTGCTCATCTGACACGCTGTCGATACTAAGCCACTCACCTTCATATCTAACTGTTCAACGACGCGCAAACGGTTGCTTAACGGACAAAAGCCGAGGTGTAGAGTACTGAAACTGTGCATATCATCGTTGTGGGTTGTGGAAGAGTTGGCTCTGAGCTCGCCATGGAACTCTCCGACGAAGGTCACAGCGTTGTCGTTATCGATAAAAACCGCGACAGCCTGCGCCGCCTGACGCACTATCACGGCAAGACCATTGTTGGCTCGGGCTTTGACCGCGACGTCCTTTTCCAGTCCGAAGCCACCACCGCCGACGCACTGGCCGCGGTAACGAGCGGCGACAACACCAATATTCTCTGCGCGCGAATTGCCCGCGATCACTACAGCATCAAGAACGTGGTGGCCCGCATCTACGACCCCGCGCGGGCCGATATCTACATGAAACTTGGTATTCCCACCGTCGCCACGTCGCTCTGGACGACACAGCAGGTCAAGCGCTGGATGCTGCCCGCGGCCGACGCGATTGAGTGGACCGATTCGACGAACTCGATGCATCTCGTGGAGCGCGTGGTACCGGACGCGTTGGCGGGAAAGCCCGTCGACAGTTTGAACGTAAGTGAAAACGTCCGTCTCGTTGGTCTCGTTCGCGCCGGTCAGGGTCGCGTCGACATCGAAGGCCTCTTCGCCCAAGAGTCGGATATTCTCGAGTTTCTCGTAACCAACGACGGCCTCAGTGAACTTCACGCACTGCTCCAGGGAAAGCCTTCATGAGAGTCGTCATCGCGGGCGGGGGTTCGGTAGGCACGTCGATCGCACTCGACCTCATCGATCGTCATCACGACGTCACCTTGATGGAGCAAGTCGCCGCCACGGCCGAGAAACTAAAAGCCATGTTGCCCGGCGTGACGGTCTTGTCCGCGGACGCCTGTGAGTACGCGAGCCTCTCCGCCGCCGACGTACGCAGCGCCGACGTCATGATCGCCGCCACCGGTGACGACGAGGACAACCTCGTGATCAGCTGGCTTTCGAAACAGGAATTCGGCGTGCCTCGCGTGATAAGCCGCATCAACAACGCACGCAATGAGTGGCTCTTTAACGAAAGTTGGGGCGTCGACGTATCGGTCTCGACACCCGCGCTGATCACCTCACTCGTCGATGAGGCCGTTGAAGTAGGCGCCATCATTCAACTGATGACCCTCGCGCACGGTCGCATGCGACTCATTGAAGTCACGCTTGATCAGAAGGCACCGGCCGTGGTGGAGAACCTCACCCTCGATGAACTACGTCTTCCCGACTCACTTCGCGTCGTCGCGGTCGTGCGCAACGAGCAACCTCTCGTCCCGTCGCCGACCATGCACTTCCTCGAGCAAGATCACGTGGTGCTGATGGCGCGCGTTGACGCCACCCAAGACTGCGCCGCCGCTTTCATCGGTTGAGGCCGCGGTCCAACTTCAGCAACGTTGCGACCTAGCATGAAGTAGTGCGTGCGGCCTTTTTCGATCTCGATAAAACCGTCATCGCCAAATCATCGCTGGTGGCTCTCGGCCCCGAACTGCACGCACGAGGACTCCTTCATCGCCGAACGCTTATTCGTGCTGGCATCAGCCAACTCTGGTTCCAGCGCTTCGGCGCCGACGAAAAGCGGCTCAACAAGGTTCGCCAAATGGTTCTCAAAATCACCCGCGGCTGGGACCAGGACGAAGTGCGTCGGATGGTCAAAGAGACCATCAGCGAGGTCATCGAGCCACTGCTCTACGCCGAAGCGCTCGAACTGATCGATCACCATATGGCCGAAGGTCACGAAGTCTTTCTCGTTTCCAGCGCGCCGGCCGAGATCGTCGAACCGTTCGCCGAGCTGCTCGACATCACTGGCGCGATCTCTTCAAAGTCGCTCATCGACGAGCACGGCAAGTTCACCGGCGAGATGGCCTTCTTCGCCCAAGGCGAAAATAAAGCGGTGGCGATTCGCGAAATCGCCGAGCGACGCGGTATCGACCTCTCCGAGTCGTACGCGTACTCTGACTCAGAGACCGACATAGCGATGTTAGAAGCCGTTGGCCATCCCTTTGCCGTGAACGCTGACCGCACGCTTGCAAGATACGCGCACGAACGTCAGTGGCCACTGTTGACGTTCAGTCATCCCGTGACGGCACTGAGTCGTTCGAAGTCCCACACGCCGTTTCTCGTGAGTGCCCTCATCGTGGGCGTCGCCGCGGTGTTAGGCGGCGCGAGGATTCAACGACACTAGAGCGTCAAGAGGTCGCGGGCGCCCGTGTCCGAAGAAGGGTGGCGCAACTTACTCATCGCCCGCGCTTCAATTTGGCGAATACGTTCGCGCGTGAGATTCATCTCCGCGCCAACGTCCTCGAGGGTGCGAATCTCGCCCGCACCGTCGAGACCAAAACGCATACGAAGAATCTTCTGCTCGCGCTCGTCGAGTGGCTGGAGCAACTTCTCAATCGCGGCGGGCATCATTTTTACCGCGGCCACGTCAAAGGGTGACTCGGCCGAGCGGTCTTCGACGACGTCACCCAGTTCCGCGTCACCGTCTTCACGAAGGGGCTCGGAGAGCGAAATCGGCTCGGAGCGAAAACGCAACGCTTCGATGAGCTTGTCTTCGGGCATCTCGCACTCCTCGCAGAGTTCCTTGATGGTGGGGGGACGACCGAACTTCAGCTCAAGACGCGACTGCGCCTTTTGCACCCGCGCCAACGTGTCACCGGCGTGTACCGGGAGGCGAATGGTACGTCCGGTGTTCGCGATACCGCGGGTGATGGCTTGGCGAATCCACCACGTGGCGTAGGTCGAGAACTTAAAGCCCTTGCGCCAGTCGAACTTCTCGACGGCGTGCATCAAGCCGAGGTTGCCCTCTTGAATAAGGTCGAGCAGGGGTAGACCAGAGGCCTGGTACTTCTTGGCGATCGAAACAACGAGACGCAGGTTCGACTGCACGAAGTCACGTTCGGCCTGGTCACCTCGGTGCGCGGCACGCTTCAGCGCTAACTTCTTGCTCGGCGTGATCTTGATCTTCTTGTCGTTTTCTGACGCTTCGAGCTCGGCCTTGGCTTCGCGGCCCTCCTCTATTGTCTGCGCGAGGTGAACCTCGTCGTCCTTGGTGAGAAGGGTGTACTGGCCAATATCAGAGAGGTAGAGACGTACGAGGTCCTCATCGTCACGATCTATACGGTCTTTGGCCATGGGTCCCCTTTGATGAGCGAATTGGTCCGGATACTCCGGCACTAGTAGTTATACGGAGGTACGCAACCTAGCGGGAAATGCCGAAACTTTCTGCGTTTCCGGACTCTTCGAGGGTGACGCTGAGCCTCCGGGCGATCTCTGGCCAACGATCATCCTCAGTGGACGCCTGGGTCTTCGTGACCTCGCCAGCTAAGAGAATCTCTCGAACGAGCATTTGCGAGGCGGCGCTCAAGACTTCCTTGGCCGAGTCGTCGAGTCCCGCGACCTCGCGCGCGTCGCGAAGCGAGACCAACACCCTCGGTCCAATCAAGGTGGCCATGGCGAAGAGCACCATCGCGCCGCTTTCGTCGCTCTCGATGGCCTCGAGCAGCACCTCATCGAGGGCGAGAATGCGCTCGTCGGCCACGTCACCGAGATAGTCACGAAACGTCAACGCCACCTCACCACACGCGCGGGCCATCTCGTAGGTGCGAATCACGAAGGCGTCGTCGTGCAACATCGGGGCACTTTCGCCCAAGGCGGCGTACATCGAGTCAAAGCACGAATAGAGATGCTGCATGGTAGTGCGCGCTGAACTCACTAGGCCTCGGGCAGAAAGGCGTTGGTGATGGGCATGCGTCGATCGCGCCCGAAGGCCTTCTTCGTGATGCGCACACCGGGCGGCATCTGGCGCCGCTTGTACTCAGCGCGGTCCACGAGACGAGTGATGCGTGTCACCAACTCACGGTCAAAGCCCAGCGCGATGATCTCTTCGGCGGTGGCGTCTTCTTCGACGTAGAGCTCGAGCAAGGGATCGAGTATCGCGTAGGGCGGCAAGGACTGATCGTCGCGCTGATCGGGTCGAAGTTCGGCCGAGGGGGCTTTGGTGAGGACCGATGAAGGAATCGGCTCGGGGTCACCATCACGACGAGCGACCGCGTTGCGGTAGTGACACAGTTCGTAGACGAGCGTCTTGGGCACGTCCTTAATCACCGCGAAGCCGCCGGCCGAGTCGCCGTACAACGTTGAGTACCCGACCGCCATCTCGGACTTATTGCCCGTCGAGAGCACAATGGCGCCCGTGGCGTTCGATATCGCCATCATCAGCACCGCGCGAATTCGGGCTTGCAGATTCTCATCCGTCAGCCCCGAAGGTCGACCCTCGAGCACGTCGTGCAGTGACGCGGAGAACATCTCGTGTTCCTCCTCAATGGGCAGCGTCGCGATCTCAATGTCGAGACGCGTCGCGAGTTCAACCGCGTCATTCACCGAGTGATCCGACGAGTAGCGACTCGGCATCGCGAAGCCCCGCACCGCCCGTGCCCCCACGGCGTCGACGGCGATGGAGGCGACGAGCGACGAATCCACGCCGCCCGACAGCGACACGATGGCTTCGCGAAATCCGTTCTTGCGCAAGTAGTCGCGCGTTCCCATGACGAGCGCACCGTAGATCTCCTCAACCTCGTCCATCGGTTCTTCGATCCGATTGACGTGCAGTGCCTGTGCGCGCGTTTCGTTGCGCGGATAGAACGACTCGAGAGGAACGCCGACCAAAGAGTCGCCAGGCTCAAGTTCACAGATCAAGAGATCCTCACTAAAGGCGCTCGCCCGCGCGATGACGTCACCGTTCGCGTTCACCGCCATGCTCTGTCCGTCAAAGACCAGTTCGTCTTGTCCGCCCACCAGGTTGACGTAGGCGATCGGACAGTTCGTCTCCAGGGCTCGTTCGCGAAGCATCGCTTCGCGTTCGTCACGGCGTCCCCGCGCGTAGGGCGACGCGTTCGCCACGACAATCAGGGTCGCGCCTTCACTCGCGAGCGCGGCGGCCGGTCCGTTGCTCGTCCACACGTCTTCACAGATCAACAAACCCACCGCGACGCCGCGAACGTTGACGATGGTTTGGGGACCGAGGCCCGGGTGAAAGTAGCGCCGCTCGTCAAACACGTCGTAGTTCGGAAGTAACCGCTTGGTCGCCGTGGCGACGACGCCGTGGTCGCCGAGGGCGACGAGCGCGTTGGCGATGTGGCTTCGGCGCTCTTCGTCTTCGAAGAGGCGCACCACGTCGCGCCCGTCACTCGAGGGTGCGAGCAGCACGCCGTTTTGACCGTCGTGTTCGACGGTGCCCACCAAAATGGGCGGGAGACCTTCGGACTTGGCGAGGTCGCTGAGCGCCTGCGCGCTGGCCTCGATGAAACCTTCCTTTAGTAATAGGTCTTCGGGCGGATAGCCCAGGAGCGAAAGTTCCGGCGTGAGTACGAGATCGGCACCCACCAGGGCGGCCTGGGCACGAAAGCGGCCCAGCGTCTCGACGTTCTGACTGAAACCACCAACGACCGCGTTCATTTGGGCGAGGGCAATTCGAAGCGTGGCCACGCAGTGAGCCTAATGGCGCGTGTTCTCCAACTTCCTGGCCAAGGTTCACACGCCCTTAACAGAACTCGGGGGTAGAGGGGGCCGCGAACCACGAGACTAGGAGAGGTCGCGTAGGCACGCGATGACACTTTGTAAGGAGCTGCGTTGTCGTATCAGGCTGAGTACATCTGGATAGACGGGACCGAGCCGACTCACAAGCTACGGAGTAAAACAAAAATTGTTGCCGACGGCAAGAAGCCGCCGGTCTGGGGCTTTGACGGATCGAGCACGAACCAAGCAACGGGACACTTCTCGGACTGCGGGTTGCTTCCGATCTTCACGTGTCCCGACCCCCTGCGCGGACCAAAGGACGTGTTGGTGATGTGCGAGGTGCTGAATCCCGATGGGACGCCCCACGTCACGAACAACCGCGCGGCCGCAGTAGCCGCACTAAAGAAGTACGCCAGCTTCGAGCCGATGTTCGGTATTGAGCAGGAGTACACCTTCTTCCAAGACGGCCGTCCCTACGGTTGGCCCGAAGAGGGCTTCCCCGCACCACAAGGTCCGTACTACTGCGGCGTGGGTGGTGCGAAGATGCCCGGACGCGACATCGTCGAAGCCCACACGTTGGCCTGTCAGCGTGCGGGTATCGCCATTGAAGGTACCAACGCGGAAGTCATGATGGGCCAGTGGGAGTTCCAGGTCGGCATTCTCGACACCGTCGCGGTGGGCGACCACCTGTGGACCGCGCGTTGGTTGCTCGAGCGCATCGCCGAAGAGTTCGATGTCGACGTGAGCTTTGACGCCAAGCCCATCAAAGGAGACTGGAACGGCGCGGGCGCGCACACGAACTTCTCCACCAAGCAGATGCGCGCCATCGGCGGTTGGCCCGCGATCATCGCTGGTTGCGAAGCGCTAGGCACCAAGGTCAAAGAGCACATCGCGGCCTACGGTGTGGGCATCGAAGAGCGTTTGACCGGCGAGCACGAAACGGCGCCGTACTCGAAGTTCTCCTACGGCATCTCGAACCGCGGAGCGTCCGTGCGCATTCCCGCCGCCGTCGCGGCCGCGAAGAAGGGCTACCTCGAAGACCGTCGACCGAACGCCAACATCGACCCGTACATCGTCGCCGCGCTCATCACCGACACAATCTGTGGTGCGGTGAGCAAGTCGGGTGGGGCGAAGAAGAGCGCCCAGAAAGCTCCGGCCAAGAAAACGGCGACGAAGAAAGCTCCAGTGACGAAGGCGGCGAAGAAGTCGACGAAGAAGTCTCCAGCGAAGAAGAGTTCACGCAAACGCTAACGAACCACTGAAAACTGCCCGCCGCCTCCGGGCGGCGGGCAGTTTCATTTCTCTACGGAATCGCGGTTTTTGAAAGAAGGTGCGAGAATGTCCAACATGCAAGGCCAGGCCCAGTACGTGCTGCGAACCGTCGAGGAGCGTGGCGTGCGTTTCGTGCAGCTGTGGTTCACCGACGTCCTCGGTCGTCACAAGGCTTTCCACGTCACCCCCGCCGAGCTCGAAGACGCGCTCGAAGAGGGCATGACCTTTGACGGCAGCGCGATTGACGGCTTTTCTCGCACCAAAGAGTCCGACGTTTTAGCCCGGCCCGACCTCACCACATTCCAACTGCTCCCTTGGTACGAAGAGGACGCCGGCGTGGCGCGGGTCTTCTGTGACATCGTGAACATCGACGGCACGCCCTTTGAGGGATGCCCCCGTCAACAGCTACGCCGCGTCCTCGACAGCGCTCGCGCGAAGAAGTACACGTTCTTCGTCGCGCCCGAAATTGAGTACTTCTATTTCACCGATCTCAACCCCGCTACGGGTCCCGTTCCCCTCGACCGAGGGAGTTACTTCGACCTTTTGGCCGACGACACGCCGAGTCGCCTTCGCCGCCAGACCGTCCTCACCCTCGAAGAGATGGGCATCGGCGTCGAGCACGCCCAACACGAAGACGCTCCGGGCCAGCACGAAATCGATCTGCGCTACACCGACGCGCTCACGATGGCCGACACGGTGATGACGCTGCGTCACGTGGTGAAAGAACTCGCTCGTCAATCGAACGTTGCGGCCAGTTTCATGCCCAAGCCCCTCGTGAACGCGCAGGGCTCGGGCATGCACACTCACCTCTCTTTGTGGCGCGACGAGAAGAACGCGTTCATTGGCGAGCACACGTACGGACTGAGCGACCTCGCGACAAAATTCATTGCCGGACTCGTACGGCACGCGCCCGAAATCACGGCCGTGACCAACCAGTGGGTCAACTCGTACAAGCGACTCGTGCCCGGTGGCGAAGCGCCCGTAGGTACGGAGTGGGCGCACTACGACGCGGCCGCGCTGGTGCGCGTGCCCTCGGTGAAGCCCGGGCGCATTGACTCGACGAGAATCGAATACCGCGCGCCGGACTCCGCCGCCAACCCGTACCTGGCCTTCGCCGTCATCTTGGCCGCCGGACTGCGCGGCGTGACGGGCAACTACGCGCTGCCCACCGAGGGCGAACGCATGGCGGCGCTGCCCCAGTCACTCGCCGAGGCCGTTGACTTGATGGAAGGTTCGGCGTTAATGCACGAAACGCTCGGTAGCCACCTCGTGGAGTGGTTCTTGCGCAACAAGCGCGCCGAGTGGGACGACTATCGGGGCCAAGTGACGCCCTTTGAACTTGAGAGATACCTGCCGCTGCTGTGACCATTGACGTCGTCCTCTGCGTTCCCTCCTGCGAAGGGCCAGTGCGCAAAGCGTTTGACGTCACGGGCGTCACGCCGGCGATCGCGACCTCGGCGCGACTAAACGAAATCACCGCTCTCGAGCCGGCCGATGGTTTCTCGGGCGCGGTCATCAACGCTGCCGCTTTACCCTTTAGCGAAGCGATGAGTCTCTGTCGCCAACTACGCCAACGCGAGAGAGGCGTGGGGCCAATCATCTTGCTGCTCGACCACTACCAACTCGACGACCTTACCTTTCGCGAGGATCTCTTTGACGACTTCGTGGTCGGACCCTACGACGTGAGCGAACTGGCGACGCGTCTACGCCATCGTCTTCGTCGAGCGGGCAACGAGAGCGTCGCGCCGCGCGTCGAACACGCCGAACTCTCCATGAACTTAGAGACCTACCAAGCCTCCATCGCCGGACGTGTCATGGACCTGACGTACATGGAGTACGAACTGCTCCGCTTTCTCGCCACCAACCCCAATCGGGTCTTTACGCGCGCGACGCTACTCAGTCGGGTGTGGGGCTATGAGTACTACGGCGGCGCGCGCACGGTGGACGTGCACGTCCGTCGTCTTCGCGCCAAGTTGGGTGAGGAGTACGCGCACCTTATTCAGACCGTGCGATCGGTGGGCTACAAGTTCGGTACGTCGAACGAGTACGGCGATTAACTCTCGGGCGCGTAGGCCCACAGCTCCACTTCGGCCAGCGCACCGTAGGGCAGTTGCGCCACCGCAAACGCGCTTCTGGTAGGCAGGGGATCACTAAACGTGTCGAGCCACACGTCGTTGAGCGCCGCGAAGTCCCCCATGTCCAACACGAACAACGTCGCTTTCACCACGTCGGCGAGCGCGGCGCCGCCTTCTGCGAGCACGACCTTCGCGTTCGCTAGGGCTTGACGCAGTTGTTCGGGCGCACCGCCGTCGACGAAAGTTGTCGTCGCTCTTTCGGGCAGTACGCCGAGTTGACCCGAGATGACAACGAAATCGCCGGCGCGTCGCCAGTGAGAGTACGGACGCGTAGGGCTCAAGAGTTCAGCTAAAGGAGTTGCCGCAGCCACACGTACGCGTGGCGTTGGGATTGGTGATGTGAAAGCCCGCACCTTGAAGACCGTCCGCGAAGTCAAGGGTCGAACCGCTCAGCAGTTCGGCGCTCGCCGGGTCAACAACGACCTTGACCCCAGAGAACTCGCTCACGACGTCGTCGTCAGCGAACTCGGAGTCGAAGTACATGTCGTAGTTAAAGCCAGAGCAACCGCCCGACTTCACGGCAACGCGAAGCGCCAAGGGCTCGTCAGCACCAGCAGCCACGATGAGCTCGGCGACTTTGACGATGGCGCCCTCAGTCAGCATGATGGGCTCGGTGACCTTCGCGGTCAAGTTCACGTTGGTGGTGGTCATGGTCGACTGGGCTCCTTAAGAATTCCTTGCTTCTATGGTAGCGAGGGATTCCCTCAATCAACACCTCAACTTTGCGCATTACTTAGGTCTCGGTCGCCTCATAGCCTTCGTCGCCAGCCATCAGAATGACGACTTCACCGTCACGACGGACGATTCGTGGCGCGACGCAGGGAATCGACTCGAGTGAACGGGCGTAGTTGAGTACCTCACGAGCGCTGGGAAAGTCGCCAATCGCCTCAAGGTTGCGGATCGTCGGACCCATCATCTCGAACTCGCCTCGCTCGTGGGCGCCAAGAGCGTCACGGGGCCGAACCCACAGGTTGGCCACGGTCTCGCCTGCGTCGTGGGTCGCGATCTGACCCTCGGGCGCGAGGGCAATAAAAAATCGAGTGTCGAAGCGACGCGGTAGACCGATCGGCGTTATCCAATGCGCCACGTACTCCAGACCCCGTAAGTCGAGCACGAGGCCCTCGTCGCGCAGCATCGAAAGAAAGTCGAGCTCGCCCGCGTTCACGCTTCGGCGGTGGGCAGCCATACGCGTGACGTCATGGGGGCTCGTGAAGTTCACTTGCGCGCCACTCTCGTGAGCGACAATCAACAGTCCGGCCTCTTCGAAAAGCTCGCGCAGACACGCCACGTAGTAAGCGAGACCGCCGTTGGCGAGACCGAGACGCCGTGACGCCGCCTCGTCGCTCAGGCCAAGAACGAGACGCTCGGCGTCGACGTCGCTCTCGTCGACGCCGCCGCCGGGGAAAACGTGCATCCCGCCCGCGAAGTCGCTGCGACTATTTCTACGGAGCATAAGAATCTCGTAACCATTCGATGAGTCACGAAGCGTCAATACGGTCGCCGCCGGGCGAGGAGTGAGTATTTCAGCCATAGCTGTCAAACTACCGAGTTCAGAGCGACTTATCGCACTCTTGACGCGTCCACTAAGTTTGAGGGTCGGACATCAAAAGGAGCACCGTGGCAAAATCATCGCAAGCAAAGAGGCGCCCTGCGCCGTCGCGGGCTCCGGTGAAGGGTGGGCGCCCGGCCGGGCTCTTTACGTGGCTCGCCGTGGGTCTCGTCGTCGTGGTCGTCGCCGGACTCGTGATCATCAAAGTAGCGAGCGGCGGTACCACCAATGGCGGATCGTCGGCCTTTCAACCCACCGACCCCACGACGTTTCACGAACTCACGAAGGTCCCCGCGTCCATCTTTAACACCGTTGGTGTTACCTCGCCGGCCGTCCTCGTGAGTGCACCTCTCACGCTCAAGAACCAACCGTTACTGACCAGCACGACTTCAACTGGCGCCAAACTGCCCGAGGTGCTCTACATAGGCGCCGAGTACTGCCCCTACTGCGCCGCCCAACGTTGGACCACCATCATCGCGCTCAGTCGCTTTGGCACTTGGAGCGGACTCGGCAATATGACGAGCTCCGCGATTGACTACGCCCCGAACACACCCACCTTCACCTTCGTGAAGTCGAAGTACGTCTCGAAGTATTTGGTGTTCAAGAGCGTCGAAGAGTCGACGAACGTTTTCAATTCGGCAATAAACAACTACAACCCCCTCCAAAAGCCCACGGCCCAAGAAGCAGCGCTCATCAAGAAGTACGACACCGGAAAGTACGTCCCCGGTCTTACTGTGCAACAAGACGGATCGATCCCCTTCATCACGTACGCCAATAAATTCCTCGTCGCGGGCGCGAGTTATGGGCCGCTGACGCTCGCTGGCTCGACTCGCAGCGACATCGCCGCAGGTCTCTCCAACACCATCAGCCCGATAACCCAGGCCATCATTTCGTCCGCGAACGACCAAACGGCGGCCATCTGCACGCTTACCAAACAACAGCCGAGGAGCGTGTGCACGAGTTCCGGTGTGAAGGCCGCCGACAAGGCTATGAGTATTAAGTGACCGATCCGGAACTGAGTGTTCCGCGATGGGCTGAGGTCACGACGTTCTTACTAAGTCTGTTGGGTCTGGGCCTGTCGATCTATCTCTCCATCACGCACTTCGACAAGCAGCTCCTCGTCTGCTCGGGCACTGGCGTGGTGGACTGCGCGAAAGTAACGACCTCGGCGCAGTCGCGCTTTCTCGGTATTCCGGTCGCCTTTTTGGGCCTCGGGACCTATCTCGTGATGACCGTCATCAACTCCCCCTGGGCGTGGCACGCCAGGGCGCGCTGGATTCACGTCACTCGTTTCGTGTTGGCGATTGTCTCGATGTGTTTCGTCTTGTGGCTGGTCTACGCCGAGTTGATCATCATCAACGCCATCTGCCTCTACTGCACCGCAGTGCACGTCACGACCTTCGCGATGCTCATCGTGCTGACCCTCGTGTGCCCAACCCAATTGGGTTGGTCGACGTCACGAACGAGTTAGGGACCGCCGCTCGAACTCATTGAGTCCGCCCCAGATGCCGTAGGACTCGTGGCGATCAAGTGCCGAGTGCAGGCACTCGTCGCGCACCGAACAGCCCGAGCAGATCCGTTTCGCCATCTGCTCACGCTCCAGGCGATCCTCTTTTCGCTCAGCCGTATCGGCTGAGTAGAAGAGCGATCCTTCACTACCGCGACAAGCGGCGCCACTCGACCACTCCAACGAAGTCAACGTCATTCCAGTCCCCCCTGTCAATGCCGTGACTCGCACACTAACCACAGGTTGACCCAGCGCACAAGGAAACATTTCGCCAAGCAATCGAGGACCCGAAAGGGGGTAAATCCCGGCTCCGCTACGCTGAACGGCGTGGCCACCGTCCTTCTCGCCAGCGATCTGGCCTCCCTTCGCCGTGAACTCGAAACAGTGTTGGCCGGCCCCGGTATCGATATCGAAGAGGCCTCGAGCGGTCTCGAGGCCATTGAGCGCGTTAAAGACGGTGGCGTCGACCTGGTGGTCGTGGACCTGCAGATTGGCTCGATGGGTGGCATGGCGATCACGATGGAGTTGCGCAACCTCGAGTCCTACGGTGGCGCGGACTCAGTATCGGTGCTGATGTTGCTCGATCGGCGCCCCGACGTCTTTCTCGCTCGACGATCAGGCGCCGATGGATTTGTCGTGAAGCCGCTGGATCCTCAACGACTCCGTAGTGCGGTACGCGCTCTGCTTCGTGGGGAGAGTTACGAGGACGAATCGTTGCGACCCGCAACCGTCCGCGTCGGTAGCACCGACGCTTAATGGGCGAATCGACGATTCCCCCTTCTGGCTTCGCGCGGCTGCGCGCGCGTGTAAGTGGTCACGAAACCCAGAAGATGTCCTCGCCCGAGGCTCGCGAGATTCACGTTCGCGTTGATCAACTCAGCGAACTCGAACTGCGTGACGTGATGACCCCTCGGGTTGACGTGACCTTTCTCACAATGCCCGTCACACCCGAAGCGATCGCGGAAGCGGTGCGCGACACGGGTCACTCGTGCTTCCCCGTCGTCAGTGACGACCTCGATGATGTACTGGGCGTCCTCTTCGTCAACGACCTTTTTCGAAGTTCCACGCTCAAGCGAGCAGTTGGCGTGTCACTGCCGAGCGCCGATGAGATTACGCGCAAGATTCGACCACCTCTCATGTTGCCCGAGACGTTCGACCTGCTCGAAAGCCTGGGTGAGATGCGAAAACAGCACCGAACGTTCGCGATCGTGCTGGACGAACACGGCGGCGTTGCGGGCGTGGTTTCGATTCGCGACATCCTCGAGCAGCTCGTGGGCGATCTCAATGATGAGTTCGATGAGGACGAAGAACCAACGATTGTGCGTATTCGCCACAATCGGTGGCTCGTCGATGGCCAAACCCACGTGGACCGCGTCGAAGAAGCCCTGGGCGTACTCATCCCCGAAGGTGAGTACGTCACCATCGCCGGATTCGTGCTCGATCTCGCGGGTGAAATTCCCGCCGCCGGCTCCACTATCGACTTCGGTGACTGGACCTTTCGCGTGCAGTCAGTCGAGAAACGACGAATCGGCGAACTCGTCGTCGAGCACCACCCGCCGGTCGCAATTGAGTTGCCGGACACTCTTTAGCCTTTGTGAGCGTTCTGGCCCAACGACTAGGATTATCTGGCTGCGAGGGAACTCGCCGCGGGCTGTAGCGCAGCTTGGTAGCGCGCTGCGTTCGGGACGCAGAGGTCCCGGGTTCAAATCCCGGCAGCCCGACCACCAGGTAGTTCACAGGTGATACAACATAGGCCCCCATCGTCTAGCGGCCTAGGACACCACCCTTTCAAGGTGGCGGCACGGGTTCGAATCCCGTTGGGGGTGCAAAGTTATTCCTGGTGAACGGGGATTTCTGCTCAGTTCGTAGCGGCCGAAAAAGACTCATCTTGACGAAAAACTGGCACCCTTAGCGCCCGTAGAACGCCCACGAGCGCTCCGGAGGGGCTGTAGGAGACCTTCGATCGCAAGTGGAAATCCGGTTTTAGACAAGGTCTTGACATCAGCGTTCTCGGGTGGTGTTCGTAGGGCAAGATTTACTCTCGTGTACTCGATCCACGCCACGAAGAAACTCCTGGAGCGCATGAGAGAGCCGATGGACGATCCCGTACTTGATCCCTCTACAAAGTTGCGAAACTGGTTTGCTAAACCACTCTTTTGGCGGCCCCAGTACGCGCTTTTCGTGAGTGAATCGACGTTTCTCCCCGTCTTTGCCCCATTGGCGCCTGCATCCACGCTCGCAGTGCGGTTTCCCGATGAACTCGCGACAACGCTGCGAGCTCATGGCGTACCCGAGTCCTTTATCGCTTACGAACTCGCCGCGATGGACGATGTCGTTGTGTCAAGAACCAACAGCCGCCAGGTCCTCGGAGTATTGAATGAATTCGCTTTCGTGGCGAACAGAATCCGGGGACTTCACCCCGAGGTCACTCCCCCCCAGTTGGCTCTGAATCTTGCCGACACACTTGTCGGAATTCACGGCAAGACGTACCTGTTCCCGGACGTCGCACTTCGTGAACTTGTTGAAACATTTGCCAGCCGTTCACCCGACACTGAATAAGTTTTCACTAGTGACTGATTGGGTCGAATCGAAGAGCCTCAGCGCCCCAAGCCCCGATCATGTTCGCGATCAAGTCGATGCGCAATGTCACGCCACGACGCTGTCGTCACCTTCAACTCGTCGAATGCAGCGTCGCTCATCGGAAATTCTCGACGAGGAAGGTGGTTGAATCGAGACGTCATTTCGGCAAACACCGCAAGGTTGAATCCCCGATCCTTTCGGACGGCTTCCGCAAAGAGCTCCTCGATGTCAAAGAACTGCGTCAAAGCAGCGAGATCAACAAAGTCCCTTGGTTCTGCTCGACCAAATATCGCCAACACCTTGTCAACCGCGAGTTCCCTGCTTGAAAGGACTAAGGAATGAGCGCCTTGATCAGGCGGGAAAAGCCGGGAGTCGATGCCAAAATCGACGTCGGTTTCCTCCCCCAGTCCTGTGACTTCGAGTCTTACGAACCGTTCGTTCTGTTGATCGATTTCCACCTGAAAACCCTCACGAACGAGCGAGTGAATTATCTGTTGCAGTCTCTCGGACAACACCGGACTTGATGAACCAAAGAAGTCGAGATCTCTCGTTCGCCGATCAACTAATCCTTGACTGATAAGTGCGGCTCCGCCAGCCAACGCGAAGTCAGAGCCCTCGAGCGCGTCACCAATGATCTGGGCAATCTGCTCTTGTAGCGGTGTTAGCAAGTCGGAACAGAAATATGACGGTCTGCGAACCAATCCTGCCAGGCCTTGCGAACGTAGGCGGGAAGATGGATGTCGTTCCAAGCAAGGACCAACTCATCGAATCTGACGAAATGGCGAACATCTGACTCGGTGCCCTCCACCAAAACAATCTCGTACACACGAAGACGGTCGACAGCAGCATCCAGATCAAACGTCAAGTCCGGCTCGGACCAACGAATTCGATTGGGAAGTACAACGATCCCCGATGCCTTGACGTCGTTCGCACTATCAAAGTCGCCAGGAATGGCGACCGGGCGAGACGTCGGACCCACCTTTGAGGAGCGCGAGGAAACCATAGTCATAGCCTACGAAACAACGGTCGCGATATTTCCGTCCGACATCAAAAAGTAGAAGAGGAGGTCATAAGACGCGTCGGCTACGGACTTCAACACTCCCGAAATGCTCTCTTGCGTGACGCCCATCTCGCGCCCGTAAGCGTTTATGCTTGATTTCTTCACCCCTGAATCCTTCCGTTAACCAGGATTTTTGTATATTCGCCTCCTCGCTAACCCCCACCCTTTCAAGGTGGCGGCACGGGTTCGAATCCCGTTGGGGGTGCTACATAATTGCTGGTCAAAGCTTATTTCTGTGCATCGCGATTATGGGTCGAGAGCGCCATTATTTGGAGAAATAGCGCCGATAATGCCCATTCAATGCCCAAAAGCACCTCGAAGCCGATGTAATTGGGTGCCGGAAGCTCGCGAAATCCAATCGTGAATACGAATTGACAGGACCCTCGCCACCACCCTTCTCAGGAGGTGTCCACCATGTCAAGGCACATGCTGGGCGAATTTAAGGGGGTGAACACAACACTTAGTGAGCCGAGTGAGCGTCCAAAGCATCCAAGATGATCCAATCGCCTCTTTGGCATTTTTAGCATCTGCTGTTGTCAGTTGGGGGTCGTACGATATAGCAATGCCGTGGAATGAAAACTCTGTGAGCGACGCGGGCGAAGAAATCGCTGCCTGTCTCGCCAAGGGAGATATCAATTCGGCCACTCGACTGACGTTTCGCTTCTTGGAGCGATACGACAAATCCAATTGGGAAACTCGGGAACGCATCACGGCCGAACCGCCATCGACCACAGGTAGCGATCAATACGACGCCCTCTTGGCCGGGATTGTCGAGTTTGCCTGTGCTTCGCACGGCGTAGTCGCACCATCTTGGGTAAATGCTGAGCGCTACTTTCTGAGGAAATGGTGGTTCGTCTCAGGCATGGCGTCGCTGCATGCCAACGCGCTTGTGCACAGCCCAATCTCCCTCGCTCGTCGGGGAGTCTTCGTGACCCAGGGCGCGTTGGAGTATGCGTAGTGGCGCTCCTCGGTCTGAGAATTGCTCCAAGCCCTTGCCGAGCTTGATCAGGAATTGGGGATTCTCAAAGTTCGAGGCGAGGTGTTCATCGTCGGAGGTGCCGCCATGGCGATTGCCTACGACACTCGCAGGGCGACCGCTGACGTCGACGCAGTATTCGTGCCATCGAGCGAAGTACTAACGGCGGCATCCCGAGTGGCTGAAAAGTTAAATCTCGAACCAGACTGGCTCAACGATGGTGCGAAAGCGTTCATGCCAGGCGAGGACAAGGATCAGATAGGAGTCTATGAAGGGCAGAACCTCAGCGTGGCTGCGGCGTCGCCCCAATACCTCCTCGCCATGAAATTGATGGCGTCGCGCGTCGAACGAGACCAAGACGACATTCTCGAGCTATACAGGCTCTGTGGACTCACGACGGCTGAACAGGGTTTGGATCTCTTGGTGTCTTACTATCCGGAACATCTGATTTTGCCGAGGGTTCAATTTCTGCTCCAAGAAATGTTCCCTAAGGCACACGATAAAAACCGCGACACCGGTTTGTCGCGCTAGTAATCGAGTGCACATCACATTCACCGAAAATTGACAATTCTTCCGCTTCCAGAACTAGGAATCTTCGAGTGAGGTTGCTCAAAGTTTCCGTTGAAGGACGGGCCAGAATTGATAATTATGTATTCGATCAATGCAACTAAAAAACTGTTAGATCGAATGGGTGGTCCGATCGACCGTTCGGTAGCGAATCCATCGACGATGTTAGGCAATTGGTTTGCCAAACCACTGTTCTGGCGACCCCAGTACGCGCTCTTCGTCAGCGAGTCGACGTTTCTGCCAGTTTTCGCCCCGTTGGCTCCTGCGCTAAGGTTTGCTGTGCGATTTCCTGACGATCTCGCAAGGACATTACGATCTCATGGCGTGCCCGAATCGGCCCAACGCATATTTTCATCAGAAGAAAATGACCTTTAATCAGCGCTTTCGTGGCATGAATCTAACTCTTTACCCCTCCCATTCAAGATGGCAGCACGGGTTCGAATCCCGTTGGGGGTGAAAATTGACCAAGCCGAGTTACTCATACCGAAACCATCTTGTCCTCTCGAATCGCGCGTTAGTGCGGTGACTTGATCGAGCGGTCGTAGCGTTAGTCCCACGCAGAGTGCGGTGTCCACAACGTCACCCAACCTGTTGACAAGCATCCTTCGAGACAACTCAAGCCCGCGATGCTTGGGTGGGTAATCGGTTCAGAAGTAACTGATCGCCCCACGACTCGCGCGTCAGATGGCAACGCCCTGGCGCACGACGTGACGCATGAGCGAACTCCCCGGTCGATACGCCAGGTGGGCGGCCCGTGGTGCATCCAAGACCACGAGGTCACCTCGGGCGCCAAGTCCTAAGAAACCTACGTCGGTTCGTCGAAGCGCTCTGGCACCGCCCAACGTCGCCGCCCAAAGTGCCTCGTCGACGCTCAAGTCCATCTCACGCACGGCTAGCGCAACGACGAAGGGCATGGACGTAACGAACGCGGTTCCAGGGTTACAGTCCGTGGCCAGAGCCACCGTGACTCCAGCGTCGAGCAACACTCGAGCGCTCGGGTAAGGCGAGCCAGTCGAAAACTCCGCAGCGGGCAGAAGTGTCGCCACGACGTCTCCGTGCGCCAAGGAATCGACATCGTCGTTCGTGAAATGCGTACAGTGGTCGACGCTCGCGGCCCGCATCTCAACAGCTAGAGCGATGCCACCGCTGTGTCCCAACTGGTTTGCGTGCACGCGCAACCCGAGTCCCTTTTTCAACGCCGCGCCCAGCACGAAGCGACACTCGTCAACGCTAAAGCCCACGCTCTCACAGAACGCGTCGGCCCAACGTGCGCGCGGGGCGCAGGCGTCCAACATCGCGCCCGCCACGAGCCGCACGAACGCGTCGCGATCGCTCGCGTACTCCACGGGTACAGCGTGCGCTCCAAGAAACGTCACCTCGTCACTGATTGTGCTCGCGATCTCAACGAGGCGTTGCTCGCCCGCAACCGTCAATTCGTAGCCCGACTTCACTTCAATCGTGGTCGTGCCCTGGGCCAACATTTCGCCCCGAAGTTTCTCCGAGCGCTGTCGGAGAGACGCATTCGACGCCGCTCGCGTCTCCTTGACGGTCGACGCAATGCCTCCGCCGTCGTAGACAGCCCCCGACATGCGCGCCTCAAACTCCAAAGATCGCTCCCCCGCAAAGACGAGGTGCGTGTGACTATCGACAAAGCCCGGCAGTACCGCGGCGCCATCGGCGTCAATGACGTTGTCAGCCGCGGGGGCGTCGGCATCGTCGCCAATCCACGCCACGCGGCCCTCGTCCATGACGAGGGCCGCGTTGAATCGGCGCCCCGTCACACCCTCGCCAATTGACGGATCGTTCGTGAGAAGTTCGCCAATATTGCTAACGAGGAGTGAACTCATCTAGTTCTCGCGCATTGGAATTCTTAAGCCACGCTCGGCGGCGGTCTCCTCGGCGACGTCGTATCCCGCGTCGACGTGGCGAATCACGCCCGTACCAGGGTCGTTGCGAAGCACTCGAGCGAGTTTCTGAGCCGCCAAAGCCGTGCCGTCGGCGACACAGACTTGACCGGCGTGGATCGAACGGCCAATCCCCACGCCGCCGCCGTGATGAATAGAGACCCACGATGCGCCCGAAGCAGTGTTGAGGAGTGCGTTCAGTAGGGGCCAGTCCGCGATGGCATCAGAGCCGTCGAGCATCGATTCAGTCTCACGGTAGGGCGAGGCCACCGAGCCACTGTCGAGGTGGTCGCGACCGATCACCAGGGGCGCCGACACTTCGCCCGAGGTCACCAAATCGTTGAAAGCCAGTCCCGCCCGGTCGCGCTCGCCGTAGCCGAGCCAACAGATTCGCGCGGGCAGGCCCTGAAAGGCGACAAGTTCTTGGGCCTTGGTAATCCAGCGTTGAAGTCCGTCGTTCTCGGGAAAGAGTTCGAGCACGGCCCGGTCGGTGCGCATGATGTCCTTAGGGTCGCCCGAGAGCGCAGCCCAGCGAAAGGGTCCCTTTCCTTCGCAAAAGAGCGGACGAATGTAGGCCGGCACGAAGCCGGGAAAGGCAAAGGCTCGACCGTAACCAGCGAGAGCGGCCTCGCCACGGATGGAGTTGCCGTAGTCGAAGACTTCGGCTCCTTCGTCCATAAAGCCCACCATCGCTTCGACCTGCTTGGCCATTGATTGGCGGGCGCGATCGGTGAACTCCTCGGGCTTTTTGTCGGCGTAGTCGTGCCAGTCGTTCACGTCGATGTCTTCGGGCAGGTAGCTGAGCGGGTCGTGCGCCGAGGTCTGGTCGGTCACGATATCGACCTCGACTCCGCGTGCCAGCAACTCGGCAAAGATCGTGGCCGCGTTAGCGAGTAGGCCGACACTGAGGGCTCGACGCTCCTGCTTCGCTGCCAGCACGCTCGTGAGCGCGTACTCGAGATCGCTGGTCCACTCGTCGAGGTAATGATGATCCACTCGGCGCTGCAGGCGCGAGGGGTCAACGTCCACGCAAAGACAGACACCGTCGTTCATGGTCACCGCGAGAGGTTGAGCGCCACCCATGCCACCCGCCCCTCCGGTGAGCGTCAACGTGCCCGCCAACGTGCCACCGAAGCGCTTCTTCGCCACCGCGGCGAAGGTCTCGAAGGTCCCCTGCAAGATTCCCTGGGTTCCTATGTAGATCCACGAGCCCGCCGTCATTTGGCCGTACATCGTCAATCCGAGTGCTTCGAGACGGCGAAACTCGGGCCAGTTCGCCCAGTCGGGCACGAGGTTCGAATTGGCGATCAATACCCGGGGCGCCCACTCGTGAGTCTGAAAGACACCGACGGGTCGACCCGACTGCACCAACATCGTTTCGTCGCCCTTTAGAGTTCTAAGCGTGCGCACCAGCGCGTCGAAACTGCGCCAGTCGCGCGCCGCGCGCCCGGTCCCGCCGTAGACGACGAGGTCGTCGGGCCGCTCGGCCACCTCGGGGTCGAGATTGTTCTCTAGCATCCGCAAGGCACCTTCTTGGGGCCAACCTTGCGTTCGCAACGTGTTCCCGCGTGCGGCTCGTACTGGGCGTGCACCTTCCATGACCACTCCTTCAATCAACGACGACGATGAGGCTAAGCGCATGACAGTCTCGCGCAGGGCTCCACGAGACAGTCGGCCGGCGGCGGCGTAGGCCACGTCCGCGATTGGTAAAAACCCTGAGCCCGCGACTCACTTCACGCGTACCTCGTCTCAATAACTTCGTCAACACGGTCTCCTTCGTACGCCCGCGATGGCCTCGAGAACCAAGAGCGCCGCGAGTCGAACGGTTCGTTGGTCATCGCTGTCGCGCTGAACGTCAATCTCGGTGATATCGAGAGCGCGTACTTGCGGGTTGGCAGTGATGGCGCGAACAAAGCGTCGCATCTCGTCGGCGCTGAATCCTCCAGGGGCCGCCGCCGGACAGGCCGGTGCGACTGACCGATCGGCCGCGTCCATGTCCACGTCAACGTAGACGGGTCGCCCTCCGGCTCCGGCGATCTCCACGGCCCGCGACGCCGCGTCTTCGACGCTACGGTGGCGTAGTTCGTCACGAGTCATCAGCGTGATTCCCGCGTCACGGGCCCGGCGTGCGTAAAAGGCTGAGTTCGAAAAATCCGCCAGACCAACCTGGACTACGTGACGACCATCCAAGCCCGCTTCGAGCAGCTGGCGAACGGGAGAGCCGTTCGACTCACCGTCGCGTAGGTCGAAATGGGCGTCGAGCGTAACGAGGCCATAACTCGAAATTTCCGCTCCGGCCAGAGCGCGCAGGGCGTGCCACGTCGCCGCGTTGTCGCCTCCGAGCACGAGGGACAGTTCAAGCGAATCGTGAAACGTTTCGAACGCCGCCTCGACGCGTTGGAATCCACCGACACCGTCAGGTTCTTCAACGTCGCCGTAGTCAACGACGCACATCGTCTCCAAGAGATCGACTTGATCGTCGAAGGACCAGGTCGAATAACGCTCCAAGGCGCTGCGAATCGCCAGTGGAGTGCTCATCGACGAGCGAGGTGTCACCGACGTCGCGTAGGTGGAAACTCCCAGGAGCGCGACGTTACGTCGATCCTTCGCCGGCAACGCTCGAAGCAGCGAAGCACCTAAAGGCCATCGAGGGTCCACAGTTTTACTCGCCACTTCGAACTATCTCCGACATTGGCGTACGAACAAGACAAATTTCTCGATTCCAAGGAGTCCGTCGTTCCCTCAAATGACCTTCTCCCGATAGCACTGCGTGGCACCTTTGGCGAGCGACGCGACTCGCCACGTCGCTCCCTCGGCACGCTACTCCTGGACGCGTGAAGCCAATCGCAGCGACCAGAGGGGTCGAACACATCTCCATTCTACGTAACGCGTCCGAACGACGGCCTTGGGGGTCAATGTCGATTGTCGCCTGGTGGAAGTGACTGGCACCTCTTTCTAAGCAAAGAACGAGTTCGAAAGAATCATGATTCATCCGATCGTCCCCGGTACAACCGGCAAAGATTCTCCCGGACCGATCTAAAGAACAACTCTCTCGAGGACCGAGCAACGATGATCATTGGCAAGAGCGACAACATCCATTCATGGATCGAGTTCTGAGTTTTGGACAGAAGGTGTGCAACTGCGACTCGCCACGGTTAAGTGGGCACGGCAATCGAAATGAATTTACGAAGTGTGCAAGTATTCCCGGAGCGCACGGCGTACCAACTCTGAAACACTGACGCCCTCGTCGCTGGCCCGCACCTAGGCGTTCTTACGAAGGGCAAGGTCGAGGCGAAGAGATTCAACGACCTTGCCGGCATCGCCGAGTGGTGGGCGTCCCCGACCACGGCGGGCTCCGTTGAGTTGACCTGGCTCGTACGCTCGTTCGGCTTCTTCAACGAAGACGGCAATCGTCTCATCAGTGATTGGCTCGCCAGTTTTCTTGAATCCATACACTCGCTTAGTCATTCCCTTACACCCCCAAAGAGCTCTTACGCCGTCTCTGGACGAAGCGGCATCGCGTGAATGAGTAGTTCGGTATCGTCAATGTCGGCAACGTCAAGCTTGAGGAAGTTTCCCGCTCGATCCGGATCTGCCAAATTGAGATGAACCGATGAGATGAACTCTGAGATGAACTCAGACACCGTTGGGGGTGGAATCAATAAAAGGTCCCGGATTCGAAGCTCGACGGCCCGACACAAAACTTCATGTCCACGGCCTGTAAGTGAGCGGTAGCTCGGTCCGAGTTTGCCCGCTGATCACTCCGTGAGAGCGGGCGTCAATCGGCCACAATCGGTGGGCAATACGTTCAAGGGTGCCGTTTGGTCGAAATCACTTGCCAACCGACACCAAATGGACTATGCATTACATACAAATTGTCCCCCAGCGATTGAACGTTCGGGCAATCGCGGTTGATGGGACAGTCAAAGGAGTTCGTCATGGGGCACGTCGTCAATCCACCAAGCTCTCGCGGAGACCGTCACCGCTCGCGATCAGTCGGTCACATGAGGGTTACGTCCTTGCTGCGGCGTGCGCTCGCGAGCGCGCTGGTGCTTGCAGCTACCTCCATCGCAACGACACTGACGTTCGCGCCCTCCGCGTCCGCGTCCACTCCCTGCGGCACGACCGGCACGTTCACTTCGCCCTCTACGTGCTCCTACACCACCTCGGGGGAAGGCACCTTTACCGTCCCCGCGGGCGTAACCAGTCTGCACTTGGTCGCAAACGGCAGCGCTGGCCACTCTTCCACATCCCCTGGCGGTCACGGCGGCGCCGGGGCGCAGGTGAAGGCCGACATTCCGGTTACCTCCGGTAGCAGCGAGTATGTCGAGGTGGGCGTCGGCGGCGGCGGCGGCGGCACGTACGGCGGTGGCGCTGGCGGTGGCTTGTCTGGCATCTATACCTGTTCGGGCCACGGCACAACTGCGAACTGCGCGCTGGTTGTCGGTGGCGGCGGTGGCGGCGGTGGCTATTACGGCCAACCCAATCCCACTGGTGGCTACGGCGGTGCCGGTGGTAGTGGCGCCCTTTTGTGCAACTCCGGAGCCAACGGCTTCGCGTCATCCGGCAACGAAGGAACTAGCGCTGGTGGCGCAGGTGGAGCATGTAGCGCCGGCGGAGCTGGCGGAGCAGGTCTTCCTAGCGCCGGCGGAGCCGGCGGAGCTGGCACCGGCGGCACCGGCGGCACCGGCTCTTACCCCGGCGCACAGGCTGGTGCTGGCGGCGGCGGCGGCGGATATTACGGTGGCGGCGGTGGCGGCGGTGGCGATTACGCCGGCGGTGGCTATAGCGGCGGTGGCGGCGGTGGCGGGGGCTCCAGTTTCGCCGAGTCCAGTGCGAGCAACTTGTCGGTGGGGTCCGCACCCGGTACCCCGTCGGTGAGCATCACCTGGAGTGTCGCGCCCCCCGCGACGACCGTCACTTGTTCGACGAATGGAAACATCTTCAACACCGGATATAACGCTTCGACGGGTGGCGTCCTGCCGAATAACTCTCTCGACGCCAACTGGACCGTCTCGGGTCCGTTTAATTCGCCGAGCGGCACGAGCCCGGCGAACGCCGTCTCTCTGCCACCGTCTGGTGCGACATTCCTTCCCGCGAACGTCGGGGATCTCGCGCCCACGGCGTACTCCCCGAGTCCGTACGGCAATGCGCAGTGGATTTCTCAGCAGACCATCGCCAACCCCTCCAGCCCGACCGGTGACTGGTACTACGAGTACCAGTTCGCCCTCGACCCCGCGGTCAGCCCCGCGGCATTTAGCCTCGACATGAATTTCCTCGCCGACAACGAGGTTGCCCAGGTGTTCGTGAACGGTGTCGCCCAGAGCTTCCAGACGACCGGTCTCCCCCAGTCCTCCGACCCGTCCTTTGGCGGCACGTACAGTTACCACGGCTATTACGCGAGCAACGAAGCGTCGACAGTTCTCGACCACAACTGGCAGGCCGGGCTGAACACGATCATTGTCCAGGTGAAGAGCGGCGCCCCAGCTGAGGCCTTCGACGCGCAGATGCGGGTTGCCTCGGTGTGCGCGGCGAGCGCCCCAACCATTACGAACATCCCAGGGACCGCTGTCTACCAGGGGGGCTTCACTGCCGTCGTTTCGACCAACGGTGACGGACCCCTTTCCGTAACGTCGACGACGCCCTCAGTGTGCACGGCAACTGGCCTGACCGTTACCTACGTCGGAGCTGGCACCTGCACTCTGGTCGCCCACGTCGGTCAGGGAACGGTATACGGCCCGAACAGCGGTGCCCCTCAGTCCTTTACGGTGAACCCCTCCGCCGCGACCGTGACCGTGAGCGCCTCCTCGCCGGCGGCGATCACCTACGGGGCTAGCGCCCCGGCGGTGAGCGCAAGCTACTCCGGCTTGCTCGGCGGAGACAGTTCGATCGCAGGCGTGACCTGCTCAGTGACCGGCTACAGCGTCGGTTCCTCGGCGGGCACCTACACCACCACCTGTACGGGCCCGCCCTCCACGGCTGACTACTCGAACATCAACTACGCCACCGGTAGCCTTACGGTTGACCCCGTGCCGCTGACGATCACCGCCTCCTCGGAGACCTCGACCTACGGCTCGACGCCCGGGGCGATCAGCGCCTCCTACAGCGGACTCGTGAACGGGGACCTCGCTCCATCGACGTTGCCCACGTGTTCGACGGTGGCGACGGCTTCCTCGTCGGTTGGTTCCTACGCGACGACCTGTTCGGGCGCGGCGGATCCCAACTACACGATTAGCTACGTGAAAGGTGCCGACTTGGTCACCCCGGCCACACTCACCGTGACCGCGAATGACGCTGCGCGCGTGTACGACATGGCGAACCCGACGTTCACCGCGACGTATTCGGGCTTCGTGAACGGGGACACTTCCTCCTCGGTGGCGGGCACCGCGAACTGTTCGACGACCGCTACGGTCGCTAGTTCGGTGGGAACGTATCCGATCTCGTGCGCCATTGGCAGCCTGAGTTCCGAGAACTACGTCTTCACTTTCGCGAACGGATCTCTCGCCATTGCTCCAATGCCGACCACGCTCGTGATCACGAGTTCGCCGACGTTGCTCAACGGTGTGGTGAGGGTCACGGCGAGCGTCACTGAGAACTTGACGGGAAACCCCGTGAACGCGGGGACGGTGACCTTCAGCGCGGGAGCGTCGAGTGCGACGGCTAACGCGCCAGGCTTCTCAGCGCAACTGACCCTGGTCAACGGGGTGTACACCCTGAACGCCGTCTTCGGCGCGGATAGCAACTACGTTGGCTCGAGTAGCTCGCAAACGCTCTACGCCTACCAAGCGGCGAACTTCGTGGTCTGGGGCGCCAACAGCGCGGGCGTGAAGATCGGTGCGGACCTGAACTTCTGGGGTTCGCAGTGGTCCAAGCAGGTCACCGGCGGCAGTTACGGCGCCGGTGCTTCGTTTAAGGGCTACGCCAGCTCCGTCAACAGCATTGCGAAGACTTGGTCGACGTCGCCCGGAAACTCGAGCGTGCCACCAACGAGCGTTGCTCAGTACATCGGGGTCATCGTCACCACCAACGCAACGAAGTCCGGCAGCACCATTTCGGGCAACATCGCCGAGATCGTGATCCTGAAGGTTGACAACCCTGCGGGTTACTCAAACGACCCGGGTCACCCCGCCAGCGGAGTCGTTCAGTCAATCGTTAGCTAACCCTCCTCCCGTCCCTGGCGTCGATGACACCAGGGGCGGGAGTGGTTACGCCATCATTCGTTCCTAGCGCTCCTATCGAGCAAAGACTGTGGATTCCGGGGCGCTCCCTACGTTCACCAATCGACAAGTTCACGAGTCACTGGACGGCGCGCCATCGATTGAAGCTCACTTCGATGACTCCCTCAAGGTTTATCAACCGCTCAAAAGCAGCAGTTGCTCATTTTCGATAGCGCGTTTAGACAAGGTGCAATCACCTTGAACAACTGGTACGCGGTCTTTTGTTCGGTCGCGAGGATTGATACACAGTCGTCC
>DATCCC010000001.1:0-66131 GCA_036511495.1 Acidimicrobiales bacterium | reverse complement strand
GCAATCCTGAGACGAGACAGCCCATTTACTATCTCGCGAGCGTGCGCTACGTACCGCCTGCGATCGACGTGATCGCAGGGGAGGTCCTCCAGAGCCTGCGAAGTGCTCTGGACCATTTGGCCTACCAACTCGTGCAGGTCGGCACCGGACAGCCAGGGCCCTTCAGTTATGTCTATTTCCCGATTTTCGACTCCGCCCAGGAATATGAATCCGGAAAGATGAGAAAAATAAAGGGCATGAGGCAAGAGGCGATCGACGCGATCGACGCGATCAAACCATACAAGGGAGGGAACGACACCCTCTGGCAACTTGACCACCTCAACATCGTGGATAAGCACCGTCTGTTGGTGACGGTCGGTTCTAAACTCGGGGCTGTCGATGTTGGTCAAGTACTTATGCGAGGCTGGGCGCCCGCATTTCCCGAAAAGTCCGACTTCTCGCTGTTCCTCGCACCCGCAGACAGTCTTTTCCCGTTGAAAGCAGGCGATGTACTCTTCACCGATCTGCCCGACGCGGAACCGAACGAGGACCAAAAGTTCAGTTTTGACATAGCGATCAGCGAGCCTGGGATTATTGAAGGTGAGCCTCTCGTCGAAACACTCCATCAAATGGTTGATCTCGTCGATCACCTTGTTCCGATTTTCCGGCCATTGCTCTGAGGTCATTTCATGCCCCTCTTCCGGGTGCGTGAAGTATGTGAGTCCCCTAACTAGGCTTGTCTTATGTTGCGCGTGCGTCGTCGGGGCGCGACTCGAACTACCCCTTTCTTGCTGGTGGCCGCACTAATTACTTCGTGGACGGTCATTCCGTCCTCCGCGGGGGCGCTCACGATCGCCCAGACCCAGGCCGAGATCGCCAACCTCTCGGCCGCCCTCGCCCAACAGGAAAAAACGAGCGAAATTACCGCCAATAAGTACGACGCCGAGAAGGCCAACTTGGCTTCAATCATCGTCAACATCGCCAATCTCCAAGGTCTCGAGGTGCAGAAGCACGCCGCCATCGTCGTCACGTCGAAAAAGCTCGTCACGGCCGTCGTGCGGGCCTACGTCCTCGGCGCGGCCGACGCGCAGATCCTCTCACTGTTCAACCAGAACGTCGTGCGAAGCGACGCGACGAAGGTCTACCAGGACCAAGTCATTGGCAATCTCAACAAACTAAAGAATACGTACACGCGTCAGAAGATCTCTCTCCAAAACACCGTGGCCAAAGTGGCCGTGCAGCGACAGAAAGCCTCAAGCGCGACGTACCAGTTAAAAACATTGCTGGATCAGAACATCCAACTCGCGAACTCCACCCAAGCAACACTCACGTCAGTGACGACGCAACTCAAATCCGAGATCATCGCCTACGAGATCCAGGCAGGCGTCGCCGCCGCCAAGGCCAAGAACACGGCCGGTGAAGAAAACGCCATCGCGGCCGCCTCGGCCGTGGGTGGACAAAACGCCGCCAACGAGGTGATCAACGCGATCCAGGCCGCCATCAAGACGCCGACCCTCATCGAAGTGGCCGGTACCGCCGCGGGCAACAAAGCGGTCGCGGCAGCGGAGCACCAAATCGGCGTGCACTACGTGTGGGGTGGCGAGACACCCGGCGTGGGCTTTGACTGTTCAGGTCTGGTGCAGTGGGCCTGGGCGCAAGCCGGCGTCACGATCCCTCGCACGACCGAGTCCCAGTACCCGGTCATGCACCGCGTCACGCTCCAGGACCTTCAGCCCGGCGACCTGTTGTTTTACTACAACCTCGACAGCGACCACCAAGTGGACCACGTCGTCATGTACGTCGGCAGCGGGCCCTGGGGAGTTGACACGACGATCGCGGCCGCGCACAGTGGCACCAACGTGGCATTCGCTCCTTTCTTCACGGGCGGATTCATCGGCGCCGAGCGTCCCTAGTCGATTGTGAGCGTCACGCTCTCCCTCGTTATTCCCGCGTACAACGAGACCGAGCGACTTCGCGTTGGCTACGAACGTCTCGCGCCAACCTTGGAACAACTCGATCCTTCCAACGTTGAGGTCATCGTCGTGGACGACGGCTCCAGTGACGGCACGCTCCAAAGCGCTCACGCGATCTACGGACATCTCGAGCACGCACTCTTCGTGCAGCAACCCAAAAATCTTGGTAAAGGTGCGGCGATGCGCCTCGGCATGGCCCTCGCTCGAGGGCGCAACGTCGTCACTCTCGACGCGGACATGGCGATTGACCCGCGACACCTCTTCGACGTCGTGACCGCCTTAGAGACCAGCGCGCTCGTGCCGGGATCGCGAGCCGTCAACGGCCACATCAGCTACGACAAGCGACTGCGCACGCTGGCCGGTGACGCCTTCCATCTACTGGTTCGCCACTACACCGGTACGAAATTGCGCGACACGCAGTGTGGCTTCAAAGGATTTCAACTCGGCGCGGCGCGCGTGCTCGCGCTGCTCGCCATGATCGACGGCTTCGCTTTCGACGTTGAAGTTCTCTACCTCGCCGACCAACTGGGTCTTAGCGTGCACCCACTGCACGTGAGCTGGAAAGACGTCGGCGGCTCGTCAGTTCATCCTGGTCACGTCGCGTGGACCATGGTTCGCGACATTCGAAGTTTCAAGACCACTCGCTACGAGAACCCCGTGGTCGAACTTGCGCTTTCGGTGACGTCGGGTGAAGTCGACGCCCTCGCGCGCGAGGCGCGAACCCAAGGTCTGGTACTCGCTCGAGGGACTGAGAACACCTTGCTCGTCTTGGGTCGTAACGACGCGCTCGCCGGTCTTGGCATCGCAGCCGCCCTACAGGGGACGCTGCGCACGGCACAACTTGGTGAACTGCGCGGGCGTCGTTTCGAAGCCGTCTAGTCGTGTCGAGGGAGCAACCAGTTCGTGACCAACTCGGGCGCGCGGTCGCTCCACTCTTCGGCGGTCACGGCGTAGCGCGCGTGGTCTTCCCAGGCGCCGTCAATTTCGAGGTAACGCTCGGCGATACCTTCGAAGCGCAGTCCTAGTTTTTCCACCACCCGCCGTGAGGGAGCGTTGCGCGGAATAATATTGATCTCGACGCGATGAAGTCGCAGCGACTCAAAGGCGTACTGCAAGATAGTGACGACCGCTTCGGGCATGAGGCCCTGGCCCGCGACGGCTTCGTCGATCCAGTAGCCGATGTAGGCCGACTGGAGAGGTCCGCGTTGAATTGAGGAGAGCGTGATCTCACCGAGAAAGCGGCCTTCGAGAAAGATCCCAAAACCAAAGCCCGTGCCAATCTGGCGTTCGCGCTCGCGAATCGCGCAGCGGCTCACGAAACTTCGGTGGTCTTCAGCAAGGTGGGTCGCGTGCGCCGAGCGAGGCTCCCACTTAAGGAGCCAGTCGCGACAGCGAGTTCGTACCTCGAACCACGGTTCGTAGTCTTGTTCGTTCATCGTGCGCAGCACTACCCGCTGCCCGTGCAGGGTCACGGGTGAGTAAATCGTGCTTCGGGTCGTTACCACGGGCGCATTCTCACCCCTCTATCGTTACAGGTTGGTACTTCTGGCGCAATCAGAGGCGGAGCAGCGAACTCGCGATCCCGTCAAGGATGTCGTTTTCCGAGCTCAGGAGCACGTCTACCTTGAATCGCTCCATTACCGCGTCGAGCACGTAGAGCCCGGCCACCAGCACGTCTTCTCGCCCCACGACCATGCCGGGGTGCAACAAACGCTCGCCCGGTGTCTCTTTGGCGAGCAGATCTCGCCAGTACTGCACCGTGGCGCGAGCGAGTTCGCGACCGTGCACGACGTCGCGGTCGTAGACCGCGAGACCCGCGTCGAGTTGGGCCAGTGTCGCCACCGTGCCAGCCAGTCCCACCAGTCGAACCTTGGCGACGACGTCGTGCAACGCCGGCGCCGCCGCAAAGGCCCGGTCGAGTTCGGCCTCAATCATCGATCTCGCGGCCGCGTCGCTCGCCGCGCTCACGACGCCTCGGCCCAGGGCGCGCTCGCTCACGCGCACGCAGCCCAACTGCATCGAGTAGCTCGCCAGCGTGCCGTCGACCTTGACCGCGAGTTCCGTTGAACCGCCGCCGACGTCAACGATCATGGTCGCCACGGCGGCCTCCCCGAGCTCCTTGGTCGCGCCGTCAAAGGAGAACGCGGCCTCTTCATCGCCTCGAAGTATCTTCGCTTCAAAGCCCACGATGTCGCGCGCGCCATCCAAAAACTCCAATTGGTTACTCGCGTCACGCACGGCCGAGGTGGCGACCAGTAGTCCTCGCGTCACGCCCGCTGAGTCACACGCGTCGCGGTAGTGGCGCAAGACCTCAAAGGTTCGCTCCATCGCTGCTGGTAGCAGTGAACCGGCGGCGTCGACGCCTTGGCTGAGTCGCGTGATGTTCATCTCGCGCACCAACGTCGCGCCGGTGGCGTCGGCGATAAGCAGTCGAGTGGAGTTACTGCCGCAGTCAAGCGCGGCCACGACGTCAGCCACGAACGTCCACGACCCGTAGCGCACTCACGTCGAGTTCACTGGCGACCAACGCTCCCACTGGGTCGACGGCGCCGACGAGATAGTTAGCGAGGTGGGCGTGCAGGCACTTCACGCCCACGCGCGTCCCGCCCACGCCGCCCGAGGACGCCACGAGATCGGTACGCACCGTCGCCACTCGGCGTCGACGCGCGTAGTCGTCGTGAGTCGCTTGAAGTTGCTCAGCGTCAACGAGGTCCTCGTAACGATGCACTCCCCCGTGGCTTTCGAGTCGACTGACCGCCTCGTGCAGCACGGGGTCAACGAGCCAGAAGAGCGTCGGCATGGGCGTGCCGTCACGAAGATGCGGTTCGTTCTCTATAACGACGGGGCTCCCGTCGAGGCGCCGAACGACCACCGCGAATCGACCGGAGGGTTCTCGACCGAGGAGGGTTTCGACGATCGCCTGATCGCCGGGTGACGCGTCGTGAAAAGTCAACGCCAGAACTCGAGGGTGCGCACGAGACGCTTGACGAAACCGTTCGTCTGATGGTGCATGGTCGCCGTCGCGCTCGACGGCAGTGCCACCGACGAAGGTGCGACGAGGGGCTGGAGGCCCGGGTCGGCGGAACTCGCTGACACTCGACCAAGGGAGTTGCCCGGAAGCACCTGGATCAAACTCTGATTCGGTGAGACCAACTGATACTGCTCGCGCGCGAGCTGCGTGGCGGCGCTCTTGGTATCGAGAGTTTTGGACTGGGTCTTGAGCGCGAGCTCTTGACGCTTCAGGGCCTGGATCTGTGCCGCAGTTTGATTGAGTTGACTCTGCTGGTGCCACAGGGAGGTGAGGGGGAACCAGCCCACCAAAATGAAAACAGCCGTCACGGCGGCGAGAGGCAACATCCAGCGATTACCGCCTCGGGCTTCGAAACTATGAGTTGCTGACACCGGCCGCCCCCGACAAAGACGATTGACCTAGAAAACGAGCTTGATCGCCAAGCTGTTCCTCAATTCTCAACAACTGATTGTACTTCGCTACTCGATCAGAACGTGCTGGCGCGCCAGTTTTTATTTGACCGGCGTTCGTCGCTACCGCAAAGTCAGCAATTGTCACGTCTTCGGTCTCTCCTGAGCGGTGCGAGACCACGGCGCTGTAGCCGTTGACGTTGGCTAAACGCACGGTGTCGAGCGTTTCACTCAACGTACCGATTTGATTGAGTTTGATGAGAATCGAGTTCGCAACACCGCGATCGATTCCTTTTTGCAAAATCGTCGTGTTGGTGACGAAAATGTCGTCGCCCACGAGTTGGACGGTGGCGCCGAGTCGCTTGGTCAAACTCGCCCAGCCGTCCCAGTCTTCTTCGGCCATACCGTCTTCCAGCGAGACGATCGGGTAGCGAGCACAGAGGTCGACCCAGTAGTCAACGAGTTCGTCACTCGAAAGAACGCGGCCTTCGCCGTCTAGGTGATACGCGCCGTCGCGGTAGAACTCACTCGCGGCCGGATCCATCGCAATCGCGACGTCCACCCCGGGCCGACGGCCGGTCGCTTCAATGGCTTCGACGAGAATCTGCACGGCAGTTTCGTTGTCGGGTAGGTCGGGCGCGAAGCCCCCTTCGTCGCCCACGGACGTGTGCAGTCCACGCTTTTCAAAGATACCCTTAAGGGCGTGGTACGTCTCGGTGCCCCAGCGCAGCGCCTCGCTAAATGAAGCGGCCCCGATGGGCATCACCATGAACTCTTGAAAGTCGATGGTGTTCTTCGCGTGCGCGCCCCCGTTCACCACGTTCATCATCGGCACGGGTAAGACGTGCGCGTTCACGCCGCCGAGGTACTGATAGAGCGGCAGGTCACTCTCCATCGCGGCCGCTTTCGCGTTGGCGAGCGAGACCGCGAGAATCGCGTTCGCCCCGAGACGAGCCTTGTTATCGGTGCCGTCTAGATCGATCATCGCGAAGTCAATCGCGCGCTGATCTTCGGCCTCGAAGCCTTCGAGGGCGTCGTTGATCTCAGAGTTGACGTACCCGACGGCCGTCGTGACGCCCTTGCCGCCCCAGTCGGACCCCCCGTCGCGCAGTTCTACCGCCTCGTGCTGGCCCGTCGAGGCGCCCGAGGGAGAGACGGCGCGCCCAATGGCGCCCGACTCAAGGTGGACCTCGGCCTCGACCGTGGGATTGCCCCTAGAGTCCAATATCTGTCGGCCCAGGACTACTTCAATCGCGCTCATTGCGTCTCCTCAGTTGGCCTCAACGCTACTAGAGCTCATTTGGGCTTACGCCAAATTCTCGGCCCCGCGAATCTCGTCTCGCAACGTGAGCGCTCGATCGCGCAGCGCCCCCTCGAGATCAACACCGGCGAACGTCGCCGCGGCCACGAGTGCACTTAGTGCGTCACCCCACGCCGCGTCAACCTCTGAGGACGTCCGCGCGTCAAGAACCGACTCGCCGTCGAGCGCGAGCGACGTGACGGCGTCGAGCACGCGTTGGCGAGAGACTTCCCCCGTTGCGACACCCGTATCAACGAGCACCGCCTTGTGCAGAAGTTTCGTGTACAGCGTGATCGCGGGTAACTGCCAGGCAATGCCGTCGGTGACACTCTCGCGCCCCTTCTCCGCGCGCTTCAGTTGCTCCCAACGAGTAGCGACGTCGTTAGAGTCGCGTACGCGCACGTCACCAAAGACGTGGGGGTGGCGTCCGGTGAGCTTGTCGCGAACGGCGTCGGCAATGGTGGCGAAGTTGAAGTTGCCTTCTTCGTCCCCGAGCTCCGCGTGAAACACGATCTGAAAGAGCAGGTCACCGAGTTCTTCTTCGACGTGCGCCACGGCCGCGTCGTCGTCGACGCCCTCACCCTGCACGCGAACGAACGCCTCGAGAGCGTCGATGGTTTCGTACGCCTCTTCGAGCAAGTGACGCGTCAGTGAAGCGTGGGTCTGCTCTTGATCCCAAGGACACTCGGCGCGCAGTCGCTTCATGAAGTCAATGAGATCGCCCATTGCTTCGCCCGCGTCGCGAAATCCCTCGACCCAGAGCGACGTCAAGTGATCGGCCTCAACAAATGACGTCAACTCATCGAGCGAAAGTGGGACCACGACTTCGTCGTTGAGACCGACGTGATGAACAACCGTGACTCGCGCGCTCGCGGGCAGGCGATCAGCGACACTGGCCAGTACTTCGGGTGAGTAGGTCTGGAGGATCAACAGCGGGCCCGGGCCGCGGAAGTTCTCACTCGAGTTCAACGCGTCAACAATTCGTAGTCCCACGCTCATGGGGTCTTGGCCCAATCTCACGCACACCGCGTCAATCACCGAAACCGCCGGTTCGAGGAGTGTCGTCACTTCATCGCACGCGAGGAGCAACTCGACCGTTCTCTCGGCCACGATAGGTGAACCAGGGACTGCGTAGATCACTTCATTGGTGGGTGACGTTCTGGCGAGAGCGATGAGGTCCTCCACAATGGCGAGGTAGAGCGACTCAAAAGAGTCGGCGCTTTCGTAGAGCTCGTCGTAACTCTCGACGTGATCGAGACGTTGCGCACTGGGGTGTTGACGGGTACGCAGTCGAACGACCGGCGACTCAGTGAGTAGTGACCACGAACGCCGTGTCACGTGACCCTCGGCGCCGGGTCCGAGGCCTAGGACACGAACGACGGGCTTCACTTATAAGTCGGAGAACCCGTAGCGCTGAGTTGCGTTGCTCCGGTCACGTTGCGCGCCGCGGGCTTGGCCGGCACGAAGACGGCCAGACCAGACGTTTGACTTTGGCCCCAGCGTCCAAACGCCGGATCAACGTGCACGGCCGCGGCGTAGAGGATGGTGTTCTTCAACGTATTGGCGGAGGAGGCGTTGAGGTTCTGTAAGTCAGTTAAGACCACTGCGGCCGCTTGGCTAAAGGGCGTGACCGTGCGCTTGGTCACCGCAACGTAGAGCGCCGCGGTGCTCCCGTTGTACGTGGTAGAAAATGGCTTCGTTGAGAAGGCGTCCTTGGCTAAGCCGGCGACGTCGTTGCGCAAGTTGGTGTATCCGGTCGCCGCGGGCGAGAAGCAGCCGTACGCGCCACCTTTCTTGGCGGACGGATCCAGTGAATAGTCCTTGGCGAGCGTGGCGACGCTGGTCCCAGCGCTTTGGGCCGCGGAAAAGGCGCTGACGTTAGCGGGAGCGACCACGGCCACCGAAATGCACAGCGTGTCGTACTCCGAAGTGTGCTGCGCGTAGAAGTTCTCCATCGAAGTCTTCGTTAGTGGAATCGTCGACTTCACCTTTCCGACGAGATAGAGCGACGTCGCCTGCGACTCGATCTCCGCTGTTCGCATTTCGCCCGTCATCTCCGCGAGCGCTTGAACCGACGTGCCGGGACACGTCGTCGCCTTGGCGGCGGCCGCTTGGGTCATTTCTCCCTCGAGCGAGGACTTCGCGGTGGCGAGCTCTTTTGCGTTGGGCACGTACTTAAGTTTCGTCTTGACGTAGTGATCTATCGCGATACCCTCAACGCGCAAGTTCATCCACGCCGAGGCTCCCACCACTTTCATGGAGTCACCGCCGGCACCGCTCGCGAAGTTGCTGGGGATGAGGAGGTTTATGTAACACGCCAGCGTTTTGTTGTTGGCGATCGTCGTGAGTTCCGAGCGAAGCGTGGGGCCCGAGACGGTGAGGCGGTCCACGCTGATACCTGAGGACGAACCACTTAGTCCATAGAGTGCAGCCCCCAGGAGAGCAACAACGAACAGGGCTACCAGGCGACGCACTACGCCATGCTACCGAATCACTCTTCGACGTTGAGCGTCGTCGCGTGCACCGCTTCTAACAACTGAAGAATTGCGCGCGGCGTGACGCCACTGGGCAAGAGTTCAAGACGCAGTTCCTTCGTGGCTTCGTTATAGGCGTGCGAACCGTACCCGCGGCGCAGTCGTAACTGTTGACTAAGCGACAACGTCAACGGTCCGATCTTCAAAATCGGCTTCGATCGCACCCCTACTTTCGCGGGCATCACTACGACCGACGTCACGTCAAAACCGAGACACACCAGTTTAAGTTCGGCCAACTCCAAGAGACCCACGGTTGGCGCGGGCAGCGCGCCGTAGCGGTCGATCCACTCGCCCTTGAGGTCCGCGAGCTCGTCGATAGTCCCAATGCCCGCCAAGCGGCGATAGGCCTCGAGGCGCGCGTCGTCGGCTTCGACGTACTCCTTAGGCAAGTGGGCCTCACCAGGCACGTCGAGCGTGATGGGCACCACGTCGGGCACGTGAAAGCCCTTCGCGTCGGCGACCGCTTCCGCGACGAGTTGCACGTAGAGGTCGTAGCCAACCGCCGCGACGGGGCCGGACTGATCGTGACCCAAGAGATTGCCCGCGCCGCGAATCTCGAGGTCGCGCATAGCAATCTTGAAACCACTGCCGAGGGCGGTGTTGTCGCCAATCGTGCGAAGCCTCTCGTAAGCGGTCTCAGAAAGCACTTGGTCGGCCGGGTGAAAGAGGTAGGCGTAAGCGCGCTGCCCGCTGCGGCCCACCCGTCCGCGCAGCTGGTGCAACTGACCAAGACCGAGGCGTTCAGCGCGGTCGACGATCAACGTGTTCACCGAGGGCAGGTCGATCCCCGACTCCACGATCGTCGTGCAGACCAAAACGTCGTAACGCCGTTGCCAAAAATCCACCATGACGCGCTCGAGTGTGCCTTCGTCCATCTGGCCGTGGGCGACAGCGATTCTCGCGTCGGGTACCAGTTGGCCAATACGTTTAGCGGCCTGATCGATGTCCGCGACGCGATTGTGGACGAAGAAGACTTGACCTTCGCGCAAGAGCTCGCGGCGAATCGCCTCGGTGACCGCCGCTTCGTTGTACTCACCAACGTGCGTCAGGATCGGGCGTCGATCAGCCGGCGGCGTCGTGATCATCGAGAGATCGCGAATGCCGGCGAAGGCCATCTCGAGCGTGCGCGGGATGGGTGACGCGCTAAGGGTCAGTACGTCGACGCCGACGGCTCGTGTCTTGATCGCCTCTTTGTGCGTCACGCCAAAACGCTGCTCTTCATCAACGACGAGCAGTCCGAGTTGTTTGAAGTTCACGTTCTCGCTCAGCAGTCGATGCGTCCCGATAACCACGTCAATCGTTCCTTCACGCAGCCCCAGCAGCGTCAACTTGGTTTCCGCTTCGTCGACGAAACGACTGAGCAGGGCCACCTTCACGGGAAAGCCGGCGAAGCGCTCGCTAAAGGTGGCGAAGTGCTGACTGGCGAGCAAGGTCGTGGGCACCAAGACCGCGGCCTGCTTATTGTCCTGGACGGCCTTAAAGACCGCGCGCAGCGCCACCTCGGTCTTGCCAAAGCCCACGTCGGCACAGATGAGTCGGTCCATTGGTCGAGGCGACTCCATGTCGGACTTGACGTCGACAATTGCCTGGGCTTGGTCTGAAGTGAGCGTGAAGGCGAAGAGCTCTTCCATCTCGCGTTGCCACGCGGTGTCGGGGCTGAAGGCGTGGCCTTCGGCGACGCTGCGCAATCGGTAGAGATCCACGAGCTCTTGGGCGACCAAGAACGCCGCCGCGCGCGCCTTCGCGCGAGTCTTTTGCCACTCCGCTCCACCCATGCGCGACAGCGCCGGGCCGTCGCCACCGGTGTAGGGGGTGAGCGCGTCAATCTGCTCCGTTGGCCAGTAGCTGCGGCCATCTTTGAACTCAAGAATTAAGTAGTCACGAGTGACGCCGTTGATTGCGCGCGTGGTCGTGCCCGAGAATCTCGAGACGCCGTGTTGACGGTGCACCACGTAACTGCCCACCGCAAGATCGTCAAAGAATCCGTCAACGTTGCGCGCCCTCGTGCGCGAGACGCGGCGCTGGCTACGACGTCCCGTGAGGTCACTTTCGCTCCAGACCACGACCTCGGGGTCATCGAGCGAAAAGCCCGCGGGCAGTGAACTCTCGAGCACAGTGATCCGCGCGTCAAAGACGTGCCGGGGATCGGTTGTCACCTCGAGACCTTCGCCGCGCAACTGATCGGCCATGCGATCAATCGCGGCCGGCGTCGAGGTCAGCACGACGGCCCGTCGCGCCGACGACCAGGTCCGAACGTGCGCGGCGATGCGCGCGGCGTCGCGCTGGACGACGGGGGGTGACGTGAGTTGACCCGTCGATCCAAGGGAGCTGGCGCTCGCTTCAAGAGCGACGTCGACTCTTCCTTCGATGACGTCGTCGTAGGTGAGGTGCAACAGCGGTACGACTCCACTGGCCATCCACGTCGCGGCCACGACGTCAGTGAGTTCACGCTCTTCGTCGAGCAGATCGGCCAGTCGGGCTCTCACACGATCGGGTTCAACCACGATCACGGTGGCGTTCGGGGCTTCGTCGAGCAGGGTTCGAGGCTCGTCGACGAAAAGTCCCATCCACCCTTCCATGCCGTCAAAGAGCTGTCCCGTGGCGAGTCGGTCGAACGTCGAAGCGGCCCACGCTTCACCTTTGGTCAACTCGTCGGCCCGTAGGCGCGTCAACTCACCAGGCATCCACTCGCGCGCCGGGGCGATGACGGCCTCATCGAGGTCGTGCGTCGAGCGTTGGGTCGCGATATCAAAGACCGTCAATCGTTCGATCTCGTCACCAAAAAAGTCCAGTCGCAGTGGCTCGTCGTTCTGGGCGGGCCAGACGTCGACGATGCCGCCGCGTACCGCAATCTCAGCTCGGTGCTCTACTAAGTGCTCGCGACGGTACCCCATGGCGACCAGACCTTTGACGAACTCGTCGCGATTAATCTCGCTCCCTCTGGAGAAGACGTAAGGCGCGATGAGTGGTTCCGGCGAGAGAATCTGCGCAATCGAGCGCGCTGAGGCAACGACGACGCGCGGCATTCGACCCTCTCGAATCTGCCAACGCAGCAGTGCTCGCATCGCCATAACCTGGCTGTCGGGACTCACGCGCTCGAGCGGGTGAGTATCCCAGCCCGGCCACAGCGCGACGTCATCGTCACCGAGCCACGCCACCAGCGCGTCACGCACGAGTTCGGCGTCGCTCGACGTCGCCGTGACGACCACGACGAACGGCCGTTCACTGGCCAGCGCCGCAATGGCGAGGGGAGTCGCGTAACTCGAGGGAACGAACGATCCATCGGCGACGGAGGCACGAATTGCTGGGCCGACGAGTTCGAGAACTCGGCCAAGCCCTAGTGGTTCACTCACGAGCCGTTCACACGACGCTGAGCCTCTTCGAAGTCGTAGTCAAGGAGTGTCTCTATCGCGTCCGCCGCGAGCGCGACGTCAACCTCGTGCGCTTCGCGTCGCTTGCCCGTTGGTCGGCGCAACACGTAATCCGCGCCCTGCTCCTTACTCGGCGGCTTGCCAATGCCCACGCGCAAACGAGCAAAGTCCTGAGTGCCGAGGGATTGGGCGATCGATCGAAGTCCGTTGTGGCCGGCGAGACCGCCGCCGAATTTCAGCTGGAGGCGCGCCGGCTCAAGGTCGAGTTCGTCGTGCACCACGACCAGGTGAGCGAGATCGTCAATGGACGTGCGTCGAAGCAGGGGCGCGAGTGCGGCGCCGGACTCGTTCATGAAGGTCGTGGGGACCGCGAGCGTGACGGGGCCTCGTGGCGTTTGTAAAGTAACGCTCATCGCGCGTTGACGACGTTCGAGCGAAAGCTGCGCGCCGCGACGAGCGACCACGAGACGCAACGCGTCGCCGCCGATATTGTGACGCGACCCCTCGTACTCGGATCCGGGATTAGCGAGTCCGACGATGAGCAGCGTGCTCTTCGCGCCTCGACGATCGTGCTCGCGAGCGCGCCGAAGCGCCACGGCGAACTACTCGCTAGGAGCGTCGGGAACGACGACCGCCTTCGCGGCGCGTCCGGCGTGCGTTGCCACGACCGACACCGTCACGTCGCCGGTCGCCTCGACGCCCTCGGGCAGCACGAGGTCACTGACGCGAATGGCGGCACCGACGCTCAGACCCGAGATGTCAACTTCAATGAAGTTCGGAATACGGTCGGGACGAGCGCGAAGTTCGATGGAGAACATCTGCTGGTCGACTTCCCAGTCAGCGTGACGAACCTCGACGGCGTCACCAATGAGGTGCAACGGCACTTCAGCGACGACGGGTCGGTTGGGGTCGACGACTTGAAAGTCAATGTGCGCGACCGTGCCACGCACCGGGTGACGCTGGATCTCACGAGCCATAACGGTGTAGGAGGTACCGTCGGCGTCGAGAGTGATCAATGAGTTCAGACCCTGCTCGCCCGAGACCGCCGTGCGAAAGGCCTTTGCGTTAACGGCGACCGGCACCGGCGTGACGCCCTCACCGTAGATAACCCCAGGAATCGAGCCCGCGAGACGAAGGCGACGCGAGTTCGACGAACCGTGGGCGCGACTGGTCAACGCCTGCAAAGTGTTCTCTGACATGAGTACTCCTCTAAGAATCTCCGGCGGCCCAAGGGGCGACGCACAGGACTACAAGCCTAATCGGTTTGGGCGACGCCATCAACGCCGGCGACGCCAGTCCCCAGAGGCCTCGGCGACGTACGCGTCACAGGAGAGACAACTGGAAGTCGGTCGGCACAGGACACTCATGCCATGTGCTTGGCCTTAGTACAAATTCCTCGCGAACTACTCTTAGCCACGGGGCTGTACTACGTCTCATCCTTCGAACAGTTCGCTCGCCTAGCGCCTTGTTGAAGCCGGAAAAACCAGGAGCGAGTGGTACATGGCACGTTTCACTACAACGTCCGCGACGGTGCCCTGCGAGCGCCAAACATCATGACCAACTGATGACGACCTTCTAGATTTCTCGTGCAACTCCTCGAACCACCGCCAAGGACGAAAGCCTCGTTACACGTCGCGGCGATCGCGACGTACCTCATCATCGCGCTGGTGCTGTGGGCGCACGTCTGGTTCGGGGGAAACCCGGCCCACCTCATCACGTGTAACTGCGGCGACACGACGGAACAAGTGTGGTGGTTGGAATGGTTGCCGTGGGCCCTGACCCATGGCCATAATCCGCTATTGACGAACGCCCTATGGGCGCGCCTCGGCGGCGTGAACGCACTTTCGAACACGAGTTGGTTCGCTCCGGCCGCGGTACTTTCACCGATCACACTTTTGTTTGGCCCCGTCGCGTCCTCTAACGTCGCGAACCTCTTAGCCCCAGTCCTTTCCGGTTGGGCCGCGTTCGCACTGGCTGGACGATTATCACAGAGAACAACCATTCGCATCATCGCCGGAGGACTCTACGCATTTTCGCCCTTCGTCGTTCGCAACACCGTGCTGGGCCATATCGACCTCACGCTCACGGCGTACCTGCCATTGATGATGCTGCTCGGCCTGGAGCTGTTAAGTCGAGACGCTCGAGCGCGGCGCGTCGGCGTGCTGCTCGGACTGCTCACGATTCTTCAGTTCTTTACCGGTCTCGAGGTGTTAGCGATCTCAGCGGTCACCGGTGCTCTCTGCGCTCTTGGTGTCGTGATCTCGCGACCGCGTTTGGTGATGCTTGCTCGTAAGCAACTCCTTATCGCCACCACTATTGGCTCGATCATCGCCGGCGTCGCGCTCGCCTATCCGTTGTGGTTCTACTTAGCCGGACCTCGCCACGTGCAAGGTCCGTTTTGGCCCATGGGGTCGACCAAGGCGTGGCGGATCATTGATCCGGGACCCCACCTCTTCAATTCAAACGCCTCATTTTCCTCGGTCGGCTACCTTGGCGCAAAAGGTCCCGGCCCAGCTTTTCTCGGCTTCGGGTTGCTGCTCTTGGTCCTTCTTTCGTTCCCGCTTTGGCGCAAGCGACTCTCGAGCGTCATCATCGCCGGCGTGGCCATCGTGTCGTGGTACCTCGAATTTTCTCCAAAACATCTACGGGCCAAACTCCCCTTCTTCTCCAGCATCGAGACCGTCCGCTTCGCGCTCCCGGTCTCCCTGTGCGTCGGCCTGCTGCTCGCCTCGTCGATCGACGGCTGGTGGAGCGCGGTGGCGAGGAGGTGGCCGTCGCCTGGTGACGTTGGGCGACGCAGAACCGCCCAACTAGTCATCGCCCTGTTCGTGGTCGCGGCGTTCGTCCCGACGCTCGACACGTACTCGGTGCCCTTTCGCGTGACGACCGCGACGGTACCCGCGTGGTATCGACTGAACGCGCCGCGCCTCGCGCCCGGTACCGCGGTCCTCTCGCTCCCCTTCGCCTTCGGTGTCAAGTCTCAGCCCATGGCCTGGCAGGCCGAAAGCAACATCGATTTCAATCTCATTGGTGGTTGGGCGTTCGTCCCCGGAGCCAACGGCGTCAACGATGAGATTGTGAGCCATCTAAAGGGATCGGTCCATGCGTTACATGCGTTGAGTCGCTGGCCGCACTGCGCCACGGTCGTTGAAGAAACAACCATCCGCGCCGCGCTGGCGAAGTGGCGTCCGGTCGTCGTTGTCGAAGTCCCACACTTCGCTAAAGCCGGCACCCGCGAGGCGATGACGGCCGCGCTCGGTCTGGCGCCGCGCCTCACCAACGGTGCGTGGGTGTGGTCACTCTCACGTTCGACCCAACTCGGCACGCTGGTGCCCTTGACTCCGCGATCCACCTGTCCCAGTTCGCACTCAGCGAACAACTGATCGAAGCCAGCTCACTTGCGACGTTCAGCGCGGCACTCCTCGGTGATCTAGAGCAGGTTCTCGCCACCGAAGATGTCCGACACGGACGTGTCTTCGAAGATGGCCGAAATCGCGTTGGCGATGATCGGAGCGATGGAGAGAATCTCTAGCTTCTCGAAGCGCTTCTCTGGTCCAAGGGGCAGCGTGTCGGTCACCACAACTCGACTGACCGGCGCGTTAAAGAGCCGATCGACGGCGGGCGGCGAAAACACGGCGTGGGTCGCCATCACCCAAATGTCCTCGGCCCCGTGGGCCTTCAACAGGTCACAGGCCGCGACGATGGTCCCGGCGGTGTCGATCAAGTCGTCGATCAAGACGCAGTGCCGTCCTTTAACGTCACCAACGATGTGGCGCGCTTCAGCGATGTTGGCTTGGCCGGGCGGACGAGTCTTGTGCACCAGGGCCAAATCGCAACCCAAGTGCTGGGCGTAGCGCTCAGCTACCTTCACTCGACCCGCGTCCGGTGCGACGACGACCAGCGTGTGCGGATCGGCGTTGGCCTTGAGGTACGTCTCGAGGACGGGGGCCGCGACTAAGTGATCGACCGGGATATCAAAAAAACCCTGAATCTGGCCCGAGTGAAAGTCCACCGACAACACGCGATTCGCGCCGGCCGTTTGCAACATGTCGGCAACGAGTTTGGCGGTAATCGGTTCGCGTCCAGCGGTCTTACGGTCTTGACGGGCGTAGCCGTAGTTCGGGATGACCGCGGTAATGCTCTTCGCTGACGCGCGCTTAGCAGCGTCGATCATGATCAGTTGTTCCATGAGTGAATCGTTGACCGGCGATCCGTGCGTTTGCATAATGAACACGTGCGCGCCTCGAATCGATTCATCGATTCGACAGTGCAGTTCACCGTCGGCAAACTCACGAAGATTTGCTTCGGTCAGCCCAACGCCGAGCTTGTCGGCGACGTCTTCGGCCAGCGCGGGGTGGCAACGGCCCGTGACGATAACGAGTCGGCGTTTGGCGAGGGACTCCACGGCGCCAGCGTACAGGCGAACGGAGAGCCCTAGTGAGAACGGTGCGTCAGGGGCGTGATGATTTCTCCCGAGGCGACCTCCGTGCCGGGACTCAGCACGACGAAGGATGCCACGCGCGCGTCGGCGCCGACGCGAACGCGCGTCGCCTCAACGGTGCCCAGGTGCGCGTTCTCGCCCACCTCGACGTCACTTAACACCGCGTTGGGACCGATCTGGGCACCACGACCAATGACGCAGTGTCCCTTCAGAATCGTGCCCGGCAACAGCGACACTTCAGCCGCGAGTTCCACGTCGGCGTCGACGTAGGTGTCCTCGGGATTCCACATCGTCACCCCGCGGGCCAGCCACTGATCGTTAATGCGTCGACGAAGGACCCTTTCAGCTCTAGAGAGTTGGAGCCGATCGTTCACGCCGACCGCTTCGCTGGGGTCAACGAGCGACACCGACGCGGTCTGGTGACCCATTTCGTGGAGCACCGCGACGAGATCGGTGAGGTAGTACTCGTGCTGGGCGTTCTGGCGCCCGACCTTTCGAAGGGCGGGTCCGAGCAGGCTTTGGCGGACCACCATGATCGACGTATTGACCTCGTTGAGTAGGCGCTCTTCGGGGGTGGCGTCGCGCTCTTCCACGATGCGCTCGAGGGAGCCGTCCTTCGCGTGCACGATGCGACCGTATCCCGTGGGATCGTCGAGCCGCGCGCTCAGCACCGTGAGCGCGGCGTCACTTTCACGGTGCGCCGCCAACAGTCGCGCGACGCTCGATCGTCGAAGGAGTGGCGCGTCTCCCGGCAAAATCAACACGTCGCCGTCGCCGTCGCCCATCGCGTCGTAAATGCTGGACAGCGCCACGCTCACCGCGTGACCGGTGCCCAGCTGTTCATTCTGTTCAACGAAGCTCAGCTTCGTTCCCTCTCGACTACTTTCCCTGAGTTCTTTCTCGACCCACGTCGCGTCGCGTCCCACGACCACGACCGTCGCGCGCACGTTCTCCTGCGCGGCGGCGTCGAGCACGTAGAGCACCATCGCTCGCCCACAGAGGTGGTGTAGAGGTTTGGGTCGAGACGAGCGCATCCGCGTTCCCTCGCCCGCGGCGAGAACCACAACACAGGTAGGGCGACTCACTCCTCCATCTCTAGCAGCGATGCCCTACGATGCCCTGCATGGCACAAATGCCCTACGACGAGTTCTCTCTCTTTGGTGAAAATCTCAGCGAGTGGGCTCTGGACGTGCCCATTCCAACGGTCCGACGATTCTTTGTCGCCGTGGACGGTCTGCGACAACTGAGTGGTCTGCGCTGGGGCGAAGGTGACCCCGAACTCGTGCTCGTCCACGGTGGCGCCCAGAACGCCCACACCTTTGACACCGTGGCGCTCGCGTTGCAACGTCCTCTCCTCGCCCTCGATCTGCCCGGTCACGGGTACTCGGACCCTTCGCCCTACTCGCACTCGGCGGTGTCGAGCCACGCCAGAGACCTCGAACGCGCGATCGAACAGTTGTCGCCTAGATCGCTGCCCCTCGTTGGTATGTCGCTCGGCGGCATGTGCTCGATTGTGGTCGCCTCGGCGCGACCCGATCTCGTGACCTCGCTCGTGCTCGTGGACATCACGCCGGGGGTGAACGGCGACAAGGCCAAACACATCACGAACTTCGTCAACGGACCAAAGTCCTTTGACGACTTCGATGAACTCCTCGCGCGCACTATTGAACACAATCCGACGCGGTCCGTCTCGTCGCTGCGTCGAGGCATCTTGCACAACGCGCTCCAGTGTCCCGACGGCACCTGGGTGTGGCGACACCAACAACACGCCGCCTCCGAACTTGTCGCACCCGACCCGGGCGATCTCTGGGAGCGCCTCGGCGCGCTGACGATGCCGGTGGCGTTGCTGCGAGGAATGGCCAAGGGGTCGGTCGTGGACGACGCGGACGAGGCGCAGCTGCTTCGACGACTCCCCAACGCCACGGTCGTACACGTTGAAAATGCCGGACACTCGATTCAGGGAGACCAGCCCCTCGAAATGGCCGCCCTGCTCGAACGACTGTGTTTCTGATTTCTTGGCTGGCGGGGGAGGGCTCGAACCTCCAACCTACGGATTCAAAGTCCGTCGTTCTGCCAATTGAACTACCCGCCACTACCGGTACTGTGGCAATCTTCAGAGATTCTTAAAGAATCTCTGAAGACGCTTAATACCAGTAAGCCACAATAGAGCCTGTACACCAACCCAATGAAAGTCGCGCCGTGACTACCGCTCCCACACCCAACTCCTACGTCTCGATCGTTGACGACGACGCGGCTATTCGCAGTTCGCTCGGGCGGGCCCTGCGAATGGAGAACTACGACGTCGAACTCTTCAGTGACGGCGCGAGCGCGCTGAAGTCAATACAACTCCGCGCTCCCGACGCCATCGTGCTCGACCTGCAACTCCCCGACATCGACGGACTCGAGGTCTGTCGGCGCATTCGCCGCTCGGGTGACACCACGCCGATTCTGATGCTGACCGCGCGCAACGCGGTGAACGACCGCGTCGAGGGTCTCGACGTCGGCGCCGACGACTACTTGGTCAAACCCTTCGACCTCGCCGAACTACTCGCGCGACTTCGGGCGTTACTACGTCGCCGCAACGTCGGCGACGGTGACGGCTCGATTTTGCGCTTCGAAGATCTCACCCTGAATCCCCAGACGCGTGAGGTTCATCGAGGAACCCGACTGATCGAGTTAACGAAAATTGAGTTTGATCTCTTGGAGCTCTTCCTCCAACATCCCCGCCAGGTCCTCACGAGGGACCAGATCTTGGACCTCGTGTGGGGCTACAACTTTGATTCGGGCACGAACTCCCTCGCTGTCTACATTGGCTACCTTCGACGCAAACTCGAAGAAGAGAACAGCGCGCGCCTCATTCAAACGGTGCGCGGAGTGGGCTACGCGCTTCGAGTCGCGTGACGTTTCGCACACGCGTTATTACTGCCACGGTGGCCGCGGCGGCCATTGCGGTGGTGCTTGCCGCGGGCGCGTCGTTCTTCACGACGAGATCGGCTCTCCTTAACTCCGTCGACCAGTCACTCCTGCAGGCGGCGCATCTGCGCGTCGGCACCAGTGAGGAATATCGCGTGACTGGTTCCTACGTTGAGTTGGTTCTACCCACCGGTTCGACGTCGCCCACATCCAACGTGCCCATCGATAAAGCCATCATGCAGATCGCCAAGGGCCTCAGTCCTCAAATAATTCGAACCGTATCCTTTGGCGGCCAAAGCTACCGGGAGCTCGTCGTCCCGTTAGCGAAGAACTCGGTGGTCAGTTGTGCGACAGGACCCTGTGTGATCCCCACAACGTCAGCGGATCTCTTCATTGTCGACATCACCGGCCAGGTGAACGAACTCGACCACCTCATCGCAAAACTCATTTTTGTCGCCTCCGGCGGTCTCTTGCTGGCGTTGGGACTCGGCATCTTCTTAGCGCGCCAAGCCCTCCACCCCTTAGAAGAGGTCACGAATGAGATTGAGTCGGTCGCCGAGACGAACGATCTCCAGCACCGTCTCACCGAAGGCGACGCCGATGAACTCGGACGACTCCGTCGAGTGTTCAACCGACTGCTGCGTTCGGTCGAACACTCACAGACCCTGCAACGCCAGTTGGTCGTGGACGCCAGTCACGAACTTCGTACGCCTCTCACTTCTCTTCGCACCAACGCGCAGGTTCTCTCGCGGGCTCGCGAACTCTCTCCCGAAGAGCTTCGCCAAATCACTGACGACATGGTGACCCAAGTCGACGAACTCGCCGCCCTCGTGACCGACCTTGGCGAACTCGCGAGAGGCGAACGCTCCGAAGGCGCCATCGAGGCGCTGCGACTTGATGACTGCGTGGATGAATGCATCGAGACGGCCAGAACCTACGCGCGCATTAGGGACATCACCATCAACGTCGACGTCGAGCCCTCCCAGGTGTTCGGGCGACGGGATCGACTGATTCGCGCCATCTCGAACCTCTTGACCAACGCCGTCAAGTTCACGCCCTCGGGCGGCGAGATCATGGTGACCGCGAAGAACGGCGTCGTCACCGTGTCCGACAGCGGTCCGGGCATCGCGGAGGAAGACCGTGACTACATCTTCGATCGATTCTGGCGTTCGCCGAGCGCCCGAGCGCTCCCCGGCTCGGGACTCGGTCTTTCGATCGTCGCCCAGGTCGTCGCCGAACTTCAGGGAACCGTGTCGGTGGATCGTGATCCCCAACTGGGTGGCGCACGGTTCACCATTTCGCTCACCGAGGCGCCCGAAACCTAGGGCGAGGTCCGCACACGCGGCCCTTAGAGTCCGCTCGCTACGCGCTGCGCGTTGTCCGACTAGCTCAACATCGAACGCGTCAGCGAGAAGTAGCGTCGATCAACTCAATCCTGTTACCCACCGGGTCGTTCAGATGACAGCGCGTGGTGCCCGGTATTGACTCATTGGGACGAACGACGACGCCCGCTTCGGCCAGGTTCGCTTGGAGTTCGTCGTAGTTATCAATCAGCAACGCGGGATGGGCTTTTTTGGCCGGATGGAAGTCGCTCTCCACCCCGAGATGCAAGGTAACGCCGTCTCGTTCGTACCAACGCCCCCCGCGCGCCGCCAAGACGGGCGGCTTTTCCATCACACGAAAACCGAGCACCTTCACGTAGAACTCATCGCAGAGATTCTCGGCGCCCGAAGGAATCGCTAACTGCACGTGGTCGAGCTGCCAAGGCACGAGAAAACCTCCAAAAAGGGACTATTTAAAAACCTAGTAGTGTTCTTCAAGCCATGGGATCACTAATTAAGAAGCGCCGCAAGCGCATGCGTAAGAAGAAGCACAAGAAGATGCTGAAGCGAACCCGCTTCCAGCGTCGCGCCGCCGGTAAATAGGCCGCTTTACGCGTCTTTTGACGTGGTGATGGTCTGGCGAAACTGAACGGAGCCTTCGGGACCCATCACGTCCCAAGTCGTCAGATCCTGTTCGAGGTGGCCTTCGACAAAGAGCGTCGATCCCGAGCCCGCTAGGTGCACCCGCTCGCCCAACGTGGCCCGAAGCCAGTCCATCGTCGTCGCCAGGCGTGGCTCGACGAGTCGTGCCGCCGCTTCTAAGTGATTGCGCCCTTGTGGCGTCGCGCCGCTCGCGCAAAGCTCGTCAAAGGCTCGGTAACAGTCACGAGTGTTCACGCCAAAGCCCAGGAGCACCAGGGTCACGTCGCGCGCTTCAAAGTCCAAGGCCTTGACGACTTCGCCGACGCCTTCAACAGCTGCACGCCCACCCTCAAGACAAAACGGTACGTCACCGCCGAGCGACAGCGCCTCCTTCGCGCTCACTCCCCCGGCCCAGCGAAGAATCGCCGCGGCGTCAGCACTGCCCCCGCCGAGTCCTCCACCCGGAGGAATGACTTTATGGAGCGTCACGCCGGCCTTGCGACCGACGAACGCCAGTGCCCTCGTCACCAAGTTGTGTTCATCGAGGGGCACGCCAGAGAACGGACCCTCGAGGCGAAGGTAGTCGCCGTCTTCATCGACCTCGAGGCGGTCAGCGAAGTCGAGCGTCGTCATCTCCGCACGGATCTCGTGCAGTCCGTCCTCGCGCCGTCCCGTGACCTCTAAGAACCACGTCAGTTTCGCGGGCGCTCGCAGTTCGCTCATCGCGCTGCCGCCAACGCGGCGAACTCTTCGAGCGTCAACTCCTCGGGTCGACGCGTCTCAGCGACGCCCGAGCGCCCAAAGACGCCCTCGGTTGTCCACGAGGCGAGAGAGCGGCGCAGCATCTTTCGACGCTGGCCAAAGGCCATGCGAATGACGCTAAAGAGCTCGTCCTCACTCACCAGAGCGGGATCCACTCTCACGCTGTCACGGCGGATGAAGGAGACCAACACCGAGTCCACGTTGGGTTTGGGCACAAAGACCGATGGTGGGACCTTGCCCACCACTTTGGCGTCGGCGAAGTACTGCACGCGAAGCGAGACCGCCCCGTACGCCTCGTCGCCAGCGTTCGCGGCCATTCGCTCACCGACTTCTTTTTGGACCATGACGAGCATGCGACGAATGAGCGGCTGGCTCTCGAGGAGGTGCAGCACCAAAGGGGTCGCCACGTTGTAGGGAAGGTTCGCCACCACCACGGCACTCTGGCCGTCAAGAATCGCGTCGTAGTCCGCCTCGAGTGCGTTGACGTGATGGACGCTGACGCCCTGGGGTTCCACCACCGAGCGCAGGGGACCTATGAGGAACCGGTCGACCTCGAGGGCGTGGACGCTGGCCCCGGTCTCCACGAGCGCGAGGGTCAAGGATCCAAGTCCCGCGCCGATCTCTAGTACCTGATCACCGGGGCCGACCTCGGCCAAGCGCGCGATGCGACGAACGGTGTTGGGATCGACGACGAAGTTCTGGCCGAGCGCGCGCGAGGGTTTGAGACCGTGGGTCTCTAAGAGTGCGGCGAGTTCAGTACGGGTGTGGGTCACCACGTGACTTTGACGCTAATGACGCCCTGGGCGAGCGGGGCGAGTTCGCTGAACTGCGTTTCGTTGAGATCCACCACGCGATTGCTGCCAGAGTCCTCTCGATCGGAGATGATGCACGTAATGGATTTGCCGGTGGCGAGATCGTGCACCGTAATGCGCGTGCCCTTTGGCAGGTACCACGTGGCGCAGTGTCCCGGGATGTAGTTGTACCAGGTCGCCACGCCGATCTTGTAATCATTGCCGTTCACGACCGTGCCGACGATCTTGGTCGACGTTGGCTTCTTTACCGGCTTCGTCACCGGCTTCTTTACCGGGGCCTTTGGGCGCGTGATCGCGACACGAATCGTGACCTCGCTGTGCCAGGCGACCCTGGTACCGGCCCTCGGTGATTGCGCCAGGGCGAGAGCCCACCTATTCGACGAACTCCCTGGTCCAACCGTCTTAAAGTAGAGCTGGGCGCGCCGCATCGCTTGATAGACGCGCGCCCGAGAGAGCCCAGTGACGTTGGGCATGGGCCGAGGGCCGCGCGGCGACTGCGTCGTAACGTGCAGGACCGCTTCTCCGTGCCATTTAATGTCGACGCCGGGTTTGGGCGACTGGGAGAGGACGTCTACCCAGCGTGCGGTCGAACTGCCGGGACCCTTTGTCTCGAAGTAGAGGCCGTCACGACGCATCACCGCGAACACTTGGGCTCGATTGTGCCCCACGAGGTCGGGCATTCGCACCGCGGCGTGCGCGGTCACGGCGCCGGCCAAGCCGGGCGCGACAAGCACCATGAGGGTGGCCACGAGTGCCAATGTGGTGCGAAGTAGACGCGGGCGCCGCAGCGCCCGACGTGGTGACCTCTTCAGATATCCGTCCTCCGCCAGGACCGCGGGTTAATTGGGTTAATCCCGCCCTCTAACGCTAGGAGAGCGGGGGGCCAGTAGCAATTCGCCCCGACGAAAGCCTTGTGATTACTGGGTTTCTAGAGAGTTCGCGTCGGCAAATTGAAGAGTCGAGCCGAATTGGCGGCCGTGGCGGCCCTAAAGAGTTCAAGGTCCTCGCCTCGCAACTGCGCGACGTACATGCCAACCACCGACACGAACGAGGGTTCGTTGGTCTTACCGCGATAGGGCACTGGCGCCAAAAAGGGACTATCGGTTTCGACGTGGAGACGCTCTAGAGGTACCAGTCGCGTCGCTTCACGCAGGGCCTCGGCGTTCTTAAAGGTGACAATCCCCGATACTGAAATGTCACAACCGACGCCGAGGCAGTTCTCGGCGTCGCCGGGAAGGCCGGTGAAACAGTGGATCACCGTTCGAGGGGGTACGCCTTCGCTGTTGAGGATGTCGAGTAGATCATCAAAGGCGTCGCGCGCGTGAATCACGAGAGCCAGGTCCAGCTCATGGGCCAGCCCGATTTGGGCCGAAAAGGCCTGTCGTTGTTGGGTTCTCGACGAACGCTCGTAGAAGTAGTCGAGGCCGCACTCGCCTATCGCGACGAGCTTGGGGTGACCCGCGCGCGCCAGCGCCGCGACTGGTTCCAGGTCTTCTTTCGCGTCGTGTGGGTGGAGACCGACCGTCGCGTAGATCTCAACGGGACCGTTCGTGCCGGTGATCGCGAGGGCCTCGGCCGAACTCTTGGCGTCGGTGCCCACGACCACCACGCGCTCGACGCCGGCATCAAAGGCGCGCGTCAACGTGGCGTGAAGGTCACCATCGACCGAACCATCGGGCGTTTCGAGGAAGTGATCTTGCAGATGACAGTGCGCGTCGGTCCAACCGCTCATTCGTCACTCTTGATGCGAGGAAAAAGTGGTTCACCTTTTTCGACCTTCGAGCCGGCGAGGTACTGGCCCCACGCGGCGCTCTGCGAGTACGGCGGGGTCGCGGGCGATCCCGCCATACCGATACGGCGCCATATTTCCTCGGCAACGTAAGGCATTGCTGGAGAAATCAGGATCGCGACGAGGCGGATTGCTTCGAGCGCGTCACCCAGAACGCCCTCGACCTCGGCCCCGGGTTCCATCTTCCACGGCGCGTGAAGTTCGAGGTAGGCGTTCGTCGCGCCAATGAGCTCCCACGTCACTTCCAGTGCGCGCTGGGGCGCGAAGCGATCCCAGGCTTCGGCCGCATTTTCGACGGTGGCCATGGCGCTGAGTCGAAGTTCCGAGTCACTTTGGGGCGCGGGACCAACGCCCGCGCACTTAGAACCCACGACGGCGCTGACGCGCGCGACGAGGTTGCCCAGAGCGTTCGCGAGGTCGGTGTTGTAGCGGGCGGTGACGCCCTCGTGTGAAAATTCGCCGTCGTTGCCGAGCACCGTCTCACGGAGCAAGTAGTAGCGAAGTGGATCGACGCCGAACTCTTTTGTGAGACCAATGGGCTCGATGTCACTGAGTCGAACGGCCCCCTCCGCGGCCATGGTCTTTCCGAGCTTCTCGCCACCCACCAAGAGCCAACCGTTGACGTGAACGTGGTGCACGGGCTCGAGACCGGCCGCCATGCACATCGCCGGCCACCACACGCAATGAAATCGTAGGATCTCCTTGCCAATCAGGTGATTCGAGTACGGCCACCAGGTGGCGACGTCGTCGTCGTCTTGTCCATAACCAAGGGCCGTGAGGTAGTTAATCAGGGCGTCGTACCAGACGTAAAAGACGTGCTTCTCGTCCCAGGGGACGGGCACGCCCCACGTAATGGAGGTACGCGTGATGGAAATGTCACGCAGTCCGCCCTTGATGAACGCGAGGGCCTCGTTGCTCTTGGTCTCGGGCGTGACGAAGCCGGGGTTCGCGTTGTAGTACTCGAGGAGGCGGTCTTCGAAGGCGCTGAGTCGAAAGAACCAGTTCTCCTCTTCCATCTCGGTCAACACGCTGTGGTGCACGGGGCATCGGCCGTGGTCGCTCGCCTCGAGGGTGTAGTAGTCCTCGCAGCTCACGCAGTACAGACCGTTGTAGACGTCTTTATGGATGAAGCCGTTCTCGTAGATGACCGAGAGGAACTTCTGCACGGTTTCGTAGTGGCGCGGTTCGGTCGTGCGGATGAAGTCGTCGTTACTGATGTTGAGTACGGACCAGGCCTCGCGAAAGCGCTCGGACACCTGATCGGTCCACTCTTGGGGCGAGGCGCCGTTCCTGGCCGCGGCGTCGGCCATCTTTTGACCGTGTTCGTCAGTACCGGTGAGGAATTTGACGTCGTCACCGCAGAGGCGGTGCCACCTCGCGAGCGCGTCGGCGTTCACCGTGGTGTACGCCGAACCGACGTGGGGCGCGTCGTTCGCGTAGTAAATGGGAGTGGTGATGTAGAAGCGGCCCATGGCTAGAGGATAGTGAACTAGCGGGGTTCGCCTTTTCGAACGTCGAGCGCTCGTTGGTACACGTCGCGTCGCGCGACCCCCAAGACATCAGCAACGTAGTCCACGGCGTCGCGCGTCGTCGCGCCCGCGGCGAACTGCTCAGTGAGGGCCGCGAGAATAACGTCGTCGTCAATGGAGGGCGTGATCGTCACGCCCTCGAGCACGACAACGATCTCGCCGAGCACCTCCCGCGCGGCGATAACGTCGGCCACTTCTTGGAGCGTTCCGCGCAGCACCTCTTCGTGCAGTTTCGTGATCTCGCGGGCCACGGCGACGCGGCGCTCGGGCCAGAGAAGGGCCAGTTCAGCGAGGACGGCCTTAATCCGCTGGGGTGACTCGTAGAAGACAACGGTGCGCTCTTCGTGCTCCCACTGTTGATAGAGCGTCGAGCGTTCGCGCGACTTTCGAGGGAGAAACCCCTCCATTACGAAACGCTCGGTGGAGAGGGCGCTGATGGTGAGAGCCGCGATGACCGCCGAGGGACCCGGCGCGGTCGTGACCGTCAGTCCGGCTTTCGCCACCGCCGCTACCACGCGACTGCCGGGATCGGAGATACCGGGTGTTCCGGCGTCACTGATCAGGACCACGAGTTCGCCCGATCGCACGCGTTCGACGATCTGCGCGCACTGGGCCGCCTCGTTGTGCTCGTGCAGCGACTGGAGCCGTCCGCCCGTTGGAATGTCGTGCGCGCTGAAAAGTACTCGCGAATGACGCGTGTCTTCGCAGTAGATGACGTTCGCCGTGCGAAAGAGTTCGAGTGCTCGTCTCGAGAGGTCGCCCAGATTACCCAGTGGCGTCGCGACGAGCACTAATTGACCGAGGACTTCTGTCTCATCCACGTTGATTTCCTCGTTTGGCTCGTCGAGCTCTCTACCTACTAACATTGTTACCTATGTCAAAGCGGACCGTGAAGCGCAAACTACGCGCTAAAAAGAAGGCCAACCACGGTAAGAAGCCGAACTGCGGTCGCGGCTAAAGCCGTTACCCCAGTTTCCCGTTCCACGCACAACCCCGTTCTTTCAACAGAGCGGCCAGAGGCGTGGGTCGATCGCTAACGAGCCCGTCAACACCGAGGTTCAGTAATCGAGCCATCTCCTCGACGTCATTGATCGTCCAGACGTGCACCGCCATGTCCGCTTCGTGGGCCGCTTCGATGAACGACGCCGTCACGACCTCGATGTCGCCGTAGGTCGCCGGAAGCTGAAAGGCGCACGCGCTCGGCACGACGGGACTGCCTTCCACTAAGGAAAAGTAAAAGGCGGCGCTCTCGTTCGTCGCCGCGGACGTCGCGACCGCTGGAGCAAAGGTTCGAAATCGCTGGATGGCCTCGTCGTGAAAGGACGCCACCATCACTGAACCGGTTCGTTCGAGTCGGCGCAGTTCATCGGCGAGCAACTCCTCGTAGCCCGCAACGTCGGGACTCGTGCGTTTGATGTCGAGGTTCAACAACACCTCAGGAAAAGCCTCGGACACTTCTTCCAGTGTCGCCACGCCATAATGCTCATCGCTTGGCGCACGACCGCGCAGCAGATACTCACTGTCGTCTTTACCGGGGCTCACGACGTCGCCTTCGATCCACCAGTAGGCGTTGTCCATCTCGCGCAGTTCTGCGAGCGTGAGACTGGCAATCTCGCCGTGATGGTTCGTCGTGCGGTCCACGGTCTCGTCGTGACAGACAACGAGGTGGCGGTCCTTCGTCGCGTGGACGTCAAGTTCAACGGCGCTCGCGCCGACCTCGAGCGCGTGCGCAATGGCCGCGAGTGTTGACGAGGGCCCTTCGAACGAACCGCCCTGGTGCGCGAAGGCAATGACTTTGCGCTCAGTCCATTCGCTCACTTGGCGGGTAGACCGTGGGGATAGAGCTTCAGGCGCATCCGGTACTCAAGGTAGAACGCGAGACCCGGTACGAAGCCCGCGAAGAGCATCATGCCGAGAAAGAGAACGTTGAGTCGGAACTTCATGACGAGATTGAAACACGTGATCATGTAGATCGGATAGAGCACCACGCCGTGACCAATGCCCACGATGTCGACGAACCAGGTCATCTGCTTCCACGCCGCGAGGTCCACCGTGTGTAACAAAAGTGTTGCGAACAGTACGAGCAACGTGGTGCCCGTTACAAAGGACATGAGACGGTACCGGCGAAACGTGCCGTCCATCAGTGTCCCCAGAGTCGCTTCTTCGGTAGGTGCGAGAGCTTGGCTAAGTGGTCGTTGTACGCCGCGAGCGCGGGATCTTCTTCTTCGGACACAATGCGCGCGGCGAGGGCCTGGGCGCGCATGTTGTCTTCGTACTCGTTGCGCTCTTTTTCTTGTTCTTCCGTGACCTTCTCAAGATTGATCATGGCGAACCAACCAAGCACCCCAGCAACTCCGAAGCAGGGCCACTCGAAGGAGTACAAGTAGCTCAGCGAATTGCCCTCGAGCGCACGACCCACTTGCCAGTACGAAGCCGACACGCACAGCGCAATCCAAAGGATGAGCGCGAAGTGCAAGCCAAAGGCACGACGCGAGAAATACTTGGAGAGCACTCGTTCATCTTACCGGCGCGATTACGTGTCGAAAGAGGCGCCGTAAGATGCGGGCGTGCCTTCGATGTCGATTCAGCCGTTTTCTTGGCATCAGCTCAACCAGTGGCACCTCGGGGTTCTGCCGCTCCTCCTCCTCTTTGGCGCCAGTTACCTCTACGCCCGTGGTGTGATGCGCGTGTCGGCCTGGCCACGCGTTCGCTCGGTCAGTTTCGCCGCAGGAATCGTCGTGACGTTTCTCGCGACGCAGTCCATTCTCGGCGTGTACGACATGGTCTACTTCAGCGATCACATGATTCAACACCTCTTATTGATCATGGTGGCCGCTCCCCTCTTTGCCCTCAGTGCGCCACTCGACCTCGCCTACGACGGGGGTCACGCGACGCTTCGCCGCTGGCTCGACAGCAAGTTCATGGCGCGTCTCACCCATCCGCTCACCGCCTTCATCATCTACTTCCTTTTCATTCCCGTCACGCACCTCACGGGACTCTTCAACCTGATGATGCAGGACGAGTGGTTCCACCACCTCGAACAGATCGGCTTTCTCGTGGTGGGGTACCTCTTCTTTCGCGCGGCCTTTGGCCTCGAGCGCGGCGTCAAGTTGCACCCCGGTCTGCGCCTCGTGTTCGTGATGGCCGCGGTGCCCGTGGACACTTTCACCGGACTCGTGCTTTCGATGTCCAGAACTATTCCTTACAACAACTACCTCGCCATGTCACCAGTGGGATCGACGAGGACGTCGGTGTTATTGAACCTGCATCTCGGCGGCGGCTTCATGTGGATCGGCGGCGACGCGTTGATGTTGCTCGCCTGCATTCCGATTTCCATCATGTGGGTTCAGTGGGAGACGATCCGCACGAAAGAACTCGACGCCATCCTCGACGCCCAAGGCATCTAATCCTCAGAGCAGTCCTGCTTCAATGCCGAGTTCTTCGAGATCGTTCTCGGGACGAGCGCCGAGGTGCGTAATAATCTCACCCGCGCACAGTGAGCCGAGTTCTGCCGCTTCGACGGGATCAGCGCCGAGGGCCAGTCCGTAGAGAAAGCCTGAGGCGAACATGTCGCCGGCACCGTTTTGATCAACGACGTGTTCGACCTCGACGGCGGGCACACTCACGACACCCGACACCGTTGCGACGTCCGCTCCCTTAGCCCCGCGCGTCACCACGGCGAGTACGCCGATCTCTTCGAGCGCGGCGAAGGCCTGTTCAAGGTGCTCAAACTGAAAGAGCGAAAGGATCTCCGTCTCATTCGCCAAGAGCACGTCCACGTCCGTGGTGACGAGATCGAGAAAATCGCGCCGATGGCGATCAACGCAGAACATGTCCGAAAGCGAGAGCGCCACCATCGAGTCGTGTTCGTGCGCAAAGTTGACCACTTTACGAATCGACTCTTTCGCCGGCGGCAAGTCAAAGAGGTAGCCCTCGACGTAGGTGATCTCGGAACGCGCGATGAGATCTTCCTTGATGTCACTCACGTTCAACTTGTTCGACGCACCCAGGTAGGTCGCCATCGTGCGCTGAGCGTCACTGGTAATAAAGACGTGACAGCGTCCCGTCGCACCTTCACCAGATTTCGCGACGGCGAGGTCGAGCTCAACCCCCATGGCGCGAAGATCGTGACGAAAGCGCTCACCAAATTCGTCGTCGGCAACTTTTCCGATGTAGCCACACGTCCCACCGAGCGCGGCGACGCCCGCAATGGAGTTAGCTACCGAACCGCCCGACATCTGAATTGTCGGGCCCATGGCGTTATAAAAGGTGTCGAGTTGGTCTTCTTCAATGAGCGACATGGCCGCCTTGATGAGTCCTAAATCGCGAAAAACCTCATTCGCGTCCTGGGTGATGATGTCCAGCATCGCGTTGCCAATACCCGTGACGGCGAGTCGATTAGGACCGGGTTTCATACGCAACGAAACGGGCGTGGGGGGAGAAGTCACTTAGCGAGCGTAGAAGATAACGACCTAAGGTATCCACTTATGAGCTCTTCTTCTAACCCCTATCGCATCGCCCGAACCGTCGTCCCGTCGGCCTACCGCGTCTTTCTAACGCCCGACCTCGAGGCCTTCACCTTCGCGGGCCGCGTCGAGATTGACGTCGACATCACCGAAACGGTGAGCGAGTTAACTCTTCACGCCGCCGAACTCGAACTCGGCGCCGCCACGATCAGCGCTGACGGCACGAGTTACCGATCACAAGAGCACCGCCTCGACAACGACTACGAAACCGCGACCTTCGTCTTCGAGCGCGACCTGCCCGTGGGTCCCGCCGTGGTCGAGATCGCCTTTGACGGCGTCTTGAACGACCAACTCCACGGCTTCTACCGTTCGACCTTCACTGACCTCAACGGGGTCACCCACACCATCGCGACCACGCAGTTCGAGAACACCGACGCGCGTCGCGCCTTTCCCTGCTGGGACGAACCGGCCTACAAGGCGACGTACCAAATCAACCTCACCATCCCGAGTGACCTCGCGGCGTATTCGAACTCGCCCGTCGCCACCGACACCGATCTCGGTAACGGTCAGCGCACCGTGAGCTACCTCCCCACGATGAAGATGTCGACCTACCTCGTCGCCTTCGTCATTGGGCCCTTCGAAGAGACGAAGACCGTCGACGTCGACGGCGTGCCGCTACGCGTGGTGTACCCGATCGGTAAAGGTCACTTGGCCGACTTCGCCCTTGAATCGGGCGCCTTCGCGCTGAACTTCTTCGCGAAGTACTTCAATATCCCCTATCCCGGCGACAAACTCGACATGATCGCGATTCCCGACTTCGCCGCGGGCGCGATGGAGAACCTCGGTTGCATTACGTACCGTGAAAACGCACTGCTCATCGACCAGTCCCAAGCCTCGCTCGCTGAGATGGAGCGCATCGCCGAAGTCGTGGCTCACGAGATCGCGCACATGTGGTTCGGCGACCTGGTCACCATGGAATGGTGGGAAGGAATCTGGCTCAACGAAGCCTTCGCCACGTTCATGCAGATTCTCTGCACCAACGCCTTTCGTCCCCAGTGGAAGATGTGGGTCAGTTTTGGGGTCGACCGTGACGCCGCGCTGCAAGTCGACGGCCTGCACTCGACGAGGCCCATTGAGTACGAGGTTTTCTCACCCGACGACACCCGGGGCATGTTCGACATCCTCACCTACGAAAAGGGCGGTTCGGTCCTTCGCATGCTCGAGCAGTACCTCGGCGAGGACACGTTCCGTGACGGCATTCGTCACTACTTAACCAAGCACAGCTACGCCAACACCCACACGACCGACCTGTGGGACGCGCTCGAAGAAATCTCCAAGCAGCCCGTGCGCGACGTGATGAACACCTGGATTCTCCAAGGTGGCCACCCCCTCGTGACGCTCACCAACGGCCAACTCTCTCAGCAGCCCTTCGCCTACGGTAAGTCGAGTGGCCCGAGTGCCATTGGCTCGTCCTGGATGGTGCCCGTTCTCACTCGTTCACTGAGCGGCGGCACTAGTCGCCACCTCTTGGTCGATGAACCTATTACCATCACCGACGCGCCACCGGTCGTGTTGAACGCGGGCGGTTCGGGCGTGTTCCGCTCGCGCTACGGCGCGGCGGAGTTGGCCGCCCTGGTCGATCACATCGGCGAACTCGAAGAGTTAGAGCGCGCGACGCTCGTCTTTGACAGTTGGTCCTCGCTCTTCGCTGGTCAGATCGTCTGGAACGACTTCCTCGCCATCGCCCAAGGTCTCGGTGACCAGGACGAACCCACGCCGTGGGGTTCGGTCGCTGGCGCACTCGACTACGTCGATCGCGCTCTCGAACCATCCCAGCGTAAAGCCTTCGTCGCCAGCGTGCGCGCGCTCTTTACGCCCCAGTTTGAGCGTCTGGGTTGGGAGGCCCAAGATGGCGAGGGTGATCTCACACCTCAGCTTCGTGGCATCGTGCTCGGTGTTTTAGGCACGATCGGACAAGACGAGGCTATTCGCGCCGAGTCAGTAAAGCGTTTTGAAGCCAACGACCTGGACGGAAACCTCGCTCGGTCAATCCTGCGCATCGTCGCACAATTGAACCGACCCGGCGACTACGAGATCTTCTTAGAGCGCTACCGCAACGCCCCCACGCCCCAGGACGCTCAGCGCTACCAGTGGTGGGGACTCGGCGAATTCGGCGACGAGCGCGTTGCCCTCGACGCCGCGGAGAAGTGCTTCAGTGAGTTCCGAAATCAAGACGGAGCCATCGTGCTGGGCCTCTTGTCCCGCAACGCCAAGACCGGTCCTGCGGTGTGGAAGCACATCACGAGTCGATGGGACGAAGCGATGGAGAAGTTCCCCGAGAACACGCACTCTCGTCTCACCCTCGGCGTGCCGACCTACATCACCGACGAAGCGTTCGCTGACACGGTGGAAAAGTTCCACCTCGACCACCCTCTTAAGGGTGAACAGCGCACGGTGATTCAGGCGATTGAGCGGATGCGTGTTGGACTGGCCTTTACCGCCGCGCTGCGCCAACAGTTCTAAGCATCGTCAATGAGCGTGGGGGCGTTCCTGGGCATCTTCGCCCTGATGTTCCTGCTCGAACTGCCCGACAAGACCATGATCGCGACGATCGTGATGAGCACGCGGGCTCGTCCCTCGTCCATTGTCGTGGGCGCGTCGGTCGGGTTCGTCGTGCAGATGGGCATTGCCGTGGGTGCGGGCGGACTCTTAACGCTGCTCCCCTCGCACCTCAAGAACATCATCGTCGCGCTGCTCTTCTTAGGCGGCGCGGGTTACCTGCTCCTCTCGCGTGAAGAGACGGCCGAGGAGAAGGGCGAACACGACGCCGAGAGTGAACAGGCCTCGACTCGATTAAAAGAGATAGTCACTGCCTTCAGCGTCATCTTCATCGCCGAGTTCGGCGACCTCACACAGATTCAAGCGGCGAACTTCACCGTGAAGACCCACCAGCCTCTTGAAGTCTTCCTCGCGTCCTCGCTGGCGCTCATCTCGGTCTCGTTCCTTGGCGCCTACGGGGGTCAGTTTCTTCAACGCGTCGTACCGATCAAATGGATACGACGCGGGGGGGCGCTCGTCTTTGGCGTGCTCGGTATCTACACCCTGGTTCGCCTATGACGACGACTCGCCGCGACCGTCTCCTAGATCTCGCCCTGAACGCCAAGGGGTTCATGCCGCCCAATGAAGGTCTCGCGTTGTACGAGTACGCGCTGGCCCACGGCACCAGCGAGCCCGAAGGAACGTGGCTCGAAGTCGGCGCGTGGTGCGGCAAGTCGGCGCTCTACCTCGGAGCGGCGGCCGAAGCGACGAGTAGCGTGCTCTTCTCACTCGACCACCATCACGGCAGCGAAGAAAACCAGGAAGGCTGGGAGCACTTCGATCCCTCCCTCGTCGATCCCCTCGACGGACGACTCAACACGCTCCCGTCCTGGCAGCGCACCATCGCCGAGGCCGAACTTGAGCGCACGGTCGTGGGACTCGTTGGTCACTCTCTCGTCGTCGCGGCCCACTTCGCCCAGCCCCTGCACCTGCTCTTCATTGACGGCGGTCACGGCCACGACGTCGCGTGGGCCGACTACCTGGCGTGGTCGCCCAACGTCGCGCCCGGTGGACTGTTAATGATCCACGACGTCTTTCCCAACCCCGCCGACGGCGGTCGACCGCCCTACGAGATCTACCTGGCCGCTCTCGAGAGCGGCCAGTTCGCTGAGCGCGCGGCCGAAGGTTCGCTGCGCGTGCTTTCGCGTACGTCCTAGCTACTGAGCGGACAGCCCGTCTCGGCGAGGTCCAGTGGCATGGCGAGTTCGTCGTGGCGAAAGAGTCCCGACGCTTTGGACGAAGAGCTCAACGCGTCGGCCGCCAAGATAATTGCCGCCGCGGTATAGGACGAGGACTCTTGGTCGGGAAACGTCACTCGATCGGGGTAGGCAATACCCGTCCAGTACGCGCCGTTCTCACGACGATGCAGTCGGGTACAACTAAAGAGATCGAGGGCTTGGCTGGTGAGTCCGAGCGCATCGAGGGCCAACACGCACTCGGCGGTCTCGGCCGCCGTGACCCAGTCGTTCGTTGACACACAGCGCACGCCGAGTCCCTCCATCACGTGACGCTCCCAGCCGTCCGCGAGCCGTTTCTCACCAGCTATGCCGCGCGTGGCGCCCGAGAAGATCGGATAGTACCAGTCCATGGCGAACTCGTTCTTCGGCGCGAAGGCGCCGGGGTGGTGCGCCACGGCGTGGCCGAGTCGCCCGGCGGCGAGTTCCCACTCGGGCTTGGCGATGTCGAGACGCTCGGCCAGCGCGACGCCACAGCGCAGTGAGTGAAAGATCGACGACGATCCCGTCAAGAGCGCGTAGGACTCGGGTCGGCCCTGGGCGTCCAGGGACCATCGAATCGTGCCGTCGCTCAGTTGCCATCGCAGCACGAACTCGAGTGCGCGCTCCACCGTGGGCCACAGTTCCACCACAAAATCAACGTCGTCGGTGGCGAGGAGGTAGTGGTAGATCCCGGCCGCGACGTAGGCACAGACGTTGGTGTCGAGTCGCGTGTCGCGCACGCGGTCCCCGACGTAGTAGTTGAACCAACTGCCGTCGCCGAGCTGGGTCGCTTCTAACCAGCGGTACGCCGCTCGTGCGTGGCTCTCGTAACCACTGATCGTGAGCGCCATAGCGACTTCGACGTGGTTCCACGGATCACAGTGGCCGCCAACGAACCAGGGGATCTGTCCACTCGCCACCTGCAGTGAAGCGAGGTAGTCGGCCGTGAGGGCCAACTCCTCGCTCGTCACGACGCCGGACACACCGCCGAGGGAGTTCAACGTCGAACTCATTGGGGCTTTTCTAGATACACGATGATCGACTTGCCCATCAAGGGCGAGAGCGCGTTCTCGGCGTAGCGCGTAACGGCCGGCTTTTTCATGATGTCCCACACGAGCAACCGGTGGTACGCCTTGACCAATCGATGTTCGTCGTTCGTGGTGCCGACGAAACACTTTAGCCACCAGTACGGCGAGTGCAGGCCGTGGGCGTAGTGGTGACCCTTGACGACCATGCCCGTCGAGCTCAGTCGCTCCTCTAAGACCGACCGACGATAGATACGAATATGACCTCCGGGCACGTTGTGGTACTCATCGGAGAGCGCCCAGTTCACGAGTTCTGGCCCAAAGCGCGGGACCGTAATGGCCATCGTGCCGCCCGGTCGCAGCACGCGGGTCAGTTCACTCATCGCGGCGAGGTCGTCGGGGATATGTTCGAGCACCTCAGAACAGACCACGACGTCAAAGGTGGCGTCGGGGAACGGTAGGTGCAGCGCGTCACCCTGGACGACGTTGGCGTGAAGGGATCCCTCGGCTAACTCACCGGCCTCGACCATCGCGGCGAAGGTGGCGGCGACGCCCTCGACCTCGTCGCGCCCCGCGTCAAGGGCCACGACACTCGCGCCGCGCCGCGCCGCTTCAAAGGCGTGACGACCAAAGCCACAGCCCAGATCGAGCACCTTGTCACCGGCCCTCAGTCCCATTCGTTCGTACTTAGCGGTGAGCATCAGTCGAAGATCACCGAGTCGGGCAGGGGCTGTCCGTTGAGAATCGCGTCGTAACAGGCAGCCGTTCCCCGTGCCGTCACTTCCCAGGTGAATCGCTCCATGACCCGGCGACGGCCGTTCGCGCCGAGTCGCGCGCGAAGTTCCGCGTCGTCGAGGAGTTGGCGAATCGCGCCCACCAGCGCGTCGGGATCGTTGGGCTCCACTAACAGTCCCGTCTCGCCGCTCACGCCCACAACTTCGGGCAACGCGCCACCCGTCGTTGCCACCACCGCAACCCCACAGCTCATCGCCTCGATGGCGGGGAGTGAAAATCCTTCGTACAAACTGGGCACGATGGCGACTTCGGCTTCGCCGTAGAGTCGCGCGAGCTCCTCGTCGCTCACCCCCGAAATTGTGGTGACGATGTCGTTCAGTCCCAAGCGGTCCATGGTGGACGCGACGCGGCCCTTGACCTTAGGTTGACCAATGACGACCAAATCGATCTCGCGCTCGGTACGCAGTTTCGCGATCGCTTCGAGGAGTGGCACGAGTCCCTTCATGGGCACGTCGCTGCTCGAGGTGACCATCAAGCGGCCCTTCCTTTTTACGACGTCGTCGTAGGGCTTGAATACTTGGTGGTCGACGCCCACCGGCACCACGGTCAGACGGTCGAGGGCGACTTTCATTTGCGCGTTGATGTCGATCTTGGAGTTGTGCGAGACCGTTAAGACCGCGGGCAACTGCTTCACGACGCGAACCTGCATGCGTAAAAAGCCGAACCAGCGACGGGTCGTGAACCGCTTCCAGGGCGTTTCGGCGTGGTCGAGGGCGATCGAGCGGTCCACGGTGATGGGGTGGTGCAACGTCTCGAGCAGGGGCCAGCCTTGGCGGTGCAGTTGCAAGATGCCCGTACCCAGGCACTGGTTGTCATGAATAATGTCGAAGTCGCTGTGACGATGCTCGAGGAGCTTGGCGACGCGCATCGAGTACGCGAGCGGCTCGCCAAAGCCGGCACTCAGCATGACGGCGAACTCGGTGACGTCGGCCGCCGAGGTGAACTCCGAGCGCGCCGGTATGCGAAAAGGGTCGGGGTCGCGGTAGAGATCGAGGCCCCGCACGGGCGTAAAGCCCACGCCCTCGTCGAGCTCGGGCCACGGAGGTCCGGAAAAGACTTCGACACTGTGACCAAGGACGACCAGCTCTCGCGTGAGGTGACGGGTGTAGACGCCCTGGCCGCCGCAGCGCGGATTACCCCGGTAGATCAAAAAAGCGACGCGGTGCTTGCCGGGTTGCGCCGGACGGGCGGGGACGTGCGCCGGCAAGGTGATGGTGCGACTCAGGGCCCACGAAGCCTTCATCTCGGCAATGGTTTGGCGGAGGGGGCGAGGCACGGGCCAACTTTCTTCGTTCGGGCGGTCTACTATTCTCCCCCACTTTGCACAGGGGCACAAATTCCCACAAAGGGGCTCAAGCCCAGTGACTACGCTTTCAGCATGGATTTGACCTATCCCCCAGAAGCAGAGACCTTTCGCGCGGAGATTCGCGCCTGGCTCGAAGAGAACCTGCCCTCGGGCTGGTTCGACAAGGGCTTTTCAATGACCAGCGAGGAGCGAGCGACCTTCAACGAGACCTGGACGGGAACGCTCTTCGCCGGTGGTTGGATCTGTGCGGGTTGGCCCGTGGAGTACGGGGGGAAGGGTCTGACATTGATGGACCAGGTTGTCTTGAACGAAGAGTTCGCCAAGGCCGGCGCACCCATGCGCGCGGACTTCTTCGGTGACACCTTGGTTGGCCCCACGATTCTTCAGTGGGGCACCGATGAGCAGAAGAAGGAGTTCATCCCGGGCATCTTGGATGGATCGATCAGTTGGTGTCAGGGGTTCTCCGAGCCCAACTCGGGATCGGACTTGGCGAGTCTGAAGACGTCGGCGGTACTCGACGGCGACGAGTGGGTCATCAACGGCCAAAAAGTTTGGACGACCCAGGCCCAACACGCCGACTACGTCTTTCTCCTCACGCGCACCGACCCCAACGCACCCCAACACGCCGGCATTAGCTACCTCTTAGTGCCCATGCACCAAGACGGCGTGGACGTTCGCCCGATCACCCAAGTTGACGGGTCGGCCGAGTTCAACGAAGTCTTCTTCGACAACGCGCGCTGTCCCAAGGGCAACGTGGTCGGCGGCGTGAACAACGGCTGGAAGGTCGCGATGACGACACTGGGCTTCGAGCGTGGCTCGTCGTCGACGACTGGCTATCGCCGCTTCTTAAAGGAGTGGGATCAAATCGTCAAGGACGCGACGCGCGTAAGAAAGAACGACGACGCGCTCGTGCGCGACGCTCTGGTAAAAGCATGGTCCAAGGTCAAGATCATGGAGATCAACGGCTACCGCACGCTGACCGACGCGCTCAACAACACCCACAACGCGGCGTTACTAGGCGCGTGCAACAAAATGTTCTGGTCCGAGGCGCATCGTTCGTCCATGGAGTTGGCTCTGGACATCATTGGTATGGAAGCTCAGATCCTCACTGGTAAGGGACCGATCACCGGCCCGTCGGGTAGCTTTCGGCGAGGTCGCGCGGACTACCCCGTCTCAGAGATGCAGGCGGGCTTCTTCTTCTCGAGGTCGGAAACCATCTGGGGTGGCACCGCCGAGATTCAGCGCAACATCATTGGCGAGCGCGCACTGGGTCTTCCAAAGGAACCCAAGCCGCAAAAGGCCTAAGCCGTCTGCAGCACTTGTAAGTTACGTTCACTTTGACGTTGCTGGAGAAGTAGGCCGAGCCCGGTAAGGAGCGCGAACGCCGCGCCCATGAAGATACCGATGCGGGGATTCGACCACGACACGACGAGGCCGACGAGCGGCGCGCCAATCGGGGTCGTGCCCAAAAAAGCGATGCTGTAGAGACTCATGACGCGACCTCGCATCATCTGACTCGAGTTCAACTGGAGCAACGAGTTCGCCGTCGCGATGAGGGCAATGGAAAAGGCGCCGACGGGAATCATCGCGATCTCCGCCCACGTCACGGTCGGGGCGAAGGCGGCCAACGCCATAACCAAACCGAAGCCCAACATGATGAGCGCGAGCATCTTGGGCGACGGACGCGATCGACGGGCCACCATGAGCCCACCAATCACCGCGCCGAGGCCCATCGCTCCCATCAAGATGCCGTAGTGGGCGGCGGAGTGTTCGTGGAACGTGACGCGAGCGAGCAACGGCAACGACACGCCGAAGTTGTAGGCGAAGAGACCGACCACCGCGACGGCGATGATGACGTTGCGCAACAGCGGATTCTCAAAGGCGTACCTGAGACCGAGGCGCATCTGCCCCTTTTCACGCTCGACGGTCTGCATCGGCAGGAACTCCGACCGGTGCATCATCACTAATGCGATAAGTACCGCGAGGAAGGATCCGGCGTTCGCGAAAAAGCAGGCCGCCGTACCAACGAGCGCAATGAAACCGGCCGCGATGCCGGGTCCGATAAGGCGTCCCGAGTTCATCAATACCGAGTTCAAGCTCACGGCGTTGGCGAGAAGATCGCGTCCCACCATCTCTTGGACGAAGGCCTGACGCGCGGGCACGTCAAAGAGATTGACTATCCCCAATCCAAGGGCAACGACGTAGACCTCGTCCACGTGCACGTGGTGGGTGCTCACCAAAAAGCCGAGGATGAGCGCCAGGATGCCGGCCGCGGACTGAGTGAAGTAAAGAATGTGGCGCTTCTCGTGACGATCGGCCACGAGACCGCCGTAGGAACCCACGAGCAATATGGGGACGAACTGCAAAGCCACCGCAATCCCGAGGTCCACCGATGATCCGGTGATCTGCAGGACCAACCAACCTTGCGCCACGGACTGCATCCACGTTCCCGATACCGAAATCAACTGGCCAATGAAGTAGAGACGAAAGTTTCGAACCTTCAGCGCAGCAAACGTGCGCGACGGACTGCGACGGATCAGACTCACTCGTCTTCCAACAAGATTTCGAGGAATGACGCCAGTTCGGCCGCGCGTTGTTGATCGACCAGCGACAGTGCGTTGAGCTTGCGCTCGAGGAACTCAGTCTTACGTTGACGAATGGCGTTGAGCTCCTTGCGACCGTGCGCGGTGAGTTGAACGCGCGTGCAGCGACGATCAAGTGGATCGGCAGCGGTACTTATGAGTCCGGCAAGTTCCATGTCTTTGACGAGACGCGTCACCGAGGGTGGTTGAATCTGTTCGGCGAGTGCGAGATCGCCGAGGGAAGGGCTCTCCAGTTTGCTAATCGAAGCCAGCATTGAGGCCTGCGCTGGCGTGACGCCATTCAGGGCGCTGTGGCGAAGTTTCCGATTGAGGCGCGTTACCGCTCGACGCAGTAAGGCGGCAGTTTCGTTCGTTGTCATATTCATTAGTTGACCTAACTAAATAATATACGCCACGAGCTCTACTTTGCACGGTCGGAGTGAACCTGTTGACGCCCTCCTACTTGACTTTTTAACTATTAGGGTAAAAGATGTTGTGGTTTCACTGTTCAACAGCTGGACACGGAACTTTCTACATTAGGGGGTAGTAATGAGCGGCTCTGGATCAATTCAGCGGCATCACCACATCACGCTGTGCGTGGGTACGGCACAAGAGGATTACGACTTTCACACGAAGGTGTTGGGCCTCAAAAGCGTGAAGAAAACGGCCCTCTACGACGGCGACGTGCCTATTTATCACCTCTATTACGGCAACGATGTGGGCCTCGAGTCCACCCTCGTGACGACCTTTCCGATGCGTCAATCAGGTCGCATGGGTAAGCAGGGCACCAATCAGACCAAGGTGCTGATGCTCGCAATTCCCGATGATTCAGTCGGCTACTGGAACGAGCGGCTCTCTAGCCACGGCTTCGACGTCAAGGAGTACGAACTCTTTGATGAGAAACGTCTCCGTTTCGAGCACCCTTGTGGCATCGAGTACGACCTCGTCGGAGTGAAGGGTGACCCTCGCCTGCCCCACACGAAGGGGCCCGTTCCCGTCGAGCACGGCATTCACGGGACACACGGCATCACGGTATCCGTTCTAGACCTTGACCTCTCGGCAGACTTCATGAACGCCGGCTGGAACGGAAAGCTTGCGAAAGAAGTTGACGACAACTCTCGATTCGAGGTCGGCAACGGTGGTTCTGGCGCGATTGTTGACTTTGTTGCCGAGCCTCGACGTAATCAGGCGGGTTGGATGTACGGCGAAGGAATCGTCCATCACACCGCCTTCCAAGTTGCTGACTACGACGTCCAAGACTCCGTCAAGGGAAGCCTCGTCGGGATGGGATTTACTGACGTCTCGGACCGTAAGGACCGCGGTTACTTCGACTCGGTCTACGTGCGCACGCCGGGTGGTGCGATGTTCGAAGCCTCCGTCTCAAAGCCAACCGGCTTCACGATTGACGAGCCCTACGAAGAGTTGGGCAAGAACTTTCAGATTCCACCAGTCTTCGAAGACAAGCGTGACTTCCTAATTGGCTACTTGGAGCCACTGCAGTATTCGTAGTTCGTTGTAGTACGCAGTAGTCGACAAACGCCCCTCCTTTGGGAGGGGCGTTTGTCGACTACGTGCCATCTTTTAAAAGGAGTAATCATCTCATCTGGCCCTAATCCCCATCGGTCACTCCCCTTCGTCACCTTCGGTGCCGCGTTGGCGAACGCGCCTCTCGCGGTCATAACCGTGCACGGCAGGACTTTGGACCCGGCTTACATGATTGCTAACGCAGTTGAGCGAATGGGTCGACTCGATCTATCCTACGTACTTCCAGCGGCTGACGACAACAGTTGGTACCCAGGCTCCTTTATGGCACCGCTCCAGGAGAACCAGCCGCGGCTCGACTTCGCGCTGGAACGTATGTCCGACGCACGGAAGCTTCTCAACGACGCCGGCGTCGAGGACCGCCGCATTATTTGGCTCGGTTTCTCCCAAGGGGCCTGTTTGATCACGGAGTACGTCGCCCGATCAAAGGAGCGTTTTGCTGGTCTCATTTGCTTCACCGGAAGCCTCATTGGTCCAGAACCCGACTCGCTGACTTTACCGACGCACGTGACTAATCTGCCGACGTTCATGACCGTGTCCGATCACGACCAGTGGATACCTCTTCATCGCGCTGAAGAGACCGCAACCATCTTTAGAAACGCTGGTGCCGACGTCGAGTTCGTCGTAACGCCCGACACCGCCCACGAAATTGTCGACAGCGCCATCGTGAGCGGCCGTGCCCTTCTCAATAGGGTGAGCCCGCTCGAATCGTGAGTTGGTCTAACGAGAACACCGCCGGCCGACGAGTGTCAGCCGGCGGTGTTATCAAACAAATCTGTTGCTTATTAACTCGCTAGTTCAAAGCCGGGTCATCAAGCGCTAACGGGTTGTACATGGATCCGAGGACCGTACCGTACAAAACGTGCCATATGTAGACCGCGAAGACGAGCTTCCACCCACCGAAGTGCACGCCGCCAAATCCCACGTTGTATCCCTTGTAGTAGACGTACGGTACAAGGAACGCCGCCGAGATTGTACCCAGCAGAATCGTTGAAAATCCAACCGCCTTCAGCATGTTCATGGCGGGCGTCACGACCTTTCCTAGCAAGGGAAAGATGAAGAGCGCAAACAGCAGAGCGAAGATTATGCAGTCCAAGCCATGGAAAAACTCACCCATGACAAACTGAACTACAAATGATCCCTTTGCGTCAATTGTCGCTCCCGTGGCTTGTGGCCAGTCAAGAGAAGGAAGTCCGACACCGGGAAACCAGATCCCCCACAGAGTCGTGAACTGGCCCGCTACAACTCCAGCCCATATCGCGGCGCCGACTGGATGTTTGGTAACCCAAACCCTCCAGGCATTGCCCGCGTTTAGGCCGCCATAAGTATTATTCATTTAGTAATTCCCCCACTTTCATTGAAGTCAAGTTGTGAACCATTTAGTTCACCCCTCCACGGCAACTGCCATCAATAACCTAAATCGTTTTGGAGTCAGACGTGGTTACCGGCGAGTAAGGATTTTGTCTTCTACTCGGCCCCGGCCTAGTCCTCGGCGTCAAGCACCAAATCAAAGGTGGCCGTACCACCGTTCATATCGATGATGAGACTCTCGCGCACGCCGAACACCGCGTCACGGTCGAGGTTCGGCGAGTCCGCGTCAAAAGCGTGCGTGATGAGGGTTTTATAGCCCGGACAACTAACCATAAAGTGCGTATGTGCCGGGCGCCACGCGTGACGACCGCTGGCCCGAAGGAGTTGCCCGACGGGTCCGTCGGTCGGGATCTGATAGTCAACGGGACGAGTTGTCAGAATCTCAAAGTAACCGTCTGGTCCAGTCTCAAAGACTCCCCGATAACTCATGGGTGGGCTGGCGGGATCTTGGACGTCATAGAAACCATTGGGTGCCACCTGCCAGACGTCGAGCTGCGCGTGCTCGAGTAGTTCACCGTTCGCGCCACGCACGGTTCCAGAGAACACGAGAAGTTCGCCGTCATTGCCCTTCCTGGCGATTGAGGATCCCATCGCGAAATGAGGGGCACCGGGAACATAGAACGGACCGAAAACCGTTGGATCGGTCGCCGCATCCGACGGCATCTGATTAATCATCTCCACCAGCATCGACACGCCCAGAGTGTCCGATAGGAGGATGAACTCCTGGCGGACGTCGTCACACTTTTTTCCCGTCGCCGTTAAAAACTCAATGCCGGCCATCCACTCTTCTCGGCTCAACTTGGTCTCTTCGACGAAGGCGTAGAGATGTTTGAGCGCCGAGCGTAAAATCTCGACCAGCCGCGGGTTCGACGCTTCGTCAAAACTTGCTTGAGCTTGCGCCAGGTGATCGTTCACTGTGATCTTTGTTGTCATAATTGCTCCATTCTCGAGTCAGCGAGCGTCGATAACTACTGCGATACCTTGGCCAACGCCGATGCACATCGTCGCGAGTCCCCATCCGCCACCAACGCGACGAAGTTCGTGGGCTAGGGACGTAAGTATTCGAGCCCCCGACGCACCGACCGGGTGGCCTAACGCGATTGCCCCACCGTGTGGATTGACAATTGTTGGATCCAAGTCACGCCACGAGCGCAGGCAGGCGAGCGCCTGCGCGGCGAACGCTTCGTTCAGTTCCACGACGCTCAAGTCGCTCCAGCCAATCCCGGCACGCTTCAGGGCGATTTGGGCCGCCACGACAGGTCCAATACCGTATCGCTGAGGCTCGACACCGCTCACTGCTCGACTGGCGATGCGCGCCATCGGCGAACAGTCGTGCTCGGCCAACCCTACCTCGCTCATCAAAAGTAGAGCTGACGCTCCGTCGTTCATCGGCGACGAGTTACCCGCGGTCACGCTGCCTTCGGATTGAAACGCCGGTTTCAACTTGGCCAAATTCTCTACCGACGAATCAGCGCGAACCGACTCGTCGGTGGTGAGTGACGTGGATGCAACGGCGACCACTTCTGCGTCAAAGATCCCCTCTCGCCAGGCCGCCGCGGCCCGTTGATGACTCGAGACGGCGAACTCGTCTTGCGCCTGCCTTGAGATTGAAAACTCACTCGCCATAATCTCGGCGCCCAGGCCTAACGCCACTGTCCACTCAGGGGGGAAGGCGGGATTTACCATGCGCCAACCGAGCGTGGTCGAGTACATAGTTGAGTGATCACGTGGGTAGGGACGATCAGGTTTCAGCACCACCCAGGGCGCGCGCGACATCGATTCAACGCCGCCCGCGACGATGACGTCGGCGTCGCCGACTTCCACTTCTCGACTGGCTTGAACAACGGCTTCAAGACCCGAACCGCAAAGTCGATTGACGGTACTGCCGGGCACCGAGACCGGTAATCCCGCGAGCAGTGTCGCCATGCGTCCCACGTTACGATTCTCTTCGCCCGCGCCGTTCGCGTTTCCGAGGACGACGCCCTCTACTGCGGCTGGGTCCAGCGAGGCGTGACGACTGAGTAGCGAACGCAACGTGTCCGCAGCCAAATCGTCGGGGCGAACACCCGCCAGTGCGCCACCGATTTTGCCAACTGGCGTACGCACGGCATCGACGATGAACGCGGCCGTCACGAGGGTCGCTGACCGTTTGCGCAGTTCGTAAGAAAAGCGACCGCCTGGTCGAGATCGATGGAACGTACATTGTCAGCGGCGGCGCGTACGACGAGGGGTGCTGCTCGCTCGACACCGTCGGCCGGCATGCCAATCTCTAAGAGACTCGAGGGTGTATCGAGGGCCCGAGCCAGGTCGTAGAGTTGCCCCGCCGCGTCGCCGCCGAGAACAGTGTTCAGACGCTCGTACGCCTCAGGTATGGCTGGCGCGTTAAAGGCCAGCGCGTGAGGCAGAACCACCGCGTTCATTTTTGCGTGATCGAGACCATAGAGCCCCCCGAGAATGTGGCACGTTTTGTGGTGAAGTGCCGTTCCCACCACGGCGAGCACGACGCCAGCGAGATACGCACCGTAGAGCACCTTCGATCGCTCTTCGATAGACGCGGGCGCTGCTTTCATGATTGGCAAGTGGGTCGAGAGCACGCGAACTGACTCGAGGGCGATCGCGGACATGACGGGATTTGCTCCAGGACCGTAGAGCCCCTCCACCGCGTGCGCGAGGGCGTTCATCGCGCTAGGGCCAGCAATGGAGATGGGTAACCCGAGCGTGAGTTCTGGATCGTAGATGACGGTCCTTGGCAAGACTCGAAGGTCGCGGCCCGTCTCTTTTACCTCACCGCTCGACGTACCCCAGATGGGCGTCAACTCAGAGCCGGCGTAGGTCGTCGGAATACAGATCTGTGGCAGGCCGTGCGTCAACGAAACGGCCTTTCCAAAACCGGTCGCCGAACCTCCGCCGAGAGAGACCGTGGCGTTCGCACCCGTTGACGCGACAAGTGCGCGCAATTTTTCCGCGAGGGCGACGGGCACGTGTTGAGCTACTTCAGTGAAGGTCGCCACGAGGCGCTCGCCAAGTACGCCTTCGATGTAAGCGATTGTCTCTTGGTCGTGCGCGTCGGCTATCAACACGACACGCGTTGCTGTCAAGCGTTCGACCTCGTCGCCCACTTCGCTTCGGCGCCCGACGCCAAAGATCACTCGACCCGGTAGCACGTCATAGTCGAAAGGTTCCATGCCTTACGCCTTCTCGAAGCTACGTAGCGTGGCGAGTTCCTCGTCCGTGGGCGGCGGCGTAACCTCAACCTCTTTCGCTTGACGCAGCGGCCACCCAGTCGCTGCCACCACGTCGGCGACGTCGACACCAAGATGCACATTGGTGAGCACAAACTCAGACGTCGTTTGATCGCAACGCAGTATCCCGAGGTCGGTGATGATGGCTTGCGGACCCGCTCCGCGAAGTCCCAATGATTTTCGAGCGTCGGGCCCGTCTCCGTGACCAACCGAAGTAATGAAGTCCAACTTCTCAACCATCGATCGAGGACTATGACGAAGGGTAATGATGACCTTCGAACAGGAGGTGGCGATCTCTGGGGCGCCCCCGGCTCCCGGTAGACGAACTTTCGGACTGGCGTACTCGCCCACCACCGTCGTGTTGATGTTGCCAAAGCGATCCACTTGAGCCGCGCCAAGAAAGCCCACGTCGATGCGACCGGCCTGCAGCCAGTAGGTAAAGATCTCCGGAACGGCAACGACGGCGTCCGCGCTTTCGCTCAGAACACCGTCACCAATAGAGGCCGGCAGCTTTTCGGGCTTCGCGCCAATGCATCCCGACTCGTAGATCAACACCACGTCGGGCGCGTGGGTGGCTCGAGCAAGGTTCGCCGCGGTGCTGGGTAGGCCAATGCCGACAAAGCAGACCGACCCGTTGGTTAGCTCCCGCGCCGCGGCCACGGTCATCATCTCGTCGCTCGTCCACGTCACCGAATCGTTCGTTCCGGTGTTAGACATCGATAGTTCCAAGTAGCGAAGGTTCGAGCGACGAGAGAAACTCACCGTGATCCGAAGTGCCTAACACGTGCTCGTCCATCCACGTCGAGAATTGGTCTCGGTCGTGGCTAATGAGTTCCCAGTACGCATAAAAGTTATTCGCGCGATCGGAGTATCCCTGCGCGTACGAAGGATACGAGCCTCGTGGTACGACCACGACGTCACCCACCACCCACGAGGGAAGCACGACACCGTTCGTGTGAGGTAAAAACGCGTCGACGACTTCTTCGACGAGCACGATCGAGTACTTCGACGACAGTACCGCCTCTTTTTGTACGCCGGTTATTCCCCACAACGTGACGTTGCCGTCGCGATCGGCCTGTTGAGCGCAGATAATGGCGACGTCAGGTCGCAGAGCGGGCACCGCGGCCAACGTCTCATTAGTAAATGGACAGGTGACCCACTTGATTGTTGGAGTAATCGACGCGAGGTCGGTTCCCGCGTAACCGCGCAAGACCCCAAAAGGCAGGCCCGAGGCACCCGCCTGGTAGCCCGTGGCCATTCCCGCGTGGGAGTGTTCTTCAATCTCAATCGCGTGGGGATATGAATTCTCGACCGCGTCTCGGAATCGATGCAGTGATCCGGCGCCGGGGTTACCAGCCCATGAAAATATCAGCTTGGTCGCACAACCCATTCCAATGAGTTGGTCGTAGATAATGTCCGGCGTCATTCGCACGAGGGTCAAGTTCTTACGATGCTGGCGGATGATCTCGTGGCCCGCGGCAAATGGAATCAGGTGGGTAAATCCTTCGAGGGCAACCATGTCTCCGTCGTGCACGTGCTCAGCAATAGCGTCGCGCAGCTTCGTGAATCGGGCCACTAGTTGGGCCTCGGATACCACGGCGGAATCTGGGCATCGACGTTCACCCACACCGACTTCAACTCGGTGTACTCGTGCATCGCTTCAAAACCCATCTCGCGACCGTATCCCGAGTGGCCGATGCCGCCAAAGGGTGAGTTGGGCGCTACTCGTTTGTAGCAATTGATCCAGACCATGCCGGCCTTGATCGAGCGTGCGACGCGATGGGCCCGCGAGAGATCCCTTGTCCACAAGCCGCTCCCGAGGCCGTACTCGGTGGCGTTCGCGATCTCGAGCGCTTCGTCGTCGGTGCGAAAAGTGGTCACCGTAACGAAGGGTCCAAAGACCTCTTCTTGAGAGACTCGGTCATTCATTTTGGCGCGCATGACCGTGGGCTCGACATAAAATCCGTTGGCGAGCGACGGATCATTAGGCACTGTGCCTCCGGTAAGAATCTCGCCGCCTTGCTCGAGGGCGACTTGCACGTAATCGAGGACTCGCTGTCGATGCTGCGCCGAGGTAAGCGGGCCCATCTCGGTGGCGGGGTCCAACGGGTCACCGATTCGAATCGAACGCGCGAGAGCGACGAATCGTTCGATGAACTCCTCGGCGATTGCCTCGTGAAGAATCAGTCGCGATCCGGCAATGCAGGCTTGGCCTTGATTATGGAAGATGGCGAAGGCGGAGCCGTTGATGGCGGCTGCGAGGTTCGCGTCGTCGAAAACAATGTTCGCGCCCTTACCCCCCAGCTCGAGTTGCAGTCGCTTGAGGTTGCCCGCCGACATGGCAACGATCGCGCGCCCAGTCGCCGTCGAGCCGGTGAAACTTATCTTTCCAACATCTAGGTGGGACGCCAGTCGCGCGCCGGCACGCTGGCCGTAGCCAGGAACGACGTTGACAACACCCCGGGGAACTCCCGCCTCAGTCATCAACTCACAGAGTCGCAACGTGCTCAAGGGGACTAACTCCGAAGGCTTCATCACAACGGTATTACCCGCAGCTAAGGCCGGGCCGAGTTTCCAGCCACAAAACATCAAGGGGAAGTTCCATGGCACGATTTGACCAACGACGCCAATGGGCTCGTGGTTGACGTAGTTCAAGAATCCAGTATCGACCGGAGGCAAGAATCCTTCGTGTTTGTCGGCCATGCCGCCGAAGTAGCGAAACGTGGCCGCCGTGCGCGGTACGTCGAGCAGAGTCGTGTCGTGCAATGGATGGCCAGTGTCCATTGATTCCAAACGCGCGAGCTCGTCACTGTTGGCTTCAATGACATCAGCGAGACGCAGCAACACTCGCCCACGATCGGCGTGCGACGTTCTCGACCAACCTGAAAAAGCTTGACGCGCGGCTCGTACCGCGTTATCGACGTCTTCTTCTCCCCCTTCGGCGACGACGGCCAGCACCGCGCCATCATGAGGATTCAGCACGTCAATAGTCGCGCCATCACTGGCGTGAACGAACTCACCATCGATATAGAGACCGCGCTCGATCAAAGAAAACTCAAAATTTAACGGGCACGGTGGGCGCTTCGCCCCGGGCAATTTGGCCTGGCAACAACGCGGAGTTGTTCTCCCACACCAGCAACATTGAGCGCTTAGGAGAGTATCCCTGATGACGAATGTCGGCTGGCATTGCTGAACAGTCACCGGCTTTCATAACCACCTTCGCGCGTGGTCGACCCGATTCACGGTCTTCGACCTCCCAGACGATCTCGTCGCTCAACTGAATAAACCACTCCACCCGGTCGTTACCGTGAATAATCGGCAAGATGAACTCTTCGGTCGTCGGACACATCAAGCTGTCTCTACAGACCGAAACTACCGAAGGATTCCACGTCACGTCCGAGCGCGAGAGGTAGGAAAAGAAGTTAAATGCCGACACTTCTTTCTCGTAACCCGGCTCCACTTCGACTGTGGGTTCGCTCTGGTCGACGTCGGCGAACATCCGATTCACTGGGTAACCCGACTCGTCACTGCGCAGTGGTTCATCACCGGGAAGACCGACCATCCGTGCCGCCGTCACTCGCTCACGTGTGACGGCTGCTAAGTTGCCCCCACTTTTGAGACCGTACGCCGATCCTGTCTCTTGAGGTGCGGCGAACGGATCGAACTCCTCGTTCACCCAGTCGGCCAAGATCGCTTGAAAAGTGGCCTTGATTTCGTCGTGAGGAAAGTTCTCCGAGTGGTCGAGTTCGGCCCGGCGATAGGCCTCGTTGAAGCGGCCTGCGAAAAGGTCCACGTCGCCGTAGTGATTCAACGTACCGATAACTGCGTCGAAGTTCACCGTTCCGTAAAAGAAATTCCACGCGACGTCGCGCATCAGTGCCTTTAAGAATGGCTCGACGGGAGCCACGTGACGCCCAGTGGGAAACTCCACGTGCACGAAGTACTCGTCGCGCTCGAACGAGAAGCCACCCAAAGTGAACTTCTGATAGCCATGCTCGTTGGGCTCTGATCCAAGTGTTGACACGTCATTCTTCATCGTTGTCTCCTTAATACTTCTGACAGATATCGGACCAACGTTCGATGGTGTCGGGTCCTTGGATTGTTTGCAGTAGCACGACCGATGGCTTTTTTGCGCTCATGCGATAACAACGGCCGGCCGGCAACAACGCCATATGTCCGCGTCCGGCACGGATCGTGCCCATCGGGCTCCCTTCCGGGTCACCCTTAACCGCTCGAGAACCCGATTCGTTGAGGTCAACGAGTGGAGTCACGGGATCGAGCAGTTCGATCACAACAGCTCCGTCAACCACGAGCGCAAACTCGTCGTGAGGAGTGACTCGCCATTCAGAGGTCCCTTCGGCGCGGATGGCCTCCAAGACGTACTCCTGGTTCTTCGCCACGGCAACTTTTTCCCACGGTTTGGCCCGGCTCGCGACCTCGAACATATTGGAAAAAACATAGTTTTTAGGATCGTCGTCAATAATCTCGACGCCACCTTTGGTGTAGTGGTCCAGCGACCCAAAGACCGTTTTGTACTCGCTCACGAATCCCCCGCTCGACGTTACGTACTAATCAGAACATTACCGAATCAGAGCATAGGACTATTCCTTCGCTCGAGAACGAGCCTGAGGGATCCGTCTGGACAGGGAGAATCGGTCAAGCGTTACACTCACCAGCGAGTGGACGCCCCGAAACACGCTGGGCGCGGTCTGCTCTAAGACGAGCAGGTTGCTCCTTTGTCGAGGGGTGTCGATCGCAGTTACCCACCGACGCGAAGGAATCGCTGTGTACAACGTACCTAATCAAGATGGAAAACTCGCGGTCGTCACGGGTTCTAACTCCGGCACTGGTAAAGAGGCCGCTCTGCGACTGGCCGGAGCGGGCGCGCACGTCATCATCGCGGTGCGGACACTCGAAAAGGGCGAGGCCGCTCGCAACGATATTCTGGCCCGCTTTCCCGCGGCCCAACTCGACGTGCGCCACCTCGACTTGGCCGATCTCGCGTCGGTGACGACGTTCGCAGACCAACTACTCGCCGACAACGTCCCCCTCGATCTCCTGCTCAACAACGGTGGCGTGATGGCACCGCCAAAACGAATGGGGACCATCGACGGATTCGAGTTACAACTCGGTACGAACTACCTCGGACATTTCGCGCTCACTCTTCGACTCTTGCCACTCCTGCTCCAAGCGGCGGGACCGGTCGTGACGACGATGAGTAGTGGCGTTGCAACGATTGGCAGCATTCGTTTTAACGATCTGCAGTGGCAGCGCCGTTACAGTCCCTACCTCGCCTACGCCCAATCCAAACTCGCGGACCTGCTCTTCGCTCGGCATCTCGCCGCTATCGCACAGCAGCGCAATTGGGACTTGATGAGTAACGCCGCGCACCCCGGATTCACGAGGACCAATCTTTTGAACGCCGGCGCGAACCTCGGGCGCGATAAGCCCAAGCGATTCCTCTTGGGTGAAGTGAAGTTCGTCCCCTCCCAAAGCGTCGAACGAGGTACCGAACCGCTGCTCTACGCCGCGACGAGTCCCGACGCGATCAACGGTGCCTACTACGGCCCGAGCGGACTCTTTGCCTTGGTGGGATCGACCACGCTGGTGAAGCCTCCTCGAAGCGCTCGCTCGAGCGAAAAGGCCGCGCGACTGTGGTCGGTGTCTGAAGAGTTGACGGGCGTGTCGCTACCAGAATTACCGTGACAAATTGGGCGCAGATTTAGAGTTGGCGGTAGCGCGGCACGTACGCACCAGTACCGAGCAGCGAGGAGTCTTCGAGGTCGATTGAGTCATCGAGGCCACCAATAACTTCGGTAACCCACTTCAGACGGTCGGTCAGGATTCTCGTTACGCCACCCTGGAGGGTATCGGTCGAGATCGCACAGCTCGAGCACGCGCCGCCCAGTTGCACTTCAACGACACCGGTCTCCACGTCACAACGAATGAGCTGTAAGTCCCCGCCGTCAGCCTGGACCGACGGTCGCATCAATTCAATGAGGGCGTTCAGCGCCGAGAGGCGACTGGCTCGTTCTTGATCGGTCAATTCCACTGACCCATTCTGCCGTGTAATCGTTCGGCTGTGCCCGATTGCGCGAACTCACTACGATGAGGCCATGCACGAACCGCACAGTGCCCTGGGCGTCGACGAGATCGACCTATCGAATATGGATTTTTGGAGGCGCCCCTACGCAGAACGCGAAGGAGTTTTTCGTACGTTGCGCGCCGAGCGACCCATTAGCCACTACAACGAGCCGGTCTTCGAAGGAAGTTCCATAGAGATGCCCGCGGGAAAGGGCTACTACGCGCTCACGCGCTACGCGGACATCGCCGAAGCGTCGCGCCGCCCCGAAGTCTTCCTCTCCGGCCCCGGTGCCGTCTCGCTCTTGGATCTGCCCACCGAGATGGTCGAGTACTTCTCGGGCATGATCTCGACGGACAATCCCAAGCACGCGCGGCTTCGTCGCATTGTCTCCAACGCATTTAACCCAAGGACCGTTCGTGCCGTCGAAGACTCCATCGAGCGCGTGGCGGACGAGATCATCACCCAGGCCCGCGAGCACGGCACCGGGGACTTCATTGTCGACATCGCGGCACCCTTCCCGTTAGAGATCATCTGTTCGATGATGGGCGTACCGCCCAGTGAGTATCCCACGGTGCTGAAGTGCTCGAACATCATTCTTTCCAACGGCGACCCCGAGTTCATCCCCGAAGGTACCGATCCGATTCTCGCCTTTCTCGAAGCGGGCGCCACGTTAACGGGCATCATGGAGGAACTCGGCAAGCACCGAATCGATCAGCCCATTGACGACATCGCGAGCGCGCTCGTCAACGCCGAGATCGAGTCCGAGAAGTTGACCCAACAAGAACTGGCGTCGTTCTTCGTCCTGCTCGTCACGGCGGGCAACGAAACGACCCGGACGGCCATCGCTCATGCCCTGCACGTCTTTGGCGAGTACCCCGACCAGCAGCGCCGACTCGTTGAGGACTACGAGGGACTCGCCAAGACCAGTACCGACGAGATCGTCCGATGGGCGTCGCCGGTTATTTGGATGCGCCGCACTCTCGCGAGTGACTACACGCTTTCTGGCTTCGAGCTGAAGGCCGGCGACAAGGTCGTCTTGTTCTACAACTCCGCGAATCGCGACGAAGACGCCTTTGTTGATCCCTACGTCTTTGACGTCGGGAGGACCCCCAACGATCACTACGGTTTTGGCGCGCCGGGTCCACACTTCTGTCTCGGCGCGCATCTCGCCCGTCGCGAAATCACCGTGATGTGGCGCGAACTCTTATCGCGCGCACCAACGATTCATCCCACGGGCCCGCCCGACCAACTCGCGTCGAGCTTCGTCAACGGCATCAAACACTTGAACTACAGCTTCTAGTTGGTCAAGTTCGCGTCGTTGGGATTGGTGAGAAACCGATTAAGTGCGTTCAGCGTCGCTCGAGCGGCCGAGAGCGGATCACCGTCGGACTGGGCGATGCCGAAGAGATCAACGTCGTCAGAGAACGAACGAAGGGTGACGACGACCGGAGAACCTCGAACCGTCGCGACGGTGTTGACGGCTTCTAAGTAAAAGGGAATCTCGCAATCAAGGTCGCGTAACGCGGCCAAGGTCCCCTCAACCGCTCCAATGAGACGTCCGCTCTCCGCGCGACCTACTCCCACGCGTCCTTCGAAGGCGAGTCGAACTTCACAGAGTCCTGACGCTTCATCAAAGTCGGCGCTCAAGAGCGCCACTCTCGAGGCGACCTGGCTGGTCGCCTGCGCGGCGTCGGCCACCTCCAATTCAATGGTGACGTCGGGGAAGTAGAGATTCGCGATCTGCGTGGCCTGAACTCGAATCGGTCCGGGGTTCTGGCCGAGAATCACCAACTTCACCATCTCGACCTCGCCACTGTCGCCGTAACTCATGCCAACGTTCAGCACTCCGGGAAGGGATCGCAACTCGAGTTCAAAATCCTCTTCAGTGATGGACATCATTCGAGGCTTATTCCCTTCTTCGCGTAGAGACGCGCGTCGGCAATTCGAAAGAGTTCCGCCGGATCGACCGAATCACGAGGAGAACTCGCGGTGCCGACGGAAAACTCGATAACGTTACCAGCCGCCGCGAGGATAGAACGTAAACGATCGAGGAACCCCGTCACTTCGTGGCCCTCGGCGTTACTGAGAATCACCGCGAACTCGTCGCCACCAATTCTTGCGGCCGCGTCGCCCTTTCGAACAGAACTGCGTAGGGCGAAGCCGAATCGACGCAGCAGATCATCCCCGCGCGCGTGCCCCACCCGGTCATTGACGGCTTTGAAATCATTGAGGTCGGCCAGCACCAACGTGAAGGGCCATCCGTAGCGAGAACTGCGCGCGGCCGCCGTCTCTAGTGTGGAGTCGAAACTTCTGCGATTGGCGAGGTTCGTCAGTGGATCGCGGGCCGAACTGTAGCGCGCGAGATGCAAGGAGAGTGAGAGTTGACACGCGGTACGGATAGCGTCTCGCTCGTTCTCCGGGACCACGTCGGGATCACAGTAGAGCCCCGCCAAACTTCCGTGGTGGGCCATGATGTCGGGGTCCACGTTCTTCTGGCCCAAGCAAAACGACTGCACGCCCGTCGTGTCGTGCACCAGCGTGACGGTGACGTCGCGAAGGCCATAGCGCTTCGCCACGAGTTCGAGCAACGAATACACGAATCCGATACCCAACTCGTTATTGGTGAGTTCATCGAGCATGGTCTGGAAGAGCCATGGTTCGTAGTCTTTGGTTACGATTTCCTCGTTACGAGGTGCCGCACCGTTCAGTGAGGTCATCAACGTCTTTCCGCGGGCACTGGTTCGAACTCACTTTGTGAGCGAATCGAGGCGAGAGGCACGAAGCCGCTACGCAACATTGGCGCCAAGTCGTCAGCCGACATCGGCCGGGCGATGTAGTAACCCTGACCCCGATAGCAGCCGAGTTCGAGGAGCTTGTCAATGATCGGACTCGACTCGATCCCCTCGGCGACGACTTTTAAGTGAAGAGCGTCACCGAGTCGAATTATCGACTCGGTGATGGCGCAGTCGTAGGGATCGGTCGTGATGCCGCTCACGAAGCTCATATCCAACTTGAGGAGATTCACCGGCAGATTCTTCAGCTCGGTCATCGAAGCAAATCCAGTCCCGAAGTCGTCGATGGCAATCTCAATGCCCAACTTCTGAAATCCTTCGAGCATGTGCGCGGTCCTCTTTGGTTCGTGCAGGACCACGTGTTCGGTGATCTCGATGCACAGACGCTCTCCCTTGATGTTGTTCGCCTTCATGCAGTCTTCGACGTACTCCACGAGGTCGGGGGTCATGAATTCAGCCGGTGACATATTGACGCGCACCTTGAGAGGCATCTCAGCGTATTCGAGCTGCCACTGCGAGAGCTGGCGGCACGCTTCAGCGAAGACCCAGCGGCCAATCTCGACCACGAGCCCCGTCTCTTCGGCGACTCGGATGAAGTCCGAGGCCACCAGCAGTCCTCTGGTTGGGTGTTCCCAGCGAACGAGGGCCTCGACGGCGAGAATGCGCCCGGAGTTGAGGTCGACCTCTGGTTGGAAGTGCAAGCGCAGCTCTTCGTTCTCGATTCCTTTTTGAAGGGTGAGCTCCATGCGGAACCGCTCGTTGACCACTTCGCGCAGTTGTTCGTCGAACACGACCGCTTGGTTGCGGCCCTGCGATTTCGCCGCGTACATCGCGACGTCGGCGTAGCCCAGCAGGTCGAGTCCATTCACCACATCGGTGCCGGTTAGGGCGATGCCAACACTGGCGGTGTGACTGATTCGTTGGCCACCTATTTCGACCGGGACGGAGATTATCTCGAGAATCTTTTCCGCGCTCTCGAGTACTTGGGATTCACCTTTAACATTGTCGATGAGAAAGACGAACTCGTCGCCCCCGAGGCGTGCCGCAAAGTCGTTCGCCGAAAGGCTCCGACGAATTCCTTCAGCGAGGGTCACGAGTAACTTGTCACCGCTGGCGTGTCCCAAGAAGTCGTTCATCACCTTGAACCGGTCGAGGTCGACCACCAGCACCGCGGTAGCGCGACCGTGATCCAAGCGCGTCTTCAACTCACGAATTAACGCGCGCCGGTTCGGCAGTCCCGTGAGGTCGTCGTGGTGAGCGTTGTATTCGGTCTGATCTTCGGCGTCGATTCGAGCCTCTAGTTGCATGAGCATCGAGGCGATGGCTTGGAGCGCGTTCATCTCCTCGGGTATCCACTTATGGAGATGAAAGTGCAAGAACGCCAATACGCCCCACGTGGCCTCACCTTGGAGCAGTGGAACGCCGGCGCCGTTGACGAGTTTCACCCCGGACGCCTTTTCGACTCGCTCTTGGTACTTGTCGGGAGGTTCTTCTCCGCCCAAGTAGTAAGGCTCCTTGAGGTCCCTCGTGATCGAGAAGATCGGATCACTATCAAAGGGAACGGCGCCGAGTGGATCGGGATCGGGCACGTTCTCGCGCGTGGGCCACTCCGCCTCGAGAATGCTTAGCCCCCTCTCGAGATCGTTGCTTCGAAGAAAGGCGACGTCGGCATCGAGAAACTCGGCCAGCACCTGGGTCGTCCATCGCAGAACCTCTCGTCGCGTCAACGACGACGCCGACATGAGGCGATTCGCCACCATTCCAACGAGATCATCGAGACGCTGCTGGTGCAACAAGCTGCTCTCGCGACGAGCCAGCGTTTCGACCTGGCCAACAAGACTCGCGATCGAACTGATCAAGAATCGTTCATGGTCGCTCCAGCTCACGCCGCGACGAGCAACGAACAGAAGAGCCAAGACACTGTCTTCGGGACCCTTGATGGCTTCGACGAGCACGCTCCACTCCACGCCAGACACCTCGCAAGAAAAGGAACCGATATCCGACGCACCCGCGAGTTGCGCGGCAACGCGATCACGGAGGACGTCGTACGCCACTTCGCCACCATCAGCGACCATCGGGTAGTGCTGGAACTCAGTGAGCATCGCGTCGTCGTGCTCTACCACCGCCACGATTTCCATTCCAAAAACGCCGTTTTGAATTGATTCGACTAATTGACGTGTTTCGTCGCTCGTCTTCGTCCGACCTGAATCATTCAGATTTGCCACGGTTTATCCCTTTTCGACGAACGTCGTCTCGTCCTTCTAGGAAATCCCACGCAGCGCCCACCCCTAGAGAAGTAACCAACATTTCTCAGTCTCGCACACGATTTGGCGCGAAACGGCGTTCCTTCGGCTATCCGTCACGGCCCCGGCGTCACGAGATCCGCGGGGTCACGTTTGCGACGTAGGACGTCTTCTAAGGGCAGTCGAATACTGCGCACGCTCGGGCGCGGCGCGTCAAAGACGCGTACTAACAACGCCACGGCCTCGCCGTCGTTGAGCTCTAAGAGGTGGTTGAACCTCTCCGACATCTCAAACATCTCGTCGAGGTGCCGCTCGCCACCGAGACGGCGCAGGTCCTCTTCTCCGTTCGCGTACACGAACAGTGGCGATACCGGCTGTACGGCCAAACCGAGCCTCTCCGTATCGAGCCAGAATCGCTCAACGGCGCTGCCGCCGCGCACGTACCAGGTCGGTTCACCGCGAGGAACCGTGACCGCCGCCAGAGCGGAACTCGATCGCACCGCGGCGCGCGTGCGCGCGCCGAGGGCCTGACCCGCGCGCCACTCGCTCAAATGGCCCATCACGTCGGAACGGCCGAGGAGCTCCACCGCGGCGAACTCGGCTGGACCCATCTCGAGGGTGCGAACGTCGAGCCCCTCTTCGAGGGCGTCACGTCCGGGCCAGCGAAGCTCGCCGATCATCTCGCGATGGACGTCGGGCAAAAGAAATCGCATCCGATCGCAGTCCGCGAGCAACTCCGCAAAATCACTGATCAGTTCGGGCTCGGTCACGAAATGCAGGCGCGCGCCCTCTTGTTCCACGCCACGCGTCAGCATGCGCACGGCGTGCTCGGGAACTTCCGGCGCGCTCCCCATCCGCCGATTCGTCGTGCGCGTTTGCACGTGATCGTAGAGCGGGGCAATCTCGAAATCCATCGCTTCGCCGAGTTTCATGGTGGCGACGTGTTCGCTGGACTCAGCGTCGGGAAACAGTCGAATCGTGCCCAGACGGTTCAACGCCGACGCGGCGACGCGCGCGTTAAAGAGCGCCGCGCCAATGGCGACGTAACTGGCGCGAAACTGCACGTCCATCATTGACGTGCGCTCAGGTCGAATATAGAAGCGAATCTCATCACCCTCAGCCTCGAATCGCCACGGCTGCACGTTGCCACCCGAGGGCGCACGCCGGGCCGCGTCGACGATCAGTTCAATAGGGTCGTCCGATTGCAGCGGTGGATCCGTCGGCGCGGGTGAGGAGAAATGAACTTCCGCGTCGACGGGCACGTCGACCGGTCGAAGACCGGCGAGCACTTCTTCGACGTCGAAGTTGACTCGCCCCGAAGGGAGATCCCCGTCCGAGCCGAACCGGCGCACGGCGGCGGCCACCGCGGCGGCGCCCAGTGTTACTTCGCTCGCCAACTGCGGCCATCCGGTGATGGTCTGGCCGATCTCCAAAAGCGAGGCGGCCCCGCGCGACGACACGTCGCGCGCGCCAAGGATGCGCAACACGTAGGGCGCCTTCTGCTCCGTCGTTAGGCCCGCCAACATTGAAGACGTCAGTCCCGCCACGAGACCGTGAAAGAGTGGGAGATCCGGATCAAGGTCGTAGCGCTCGACGTCCAGTACGCCTTGGTCGCTCGTCTCCATCAACACCGGTATCCGTCGAGCTCGCGCGGCCTCTCGTACGAGAAGTTTCATATCGAGTGAGTCACACTCTTCGATGACTAAGTCCAGGCCGTCGAGGAATGCTTCGAGATTGTCCGGTTGGACTCCCTCGGTGAGAACCTCCACGCGGAGGTACGGGTCAATCTCGCCGATCCTTCGAGCCGCCGCCACCGCTTTGTTGACGCCCAACTCCAGCACGGAGGCGGGAATGCGATTGAGATTGGACAACGAAATGGTGTCGAAGTCGGCCAAGCGGAGTTCGCCCGCCAGACCCTCCATCGCGAGCACGTGGGCGACGACGTGACCGGCGCTTTGGCCCACGATGCCGATTCGCAGTGCGCGTTGGGACGCCTGTTCGGCGCGCGTTATCTTGTTGCGGTTGCGATCAAGGCGCAGCGTCGTAAAGGCACGTGGGGCCAAGAGGCGCACGACGGCTCGACGCCACGGGTAGTACACCCATCGTTGCCCTTCTTCGAGGATTGACGCAGCGGGCGTCGGACGAATACCACGGAGTTCATCTCGTTGCTCTTCGAAGCGATCAAAGAACTGGAGCGAAGGGTCTTCGCGCAACACGCGCAAGACCTCACGTTGCACTCTCGCGCTCACGTCGAGCACGAGTGGACGCCACGCAAGTGTCTGAGTCGACACTGCGTCGACCGGCCCCGCGTCGATCAACACCGGAGCGCGCTGTAGATCTTCGATTTCGATCCGCATGGCCTTGAGGGTCTCGTCGGTACTGAGCTCTTGTACCTGGGAACGTTTCCACCACACCGCGACCGTCTTGTATCGGTCGTCGGGGAACGGTACGGGAGTGTTGCCGATCTGACGACCACCGGAGGCGTCGCTGAAGGGCAACAGGGTGTCCGAGATGGCGGCGATGATGTGTTCGGCGCCGAGCCAGTTCATCGCGTAGAGGGCCGAACGACATATTGCTGGTAGGAGTCGGTGTCCGGTAACGCCCTTGCCGTTGGACCACGCGCCCTTTACCTCAATGACCCCGTAACGAGCACCACGGTCCATGAGGTTGACAATCTCTTCGATGTCGGGTGAGGCCGCCATCTCGCCGATGACGGCCGAGAGGTGACTACCTTCTAATGGGCCGTGAAAGCGCACGCCGGCGACCATTTTTCCTTCGGGGTCCATGCCAACGACGAAGAGTGGAATGTCGTTCGCTAATTCGAGCTTTTTACGCTGCAGCGCACCTTCAAAGCCGCGGTGACGGTACTGTCCCTCGGCGCCGTCGAGGTAGCGCTTCCACAGGTCGGGCCGTTCTAAAGGATGATGGCCGTAAAAGCGCACGCCCGATTCGCGGTCCAAAAAACTCGCACCATATCGGTATCGGCGACCAGTTGAGATCACCACGGATCTTCCTCTTTCACGATTTAACACGAGTCCTAATAACTTGAATCCTAACTGACACGTTTCACGAAACTGTGGCAACTTCGCGTGTTGGAACGACGTGCGTCGTCATCACTATGACGAATTAAATTTAATAATGAATTAACGTTGGCCACGAGATCGGCGACGAATCAGTCGCAGAAATCGTATAGACGGCCACTACATTTTCGCGTAGCGCGAGTGCCGCCGCCTGATGGACGTCCAAGTAAAGTTCAACCATTAGACCCGTCGTACTTCGAGCGAGGCAGACTCCTTTCAGATGAGCACTACTCCCACCAACTGGGTTCACGTCGCGTGAGACCTCGCCGCGACGTACGAATCGAGCACTCTTGTTAGCGGCGTTGATCGGCGTCTGCGCGCTGTTCGGACTAGCCGTAGGGTCCTTCTTGAACGTCGTTATCTATCGCGTCCCGCGCCATGAGTCGATCGTGTCGCCGCGATCGAGGTGCCCCACGTGCTCGGCGGCGATACAAGAGAGAGACAACATCCCCGTCGTGTCGTGGCTGATTCTCAAGGGACGCTGCCGCAACTGTCACTCGCCAATAGCCATTCGCTATCCCTTGATCGAACTCGCCGGTGGCGCACTCTTCGCCGGGGCGGCGGCCCGACTCGGTTTCAATTGGGCTCTGCCAGCGATTCTCGTGTTCCTCGCCAGCTTGCTCGCGCTCGCGTTCATCGACGCGGAGCATCTCGTTCTTCCTAAAAGAATCGTCTATCCAACGTTGTTCATGGTTGGCGGTCTGCTCATCCTCGCCGCCGCGGTCACCGGCCAGTGGGACCGCCTTGGTACGGCGGCGCTATACGCGCTCGGTTGGTGGGTTGTCTTCTTCGTCCTCAATTTCGCGAGTCCACGCTTACTCGGATTCGGCGACGTGCGGCTCGCCCTCGTGCTCGGTCTCGCGCTCGGGTGGCTCGGCATTCGTTACGTACTACTGGGCTTCTTCACCGCCAACGTCATCGGTGCCCTAGTGGGTGTTGGCCTCATCGTTACGAAACGAATGAGTCGCCAGCAACAGATTCCCTACGGCGTCTTTTTAGCGCTGGGTGCCGCGGTCGCCATCTACGCGGGGCCCGAACTGCTCGCGCCCTTTGGACGCTTTTAACAACTTCGCGATACCAGCGTTAGCGCTGATCACATCACCAGCTCCATTCGCAGTCCTTCGCTGTCCCATTCGCCGTCGGTTGGTAGACGAGTGGCGCTGTGGCCAAAGACTCGGCGCGCCGTCCAGAGGAGTGCCGCCACGTCGTGGAGTTCACTCTGAGTGATTTCGGCCATATCCGCGTCGAGGACTCTCCTCACGCCGGGAATCTTCAGCTCTAACACCGCACGACGTTCGATACGACCCTCGTCGCTGTCACCGGACCATCGCAACGATTCATCACCGTTCAATTGGTAGAAACTCAACTCGGGATTGCCTTCGTAGACCACTCTTTGATTCGAAGGAGAAATCTCTAGCGCTACTTCGCGGTAGCGCTCGAAGAGAAAGTCGCCGTCGTTTGCATCCACGAGGAGCGACGAGCGCGTCGGCGCGTCGCGCACGACTGACGAGTGGTCACCAAGAATCGCCTGTGCTTCGCGGTCACACGACCGTTGGCCGGTGTCAAGATCGTCGAGGTAGCCAATGGGCACATTCACCACGATGATGGTGTACGACGGTCGCACGTCAAGCACCTGTCGAAATGAATCACAGAGCAGCGCTTCTTCCGGGGCGAAGGTGGCGCCGCGTAGTTTCGCGCTCGCTACGAGCCAGCCCGAACTGGTAGGCGCGACGCCCGCGACAACGGAGTAAGGAAGATTTGGGCCCTGATTGGTGCGCACCTCTGCTCAGTCCTTGGCCGTGGCGACACCGGACTGGGCCAATATGCGCGACAGCTCCTTCGGATGAACCGCCACCTTCATCGCGTCGTCGGCACTGACGATGCCGTCGGCCACGAGTTTGCCGAGACTGTTCTCCAGGGTCTGCATTCCCTCTCTGCTGTTCGTCATCATCACGTTCTGTAGTTGATTGGAGCGACCTTCTCGAATCAAGTTCCTCACCGCGTTCGTGGCGATGAGGATCTCAAAGGCCGCGACCATTCCGCCGCCGATTTTTGGCACCAAGCGCTGCGCGATTATCGCCGTGAGCGACGCCGCCAGTTGGACTCTCGTCTGTTCCTGGCGAGCGGCGGGGAACACGTCAATAATTCGGTCGACGGCTTGGGGTGCGTCGTTGGTGTGCAACGTGCCAAAGACTAAGTGGCCCGTCTCGGCCATCGTCAGTGCGATTTGAATCGAATCGATATCGCGCATCTCACCCACGAGCAGGACGTCGGGGTCTTCACGTAGTGCTGAACGAAGCGCGCGCTCGAAGGAGGGACTGTCCTGGCCTATTTCGCGTTGCGTAACGGCGGACATTTTGTGTTGATGCACGTACTCGACGGGGTCTTCGATGGTGAGAATGTGCGACGCTCGCGTTGCGTTCATGCGGTCGATGATGGAAGCCAGTGTTGTTGACTTGCCCGATCCCGTCGGGCCAGTGACGAGCACAAATCCTCGAGTCTGTTCGGCAATCCAGTCCACCCCCGCCGGCAGCCCCAGATCCTCAAAACTCGGAATCTTCGTTGGAATGATCCTTAGTGCGAGAGCGGTCTGTCCCTTTTGAGTGAAGACACTCCCACGAAGTCTCGCTCGGTCCAGCCACGAAAAAGCGAAGTCGACGTCCATCTGCTCTTTGAACTGAAGACGTTGGTCAGGACTCAGGAGAGGTTGAACCATGTCGTCGATTTCATTCCCCGTAAGTTCCGCCGCATTTTCAATTGGAACGAGTTGACCGTTGATACGGATTCTGGGCGTCGAAGCGCCGATAAGAAGGAGGTCGCTTCCGCTCTTCTCCCAAAGAATCTCGAGAAGAGGCTCAATCGCTCCAAGCTGTTCACTGCTCATCAGAAGACCTCTTCTACGGGGGAAAGTCGAAGCGCCCAGCACGGATGCTGGGCGCTTCGACCTAAGTCAAACTAGATTCTTACTTACAAAACCGAGCTGCAACTGGATACGCCAGTGTACGCAGCGACGCCTGCTCCAGAGGCGGTCGGACTTGCCGACCATGCCGTGGCGATGGCGGTGGTCTGGCCAGTTTCCACGTACAACACACCGCTCACCAACCCGAAGGCGTAGTGACCGAAGTTGGACGGCCATGACTGAACTCCGTTACCCACGAGATCAGAGTCCGCTTGCGGGTTCGCACCGTTCTGGGCGTTGTACGCGGCCATCGCGGTCGTGAGAGTTGCACCATCCGCCTTACAAGACGCGATGGCACTTTGACCAGTTACCCCACCAAGGGCAAAGATAACTACACCCGCGAGAATACCGAGGACGACGATAACGATGAGGAGTTCTATCAAAGTGAACCCAGTCTCGTCCATCTCTCCAGCGGCCTTGCGGGCCATGATATTACGGTAAGAACTAAACACTGTTGCTCCCTTTCGTTCATAGGTTCACCGACATTCGGAAACACTCTCGACTGCAACCAGCGAACGAACTATAGGTATCGAGAAAACTACGCAGTCTTGCGAGATTCGCAATTATTCAACAACTCACGGCAACGCACTCGCATTAAGTCCATATGAATCATCGATTCGTAGTGATGACGAGTCACGCGACGTCCTCGCCGTCGAATCAACGGGCTCGAAACGACGCGTGTCTAGGAATACGTGAAGATCGGGCCGAAGGCGCTGGTGCCCGAGGGCGTGGTGACCGTGACAAAGTACGACGCACCTGAAGTCACCGTTGGCACGACGGCTGAAATGATCGTAGGTCCAGCGACAACGACGCTGGAGGCTGCAAGAACGACGTTGGCCGAACTCGGCGTGCGGCCACTCTCTTCGACGAAGTTCACCGTGGTCCCGTTAACGAAGCCTGAACCAGTGAGCGTTATCGTCGTGGTGCTAACGACCGCGCCCGACGGGGGATTAATGCTCGTGACCGTCGGAGTTTGCGGCGCCCACAGCCAACTTTCGACGGTGAGGCCGGTTCCGCAGTAGACGGCGCACACGCCGGGGTTGGGCGTGCTCACGCCGGGTGGATAGTCGTCGAAGGCCACGACAGCGGCGAGCGTGGGATTGATCGCGCACGTCGAGGCAAGGACGCCACTAAGGCACGCCGAAAACGTCACCACCCGCGTGCTAGCGCTCGAGGGAGCCCAAACAGTACTGCACCACACTTCGATACCCACACCGTCAATGCTGTTGGAACCGGTGAGTTGAGACGGTGGTCCACTCCCCCAGCAGGGCGTCGGTGGGCTCGCGTTCAGCGTTTGACCGGCTGACAAGAGTGGGGTGTAGCGAATGCTCTGGATCGCTAACTCGGTCGCGCTGTTGGCGGCGAACTGGAGAGAGCGAGCTGAGCTGAATTTTGACGAATTATTCAAGTCGTTGGTCACCCATGACGCAAGTGCGGCGAGGATCAGACTTATCGCCACTAGGAAGAGCAGCGCCAACACGAGCACGCTGCCGTTCTCGTCGCCGGCCCCTTGGTTTTGTGATCCCCTCCCTTTAGGAACGCCCCTCTCGGCGCGAGTCGATGACGTTGACGAAGTGCGCGTGCTCATCACAACTCCGTGAAGGCCGTGCTCGTCGCCGAGGTGAGGCCGCTCGAGGTGACTACGAGGGTGTCGCCCGAACCACTACGACTAATGGAGAGACCAGAGAAGGTCGCGACGCCATTGACCGCGTTGAGCGTCAATGTACCTGAGAGCCTCCCAGAGCCGGAGCCGAGAGCGATCGTTATCGACGCCGTAGATGTCGTGATAACCGTTCCAGACGCGTTCTCGACGGACACAGCCACGGAGGACATCGTCGCGCCGTGCGTGCCCCCCACCGGCTGGGTGGTGAAGACCAGTTGAGTGCCGCCAGAAGAAGTTGGCGAGAAGCTCGAACTCGTGGCGGTGGTGAGGCCGGTCGCGCTGGCGCTGAGGGTGTAGTTCGTGCCCACGAGGCCCGCGAAGGTGCAACTCCTCACGCTCACCACACCCGAAGCGGCGGTGAGACCGGCGCACGAGGCC